>NZ_JBEZBX010000013.1:0-234107 GCF_040647275.1 Lentzea sp. NPDC042327
CCGCGTTCCCCGGAAGGGAACGCGGGGCCCCCGCGTGACATCGGAGCTAGGGGTTGAGCGCCTCTGTGACGGAGGCCGGGCCGACCAGGGGGACGTCCGGGGAGAGGCCGTCGCCCTCCTCGACCAGGACCGGCTTCACCTCGTGCGGCTGGATCTCGCCGGAGCGGATCTGCTCGGCCCAGTGGCACGCGACCTTGTGGCCGGGCTTGAGCTCGCGCAGCACCGGGCGTTCGGTGTCGCAGCGGGTCTGCTGCCGCCACGGGCACCGGGTGTGGAACCGGCAGCCGGTGGGCGGGTTCGCGGGCGACGGGAGGTCACCCGCGAGCAGGATCCGTTCACGCCGGTCCTCGATGACCGGGTCGGGCACCGGGATCGCCGACAGCAGCGCCCGCGTGTACGGGTGCAGCGGCTCGGCGTAGAGGTCCTCGGAGTCGGCCTCCTCGACCAGCCCGCCGAGGTACATCACGCCGACCCGGTCGGAGATGTGCTTCACGACCGCCAGGTCGTGCGCGATCACCAGGTAGGTCAGGCCGAACTGCTCCTGCAGGTCCTCCAGGAGGTTCACGACCTGCGCCTGCACCGACACGTCCAGCGCGGACACCGGCTCGTCGGCGACGATCAGGTCCGGCTCCAGCGCCAGCGCCCGCGCGATGCCGATGCGCTGCCGCTGACCGCCGGAGAACTCGTGCGGGTACTTGCGCAGGGCCGACGTCGGCAGACCGACCGCGGTGAGCAGCTCGCGCAAGCGCTTGGCGGTCTCCTCCTTGCCCTTGTCCAGGCCGTGCGCCCGCAGGCCCTCGACCAGGATCGACTCCACGGACTGGCGCGGGTCGAGCGAGGACAGCGGGTCCTGGAACACCATCTGGATCCGGCGCCGCATCTTGCGCAGCTCCTCGCCCTTGAGGGCCGAGAAGTCCTGTCCGTCGAAGACCATCTTGCCCGCGGTCGGCTCGTTCAGCCGCAGCATCGCCCGCCCGAGGGTGGACTTGCCGCAGCCGGACTCGCCGACCAGGCCGTAGGTCTCGCCGCGCCGGATCTCCAGGTCCACGCCGTCGACGGCGTAGACGTGGCCGACCGTGCGGTCGAAGAAGACACCGCGCTTGATCGGGAAGTGCACCTTCATGTCCTGCACGGACACCAGGGTCTCGCTCATACCGACACCTCCTCGGCGGCCGGGGTGCCCGGGACCACCGGGTTGTGGCAGCGGAGCAGGCGACCGAGCTTGTCGACCTCCGCGGGCGTCTCCGCACGGCAGACGTCGAGCGCGTTCGGGCACCGGGGGGCGAACGCGCAGGCGCTCGTCCACGGGATGTTGTCGGCGACCGAGCCCCTGATCGGCGTCAGCTTCTCGCCGCGCGGGGCGTCGAGCCGCGGGATCGACGCCAGCAGGCCGTGCGTGTACGGGTGGCGCGGCTCGGAGAAGAGCTTGTGCCGCATGGCCTTCTCGACCACCTTGCCGCCGTACAGCACGTTGACCTCGTCGCACAGGCCGGCGACGACACCCAGGTCGTGGGTGATCATCACGAGCGCGGTGTCGAGGTCCTGCACCAGTTCCTTCATCAGCGTGAGGATCTGGGCCTGGATGGTCACGTCCAGCGCCGTCGTCGGCTCGTCCGCGATCAGCAGCTTCGGCCGGCACGCCAGCGCGATCGCGATGAGCGCGCGCTGCCGCATGCCGCCGGAGAGCTGGTGCGGGTACTCCTTGAGCCGCCGGTTCGGGTCCGGGATGCCGACCTTGTCCAGCAGGTCCTTCGCCTCGATCATCGCTTCCTTGCGGGCCAGGCCGCGGTGCCGTTCGAGCACCTCGGTGACCTGCAGGCCGATCGGGACGACGGGGTTGAGCGACGACAGCGGGTCCTGGAAGACCATGCCGAGGTCGCGGCCGCGGCGGTCGCGCATCTCCCTGTCGGAGAGCTTGAGCAGGTCGGTGCCGTCGTAGTGCACCGAACCGGTGATCTTGGCGCCGCGCTTGGGCAGCAGTCCCATGATCGCCAGCGAGGTCACCGACTTGCCGCAGCCCGACTCGCCGACGAGCCCGACCGTCTGACCGGGTTCGACGTCGAAGCTGACGCCGTCGACCGCGGTGAACGGCTGTTCGCCCTTGCGCTGGAACACGACGGAGAGGTCACGAACTTCGAGCAGTGCCACGACGACTCACCGCCTGTTCTTCGGGTCGAGGGCTTCGCGCAGCGTCTCGCCCATGAGGGTGAAACCGAGCGCGACGATGATGATGCAGACCGCGGGCCACGCGGCGAGGTGCGGGTGGGTGTCGAACACCTTCTGCACGTCGCCGAGCATCTGGCCCCACTCCGGCACCCGGTCGTCCGGGTTGCCGAGGCCGAGGAACGACAGCGCCGCCGCCTCGATGATCGCGGTGGCCAGCACGAGCGTGGACTGCACGATCACGGGACCGAGCGAGTTCGGCAGCATGTGCCGGAACACGATCGCGCCCTTCTTCACGCCCAGCGCCGTCGCCGCGAGCACGTGGTCGCTGTGCCGTTGCGCCAGCATCGAACCGCGCAGCAACCGGGCGAACACCGGGATCTGCACGATCGCGACCGCGAGGATCACGGTGAACTGGCTGGGCCGCGCGAACATCGCCGCGATGGAGAACGCGAGCAACAGCGACGGCAGGGACAGCATGACGTCGACGACGCGCATGACGAGCGAGTCGACCCAGCCGCCGAGCGCGCCCGCGAGCGTGCCCAGGATCAGGCCGCCGGTCAGGCCGATGACCGTCGCGCCGATGCCGACGATCAGCGTCTGCTGCGAGCCGATCAGCAGGCGCGACAGGAAGTCGCGGCCCTGCAGGTCGCCGCCGAGCGGGTGGCCCGGCTGGGCGGGCGGGATCTCGTTGCGCGCCTTGACGACCTGGTCGATCAGCATCGGGTCGGCCGGGTTGTGCGGCGCGAGCCACGGCGAGAGCAGCGACACCGCGATGAAGATGCCGATGATCACCGCGCCGGTGAGGAACACCGGGCTGCGGCGCAGCCTCTTCCACGCGCTGGCGGCGAGCGAGGTGCCCGAGCTCTCCGCGAGACCGTCGATCTTTTCCTTCTTGGTCACTCCCAGTGCCACGGTCTCACCTCGTCCTGATGCGCGGGTCGATGAGCGCGTACGAGAGGTCGACCAGCAGGTTGACCACGACGTAGACGCTCGTGGCCATGATGATCAACAGCAGCAGCACCGGGTAGTCGCGCCGTTCGAACCCGATGGCGAGCGCCTCGCCGACACCGGGGAACGAGAACACCTTCTCGGTGAGCACCGCACCCGACAGCAGCGCACCGGTCTGCAGGCCGATCGTGGTGACGACCGGCAGCATCGCGTTGCGCAGCACGTGCCGGCGGCGGATCACCGGAGCGGTGAGGCCCTTCGACTCGGCCGTGCGCACGAAGTCCTCGTCGAGCACGTCGAGGACGGCGGCGCGGGTGATCCGGAAGATCACCGCGAACGGGATCGTCGCCAGCGCGACGGCCGGCAGGATCAGGTGTTCCAGCGCGTTGAACGTCGCGTCCCACTCGCCGGTGAGGATTCCGTCGAGGGTGAAGAAGCCGGTGACGCGGGTGGCGTCGATGGCGTCCTGGCGGCCGCTGGACGGCAGACCGAGCGTGGACGACGCCACGCCCTTGAGCACGTAGGCCAGGAAGAACACCGGAACGGCGACACCGATGAGGGAGCCGACGACGCTGAGGTTGTCGAACCAGCCGCCGCGGCGCTTCGCGGCGAGGTAACCGAGCGGGACGCCGACCGCGATCGCGATGAGGATCGCGAAGAAGCTCAGTTCGAGCGTGGCGGGGAACCGCTGGAGGAAGATGTCGAGCGCCGAGTCACCGGGTTGGACACCGGTGGAGACGCCGAAGTCGCCGGTCGCCGCGCGACCGAGGAACTTGAAGTACTGCACGAAAATCGGTTGGTCGAGGCCGAGCTGCTTGGTGAGCTCCGCCGCCTTCTCCGGTGTGGAGCGGTCTCCCAGGAGGGCCGAGACCGGCCCTCCTGGGAGTACGCGCAGCCACGCGAAGAGCAGCAGCGAGAGCACCAGCACCACGCCGACCAGCTGGACCAGCCGTCGAATGGTGTAGCGGAGCACTGTGAGCTACCCCGTTGTTCTCTTGTGGTGGGAGCTGGTCGACTCAGCCCTTGGAGGCCGAACCGAACCTCTCGTCGGTCAACGGGCTCGGGACGACACCCTTGATGTCCGACTTGAACACCAGAGCGGGCGGGGAGTACGAGATCGGGATCGCGGGGAGGTACTCCTCCATGATCTTCTTGTTGACCTCTTCGTACAGCTTGGTGCGGTTGCCCTCGTTCGGCTCGGAGTTCGCCTTGGCGAGGTCGGAGGCGAGCGAGGCGCCCCACGCCGACACACCGGTGTTGAAGCGGTTGTCGGTGCGGCCGAAGAACGTGCCGACCCAGTTGTGGGCGGTGCCGTTGTCACCGGTCCAGCCGAGCAGGAACACGTCCGGGATGCCGTTGTCGACGTCGGTCAGGTAGCCGCCGTTCCACGGCTTGGTGACGACGTCCAGCTTGATGCCGGCCTTCTGCAGGTCGCCGGCGATGGCGCCCCACAGGTCCTTCGGGGACGGCATGTACGGGCGGGTGACCTCGGACGGCCAGTAGGCCTTCAGGGTCAGGTCGGTGGCACCGGCCTCGGCGAGCAGCGCCTTCGCCTTCTCGACGTCGTACTTCACCTCGGGGATCGACTTGTTGTAGCCGTTCACCGTGTCCGGCATGAACTGCGTCGCGACCTTGGCGCCCTCGGGCAGCTGCGACTTGACCAGCTGCTCGCGGTTGATCGCGTACATCAGGGCCTGGCGGACCTTGAGGTCGGCGAGCTTCGGGTTGTTCTTCTGGTTGATGCCCAGGTAGAACACGTTGAACGCCGGGCGGATCGCCACGTTGAAGCCGTCGGTCTTCAGACCGGCCCAGTCCGCCGCGTTCGGCAGGTCGTAGCCGTCGATGTCGCCGGCCTTGAGCGCCTGCTTGCGGGCGGTCTCGTCCGGGATGATCTTGAAGACGATCTTGTCCAGCTTGGCCTTGGTGCCGTGGTAGTCGTCGTTGCGGACGAGTTCGACGGTGTTGTTGGCCTTGTCGTACTTGCTGAACTTGAACGGGCCCGTGCCGGTCGGGTGCTCCGTGGCGTAGGCCGGGTAGGTGAACGAGTCACCTGCGGCCTGGACGTTGTCGGCGTCGTACTTCTTCAGCGCGTCGGGGCTGGAGATCGAGAACGACGTGAAGCCGAGGACCGACGGGAACTGCGAGGTGACCTCGTTCAGCTCGATGACCGCGGTCTTGGCGTCCTTGGCCGTGCAGGACTTGTACAGCGAGGGCTTGTCCGGCGTGCCCTTGAACCCGCCGAAGTTGTCCAGCCAGTACTGGGAGACGGCGTCGGACTGGCCGGCGCCCTTCTGGTTGTACCAGCGCTCGAAGTTGAAGCAGACCGCCTCGGCGTTGAACGCGGTGCCGTCGTGGAACTTCACGTTCTCCTTGAGGGTGAACGTCCACGTCTTGCCGTCAGCGGAGGGCTCGTACTTCTCGGCGAGCGCGGGCTCGACCTCGGCGGTGCCGGGCTTGAAGCCGACCAGACCCTCGTACATCTGACGGGCGACCCGGAAGGTCTCGCCGTCGGTCGCGTAGAACGGGTCGAACAGCTTCGGCGCGCCTGCGGCACCGAAGGTCAGCGTGCCGCCCTGCTGGCCGCCGCCCCCTGAGTCGCGCTGGGATTGCGCGCAACCGGACAGGGCCAGCGCGCTGACGCTGAGGAAGCCGATCGCGGCTACCCAACGGCGGCGAGCCGTTACTGAGTGGACCATCAAACACCCCTTGGACAATCCGCACATCTCACGGTGTGGTCGCCGACCATAACCGTTGTTCATACCCCTCCCGAGGTAGTCCAGGTCACGATCCGGCCACTAGACCAGGCATTCTGATACGTCCGGCGCATGCGCGCTGACCCAACGTGAGCACGCCAGATGCGTCGAACGCTCTCCTAGGCTGTAGAAACAACAGCGACACGCGGAGGAGGGCGCATGAGCAGGCACGTCGAGTTCCGCGTGCTCGGCCCTCTGCAAGTGCTCGTCGACTCCGAACCTTTGCTGGTGAGAGCGGGTAGGCAGCGCGCGTTGCTGGTGTCACTGCTGCTGCGCGCCGGCACGTCGGTGTCGGTCGACGAGCTCGCCGGGAACGTGTGGGGCGACGAGCCGCCGGCCAGGGCCCGCGCGACGCTCCAGACGTACGTGATGAGGTTGCGGCAGCTGCTCGGTCCGTCCGTGCCCATTCGGACCGTGCCAGACGGATACCTGATCGACGTGGACGAGAAGACCATCGACCTGATGCGCTTCGAACCGCTGATCGAGCAGGGTGAGCAGGAGCGCGCCGCGGGGAACCTGCCGGCCGCCTCGGCCGCGTTCACCGCCGCACTGGGTCTGTGGCGGGGTCCGGCGCTGGTCGACGTGCCGTCGGAGATCCTGCACCGCGACGAGGTGCCGCGGCTGAACGAACGCCGCCTGCACGTGCTGGAACGCCGGGTCGAGGTCGACCTGGAGCTGGGCAGGCACGGCGAGCTGGTGGCGGAGCTGTCCCGGCTGACCAGCGAGCACCCGTTGCGCGAGCGGTTCTGGGCGCAGCTGATGGTGGCGCTGTACCGCTCCGGCCGGCAGAGCGAGGCGCTGGCCGCCTACCAGCGGGTGTCCCGGCTGCTCGGTGACGAGCTGGGCATCGACCCCGGTGACGAGCTGCGGCGGGTGCACGGCCAGGTGCTCTCCGGCTCGATCGACGCGGTGGCGCCCGCCGTCTCCGGTGCCGCGGTCGTGGCGGCGAAGCCCGAGCGGGTGGTGCCGTCGCAGCTGCCCGCCGACATCCCCGACTTCGTGGGCCGCGACGAGGCCGTGGCGTTGATCATCGCCCTGCTCCGGACCGCCCAGGGCGTGCCGGTCGTCACACTCGCCGGTCCGCCGGGCGTGGGCAAGACGGCGCTGGCCGTGCACGCGGCGCACCGGATGCGGTCGGACTTCCCGGACGGCCAGCTGTACGTGAACCTGCGCGGGTACGCCCCCGGTCCGCCGTTGAGCGCGGTCGACGTGCTGCCGCGGTTCCTGCGGGCGCTGGGCACCGAACCCGACCAGGTGCCGCTGGACCAGGACGAGCAGGAGGCGATGTTCCGCTCGACGCTGACCGGTCAGCGGGTGCTGCTGCTGCTCGACAACGCGTCGTCGGCCGAGCAGATCCGGCCGCTGCTGCCGGGGTCGCCGGGCTGTGCGGTGCTGGTGACCTCGCGGGACACCCTGCGCGGGCTCGCGGTGTCGCACGCGGCCTCGAACGTGCGGCTCGACGTGCTCGACTGGCCGGAGACCAGGGCGTTGCTCGCGGGCATCGTGGGCGCCGCCGAGGTGGACGCGCAGGAGGACGCGGCCGCGGAGCTGGCTGCGCTGTGCGCGCACCTGCCGCTGGCGTTGCGGATCGCGGCGGCGAACCTGGTGTCGCGGCCGGAGCTGTCGATCGCGGACTACGTCGAGGAGCTGCGCGCGGGCAACCGGCTCGCCGCGCTGGCCGTGGAGGGCGACGAGCGGGTCGCGGTGCACGCGGCGTTCGACCTCTCCTACACGGCGCTGAAGCCGGAGCTGGCGCAGATGTTCCGCCTGCTGTCGCTGGTGCCCGGTACCGACTTCACACCGGAGATGGCGGCCGCGCTGTCCGGGCTGACCCCGCAGGACGCCCGCCGCCGGCTGGACCGCCTGGCCACGGCCAACCTGATCGCGAACCACGCGCCGTCCCGCTACCAGTTCCACGACCTGCTGCGCGACTACGCGGCCGAGCGGCTGGCGTTCGAGGAGGGCAAGGTCGACGCGCGCCTGGCGTTGCGGCGGCTGGTGGACTGGGCGGTGCGGTCGGTCGACAACGCGACGGCCGCGCTCAAGTCGACGCTGTTCCGCTTCCCCCGCCCCGACCCGCTCGACGGGGTGGTGCCGCGGGCGTTCAGCACCTCGACCGAGGCGTTGAGCTGGCTCGACGTGGAACGCGGCAACCTGGTGGCGCTGGTCGCGCACGCCGTGGAACGCGACCCGGAGAACTCGCCGTGGCTGCTGGCGGACGCGTTGCGCGGCTACTTCCACACGCAGGGCCTGGCCGCGGAGTGGCGGGAGACGGCGAAGGCGGGCCTGCTGGGCGCCCGCGCACCCCGCGACGAGCTCGGCCAGCTCGCGATGCTGTCGTCGCTGGGCACGCTCTACTGGGTGACCGGCCAGCTCCGCAACGCCCTCGGCTACTACCAGCAGGCCATCGCGCTGGTGCCGCGCATCTCGCTGCCGCAGGCGGAGGCCGCGGTCCTGTCGAACGCGGGCGGCGTCTACATCGACCTCGGCGAGCTGGAGCACGCCGCCGACCACCTTGAACGCGCGCTGGTGATCACCAGGCGGGTCCAGGCCGACCAGCTGCAGGCCACCGCGTTGTTCAACCTCGGCGGCATCTACATGCAGCTCGGCCAGCTCGACCGGGCCGCCGCGAACTTCGAGGAGGCCCTCGAAGCCGGCACGCGGCTCGACTCGTGGATCACCCAGGCGCACGTCATGCGCGCGTTGGGCGAGGTGTACGCGATGCGCGGCCAAGCCGACCTCGGCGCCGACTACTTCGTGCGCGCGGGCGAGCTGTACGAACGTTCCGCGGCCCGCACGTTCGGACACACGCTGCACGAAGGCATGGCCATCACCCTGCTGATGCGCGGCCGGTACGAAGAAGCGGCGACGCACGCCCGTGCGGCCATCGAGATCGCCGCTGACCTGGAGAACGTCAAGAGCTCGTGCGACGCCACGAACCTGCTGGGCCGCGCGCTCGAAGGTGCCAAGCGCTACGAGGAGGCGCTGACGCAGTTCTCGGCGGCATTGGCGAGCGCGACCGAGACCGGTTACTCGTGGGGCATGATCCTCGCCCGCCGCGGTCTGGCCGCCGCGTACCGCGGGGTCGGCCGCTACGAGGAGGCGCTGGCGCAGGCGACCTCGGCGCTGGTGGAGGCGGGCCGGTCGCAGTTCCGCAGCGCCGAGATGGAGGTGCTGCTCGTGCTGGGCCGCATCCACCTCGACACGGGCGACGCCCCCCAGGCCCTCGAATGCGCCCTGCGCGCGTCCGCACTCGGCGAGTCGTCCGGCCACCGCTGGGTCTTCGCACGGGCGCTCGGCCTGGCCGGTGACGCGGCACTGGCGTCGGGATCCGTTGCGGCAGCGAGGAAGTACTGGGAGTCGGCGCTTGAGGTGTTCAACGCGATCGGCTCACCGGAGGCCGACGTGGTGCGCGATCAGCTCGCCGTGACCACGTAGTCGGCCCTGTCCCGCGTCTCGTCGACGGCGAACCAGCCGCGCTCGAACTGCTGCCACCGCCGGAAGTGCTCCCGGTGCCGCTCACCGTCCCGCGCGACCGCGCGTTCCAGCCGGGCCTCCTCGGTGCCGTGGTCGACGAAGATCGCGGTGCTGGCGCGGTGGTTCGCCTTCCTGGCGGCGGAGAACCCCTCCAGGACCAGCACCGGTCGTGGCTCGACCTCGACCCACTCCCCCTGCTCCGGCCGCGCGAACCCCTGCGACCAGTCGGTCGTGCGGTAACGACCGGTCCTGCCCTCCGCGACCTCGTCGAGCGCCCGCACGAGCCGCGGCCACCACCTCGTGACGGGATCGTCCCAGGTGGCGAAGTGGTCGGTGCGGATGAGCTGGGCCCCGAGCTGCTCGGCGAGCCGCTGCGCGAAGGTGGACTTCCCCGCGCCGGAAGGACCATCCACCGCGATCAGCCTGGTGCTGCCCAACCGCGGTGGATGGTTCGTCACATGCTCCGGCGCCCAGATAGCGCACGCCCCAGCGTGAGCTCGTCCGCGAACTCCAGGTCGCCACCCATCGGCAACCCGCTCGCCAGCCTGGTGACCGTGAGCCCCGGGAAGTCCCGCAGCATCCGCACCAGGTAGGTGGCCGTCGCCTCACCCTCGGTGTTCGGGTCCGTGGCGATGATCACCTCGGAGATGTCGACCCCGTTGGTCGGCGTGCCGATCCGCGTGAGCAGCTGCCTGATCCGCAACTGGTCCGGCCCCACCCCGCTGAGCGGGTCGAGCGCCCCGCCGAGCACGTGGTAGCGCCCCCTGAACTCCCTGGTCCGCTCGACCGCGAGCACGTCCTTGGGTTCCTCGACCACGCACACCAGCGTCAGGTCCCGCTTCGGGTCCCGGCAGATGCGGCAGGTGGTCTCCGCACTCACGTTGCCGCAGACGTCGCAGAACACAACGCCTTCCTTCACCTTCTGCAACGCGCTCTGCAGCCGCTCGATGTCCGCGGGCTCCGTCGCGAGCAGGTGGAAGGCGATGCGCTGCGCACTCTTCGGGCCGACACCGGGCAGCCGGCCCAGCTCGTCGATGAGGTCCTGAACCGGCCCCTCGTACATCGCGACTTACCCGAGCAATCCGCCGAGGCCGCCCTGCGCGAGCGGACCGAGCTTCTGCTCCACCAACTGCTGGGCCTTCGTGTTCGCGTCCTTGATGGCGGCGATCACCAGGTCCTGCAACGTCTCGACGTCCTCGGGGTCGACGATCTTCGGGTCGATGGTGAGGTTCATGAGCTCACCGCCACCGGTGACGGTCGCGGTGACGAGGCCGTTGCCCGCGGAACCGGCGACCTCGGTTTCGGCCAGCTCCTGCTGGGCGGTGGCCATCTGCTGCTGCATGTTCTGGGCCTGCTGGAGCAGTGCCTGCATGTCGAAACCGGGTTGCACCTGCTGGTCCTCTCGGGTGGGTTGGGAGTGGGGTCCAGCGTACGGCGCGCAGCGTCGGTGGGTGGGGCTCGCCCCTCGTGGGGGTTGGGTGGGGTGGGGGCCTGGTGGGGTGGGCGGCGCGTGGAATCGGGCGGCGTGTGGGGTGGCGGCGCATGGGCGGCGCGTGAAGTGGGCGGCGCGCGGCACA
The DNA here is from genome assembly GCF_040647275.1 of Lentzea sp. NPDC042327. NCBI lineage: Bacteria > Bacillati > Actinomycetota > Actinomycetes > Pseudonocardiales > Pseudonocardiaceae > Lentzea > Lentzea sp. NPDC042327. The sequence goes on from NZ_JBEZBX010000013.1 coordinate 10,922, forward strand.
TGCGGTGGCCCCACGCGCGGTGAGGCGGCGGCACGCGCAGTGCGGCGCGTGGGGCGGCGGCACGTGCGGTGCGGTGCGGTGAGCGGCGCGTGGGGCGGCGGCGCGTGCGGTGCGGTGCGGTGCGGTGCGGTGGGCGGTGCGTGCGGTGGCGGCACGTGCGGTGGCCACGGTGCCAGCGTGGGTGCGCGGGTGGTCCAGGTGCCGGGAACGCTGGTGCGCGGTGCCGCGCGGGCCACCGCTCCCGCGGCCTACCCCCCAGCCACCACACCGGGTGCGCACGCCGGCCGCCCCCACGGGCTGTCCTCACCCACGACACCGGCTGAGCACCGCGGCCTCACCGATGCCGCCATCTCGGCTCGACCACGAGCATCGCCCCCTCCGCGCGCTTCCATACCTGCGGGCGCCGGAGCAGGTGTGATCCGGACACCTACAAGACGAGCCCAGGCGTGGATCAGGACAAGCTTCACCCGGTCGGGTGGCGCGTGCGGAACCCGTCAGGCCTTTTTCAGCGGGCGGGCGCCCAGTTCGTCGGCCAGGAGCTGGAACATCTTGGCCTCCGGGTCCAGGGCCGCGACCGGCGTTGCGTTGGGGTCGGCTGGGCGGGCGGCCTCGGCGAGCATTGCCTCTTCGTCGTACGGCTCTGGCGGGAGGGGCTCGTCGGGCTCCGGGGGTTCCGGTGGGGGTGGGACGTCGTCGACCGGTGGGCGCGGGGCCGGGCGGGACTGGGGTTCTGGCTGCGGGCGGGCCGGGGGTTGCGGCGGTGCGGACGACTGGCTCGGGCGGGTCGGGGCGGGACGGGGGGCCTTGGCCGGGCCGGAGGCCTGGGTGGTGGCGCCGGGGGTGCCGTGGATGCAGCGGACCTGCCAGGTGCCGCCGAGCACGGCGGACAGGGCTGCGGCGATGGCCTCGGTGTTGCGGGGTTCGGCCAGGCGGCGGGCCAGGGGGGCGGAGGTGTGGGCGATGGTGACGACGTTGCCGTCGACCTCGCTGACCATCGCGTTCGTCAGCATCGCCTCGGTGCTGCGGCTGCTGGAGCGGACCGCGGCCAGCAGTTCGGACCAGATGCGGCGCACGGCCGGCGCGTCCATCGCGCCGGTGCTGGGAGCGGTCGAGAGTTCCGACGGAGCAGGAACCGCCGCGGCAGCGGGAGCAGCAGCAGGTTCTGGCTGAACAGCGACGGGCTGAGCGGCAACGGGCGGAGCAACGGCCTGGACAACGGGCTGAGCAGGCTCGACAACGGGAGGAGCGGGCTGAGCAACCGGCGGCGCAACCGTCGCGACCGGCGCGGGTGCCGCAGGTGGAGTGGCGGGCTGCTGGGACCTGCGGGTGAACACCGGACCGCCGGCCGGAGCAGCCGACGGGTCGCCGGGACCGGCCGCGATGGCGGCGGGTGGGCGGCGTTCGAGTTGTTCGAGGCGTTGCAGGAGTGCGGCCTCGGACTGGGAGACCGAGGGCAGCAGCATGCGGGAGCAGAGCAGCTCCAGCAGCAGGCGGGGGGCGGTGGCGCCGCGCATCTCGACCAGGCCGGTGTGGACGATCTCGGCGTAACGCGTGAGTGCGGCGGGGCCGATGCGCTCGGCCTGGGACGACATGGTCGCCAGCTCGTCGGCCGGGGCGGAGACGAGGTTGCGGTCGGCCGCGTCGGGCACCGCGCAGAGCAGGACGAGGTCGCGGAGGCGGTCGAGGAGGTCGGAGGCGAAGCGGCGGGGGTCGTGGCCCGCTTCGACCAGGCTGTCGATGGTGCCGAACACCGCGGCGCCGTCGCCGGCCGCAAGGCCCTCGACCACGTCGTTGATCAGGGCCGAGTCGGTGACGCCGAGCAGGGTGATGGCGCGGTCGTACCGCACGCCCTCGGGGCCCGCGCCGGCGAGGAGCTGGTCCATCACGGACTGGGTGTCGCGGGCTGAGCCGCCGCCCGCGCGGATCACCAGGGGGAACACCGCGGGCTCGACGGCGACGCCCTCGGCGGCGCAGTTGCGTTCGAGGAGGCTGCGCATCACGCCGGGCGGGATCAGGCGGAACGGGTAGTGGTGGGTGCGCGAGCGGATGGTCGGGAGGACCTTGTCCGGCTCGGTCGTGGCGAAGATGAAGATCAGGTGGTCCGGCGGCTCTTCGACGATCTTCAGCAGGGCGTTGAAGCCCTGCGTGGTGACCATGTGCGCCTCGTCGATGATGAAGACGCGGTACTTGGCCTCCGCCGGGGCGTAGAAGGCCTTGTCGCGCAGGTCGCGGGCGTCCTCCACACCACCGTGGGACGCGGCGTCGAGCTCGACCACGTCGACGCTGCCGGTGCCGTTCGGCGCGAGGCCGATGCACGAGTTGCACTCGCCGCACGGGTCGGGTGTCGGGCCCTTCACGCAGTTCAGCGAGCGGGCCAGGATGCGGGCCGACGAGGTCTTGCCGCAGCCGCGTGGACCGCTGAACAGGTACGCGTGGTTCACCCGGCCCGCCGACAGTGCGACACGCAGCGGATCGGTCACGTGCTCCTGGCCGACGACCTCGGAGAACGTGGCCGGACGGTACTTGCGATACAGAGCGAGCGCCACGCCGCAGACAGTACCGGGGAGCACCGACACAAAAAGGGGACCCCGTGCACCCACCAGAGCCCGCTTATCCTTGCTGCCTTCCGGCCCTGGGGAGGTTCGCGAGATGTGTGCCGCACGAGGTCCGACGCAAGTGTAACCGATCTAGTTCTTCGAACGCATGTTCGAGTTGCCCACAGGGTTGTCCCCACCTGTGGACAACCACTTCGTGATCACGGTTTCTCCTCGACGGCGGTGAGCCTGCGGCGCAGGAAGTCCTGTTCGGACGCGGTGCCCGCGAGTGCGATGGCCTCGCGGTACGCCTGGGCGGCCTCCGCGGAACGGCCCAGGCGGTGCAGCAGGTCGGCGCGGGCGGCCCGGTACGGGTGGTAGTCGCGCAGCCTGGGTTCGGCGGCGAGCTCGTCGAGCAACGCGAGGCCCGCCGCGGCACCGTCGCGCATCGCGACCGCGGCGGCCCGGTTCAGCGCGACCACGGGCGACGGCGCCAGCTTCAGCAGCACGTCGTAGAGCGCGACGATCTGCGGCCAGTCCGTCGAGGCGAAGTCGGGTGCCTCGTCGTGCAGCGCGTTGATCGCGGCCTGCACGCCGTACGGGCCGTGGCCGCCGGTCAGCGCCTGCTCGGCCAGCGCGCTGCCCTCGTCGACCATGTCGCGGTCCCAGAGGGAGCGGTCCTGGTCCTCCAGCAGCTCGGCGCGCGCGTCCCGGCGGGCGTGGACCAGCAGCATCAACGCCAGCAGGCCCGTCACCTCGCGGTCGGGCAGCAGGCCGCGCAGGATCCGCGCGAGCCGGACCGCCTCCTCCGCGAGGTCGGCGCGCTGGGCGGCGTAGCCCTCGGTGAAGATCGAGTAGACGGCCTGCAGCACGCCGGGCAGGCGTTCCGGGAGCTCGTGCGGGTCGGGGACGCGGAACGGGATGCGCGCCTCCCTGATCTTCTTCTTCGCGCGCACGATCCGCTGCTGCATCGTCGTCACGGGCACGAGGTACGCCCGCGCGACCTCCGGCGTCGTGAAGCCGGCGAGGCACCGCAGGACGAGCGCCCCGCGGTCCTCCTCCGCCAGCGCCGGGTGCGCGCACGTGAAGAACAGCTCCAGCCGCTCGTCCGGCAGCGCGTCGCCCTTCGGCGGGTCCGCGCGGTCGACCTCCACCTGCAGCAGCGCGAGCCGGGCGGCGTGCACCCGGTCGCGCCGCAGCCGGTCGACGGCCTTGCGGCGCGCGGTCGTGAGCAACCACGCGCCGGGCCGGTCCGGCACCCCGTCGACCGGCCAGTGCCGCAGCGCCGCCTCGATCGCGTCGGAGGTGACCTCCTCGGCGAGGTCGAGGTCGCCGAAGCGCTTGACCAGGGTGGCGAGCAGCCGGCCGCGTTCCTCCCGGAACACCTGCTCGACGTTCATCGAGAACTCAGAGGTCGAACTCGGCGATCGGCCGCACGACGACGGCGCCGCCGTCACGCGAGCCGGGGCACTTGGCCGCCCACTCCAGTGCCGCGTCGAGGTCGGGCACGTCGATGACGTTGTAGCCGCCCAGCACCTCGCGGGTCTCGGCGAACGGCCCGTCGGTGACGCTGCGCCGGCCGTCCGGTCCGACCTGGACGGTGGTCGCGGTGACGAGGTCGGCCAGCGAGTGCCCGGAGACCAGGACGCCCGCGTCCTTCATCTCCTTCTCGTAGGCGATCCAGTCCTCGACGGTGCAGTTGGCCTCCTGGTCGGCGGCGGCGTGGATCAACAGCATGTACTTCACGGAAGTCCTCCTCGGTCCGGGTCTACGGGATCACGACGAGCGGGCACCCGCCAGATCGACACGGCCTCAGAAGATTTTTCGGCGAGGTGGTCGAGACCCCCCGTTTTGGGCCGTGGGACACCCGTCCGGTAAGGTTCTCCACGGAGGATTCGCATAGCGGCCTAGTGCGCACGACTGGAAATCGTGTTGGGTTCACCCCCTCACGGGTTCAAATCCCGTATCCTCCGCTCTCTTCGCAGAAGGGCGCCGAACCTCACCGTTCGGCGCCCTTCTCGCGTTACGGTGGCATGGTGCTGCACGAAGAGCTGATGCTGCTGTTCATCAACCGGCAGAACGGGAAGTTGCACGTCGACTCGGCGTCGGCGGACAACGCGCTCGCCGGTGCCGTGCTCATCGAGCTGGTGAGCTCGGGGCGGGTCGCGTTCGAACCGACCGGCAAGAAGCTCCAGGTCGTCGACCCGGCGCCGCTGGCGGACCCGTTGCTGCGGGAGTCGGTCGCGCGGATCGACAAGCCGATGTCACCGCGGAAGGCGGTGGAGCGGCTGCGGAAACGCGTGCGCGACAACGTGCTCGCGGACCTGGAGGCCCGTGGCGCCGTGCGGGTGGACGCGCGCAGGGTGCTCGGGATCTTTCCCGGCAGGAGCTACGTGATCACCGACGAGCGCGCGGACGACGAGGTGCGCAAGGCCGTCGGCGAGGTCGTGCACGGGTACCGCGGAGCGGATGCGCGCACGGGGTCGTTGATCACGCTGCTGCACGCGGCGAACGCGGTGCACCGGGTGTTCGAGGGCGACAAGCGCGAGCTGAAGCGGCGGGCCGGGGAGATCGCAGCCGGCAACTGGGCCGGTGACGCCGTGCGCAAGGCCATCCAGGCGATCCAGGCCGGTGTCGCGGCCGCGACGGCCGCTGCCGCCGCCGCGTCAGCTGGATGACGCGGCGACGGCAGCAGGTGGAGCGGGTTACTTCTTGAGGCAGTCGATGACGTCTTCGAGCGTGAACACGATCCGGTCGACGCTCGCGTCACCCGTGGACGGGCGGAGGCGGACGATCTGCGGGTCGTGGTCGCTCGCCTGGTCGGCGAACTCGGCGTTGACGTGGACCACGTCGTAGCTGAAGCGCGTGATGTTCTTGCTCATCACGAGGTGGTCGAGCGTCTGCGAGTTGCCCTCGAAGACGTAGCTGTACCGCTCGTTCACGGGCAGCGTCTCGATCAGCGCCTTGAGGTTCCCGTCACCGGTCAACGCCTTCAGCGCGGGCGAGAACTGGTAGTCGTTCAGGTCGCCCGCGAGGATCACGTTGGCGCCCTTGTCGATCGCGCGGATCTGCTCGGTGAACGCCTTGAGCGACGCCGCCTGCTTGCCGCGCTGCACCTCGGAGGTGCGGCTCGGCGGCTGGTTGCGACCGTGGACGGCCTCGTCGCCGCCCTTGGAGTTGAAGTGGTTCGCGACGACGAAGACCGTGCGGCCGCGGAACTTGAACTCGCCGGCGAGCGGCTTGCGGCTGCTGGCCCACGCGTCGTTCAGCGGGTCGATCCGGCCCGGTGACACGGAAAGCGCGGCACGGCCGTTCTTCTTCACGACCTGGACGGGCGTCTTGAAGTCGCCGCCGGGACGGTCCACGAAGGACACCCGCTGCGGGTTGAAGAAGAAGCCGACGCGGATGTTGCCGCCGGGCTCGCCGCCGTCCTTGAGGTTCTCCGGGTCGATCTGGCGCCACTGGTAGCGCGGGCCGCCCTTGGCGACGATCGCGTCGGAGAACTTCTGCAGCGTCTGGTCCGCGGCCACGACACCGTCGTTGGTCGCGCCGTTGTTGTCCTGGATCTCTTCCAGGACAACGACGTCCGGGCTGCGCAGGTTGGTGGTCACGCCGTCGGCGAGCCGGTCGAACTTCTCCTGCGGGTCGGACGGGTCGAGGTTCTCGACGTTGTAGGTCGCGACCGAGAGTTCGGACTCCTTCTGCTGCTCGGTGATCTCGCGCTGCAGGTTGGACGAGACGTGCTGGCCGAGGGTCAGCGCCGCCAGCGTGTAGCCGCCGAAGTTGGTGTACTCGACGGCACCGACGGTCGCGCCGGCGAACACGTCACCGACGTTCGCGGCGGGCAGCTGACCGGCGGTCTTGATCTTCAGGCGGCCGCTGTTCTGCTGGTCGTACGCGGTGTAGGTGGTGCCACCGCGCTGGTTGCGGTTCTGGTCGGGGTTGACCGTCACCCAGACCTCGCCGAAGGAGTTGCTCGGGCCGACGACGCGGGCGTCGTTCACCTGCACCAGCGTGCCTTCGAGCGACTCGAGGTAGTCGAGGCCGTACTTCTCCGGCTCCAGCGGGAGCTGCTCGATGCTGCCGCCGGGGGCGGGCAGGTAGCCGGCCGGGATGTTCTGCACGACGACCGGCGCCGGGACCGCGTTGCCCTTGGACAGCGTGGTCGTGGTCGGAGCGGTGATCTCGGTGAGGGTCTGGTTCGAGCCCGTCTCCCCGCCCGGCCGGTACTCGGCGATCGTGCCGCTGACCAGCACCTCGTCGCCCACCGCGACGGTCGGCGCGGAGCCTGCCGTGTAGACGAACACGCCCTCGCTGGTGCGCGGGTCGGCGTCCGGGGTCTTGGTGTCCTGGATCCAGAAGCCGCGGTCACCCGTGGCGCGCGTGCCGGTGACGACGCCGGGGACGTTCGTGACCTTCTGGCCGACGAGCGGCGAGATGCGCGTGACGCCCTGGATGTCGTGGATGCGCTTGTCGCCGGGCGTGGGGTCCGGGTCGGGGCCGGGACCGGGGTCGCCGCCGCCCGGGGTCTCGCCCTTGGAGTTGGTCGGGGTGGGGGCGCCGACGGTGAAGTCGGCGGAGTTGTCGTCGGTGTCGGGCAGGCCGGTCTTGCGGGCCGCCGAGGTGGTGTTGCTCAGCGCACCGGTCGCGGTGCCCTCGCGCACGACGGCGGTGCCGTAGCCGACGAGGTCCTTCACACGCGGCTCCGCGGCGCAGTCGGCGGCGGTCTTGCAGGTCAGCGGCGTGGTGCCGGAGACGAGCGCGATGGCACCGCCGGTGGCGCTCATGGCGAGGGTGCCGGTGGCGTCGGGGGTGGGCAGCTCGACCGTGCCGCCGGTGCCCTTGGCCTGGGCGACCAGGAAGGTCTTGCCGGCGGCGATGCTGCCGGTCAGCGGGGTGACGCCCCACTGCGTGGAGGCGCCGGGGCTCGCCGAGATGTACTGGACGCTGAAGCCGTCCAGGCCGACGGGGGCCGTGCCCTTGTTCGCGAGCTCGACGAAGTCCTGCGTGAGGGTGGCGCCGGAGTTGCCGCCGCCCCCGTAGACCTCGGAGATCAGCGCGTCGGAGCTGGGTGCGGCAACGGCGGGGACGGCGGCGAACACGAGCGCCACCACCGCTGTCCCGACACCGGGCAGGGTGGGTCTCAAAACTTCCTCCAGGGGATGCGGCGGACCGCCGCATCCTTCCTCGATCGAGTGGTGTTTGGAAGCTGTTGTCACTAACGGTTAACCAGTTGGCCCAGCAATGATCACTCGAACAAGTGTTCGATCATGGTGTATGCTCGTTTTCGGAACGCCGGCCGGTGGGCCCCTCCCAGGCACCGGCCGGCGTCCCTATGTTCACAGGTGTGGGGATTCCGAGCTACGAGCGCCGCTGCGCCGAGATCATCAACCAGACCGCACTGCTGACCGCTGCCCTCGAAGGCGCTGACCTGCGCGTTCCCGTCCCGTCGATCCCGGACTGGACGCTGAACCAACTCCTGCGCCACCTCGGCCACGCCCACCGCTGGGCCGACGTCATGCTCAGGGAGAGGCTGCCGGAGATCGACTTCTCCCGCAACGGCGCCCACCACCTGTCCTCGTACGTGGGTGAACAGGCCTCGGTGCTGATCCCGTGGCTGCGGGAGGGAGCCGCCTCGCTGGCCGAGGTGCTGCGCTCCGTCGACCCCGACGAGATGATCGCGCCGGTCGAGGGCCACCCCGGCCCCCGCGTGTGGTCGCGGCGGATGACCCACGAGACCGCGGTCCACCGGTGGGACGCGCTGAACGCGCTGGGCCTGCCGTTCGACCTCGACCCCGAGATCGCCCAGGACACGCTGCGCGAGTGGACCGGTCTCGCGGTCCCCTACGCGTTCACGCGGTGGCCGGAGGAGACGGCGGCCCTGGTGGGGACCGGCACCGTGCACCTGCACGCGACGGACGCCGAGGCCGAGTTCGTGATCGACCTCACGGGTGCGGCGCCGGTGGTGCGGGAGGGCCACGAGAAGGCGGACGTGGCGGTGCGCGGCCCGGTCGTGGACCTGGTGCTGGCGATGTACCGGCGGCGCCCGGTGGAGGGGCTGGAGGTGTTCGGCGACCGCGCGCTGCTCGACCTGCTGGTGCGGGGCGTACGTTTCTGACCGTGGGGTCCCTGAGCTACGACGAGCGCCTGGCCACGATCGTCTCCGAGACGTCGCTGCTGGTGTCCGCGGTGGACGGCGCCGACCTGTCGGCGCCGGTGCCGTCGTGTCCCGGTTGGACGGTCAACCAGCTGCTGCGCCACCTCGGGTACGCGCACCGCTGGGTCGCGGAGATGGTCGAGCGGCGCGTCCAGGAGACCGACCGGTCGTTCAGCAAGGCGCACTCGGTGTCCGGCTACGCCGGGGAGACGACCGCGGAGCTCGGCCCGTGGCTGCTCGAAGGCGCCCAGCTGCTGGCCGACCGGATGTCCGGGGTGCGGGTCGACGAGCCGATCGCGGTGATGGCCGGGATGGCGGGGCCGCGGTTCTGGGGACGGCGGATGGCGCACGAGACCGTCGTGCACCGGTTCGACGCGTGCCAGGCGCTCGGGCTGCCGTTCGAGGTCGGCGAGCGGGTGACCTGCGACGCGCTGTGGGAGTGGATGACGACGCTGCTGCCGTTCATCTTCACCCTCCGGCCGGAGGCGTCCGCGCTGCTCGGGTCCGGGGTGCTGCGCTTCACGGCGACCGGCGCGGAGGAGTGGCTGGTCGACCTGCGCGGTGAGGCGCCCGTGGCGCTCCGGCACGGGGAGGTGGCGGCTGACGCGTCGCTGAGCGGGCCGGCGTTCGAGGTGGTGCTGGCGCTGTACCAGCGGCGGCCGGTCGACGGTTTCGAGGTGACCGGCGACGCCGCACTGCTGGAGAAGTTCCTGGCCGCAGTGAGGTTCTGACGAACCCGCCCCACCGCCATGACTCTGCACCTGGTCGGGGCCCTGGGGGCGTGCCCCCAGGGCGGGGTGTGGGGGCACGCCCCCACAAGACACCCGCCAAAGCAAGAAGGCGAGCGCTCGTCGTGAGCACTCGCCTTCCAGCTTTGGCGGTGGGATTTGAACCCATGGAGGCTTTCTCCTCACACGCTTTCGAGGTCTGCGACCGTCCGTCCATCACCATTCCTCAGAGTTCGTGTCCGCAGCTCAGACCCTATTAGTACATGATCCAGGGAGTTCAGCGAACGGCGCTGAACAGAGCTGGACGCACGACAACTGAGAAGACCCGTCACCACTAATGTCCATTGTAGACATCCCGCTTGCTGCACTTCTCACTCGTGCGGCCGGCCTGGAATTTGGTAACAGTGGCGCTGGCCGACTTCGGTCACCCCACCTGCAACCCTCCGATCGCTACCTCAACTGGTAGCCCGTTTGGACCGCCGGGTTCCCGCACTTGGCCACCGAGACGTAACCCGGGCCTTGAGAGACCCACGCGCCGTAGTGATAGTCCCCATTGGGGCACAGATTCACCGCACGGAACTCGGTGCCGGGCATGTCCGCTGTGCAGCGCCACGTCCATGTCGCCCCTTGCCAACTAGGGGTCCCCTCGCAGGACGCCATCGGAGACACTTCGCCGGCCACCGCCGACGCCGAAGCCGTTCCGGTACCCAGCAATGCCGCAGCCGCGATAAGTGGAAGCACGGTCAACAAAGCTAAACGAGCCATCACTGTTCCCCGTTTCAGCGCCCGCACCGTGCGGGCAGCAGTAATCACTTTCCACTATTTTTGCGCTAATTTCAGAAATCCGAACGATCTCTACCCAATCGGCTCAGTCGGCCCCGAAAGTTTGCAACGGACGGTAGAACCGTGCCCCGGCAACTGCGACAACCGTGCAGTTCAGGCGGTTACCGATCGAGGTGCGGTTACCGATCTGATCGTCAACCCGGCCGGGACCCGCACAGCTCGACATGCGATTGCATGAAGCACGCTCCCCCGTGGGCGACACCGAACCAGTTCGCATCTCGCCCGACACCGTCCGCACCTGCCTCAGGGATCGGTAACTACGGTAACTTCGGTAATCATGCAGGTCAGACGGTTACCTTTGATCATAGGGTTACCGATGAGGGCGGTAACCGACCGCCGTTCGACCTGGTCGACAGTGGACCACCACGCGACAAGACGGCTGTAACCGGAAGAGCGTGCCCCTTCCGGTTACAGCCGTCTTGTGTTGTGCTCAATCGCCACCCACATGAGGTGCCGGTTACCGATTCGATCGGTAACCGCACTCCGATCGGTAACCGCCTGACCTGTACGGTTACCGCAGTTACCGAGCCTGGAGACGGGAGGGCCACCGCATCACCTAGGCGCGGCGTTCGACGGCGTGCCCCCGGCGGTGAACATCCTGATCTGCTCAGCAGCAACCAGGTAGCAGAGTCGGTTAGTGCTCGGAACTGTACGTGCCGAGTGCGGGCTGATCATTACGCCTGCACACTTCCAAAGAGGGTGACCAGGCGGCAGTGGTTCAGGGTCCGTCACATCCAACGCCGCACGCAAGCGGCCGGTTTGCAACTCGATCACCAGCGCTGCTGTGTCGACAATCTGACCGCGACCGGCATTGATTAGCAATGCATAATCATCCATTGCTGACAGGAATCTCGCGTCAACGAGTTTGTGTGTGTCATCGTTCAGCGGAGCTGTCACTACTACGATTTGGTGACCCCGGAATCAGGTTCGGAAGCTCAACAGGCGCGTGCACACCTTCCCGTGCCGTACTGGCTACAAGCGTTGTGGCCGCGTCGAACGCTTCAAGCCGCCGTGCGACCGCCTTACCGCTGCTTCCTGCTCCGAGGATTAGCACCCGTTTACCATCACCGTGCACATGCGCCGACGTCGCGCCGACGAGATCGTGGAAGCATTCCGCGAACGGCGGGTGGAAGCGGAATCCGTCCCGATCCGTGACGCACCCGCCACGTGGATCGAATCGGTAGGCGAACAGGTCGGCGCGGCCGTGCCGGAGATGCCCGAGGGCGTCACCGACCGGTCCACCGAAATCTGGGAACCGCTGTTGGCCATCGCAGAAGCCGCCGGAGGTGACTGGCCGGAGAAAGCGCGCGCCGCGTGCCTCCACTTCGTGACGATGGCGAACGCCACCCCGACATCACCAGGAATCCGGTTGCTGGCGGACCTGCGGAATGGGCTGGTCGAACACCGCGATGGCTGCCCGCTACCAGCACATCACGTCAGCGATCCGCCGCGACGTTGCTCAACGGGTCGGTGGACTGCTCTGGAAGCCTGCCGATGCACCCGACGAACCGGACGATGACCAGGGCGCGGCAGGGCTACCAGTACCGGCCCAGCGGCCACGACTGAGACGACAACTGAGACGAAACGTCAGAGCCCCGATCACCAGAAGTGGTGATCAGGGCTCTGAGCAGCGGTGGCGGTGGGATTTGAACCCACGGAGGCTTTCACCTCACACGCTTTCGAGGCGTGCTCCTTCGGCCGCTCGGACACGCCACCGGTAAGAACAATACACAGTCGGATCCAGGGGTTTAACGCTGGGTCCGGAAGAAGCGTTCCAGCAGGTCAGCGCACTCGTCTTCGAGCACACCGCCGCGCACCTCCGGCCGGTGGTTGAGCCGGCGGTCCCGCACGACGTCCCACAGCGAGCCGACGGCGCCCGTCTTGGGTTCCCAGGCGCCGAAGACGAGGCGGGAGACACGTGCCAGCACGAGGGCGCCGGCGCACATCGTGCAGGGCTCCAGCGTCACCGCGAGGGTGCAGCCGTCGAGGCGCCAGCCGTCGCCGTACGCCGCGGCTGCCGCGCGCAGGGCCAGGACCTCGGCGTGGGCGGTGGGGTCGCCGAGGGCTTCACGGGCGTTGCAGGCCTCGGCGAGGACGGTGCCGTCGGGGGCGAACACGACGGCGCCGATCGGGACGTCGGTGCCCGCGTTCGCGGCCGCGCGGACGGCCCTGCGGACCAGGTCCTCGTCGTCGTTCACGCCTGGATCGTGTCGAGCAGCTGCACGAACTCGTCGATGAAGCCGATGCGCTGGGCGATCATCTGGAGCTGCTCGTCCGGGTAGAGGTCGACCTGGTCGACGATGATCTGGAGCTCGTGGGCGGGCATGCCGAGGTCGGCGAGGACGCCCAGGTCGCCCTCCGGCCAGAGCTCGGTGTCCTCCTCGTCGGGCGGTTCGACGCGCAGGAGGTCGAGGACGTCGGCGGCGATGTCGTAGTCGAGTGCCGCGGCGGCGTCCGACAGCAGCAGGGCCACGCCGCCGGGGACCGGGCGCAGGACGATGAAGAACTCGTCGTCGACGGCCAGCAGGCCGAAGGCCGCACCGGTCGACCTGAGCTGCCGCAGCTGGGTGATCGCCGCGTCCAGCTCCGACAGCGCGGAGCTGTCCATCCTGCTGCACCGCCAGCGGCCGTCCTCCCGGACGACCGCGACCGCGAAGCCGTTGACCGGCTCCTGCTGTGTCATGTGCACACCGTAGGGCTCAGACGACCTTCCCGGTAGCCGAGGTGGTGCGACCATCGGAGGATGAGCACAACCACACCGGAACCCCGTTTCGCCGGACTGCTCGAGGCGGCCCGCGCGCTCCAGCCGCGCACGGTCGCGTTGCGGCGGCAGGTGCACCGCCACCCCGAACAGGGCCTTCAGCTCCCCAAGACGCAGGCGGCGATCCTGCACGCGTTGGAGGGCCTGCCGCTGAAGATCACCACGGGCAAGTCGACGACGTCGGTCGTCGCGGTGCTGGAGGGCGAGCAGCCGGGGCCCACGGTGCTGCTGCGCGGCGACATGGACGGCCTGCCGCTGCAGGAGGACACCGGCCTGCCGTTCGCGTCCGAAGTGGACGGAGCGATGCACGCCTGCGGCCACGACACGCACGTGGCGATGCTGGCGGCCTCCGCCCGCCTGCTCGCCGACCGCCGCGACGCGCTGCGGGGCCGGGTGCTGTTCATGTTCCAGCCGGGCGAGGAGGGCTACCACGGTGCCCGGTACATGATCGAGGAAGGCCTGCTCGACGACGGCGTGGAGAAGGCCTTCGCACTGCACATCACGTCGAAGCTGCGCTCGGGCGTGATCACCTGCCGGCCGGGCCCGATCATGGCGTCGGCCGACACGTTCCACATCCACGTGAAGGGCCGCGGCGGCCACGGCGCCATGCCGCACAACGCCGTCGACCCGGTGCCCGCCGCGGCGGCGATGGTGGGCGCGATCCAGACGATGCTGGGCAGGCGGATCAGCGCGCACCAGCCGGCGGTGGTCACGGTGGCCCAGATCAGGGCCGGCACCACCACCAACATCATCCCCGAGGTCGCCACCCTCGACGGCACCATCAGGACGCTGTCCGAGCTCACCCGCAAGCAGGTGCACACCGAGCTCGAGCAGGTCGTGAAGCACACGGCGGCCGCCCACGGGTGCCGCGCGGAGATCAGCATCGTGCCCGGCTACCCGGTGACCGTGAACGACGACGCGGTCGGTCAGCACGTGCTCGACCTCGCCGCGTCGGCGATGGGCCCGTCGTGGAGCGAGCCGCTGCCGGACCCGCTGATGGGTGCGGAGGACTTCTCCTACGTGCTGCAACGGGTGCCGGGTGCGCTGGCGTTCGTCGGCGGCTGCCCGCGCGGGGTCGACGTGGAGGAGGCGGAGGCGAACCACTCGAACCGGGTGCTGTTCGACGAGGCGTCGATGGAGCACGGGGTGGCGATGTACGCGGCGTTCGCACTGGACGCCCTCCGGTAGGCACGGCTCGGAGGGAAATCCGTTTCCGCGGTGCGGTTGTCCACGACCGCACCGCGGAGAACGATCGACAGTCGTTTCCACGCCGAACGGAATGGAGCTTGTTAACCCAACCGGATGTTTTTCGAGGCCGGGAACGCTGTCGACCTGCACTGAAAGCCGGATCCAAGCGGCAAGATCACCCACCTGGTGGTGTCAATCGGAATTCAAGTCCCCGCCTATGGCCGATCGTCTCGCACTTCCACCGCTGCAAGACTTCGTTTCTCAGTCGAGCGACTGCTCGACCGTTTCGGGAAACAGGAGCTTTGCCGTGGCACAACCACTCACGATCGCGCACGCCCTGATCGTGGCGATGACCTTTGCCTTCACCGGATGGTTGATCGAGCGCGGCCAAGATCCGCAGTCGGCGCTGATGATCACGCTCACGGCCCTGGCCGGCGCGGTCGTGGTCACGCGGGTGAGCGCGCAGGGCGCGAAGTCCGTCCTGCGGCGACTTGGCGGCGGGGCCTGACGAGGCGTTGTCGTCCGAAGCCGCCTCGCACGGAATGATGTGCGGTGTGCGAGACGTGTGCGTGATCGGACTGGGACTGATCGGCGGGTCCGTGCTGCGGGGCGCCAAGGCGGCCGGGCGCACGGTGTGGGGTGCCACGGCGAGCAGGGACGACGCGGACCGGGCGCGGGCGGAGGGGTTCGACGTCGTCGGGGTCGAGGAGGCCCTCCGGCGCGACCCCGAGGCGCTCGTCGTGCTGGCGGTGCCGTTGCCCGCGTTGCCCGACCTGCTCAGGAAGGTTCCGCCGAACACCCGGCTCACCGACGTCACCAGCGTGAAGGGGCCCGTCCACGACGCCGTGCACCGGTATGCGCCGGAGGTGCGGTTCGTGGGCGGGCACCCGATGGCGGGGACGAGTCGCAGCGGGTGGGACGCGGGGAGCGCGGGGCTGTTCGAGAACGCCGCCTGGGTGGTGACGCCGGAGGAGGCGGACGACCACCTGGTCGACGTGATGCGGTTGGCGCTGGACCTGGGGGCGCACGTCGTGCCGACCACGCCGGAGGAGCACGACGAGGCGGTCGCGCGGATCAGCCACCTGCCGCACATCCTGGCCGCGGTGCTGGCCGCGGTCGGCGCGGGTGGCGGGCCGCTGGCGCTGGCGTTGGCGGCGGGGAGCTTCGGTGACGGCACGCGGGTCGCGGGGAGCCGGCCGGAGCTCGTCAGGGCGATGTGCGAGGGGAACCGGGACGCGTTGCTGATGGCGGTGGACGACGCGCTGGGGCGGTTGGGGGCGGCACGGGGGTCGCTCGCGAGCACCGGTGGGCTGGCCAAGACGATCGAGGCCGGGCACGAGGGCAGGAAAGCGCTGGTCGAGCAGCCCGCGAAGGCGGCGGTGACGCTCGACCTGAGCAAGCCGGGGGCGCTCGCGGCGCTGCGCAACCTGGGGTCCCGGGGTGGGCGTGTGGTTGCGCTGAACGGAAGCACCGCCGCTGCGGAAACGTCGTAAGGTCGCCGGGTGGATCGACGGACGCTCGCGGGTGGGCTCGGTGGGCTCGCGCTGGTCGTGGCCGCCGTGGTCGCACTGCGGGCGAGCGATGCGCCGGACAACCTGAAGCGCGAGGTCGACGACCGGGTGCGGGTCGTGCAGCAGCAGGAGCCGGTCAAGCCGGCCAGTCCGCGGACGCAGGCGCTCGACGCGGACGCGGTGCAGGTCAGCTGGGCCGGCAGCGCACCGGCCTACGAGGTGCGGTGGAACGGCAACGAGCAGCTGGTGCCGAACCCCGAGGTCGAGCTCGCCGGGTTGCGGCCGGACCAGGAGGTCAGGGTCGAGGTGCGCGCGGTCAACGCGATCGGACGGCGCTCGGAGCCGCTGATGATCACCGCCACGCCCCAGGACCTCTACGACGACCGGTGGGACGACGAGCTCGTCGGGCAGCCCGAGCGGTTCGACGGGCCGGAGGCGCTGGACCCGCGCAAGTGGCGGGTCGAGGCGGAGCAGAACTGCCTGGGGCTGCGGCCGTTCGGCCGGGGCAAGCGGGTCGACGTGGACTGCGGCACGGCGATGTTCCAGTCGAACACGCCGATCCGGTTCGGGGTGCCCGGCCGGGACGGTGCGACCGGGCGGGCGATCATCAGCGTCGCCGGTGCGGTCGAGTCGAGCCACGTGCGGCTGACGTTGCTGCCCGCGCCGTGGCACTTCCTGAAGGACCAGGAGTTCCAGCCGAAGGGCGCGGTCAGCCTCGACATCACCACCCAGGGCACGCGCATCGTCGCCGATCCCGACCTGCCGCGCAGCGACCGGCAGGTCGAGCTGGGCGACGCGCCGCTGACGGGGCTCGTGGCGGGTGTGCGGCACCGCTGGGAGCTGCGGGTGCTGCCCGACGCGGTGCTGGCGGTGCGCGACGGCGTGGTGGTCGCGGGTGAGCCGGTCGTGCTCACCACTCCGCTGGCGCACCCGCGGATCCGGATCGACGGCGGCGGTTTCCTCGACTCGTTCGGGGTCGGCGGCGTCGAGGAACGGGCGGTGCCCACCGAGGTCCTCCCGGCGACGGTCGAGGTGCCGCACGACGCCATCGCCGCGAAGCTCGTGACGTTGAGGGGCGAGGAACCGTCGGTGGTGGACCTGCCGCTGGGCGACCGCGGGGTCGAGGCGCCGCGGGACGCGCAGCTCGTGGTGTTCCGCAAACCGGAGAGCCGCCCCGGCACGCTGCCCCGGCTGCCCGACCGGCCGGGCGGCATGAGAACCGGCCCGCCGCGGCTCCAGGTCATGCACGAGGACGGCACTACACCACCGCAGCAGCTGCCCCGTACCGGGCGCGTGCTCGTCACCGCGGAGATCAACGCGATCGGCCACCGCGGCATCGAGCTGGAGCTCGACGGCAAGCGCGTCGTGGCACTGCCGACGAACGAGCAGGGCGGCGCCGTTCCCGGCCGGCACGAGTTCTGGCTGAACGCCGCGGACCTCGGTGCCCGCCCCCGGCTCAAGCTGAGCGTCCTTCCGGCCGATCATGGCGAACCCGTTACCACCGAAACCGTGTTCGAGCTGCGCACAACGCCTTAGCGTGACCACATGAAGCGGGTCGCCTTCGCCGTCGCGGGCCTGGCCCTGGTGGTCGGTGTCGTCCTCCTGAGGGACACCGGCGACCCGACCACGCCCGAGCTCCCGCCGCCGCCGACGAAGCTCAAGCCGTTCGCGGCCGACCTCGCGCTCGTGCCGGGCCCGCAGGGCCGTCCCGCCGCGCCGGGTGCCGTCACCGCCCGCCCCGGCCACCACCGCGTGCAGCTCACGTGGACCGGTGACGCCCCCGCCTACGAGGTGCGCTGGGGTGAGCACCGCAAGCTCGTGACCCGTCCCGGCACCCAGCTCAACGGTCTGCGCAACGACCAGGAGCAGGAGGTCGAGATCCGCGCGGTGGACTCGTTCGGCCAGTACTCCGAGCCCGCCCGCACGAGGGCGACGCCGCGGGCCGACACCGCGCAGTACTCGTTCGTCGACCGGTTCGACGGCACCGACGAGCCGGACCAGGGGCGCTGGCGGTTCGGCAAGCGCACCGACTGCGCCCGCGCGACCTCCGGTGACGACGACGACCACGACCGGCTCGTGATCAGCAGCAGCTGCGGCACGCGCGCGGTGTCGTTGCGCGCCCGCACGCCGTTCGTCCGCGGGCCGGACGAGAGCCGGTTCGTCGTGGAGACCGACGCCCCCGGCAGCGGCGGCAGGCTGCTGCTGGACCTGGTCCCCGGTCCGGTGAGCGTGCAAGGCGAACCGGTGCTGCCGAACGCCGTCCGCGCCACCGTCAGCACCGACGCGGCCGGCAACTCGGTCGTCGAGCTCGTCCCCGGCGGCACCGCGACCAAGCCGGTTCCCGCCGCCGTGCCGGGCACGAGCGTGCGCTGGGAGCTGGTGGTCGGGCCCAGCGGCGTCCAGGTGCACCGCGACGGCGAGGTGGTCGCGACCTCGCCGTTCGTGCCGCCGTGGCGGGAGGCGACCGCTCTCGCCGGGATCGCCGCGCTCGCCGGTGACCGGGTGAGGGCCGGCATCGACCTGATCGGCTTCCGCGCCGCCGCGGCGGAGGCGCCCCCGAACGTGCCCGCGCCGAACGTCCGGGTCGACGCGGCACCCGCGCCGGTCAAGCGCATCCCGGACGTCACCGCCGGTCAGCTGCGGCTCGCGCTGATCCCCTCCGGGGAGGGTCCGCCGGTCGACCGGGTGGAGGTCAACGACGTCGAGGTGCCGCTGCGGCCCGCTGTCGAGGGCCAGCAGTGGAAGCCCGGCGCCGAGTACGCGGCCGTGGCCGACCTGCCGCGGGAGGCGTTCACCGACACCCTGAACGTCGGGTTGCTCACCGCGGACCGCGTCCAGGTCACGCACACCGACGTCGAGCTCACCGGCCCCGTCTCCGGCATCTCGAAGCGCGACTCGGGCAGCCCGCTCGTGGACGCCCGCCCGTCGCTGGCCGACCCCGTCGCCGAGGTGCTCGACTCGGGTGGTCAGCCCGTGCAGAACGGTGCCGCGCTCGCGAGGGGCCGGGTCGTGCTGGAGATCAGGATCACCGCGCTGGACGCGGCGGTCGCGGGTCTCGCCGGGTTCGAGGTCAGGCTCGACGGCACTCACATCGCGACCGTCCCCACCACGGCGGACGGGCCCGCGGGCGCGGGCCGGTGGCGGATCTCGCTGAACACCGCCTCGCTCACGGAAGGGCCGCACGCGATCGAGGTCAGGGCGTTCAGCACCGACCCGGAGGCACACCCCGAAACGGGTTACGTTCCCTTCTTGCTGAAGCCGTAGACCCCAAGATGGACCAATGGCCCGCGCTTTGATCCTCGACGCAGCCCGCACGCCGTTCGGCCGGTACCGGGGAGGGCTGTCCGGCATCCGGGTGGACGACCTCGCCGCTCTGCCCATCGTGGACCTGCTGCGCCGCTACCCCGGCCTCGACCTCGCGCGCATCGACGACGTGCTGCTCGGCGACGCGAACGGCGCGGGTGAAGACAACCGCAACGTGGCGCGCATGGCGGCGTTGCTGGCGGGGCTGCCGGTGAGCGTGCCGGGCGCGACGCTGAACCGGCTGTGCGCGTCCGGTGGCGAGGCGATCATCCAGGGCGCGCGGGCGCTGGTCACCGGGGACGCCGACCTGCTGATCGCGGGCGGGGTCGAGGGCATGAGCCGGGCGCCGTTCGTGACCGCGCGGCCGGACCGGGCGTTCCCCGACCGGCTGGAGACGGTGTCCACGGCGCTGGGCTGGCGGCTGGTGAACCCGCGGATGCCGAAGCACTACACGGTGCCGCTGGGGCTGGCCGCGGAGACCGTCGCCCATGAGCTCGGCATCACCCGTGAGCAGATGGACAACTTCGCGCTGCGGTCGCACCGGCGTGCGGCGGCGGCGTGGGACGCAGGCGTGCACGAGGGGTTCGCGTTCCCCGTGCAGCTGCCCGACGGCACGGCGGTGCGCCGCGACGAGAACGTCCGCGCCGACACGAGCGCCGAGAAGCTGGCCAAGCTCAAGCCCGCGTTCTCCGACACCGGCTCGGTGACCGCGGGCAACGCCTCGCCGCTGAACGACGGCGCGCTGGCCGCGTTGCTCGGCACGGAGGCGCTCGCGGCCGAGCTGGGCGTGGAACCGCTGGGCGAGGTGCTGGGCAGCGCCACGACCGGTGAGGAGCCGCACCGGTTCACCGTGGCGCCGGTGTCAGCGATCAGGAAGCTGCTGAAGCGCCTGCACCTCGACGCGGCCGACGTCGACCTGTGGGAGGTCAACGAGGCGTTCGCGGCCATGGCGCTGTCGGTGCTGCACCACCTGCCGGAGATCGACAAGGAGAAGGTCAACGTGCACGGCGGCGCCATCGCCTACGGGCACCCGCTCGGCGCCTCGATGCCGCGAGTGATCATCGACGTGTGCCGCCACCTGCGGCAACGCGGTGGCGGCGTGGGCATCGCTGCCGCGTGCGTCGGCGTGGGCCAGGGCGTCGCGGTGGCCGTGCGGGTCTAGTCGCCGGGTTTCGGGGGCGCGCCAGAACCGCGCGGGCCTGGTCGGCGGCCCGCGCCGGAACGGTTCCGCGTCAGGGCCGCCGAGCCCGCGATCGACCCGGAACCGCTCGCCGAGGTGTTCTGACCGGTCAGATGCGCTTCGAGATCAACGGGTACTCGAGCACCAGGCCGTTCTGGTCGACCTTGATGTTCTGCTCGAACCCGCCGCTCTTGAAGCGCACCACCGAGACCTCGTCGCCGACCGAGATCGTCTTGTAGGTCTGGGTGACCGCGCGCACCGTGAGGTCGGGCAGCGAGACCCGCACGACCGGCAGGTTGTGCTCGCCCTCCTCGCGGTGCAGGTCCAGCCGCCGGATCGGGATGGCGTTGAACAGCACGGAGAACTGCACGTCGACGTCGAGCGCGTCGTTGAACGTCTCGCGCTTGGCGCCCTGGCCGTGGTCGACGAGCCAGGCACCGTCCTCGGTGCGGCTGAGCGAGCACTGCCGCTCCTCCAGCACCGTGGCCGTGCGCAGCAGCAGCCGGTTGACCTGGCCGCTCTCGCCGACGGAGACCTCGAACGAGGCGTTGAACTGCTCGTCCGGCCCGGCGGCGACCAGCCGGCCGGAGGCGCGCAGGCGCTGGTCGTTCGACAGCAGCAGCCTGACCTGCTCCAGCCGGGGCTCGTGGAGCCCCTGCCAGGTGATCATCTCGGGCCGGCGTGCAGAAGGAGAGCGGGTCTCCCCGTTCGAGGTGACCCGCCCCGCGTCAGTGGCGTTGAAGGAGTTCACTCATCCACCTGGAAGGATGTCCTTGATCTTCTCGGCAACCGAGTCGACCTGCTCTTCGTGACCGAACTTCTGCGCGACGAAGTCAGCCGCCGCGTCGACACCCTTGTCGACCTGCTCGTGGTGCTGCTGAGCCAGGTCCAGGGCCTTGTTCTTGATCTCGTCGAAGTTCATGTGGTGCTCCTCCGCTCCTGACGCAGGGTACCCGAGGAGCCCCCGCGTGGTGATAGGCGCGATCACGCTGACTGCACCTGGACAAGTCGGCCCGGCGCAACCATGATGTGCCACGCCGCCGCCTGGTCGGCCGCCGTCGCGGCCAGAACCAGGAGGATCGCCCCATGACACGGCTCCTGCGTGGAGTTATGTCCGCAGCACTGCTGTTGCCGCTCGTCGCAGTCCCCTCGGCCAACGCCACGGCCGGGAAGCCCGGGAAGGCGGAGTTCGCGGTGACGACCACGGCCACGAACGTGGCGGCCCGCAGCGACCGCCGCCCCGTCGCCGGCGGGGTGAACGACCGGAAGGCCGGCAAGACGTTCATCTCGTGGGCGGGCCAGTACGAGGACAGCTACGTCCAGTCGTACGACCACCGCGCGGCCACCTGGTCGCCCCCGCACCGCATCGCCGACGGCGACTCGGACGCCCACAACTACCCGACGGTGGTCCAGGCCCGCGACGGCCACCTGCTGGTCTTCCGCGGCATGCACAACGTCGAGCTGCGCATGTCCCGCTCACCCCGGCCGCACTCGGCCGACGGCACGTGGGCAGAAACCGTGATCTCCAAGAACGCGGCCACGTACCCGATGCCGTTCGTGACCCGTGACGGCACGATCTACGTGTTCTACCGCGAGACATCGGGCGACCTCGACCCGAACGTCCCCACCGACACCCGCCCGATGCTCTACGTGGTGTCGAAGGACAACGGCAAGACGTGGAAGAGCTCCACCGAGCTCACCGGCCACCCGTTCGCCATCGGCTCCACCGCGCGCGCCGACAACATGAACGAGATCTACATCGGTCAGCTCCGCCTGGAGGACTCTGGCCGCGTCCGCATCGCCTACACGCTCGCCGGCGGCGGCTTCGAGGGCCACAAGCACGACCGCTACCACCGCAACATCTACTACACCTGGTTCGACCCCCGTGACCTGCACTTCTACTCGGCGTCCGGCCGTGACCTGGGCACCCAGGTGGACGACGCCGACCAGGAGTCGTTCCTGAAGGTCGCGGAGACCCCGCTGACCGTCCCGAACAACGTCAAGTCCCCCGACTACGTCCAGCAGGTCGGCACGGTGCTGGGCCGGCCGTTCGTCCTGTGGTTCTCCGGCGACCCCGACGGCGGCCCGCTCCGCAACCACCTCTCGACGTGGAACGGCCGGAGCTGGGACACCCGCGAGGTGGCCCGCGGTCTGCGCACCCGCGAGATCGAACCCGTGGACCCGCTCACCTGGCGCGTCTACGCGACCGAGGACGGCAAGCCGAACGTCCTGACCCACCTCGTGCGGTTCGGGCGGACCTGGGAGGCCGAGACGGTGATCCCGACGGCCAAGCCGGTGCAGCGCGTCGAGGTGGTGGCGAACTTCCGCGACCCGGCCAGGGCGATCTTCTCGGGCGCTTCGTCGCAGCGGGACGTGGCGGTGGCCGACGGGGACATCAGCGTGGTGGGGCTGGCCCGGCGTTGACCGGTTCCGGCCCATGAGACAGCAAACGCCCCCTGGACCGGCGCGGACCCAGGGGGCGTTCGTCTGTCAGGCGCTCAGATCAGGCGCCGGCCTTCTTGCGCCGCACCACGAACAGCGCGGCGACACCGCCACCGATGAGCACGAGGCCACCCACGAGCGGCCACAGGATCGAGGCACCGGTCGAGGCGAGGTCCTCGTCCGTGCCACCACCCGGAGCCGGCGGGGCCGTGGTCGTCGTGGTCGGCGGGACCGTCGTCGTGGTCGGCTGGGTGGTGGTCGTGGTGGTCGTCGTCGTGGTCGTCGGCGGAACCGTCGTCCCCGCGGTCCACTCGGCACGGGCCGGCTTCTCGACCTTCACCTCGGAGGCCTTCGCGATCACCAGCGACTGGGTCTTCTGGTTCTTGTCCTCGGACACGAACAGCCGACCGGCCTGCAGCGAGGCCTCCGCCTTGACCGTCAGCTCGACCTTGCCGGGCTTGGCGTCGCCGGGCACGTCGACGTAGAACTCGGTGACCTTCTCGGCCGTGTCCTTGGCCTTGGCCGTCAGCTCGTCACCCGAGCTCGCGACGGCGAGCGGCTTGCGGTCCTTGTCCGTGATCGTGACGCCCTTGGGGAGCTTCGCGGTCAGCGTGATCTCGCCCGCGGTCGTCGTGACCGTGAACGGGCCGAGCAGCCCACCGGCCACACCCTTGACCTCGGCCGGCTCGACCTGCAGCGTCGGCTTCGGCTGGTCGTTCTTCAGGTCCTGGGCTTCCGCGAGGAACTTCTTGTACAGCTTGACGAGGTCGGCGCCGCCGCCCTTCTCACCGCCGGCGAGCTCCCTGGCTTCGTCGAGCTGGGCGCCGTCGGTGAAGTGCCAGATCGCCGCCTGCGTGGCCGCGATGATCTCGCGGTCGTCGTACGGCTTCTTGCCGTCGCCGAACTTGTCGTTGACTTCCTTGACCGACTTGGTCGGGAACGAGTTGGTCAGGATCCAGAGGACCTTGCCCGCGTTGTCCTTGAACTTGGTGTTCGGGTTGGGGTGCTTGTCCCACGGCACCTCCTGGAGGGGCTTGCCCTTCTCCAGGTCGGTCGGCAGCTCCACGCAGTACGCCTGGAAGCGGCCTTCCTTGCCGTCTTCCTTGAGCTTGACACCGATCAGGCCGGTGCTGAACTCGTCGTTGTGCCGGGGAGGGGTGTTGCCGACCTTGGGCACGAGGTAGACGTCATGGCCGTACTGCCAGTCGCCCTCGATGGGCGTGACGACGACGTCGGCGAACGCCGCGGGGGTCGAGAGGGACAGGAGGGCGGCAGCGCCGAGAAGCGCCGCGCCGATCCTCAACCGGGAAGCCATGGGTCTCCTTGCTCGCTGAAGTTAGCCCGAACGCAGGAAAAGTCGAGTACTTCGGCCGGAGCGGTGGACACCGGAAGTCGACACCGAACCGACAGGAAGCGAGCGGGACGTTAGCCGATGGGGTGTCACCCGGTTGAGCGAGGTATGAAGATCGCATCATACATAACGTGAGCTGCCAAAACGTGCCAAAAAGGTCCACAGTGGATCGATGGCTGATGCATCGCTTTTGTCAGGTGACGATAAATTCGTTGCCCAACAGTTATCTTCCGCAGCGTCCTGCTACGTACCCAGAACGCTCGCGGTTCACTCTCAAGCCACCAATTCGGTAACGGCGGTGGGACGGATGTCACCAGGGCGCAATGAGGTGCCGCGCAGGCAGAGGTCGCGGGGCTCGGGGCGCTGACCGGTGAGAATCCACTTCGTCAGGCCCGCGAGCTGGTAGGCGATGAGCGGCGGAACGGCATCTCCGACGTGCCGGTAGGCGTTGCCGAGAATGGAGACGTCGAACTTGAACTGCCGCGGGAAGCCCTGCAGCAGCGCCATCTCCCTGACCGTGCAGAGGCGGTGCTGTTCGGGGTGGGCATAACGGCCGTTGCCGACGTGGCCGCATTCGCGCTTGATGGTGCGGGCCGGTTCGTCCCACCACATCCGGCCGTACACGTCCGGGTGAGAACCCCAGTTCTGCTGCTCGACGATTTTGCGTTGTGCGGGATTCAGCAGCTCCGCGGTTTCCGGTGAGCGCAGCAGGTCGGCCCACGAACCGCCGTCCGCGGGGATGGCGCGCATCCGGTCGAGGCTGCGGTCCTGGGAGAAGGTCGGCGACACGTGGATCGGGTCTTCGGGGTGCGCGAGACCGGCCTCGACGGGCGGCAGCTTGCCGATCGCGCGGCGGACCGTGGCGGCGGCCGGGCGCAGCTGCAGGCCCTCCCACACGTCGTGCAGCGTGCGCAGGGGCAGGCCGGCGTCCACGGCCACCATCAGCGACCGCTCGCGCAGCTGGGGCAGACCGTAGTCGGACAGCAGGTGGGTGCCGCCGGTGACGTCGTAGCCGAGCTCGGTCAGCGAGTCGGCGAGCTGGTCGAAGTGGTGGCGCTGCTTGCCCTTCACCAGCTCGCGGGCGTTCTCCACCAGGATCGTCCTGGGCCGCAGCTCCTCGGCGTAGACGGCGATCCGGCCGACCAGCGAGTTGCGCGGGTCGTCGCGCAGGTGGTTCGCGGCGGTGATGCGGCTGAAACCGGAGCACGGCGGGCACGCCAGCAGCACGTCGAGCTCGCCGCGGCGCAGGCCCCAGACCTCGCGCAACGCCGAGGGCGAGATGCGGGCGAGGTCGACCTCCAGCGGATCGACGCCGATGTTGGCCCGGTAGGTGTCGTTGCAGCGCAACGAACCGAGGCGCGACGAGGGCTTGCCGATCTGCGCGTCCGCCGCGCCGACGACCCGGAAGTCGCGGTGGGCGTGGAAGCCGAAGCTCATCCCGCCCGCACCGGAGAAGATGTCGGCCACCGAGAAGGACACGGCGAGATCGTACGGGCGCGGCTTCTCATGGCTTTGCCGGACATCCCGTAGGTTTCCCGCATGGAACTGCCGCGTGCCTGGCAACGGCCTGACCCGTTGCGCGGACTCGACAGGATTTCCTGGGTCGAGGTCTACGACGGCCGGGGCGGCGCCGAACGGCTGCCCGGTCTGCTGCGCGCGTTGGTGGACCCGTCGCCCGAGGTCAGGCTGGAGGCGTTCACCTCGCTCGCCGACCGCCTGCTGACCGACGACACGGTGTCGGAGGCCTCGTTCTGCGCGGTGCCGTTCCTGGTCGAGCTGGGCGCCTCGTACAAGGTGGCCGCCGACGTGCGGGACCGGGTCATCTTCCTGCTGGCCGCGCTCGCGTTGGCGGGCAAGGGCTTCACCGAGGAGGGCCGGCGCACCCACCGGCGGTGGAACGCGCTGGGCCGCGAGCTGCCGAGGACAGCGCCGGACTGGCTCACGCAGACCCGGCACGCCGTCGCCCAGGGCGCGCCGAAGATCTTCGAGGCACTGGCGTCGGAACGGGTCGGGTGCCTGGTGGCGCTCGCGTGCGCGGTGCCGGAGCGGCTGCCGTCGTTCGTCGTGGGGCTGATGCAGGACGTGCTCGACGACGAGGACGAGATGCTCGCCGAGGCCGCTGAGATCGCTCTCGCGCTGCTGAAGCGGACACCGGAGCTCGTGGAGTCGCAGCCGAAGGTGCTCGGCGAGGGACTCGTGCGGCCGGCGCACCAGCCGCGTGAGGTCACCGCGGCGCTGCTCGGCTACCAGCTCGCCCTCACCGCCGCCTACGGCGACGAGGGCGCCTGGTAGGTGCACGCGGGGAGCTTTCGTACTCTCCTGGCGCACGACAGGCCCCCGCGTACGCCGACAACGTCCCGGCGACGAGGGCGCCTCGTGAGTGCACGCGGGGAGCTTTCGTACTCTCCTGGCGCACGAAAGGGCCCCGCGTGCGCCGGCAGCGTCAGGCGATGACGGCTTCCTGTTCGAGAGGCTGGTCGAGCGGCTGGGTGTCCTCGACGGCGATCGCGGGCTCCAGGGCACCGAGACCGGTCCCCCACTCCTGGTCGGCCAGGGCGAACGCCGCCACGGTCAGCGCGGCCACCGGCGCGCCGACCGGCATGTTCTCCCGGTGCAGGTCCAGGTCGAGCCGGCCGCCGATCGGGGACGGGCTGAGCCGCAACGTCGCGTGCGCGGGCTCGTCCTGGTGCGCCAGGCGGCACGCCCAGCCGGTGAAGACCAGCCGCCGCTCGTCGACCTCGGTGGGCTGCACCGCGCGGACGTTGGCACCGACCGCGCCGGAACGCAGGCCGTCCGCCGCCGCCAGCACGAGCTCCTCGAACTGCATCGACGAGACGCCGAGGTCCCAGCCGGCCACCAGGGCCACCTGGACCAGGGCGAGCGGCAGCGACGGGACGGCGTCCTCGAAGCACACCATCGCGCCGCCGTAGCGGGTGTTGATCTCGGTCGGCAGGAAGCCGTCCTCGGTCGCGATGCCGTCGAGCGTGAACGTGCCGCGGTAGTCGACCGTGGAACGCAGGTGCTCGCCGACGCGCCGCGCGAGGTTGCGCATCTGGTCGCGGATCCACACGGGCGGGTCGTAGAACGACGCGCAGCCCGCGTACAGGAACTTGGCCTGGCCCTGGCGGCGCGGCACGACCATCTCGATCGGGCGCAGCACCGCGGTGCCGTCGGGGAACACGATGCCGTGCACGCTCACCGGGATGCCTTCCAGGAACGGCATCACGCGCACCTGCTCGCACTTGGGCGCGAGCACGTCGAAGGCCTCCTTGGCCTCCTCGTAGGACCGCACCCGGCGCACGAAGTTCGCGCCACCGTTGATCGCGGGCCCGTCACCGGACCACACGACGCCGGCACCGCGGTCCAGGATCTCCGAGGCGCCCCAGAGGCGTTCGAAGTCGAGGTCGAACACCAGCGCGGGCGCGCGCGGGGCGGAGAGCTCGTCCCAGAGCGCGTCGATGGTGGTCTTGTTCTCCAGCTCGACCCACTCGCGGCGGCGCGCGTTGAGGACCGGACGCCCCTGGAAGGTGTCGATCTCGTTGTAAGGCGTGCTGATGACGACGGCCTCCGCCGCCGGGTCGAAGTCGCCCAGGATCCCGCGCACCTCGGCGCTCGGCTTGGTCAGCAGCTTGCCGAGACGGCGCTGCTCGACCGCGACGAAGCCGCCCTTGATGCCCAGCGACACCCAACGGGCGATCTCGGAATCATGAAGCGGGGCATGATCATCGGTATCCAGCACGAGCGTATGGCGGGCACCGAGCGCATGGAGCTCATGCGCGCGTTTCGCCAGACGCGTACCACCGGCCAGCACGACCAACCGGTCACCGAACAATCCGCCCAAGCGCTCGTTGAGCGCTGCGAAGACATGATCCATCGCCGAAAACCCGCTTTGAGAAGAAGCAGAAGGATGCGACCGGCGATCGCCGGGTGACGCGTAGCGTAGAGCCACCCGGTATGCGTGTCGAAGCACGGTCCGGCAACGGCCGGATGAATGTTGCGGCGGGCCCGTCAGCGCAGGCCCTGCCACAGGTGGATCGGTGTTCGATCTTCCGCTCTACAGCGAGCGCGCCGCGTCCCGGAGGACCTGGTCAACGCGGTTGAGGAAGCTGCGCCGGGGGTTGATCGCGGGCAGCGGCGTGGTGAGCTCGGCGGGACCGGGCGCGGGTGCGGCTCCCACGATGTCGGCCACATTGCGCAGGAACTCCTGCCGCTTGCACTCCTGCACGGCCACGTCGTGCAGGAGTCCGGCGATGCTTGTGTGCACAGCGCGATGGGGGTAACTCACACGTGTGTTATCGGCCCAACCTTGGTGGACCTTTAGGGTCATCTCGTGCGAGTTCTGGTGACCGGTGCCACTGGGTACGTGGGTCGATTTGTGGTGCGTGAGCTGCAGGTTCACGGACATGAACCAGTGGTGTCCCGTCAACGTGTCTTGGAGCCGTTCCACGTTCCGGACGCCGACGCCGTCATCCACCTGGCTGGTCTTGCTCGGGTGCGGGAGTCGTTCCGAGATCCACTGGGCTACTGGGAGACCAACGTCGGCGGGACGCTGAACCTGCTGAAGGCGTTGCGCGGCCAGCGGTTCCTCCTCGCGTCGACGGCCGGGGTGTACCGCCCGTCGGACGCGCCGCTGACCGAGGAGTCGGTCCGGGAGCCCTCCTCCCCCTACGCGGCGTCGAAGGCGGCCGCCGAGGACCTCGTGGCGTGGACGGCGCGGTCGGGCCGGATCGGGGCGGCCACGCTGCGTTTGTTCAACGTCGCTGGAGGGGGTGACACCGACACCACTCGGGTGATCACGCGGGCGGTCGCCACGGCGGCCGGGCGGGGACCGGGCATGGAGGTCTACGGCGACGGGTCCGCGGTGCGCGAGTTCGTCCACGTGCGGGACGTCGCCACGGCCTTCGTGACGGCGCTGGAGACGTGCGAGGTCGGCTCGTCCACCGTCTACAACGTCGGCGGCACGTCCGCGTCGGTGCGGGAGGTGCTGGACACCGTCGAGGCGGTCACCGGGCGGTCCGTGGACGTGACCTGGCGGCCCGCGAACCCGGACGAGGTGAAGGCGCAGCGGGCCGACGTCTCCCGGCTGCGGTCGCTGGGCTGGACGCCGGCGCACTCCTCGCTGGAGGAGATCGTCAGCGACCAGTGGGCCGCGGTGGACCGCTGACCCGCTTCGGCACCGGGACGCGGTCGAGGTCCTTCGCCACGACGATCTCGCCGTCGAACTCCGCGGCCGCCTCGGCGTGGAACTCGGCCGGGTCGTCGTAGCGCTGGGAGAAGTGGGTCAGCACCAGCGTGCGGACCCCGGACTCCTGGGCGACGCGGGCGGCCTGCTGGGCGGTGAGGTGGCCGTGGTCGCCGGCGAGCCTGGTGTCGCGGGCGAGGTAGGTCGACTCGATCACCAGCAGGTCGGCCCGGTCGGCGAGCTCGTAGACGTTGTCGCAGAGCCGGGTGTCCATGACGAACGCGAACCGCTGGCCGGGCCGCGGCTCGCTGACGTCGGCGAGGCGCACCCCGTCGAACACGCCGTCGCGCTGCAGCTCGCGCACCTGCGGGCCGCGGATGCCGTGCTCCTCCAGCTTCTCCGGCAGCATCCGGTGCCCATCTGGCTCGACCAGCCGGTAGCCGAACGAGTCGATGCCGTGGTCGAGCCGGTACGCCTCCAGCCGGCCGAACTTCCCCTCCGCCACGAGCCCGTCGGCGTCGACCGGCTGCTCCTGGACGTCCGCGGCGTCGTAGAAG
Organism: Lentzea sp. NPDC042327; assembly: GCF_040647275.1. Classification (NCBI taxonomy): domain Bacteria; kingdom Bacillati; phylum Actinomycetota; class Actinomycetes; order Pseudonocardiales; family Pseudonocardiaceae; genus Lentzea; species Lentzea sp. NPDC042327. The sequence goes on from NZ_JBEZBX010000013.1 coordinate 40,659, forward strand.
ACGCTCGCGTGCCGGAGGCGTTCGAAGAAGTGGGCGCCCGACCGCGGGAAGTGCGCGTGGACGGTGTGCGGCACGCGGTCGAGGCTGAGCCGCTGCACGATGCCGGGCACGCCCAGGCAGTGGTCGCCGTGGAAGTGGGTGATGCAGATCCGGGTGATGTCGCTCGCAGCCGCGCCCGAGCGCAGCAGCTGGCGCTGAGAGCCGTCGCCGGGGTCGAACAGCAGGCCTTCGCCGTCCCACCGCAGCAGGTAGCCGTTGTGGTTGCGCTGGCGCGTGGGGACCTGGCTGGCCGTTCCCAGGACGATCAGTTCCCGGACTGTCACCCCCGAACGTTAACGTCTGTCCCATGCAGAGCGTCGAAGTGGCAGCGTCGTGGCCGGCCGAGAACGTGGCCGTGGCCGTCGTGTCCGGCGGGACCGTGGTGGGGTCGCTGGGCGACCAGCAGCGCGTGTTCCCGCTCGCGTCGGTCACGAAGCTGCTGACGGCGTACGCGGTGCTCGTGGCCGTCGAGGAGGGCGCGGTCGAGTGGGACCAGCCCGCGGGGCCGCCGGGGGCCACCGTGCGGCACCTGATCGCGCACACGGCCGGGTACGCCTTCGACAAGCCGGAGGTCCAGGCAGAGCCGGGGAAGCGGCGGATCTACTCGAACGCGGGCTTCGACGTGCTGGCCGCGTTCGTCGGCGACGCCTGCGAGATCCCGTTCCCGCAGTACCTGCACGAGGCCGTCTTCGCACCGCTGGGCATGACCTCCTCCGCGCTGGTCGGCAGCGCCGGCGCGGGCGCCGAGTCGAGCGCGGCCGACCTGGCGCTGTTCGCCGCGGAGCTGCTGGCGCCGAAGCTGGTCTCGGCCGAGCTGGTGCGCGAGGCGACCTCGGTGGTCTTCCCCGGACTGAACGGCGTGCTGCCCGGCTACGGCATGCAGAAGCCGAACGACTGGGGCCTCGGCTTCGAGATCCGCGACGGCAAGTCGCCGCACTGGACCGGCCTGACCCACTCGCCGCGCACGTTCGGCCACTTCGGCCAGTCCGGCACGTTCCTGTGGGTCGACCCGGACCTCTCGGCGGCCTGCGTCGCCCTGACCGACCTGCGCTTCGGCCCGTGGGCGGTCGAGGCGTGGACGCCGTTCTCCGACGGGGTGCGCGCGGAGCTCAGTCGGCGAGCCTGAGGGCGAGCTGCTTGAGCACGTCCTGGACGTCGGCCTCCTCGCAGTCGTTCTCGTAGGCCTGCGCGACCCCGTGGAACGCGTAGAGCAGCCCCGCGGTGAACCACCCGAACTGCGACAGCACCTGGTCCATCGCCTGCTTGAGGGCCTGGGCCCCGGCCTCGTTGAGCTCGCCGTCGACCTTGACCTCGTAGCTGAACACGCCTTCCTGCAACGACTTGAGGGCCGTGCGCAGGTAGTCGCTCGACTCGCCCGCCTCGGCGTCGTAGGTGAGCGTCAGGACGCCGAGCGCCCGCTGCATGATCTCGCGCTGATCCACGCCGTGAACTCTGCCGCAGGCACCACCCCCGGCGCACCCACGAATAGCACGCTCCGCGCCGCGCGACCGCACGGACCCACCTCGGGGGTGGGACTGCGTCGGCGCGCCAGCGCCACGCAGTCCGGGGGTCCGGGGGCGAAGCCGCCCGGCTGGGGTGTGGGGGCTCGGCCCCCACAAAAAAACCGAGAGAGCCCCTGTTTGCGCTTTCCGCAAACAAGGGCTCCCGCAATCACGAATGGCACGCTCCGCACCACGGGACCGCACGGACCCACCTCGGGGATGGGACTGCATCGGCGCGCCAGCGCCACGCAGTCCGGGGGTCCGGGGGCGAAGCCGCCTGGCTGGGGTGTGGGGGCTCGGCCCCCACAAAAAAACCGAGAGAGCCCCTGTTTGCGCTTTCCGCAAACAGGGGCTCCCGCGATCGAGTGCGCTCGGCAGGATTCGAACCTGCAACCTTCTGATCCGTAGTCAGATGCTCTATCCGTTGAGCTACGAGCGCGTATCTTCAATTATAACCGATCCCCTAGAGGCTCGGCCTTGCGGAGGCTCCGGGATTTGAACCCGGGATGGGGGGTTACCCCAAACCGCATTAGCAGTGCGGCGCCATAGACCAGACTAGGCGAAGCCTCCCGGGACCATCCTCGGCCACGGGACATAGGTTACACAGGTCTTCAACCGAGTTGCAAAACGCCCCCCTCCTTGCCTGAAACCTGCTGGTCAGAGCATGTTCACCAGACCGGAGAGGGGCGTAAAACCGCTGGTCGCGCGGAACGGAGTGACCTAGATCATTCCGAGGCGAGTTCCAGGAAGGGTTGGAGGGACTCGGGATTGCGCAGGGCGTCGCGGCTGACGGCCTGGTCCGGGTCGGCGCCGGCGAGGATCTTCTTGACCGGCACCTCGCACTTCTTGCCGTTGAGGGTGCGCGGGATCTCGGTGACGGCGACGAAGCGGTTCGGGACGTGGCGTGGGGACAGCGAGGAGCGCAGTTCTTTGCGCAACAACGGTTCCACGTCCGCCAGGGTGACGCCGTCGAGGACGACGAAGCAGAGCAGTTCGCCCTCGGTGACGCCGGAGGTGTCGATCACCAGGGAGTCGACGACGCCCTCGACGGACTCGACGACGCGGTAGAACTCGGAGGTGCCCATGCGGACGCCGCCGCGGTTCAGGGTCGAGTCGGAACGGCCGTAGATCACGGCGGAGCCGCGCGGGGTGATGCGGATCCAGTCGCCGTGACGCCAGATGCCGGGGTAGGTGTCGAAGTAGGCGTCGCGCAGGCGGGTGCCGTCCTCGTCGCCCCAGAAGAAGACCGGCATGGACGGCATGGGCCTGGTGATCACGAGTTCGCCGACCTCGTCCACCAGCGCGGTGCCGTTCTCGTCGAAGGCCTGGACGGCGGCTCCGAGGGCCCGGCAGGACAGTTCGCCGAGCCACACCGGGCGGTCGGGCGAGGCGGCGACGAAGGCCGTGCAGAGGTCGGTGCCACCGGAGACGGAGGCGATCTGGACGTCCTTGCCCACGGCGGAGGCGATCCAGCGGAAGCCCTCCGGGGTCAGCGGGGCGCCGGTGGAGCCGACGACGCGCAGGGCCGTCAGGTCGTAGTGCGCGGCGGGTTCCAGGCCTTCCTTCAGGCACGACTGGACGTACGGCGCGGAGGTGCCGAAGTAGGTGACCCGGTGCTGTTCGGCCAGGTGCCACAGCGTGGACAGCGACGGGTGGGCCGGGCTGCCGTCGAACAGGACGATCGTGGTGCCGACCAGCAGGCCGGACACCAGGTAGTTCCACATCATCCAGCCGGTGGTGGTGAACCAGAAGAACCGGTCGCCGGGGCCGAGGTCGCTGTGCAGGGCCAGCATCTTCAGGTGTTCCAGCACGATGCCGCCGTGGCCGTGCACGATGCCCTTGGGCAGGCCGGTGGTGCCCGACGAGTAGAGCACCCAGAGCGGGTGGTCGAACGGCACCGGCGTGAACTCCAGGGCGGCGCCCTCGTTGGCGGCCAGCAGGTCCGCGTACGACAGGGTGTCCGGCAGGGTGGCGCCGTTGTCCAGGTAGTCGATCAGCACGGTCGCGCGCAGCGACGGGATCTGCGAGCGGATCTCCTCGACGACCGGGCGGCAGTCGAACGACCGTCCGTTGTAGACGTAGCCGGAGACGGCGACGAACACCACCGGCGAGATCTGGGTGAAGCGGTCGGCGACGGCGCGGGAGCCGAAGTCCGGGGAGCAGGACGACCACGTGGCACCGAGCGAGGCGGCGGCCAGGAAGGCCACCAGTGCCTCGGGGGCGTTGGGGACGAGTGCGACCACCCGATCGCCCGCACAGACGCCCACGGAGGCCAGTGCGGCGCGGAAGGCGGCCACCCTGGACCGCAGCTCGCCGTACGTCAGCGAGTGCGTCAGGCCGTCCTCGCGGTGGAAGATCACGGCGAGGTCGTCGTCACCGCCGCGGCGCAGCGCGTGCTCGGCGTAGTTCAGGGTGGCGCCGGGGAACCAGGACGCGCCCGGCATCTCCGCGGCGGCCAGCACGCGTTCGGCCGGCGAGTGGAACGACACGTCGAAGTACGCGGCTATGGCGCCCCAGAACCCCTCGAGGTCGGAGACGGACCACTCCCACAGCGACTCGTAGTCGGGGAAGTCGTGGCCGCGGTCGCTCAACCACGACCTGAAGGCGGTCATCCCGGTGGCCCTCGTGGGGTCCGGGCGCCACAGCAGTTCGACGTCGGTGTCGGTCATGCCCCAATGTCTAGCTGGTGGAACGCGCCTCGTCCATGTGGTGTTCGCGGACAAGGACGCGGCCGGCGGTGTGGGGCTCAGCCGGCCAGCAGCTCGTCCACGGCCGAGGTCAGGCGGGCCTGGTCGGCGGGGGCCAGCACGAGCCAGCCGTCGTGCTTGCGCAGCAGGTAGCGGCCCTCGCGGGTGTCCAGCCAGGACACCGAGCGGCCGGTCGGGCGGGGCACGCCGTCGCGGTTGCGGGCGGTGAGGCCGAGCTCGCCGCCGCCGATGCGGGAGGTGACGATGCGCATCAGCGTGTGGGCCTCCGGTTCGCGGATGCCCGCGTCGCGCAGGACGTCCAGGAACGCCTGCACGCCTTCGCGTTCACCGGCCTCGCCCGCGCGCAGGTAGTCGTCCCAGCGCACGTTGACCGAACGGCCGCTGCCCGGTGCGAGGCCGGGCAACGACGAGACGGTGGCCGAGGCCAGCGCGTTGGGGCGGAACTCGCGCAGGTGGACCTGGTCGCCCACCCGCGCGGCGAACGACCCGCTCCAGCCGGCGCACGCGAGTCCGCGCGCCAGCTCGGTTCCCTTGAAGTACGCGATCTCGAGCGCCCGGTCGAACTCACCGAGGCCGCTGACCAGCGTCCGCAGGTAGTCGTCCGGGCGGTCGATGGTGCCGAGCCCCCTGGCGTAGAGCGTCTGGGAGCTCTGCTCGGCGAGCCGCCGCCGGGCCGCTCGGGTGGCCCCGACGTGGGGCGTTCCGAGCGGCACGACGCGGTCCTCGCCGTGCACGGCCTGCCACAGCAGGAAGAACTCCTGCGTGCTGACCGTGAAGCGTCTTTCGTTCACTGACCGATCACCGGCGGGGCCGCCTTGCGGTCCAGGCCGAAGACGTTGTCGTCCTCTTCCAGGTAGCTCGCGCTCTTGTGCTCGCGCTCGTCGTTCTGGCCACCGGCCCCCGGTGCGCCGGCCGCCATCGGCGCGGCGCCCATGGCGAGCGGGTTCTGGAACGCCCTCGTCTGGTTGCCGGTCGCCGCGGACGACGCCGCTGCCGCGGCACCCGCACCGGAACGGCCGTCACCGACCACACCGGCTCCGCCACCGGACGACATGCCGCCGCCGGTGCCGGTACCGGCACCGGTCTGGTTGCCCTGGTTCGCGGCGGGCACGCGGCCGAAGCCCATGCCACCGGTGAAGCCACCGCCACCGCCACCACCGCGGCCGCCGCCTCCGAAGCCACCGCCGCCACCACCGCGTGACGGGGTGGTGTTGCCCCGGTTCGGCGCGGGCGTCGGCGCGACCGCTCCGGCACCGCCGGCGCCGGCGGTCGTGGCGTCCGGGGTCGAGGGCGTGCGGGTGCCGGTCGTGGAGTCGGCGAGCACCGGGTTGACCGGGTTCACGGGAGGCGTGAACTGCGACGGCACGGTCTGGTCGACCGCGGCCGAGTTGCGCTGGAACGCCGCCATCACGTCCGCGGCACGCCGGTGCGACGCGTCGTTGGCCGCGAGGGCGTCGACCGCGCTGGTGCCGACGGTGCCGAAGCCCGCGAACGACCCCTGCTGGGCGAGGAGCCGGTTCTGCTCAGGCGTGTACATGCTCTGGTCGGCGACCGCGTGGAACTCCTGCGGCTCGCGCAGCCGCGAGACCAGCGCCGGACGCGGCTCCACGACCGCGTCCGTCGGGACCGGGGGCTCCGGCGCCTTCGGCGGTGGCGGCATCGCGGCCCGCGCGGCCTCGACGTTGCTGGTCTCGGTGGTGATCGCCGACGACACCTTCTGCGCGTAGCTCGCGGTGTCGTGCACCCAGTTGGTGACCTCGGTCAGGCCGTCGCGGGCCAGCCGCGCCGACTCGCCCTCCCAGCCGACCGTGGAGTCCTCGACGGCCTTGAGGAGGTTCTCGCGGACGCCCGCGATCTCCTCGCCGATCTTGTTCCAGCTGGTGGCGGCGGCGTTCGCGCTCTCCAGGTTCACGCCGGTGTGCACCATGTTGTAGAGCTGCTCGTGGGTGTAGGTCATCCAGTCGACCGGCTCGTGGATGTCCTCGCGGTCCCACTTGTCCTTGCCGTCGTGGCCGTGACCGCCGTTGCCGCCATGACCGTTCCCGCCGCCATGGCCGCCGTTGCCGCCGCCGTGCCCTCTCTGGCTCACCACGAACCCCCGTGCTTCTTCATCTGCCGCTCGGCCTCTTCGTCGGCCCGCTGGGTCTCGTCGCGGTTCTTCTTCAGCGCGTTGCTGATGTCGCCGAGCACGTCGTAGAGGTCCAGCAGCGCCTTGACCGCACCGGAGTCCTCACCGACGGCGATGTCGCGGAACCGCGCGCTGATCGCGTGGGCGACCGGGTTGTCGCCGAACTGCAGCGGCGTCGCCAGCTGGTTCTTGGCCCGTTCCCACAGCGCCATCACCTGGTCGCGCGCGTCGTCGACGGCCTTGATCAACGCCTCTGCCGCGCCGGCGTCGAGCTGCAGCCGCCCGCTGTCCGCGGCGTGGTCCAGCTTCGCCGCCGCGTAGCTCGCCGCGGCCTTGTCCACCAGCATCTCCGTCTGGAGTGCCGGTTTCGCCGCCGCGAGCTGGTCCGCGGTGATCGGTGTGGTCGTCGCCGTGCTCACAGCGGGCGTCTCCGCGCCCGTCTGCGTGCCTGTCCCGGTGCCTTCAGCCATCCTCACAACCCCCTGCACTGCTTGGTCGTCACCGCAGCACTGGGTGTTACGCAGCGCTACACCCAGTCAGCCGTCCGAAGCACTCCTTAGATGTACCCGGACGACGGTTCGGTTCCAATCCGCCGTAAAGACTCTTACCTCATATGTGCGTCGAACCAGTTCAACGCGCGAGCCCGCGCTTCGTCACTCGATGCCCCGAAACGGACCACGTCAGACGCGGATTCCGAGCTCGCTACGGCATCCCGCAGCTTGTCGACCTCCTCGGACTCGCCTTCGCGGTAGATTCCGAGCCACGGGCACGAGAGGTCGCCGGCCACGTCGACGAGCGCGGGCAGGCCGTCCGAGAGCGGTTCGAGGACGCCGGGCGCCTGCACGGTGACGGCCGCCCCGATCGTGCGACTCGCGGCCACCACCATCGCGACGGTGCCGCCGACGTCGAAGCCGAGCACGCCCATCCGGTCGGCGCTCACGCCCTGCTGGCCCAGCCAGACGAACGCGACGTCGGTGTCCTCCAGCAGCCGGTCACCGGAGAGCTTGCTGACCTGGTCCCTGATGTCGTCGCCGTGCACGCGGTCGGCCTCGTACAGGTGCGGTGCGACGGTGAGCCAGCCCTCCGCGGCGAGACCGCTGACGAGCGACTTCACCCGCGTCGTGATGCCGCGGGCCTCGTGCAGCACCACCAGACCGCCCCGGACGGCACCGTCGGGTTCGGCGATCGTCACCCGCAGCTCACGGCCGTCGGTCAGGGCAAGCGTCTCGACACGGGTAGTGGTCATGAACCCACCCTCGCACGACGGGGTGAACTCCAGTCAACGTGACCAATCGGACGGAGCAATGCGAGGATCGGGAGCATGACCGTGCGAACCCGCGCTGACCTGGCGTCCCTGCCCTCCTACGTGCCCGGCAGGACCATCCCCGGCGCCATCAAGCTCGCGAGCAACGAGGTGTCCGCCGGCCCGCTGCCCAGCGTGGTCAAGGCCGTCGCCGAGGCCGCCACCGGCATCAACCGGTACCCGGACTCCGGCTGCGTCGAGCTCACCGGCCGCCTCTCCGACAAGCTCGGCGTCCCTGCCGACCACCTGGCGATCGGCTGCGGCTCGGTGACCCTGTGCCAGCAGCTCATCCAGGCCACCTGCACCCCGTCCGACGAGGTGCTGTTCGCGTGGCGGTCGTTCGAGGCGTACCCGATCGTCACCCACGTCGCGGGCGCGCGGCAGGTCCGGGTCCCGCTGACCGCCGGGCACGTCCACGACCTGGACGCGATGGCGGCGGCGATCACCCCGGCCACCCGGATGGTGTTCGTCTGCAACCCGAACAACCCGACCGGCACGGCGCTGCGCACCGAGGAGATCGAGGCGTTCATCGACCGCGTGCCCTCCGACGTGCTCGTGGTGATCGACGAGGCCTACAAGGAGTTCGTCGACGACGCGCACATCCCCGACGGCGTCGAGCTGGCCAAGCAGCAGTGGGCGCAGGGCCGCGACAACGTGGCGGTGCTGCGGACGTTCTCCAAGGCCTACGGTCTCGCCGGTCTGCGCGTCGGCTACGCGGTGGCGCCGCCGGCCGTCGCCGAGGTGCTGCGCAAGGTGTACGTGCCGTTCTCCGTGAACTCGCTGGCCCAGGTGGCGGCGATGGCGTCGCTCGACGCCGAGGACGAGCTGATGATCCGCTGCCGGGCGATCGTGGCGGAGCGGACGCGGGTGCGCGGCGAGCTGCTGGCGATGAGCTACGACGTGCCGGAGTCGCAGGCGAACTTCGTGTGGCTGCCGCTCGGCGAGCGCACGGCCGCGTTCAACGAGCACTGCCTGGCGCACAAGGTCGTCGTGCGCGCGTTCGTCGGCGAGGGCGCTCGGGTGACGATCGGTGAGCCGGACGAGAACGACGCGTTCCTGGCCGCGGCACGCGCGTTCGTGGCGTGAGCTGCCTGAACTGACCGGGCCACGGGCTCCTGCCGTCCGGCGGGGGCCCGTGGCTACTTCGTGAGCAGCTGCACGATGGCCGCCACGCCGACCACGACGATCACGCCGCGCAGCACCGTCGGCGACAGCTTGCGGCCCACCTTCGCGCCGATCTGACCGCCGACCACGGAGCCGATGGCGAGCAGCAGCACGGCTTCCCAGGCGACGTCGGCGATGAAGATGAACAGGACGCCGGCGATCAGGTTCACGAACGCGGTCAGCACGTTCTTCAGCGCGTTCATCCGTTGCAGGTGCTCGTTGAGCAGCACGCCCATCATGCCCATGACCAGCACGCCCTGCGCCGCGCCGAAGTAGCCGCCGTAGATGCCGGCCGCGAAGACGCCGAGCCACAGCAGGACGCCGCCGTCCCCGTTGCCGCGCCGGTCGGCGAGCTTGCGGTTGAGCCACGGCTGGATGACCACGAGCACCAGCGCGATGACGATCAGCACCGGCACGATGGCGGCGAAGGCCTTGTCGGGGAGCGTCACCAGCAGGATCGCGCCGACCACGCCACCGAGGATCGACGCCGGGAGCAGGCGGGCGATGCGGGACCTCTGCCCCTTGAGCTCCTCGCGGTAGCCCCAGGCACCGGACAGCGAGCCGGGGACGAGGCCGAGCGAGTTGGAGACGTTGGCGACCACCGGCGGGTACCCGACGGCGAGCAGCACGGGGAACGTCACGAGCGTGCCGCTGCCGACGACGGTGTTGATGCCGCCTGCGAACACACCCGCGATGACCACCACGACTGCTTCCCAGACCGTCATGCCACCCCCAGGATCAGAAACGTTTAGCGACGCTAACACTCCGTCCCGGACGACGCGTTGTGGCTCTCACGACAACGGGGCGGTGCTCCGAAGAGCACCGCCCCGTTGTTCCGCGTCAGAACGCCCGGCTCAGCCCAGGGCGGGCTTGCGCCGCAGCGCCGCACCGGCGAGCACGAGCAGCGCACCGAACAGCACGAGGCCGAGCACGCTCACGCCCGTGTCGGCGAGCGCGGCGGTGTTGCGGGCAGGCAGCGCGGTGGCGTTCCCACCCGTCGCCGCACCGGGACCGGCGCCGGCTCCCGTTCCGTCACCACCGGTGGTGGTGGCGAGGTCGGGGTCGGCGACCTCCTGCCCCGGCTCGACCCACAGCCACGCCGGGTACTCCTCGCCCTTGACGTTGGCGAACGGCGGACTCTCCGACCAGTCGTTGAGCAGGCGCCACGGGCCGACCACGACCGGCGTGTACGGACCGACGGGCAGGTCGGGGAACACCCAGCCGCCCTCGGCGTCGGTGGTGGCGCGGGCGACCGGCTGGTTCGTCCACGGGTCGAGCAGGACGACCTTCACGTTCGCCACCGGCTTCTGGTCCGGGTACTGGCCGGTGACCACGACACCGCGGAAGGTGTTCGTCTCGCCGACGACCTTCACCGAGGCACCCACGAACGGGTTGCCCTGGGCCTGCTCGGGACCGAACGAGCAGCTGGTGGCGACCTGGCCGTGGTTCTCGGCCCCGGCCGGCATCGGCGTGCTGACGTGCACCTGCTGCGTTGCTCCCGGCGCGAGCGCGACGCCCGCCGCGCCCTCGGCCAGCACACCCCAGTCCGCGGTGGCGTTGCCCAGGTACGGGCTCGAACCGCCGTAGCACCAGGCCTTCACCTGGAGCGCCTGCGTGCCCTCGTTCGTGAGCGACACGGTGAGGCCGACGCGCTCGCCGCGCTGGAAGGACGGCTGATCGAACGTGATCGACGCCTTCAGCGCGTCGGACAGCGGGCGGACCATCCTGATCTGCGCGGTGCCCTCGTCACCGGGGTTCACGACGAAGTCCGGGTCGCCGTCGGCGACGACCCAGTCGGTCTCGTTGTTGAACCGGTTGCTCGCGTTGTACCGGCCGGCTGCCAGACCGGTGAACCGGACCCGGCCGTCGGCGCCGGTGGTGCCCTGCACGTTGCGGTACGGCTTGCCGCCACCGACGTTGACGTTGCTGCCCGCGAGCTCCTCGCCCGCGTCGAGCTGCCCGTTGAGGTCCCGGTCGCCGTAGACGGTGACGGTCGCGGACCCGGTCGCCCAGGTGACGGCGGCCGAGGCCTCCGCCTCGTTGTTCGCCGGGTTCTTGTCGCAGCACCAGCCGTTGGCGACGCGCACCTTGAACGCGATCCGGTCGGCCGGGCCGTTCTGGCCGTAGTCTTTGATGGTGCCGGTGAGCGTGATCTGCCTGCTCTCACCCGGCCACAGGCTGAAGCGCTCGTTCAGGAACTTCGGCAGCGCGATGTGGTCGAAGCTCGGCTCGCCCTGGGCCCAGTCGTGCAGCAGCCAGCCGGGCACGGGGCTCGTTCCGGTGCCGGCGTTCTCGACCTTGATCGTCATCTGCACGGGGTCGCTGAAGTCGTAGGTCGCCTTGTCGAAGGTGACTGAGACCTTGAGGTCCTGGGCGTCGACCGACGGGTCGGCGACCTGCGGGCCGGGAACGACGGTGAGGTCGACGACCACGTTCTCGCCGCCGACCACGGTGACCGGCTTGCTCGTGCCGCCGTCGGCGAACGACCACGGGCCGACGACCCGGATCGCGACCGGGCCCTGCCGCAGGTTCGGGAGGGTGTAGGAGCCACCGGTCAGGGTGGTGCCCAGCACGCGGCCGTTCGCCGGGTCGACGGCGACGAGCTTGACCGAGTCGTTGCCCGGCCGGTTCAGCCAGCCGCTGACCGACCCGAACGCGCCCACGACCTCGGCGCCGAAGGTGAGACCGGGGTCGCCGGCGACCGGTCCGCCGGACGGGACGTCGACGTTGCGACCGTCCACGCTGAACGCGCAGGCGAAGTAGACCTTGCCAGCCTGGAAGGCGGCGTCCGGCACCACGTCGGTGACGGTGACGGTCCTGCTCTGCCCGGCCGGGATCGAGATGCCCTGGCCGTCGGGCGAGACCTCGGCCCAGCCGGGGCCGGTGCCGTCCAGCACGGTCGGGTCGTTCTCCGGGTCGCAGACCCAGACGAGGTGCTCGATCGGCGCGGTGCCCGAGTTCGTCAGCGTGACCGAGACGGCCAGCTGCTCGCCCTTCGCGTACTTCGGCTTGTCGAAGCGGTAGCCGGTGAGCCGCAGCGACCGCGACAGCGGCGGCGCGGTGACGAGTGCGGTCTCCGTGGTCTGACCGGACCTCACGACGATGGTCTGGCCGGCCTTGAGCTGCTGGCCGCTGATGTCGTTGCTGCTCAGCCTCGCCTGGTAGGTGCCTGCGGGCAGGCCGGAGATCCAGAAGCGGCCGTTCTGGTCCGTGGAGAAGGTCGGGAACGGCAGGGACGTCGCGCCGGTCAGCTTCAGCTGCTTGTGCGCCAGGCCCTCGCCCGCGTCCGCGACACCGTTGCCGTTCTTGTCCTCGTAGACGACGCCGGTCGCCGTGCCGCCGTTCACCGCGATCCTCGCGGTGTCGGTCGCGTAGTTGTCGTTCGGCGTCGGGTCGGTCGTGCCCTCGGCGTAGGTCCGCATCCCGAGGCGGACCCGGGTGCTGTTGTACTGCGCCGTGGCCCCGAGCTTGATGGTCTTCGTCTCCCCCGGCGCCAGGTTCGGGCGGGAGACCAGCTCGTCCACGCCGGTGGTCAGCCACATCTCGCCGGGCTCGCTCGCGAACCGGACCTGGTTGGCGGGCGCGGTGCCGGAGTTGCGCACCGTCACCGTGATGGCGAGCGGCTTGCCCAGCTCGTACTCGTCGCGGTCGAAGTCCACGGTGAGCTTGAGGTCCGGCGTGGCCGCGGCCTGTTCGGCCTTCTGCTCGGCCTGCGGCTGCACCGCGGGCGGCTGCGCGTCACTCGACGGCGGCGTGGCCGTCTCGGACGGTGCCTCCACTGGCTCCGGCTTCTCGGTCGGCTCCGGCTTCTCGGTCGGCTCCGGCTTCTCGGTCGGCTCCGGCTTCGCGGCCGGCTCCGACGGCGGGGTCTCGCTCGGCGTCGACGACGGCGTGGTCGTCTCGGCAGGTGGTGGCGGTGTGGTCGTCTCCGACTGGGTCGGAGCGGTGCTCGTCGGCTCGTCCTGCGCGGACGCGGTGGCGGCCGAACCGCCGAACGCGAGCACGGCTGCGGTGGTCAGCGCCGTGAACCTGAGCAGGGCACGGCTGACCGATCTTTCGGACAATGGATCCCCCAAGACCCCATGTGATGAGTGGTCCGCCGGCGTCAGAGCCCCCGCACGCGCCCGCAGGACGACGGGAAAGTACCCCAACGTCCGGTGTGGTGGGAAGTGTTCGCCACGACACGGCCCGCCATGCGCACCCGGAGCCGTGCGCCGGTCGGTAAAACCGCTTCGCTTCACGGCGCGGACGTGGTTGGGTGGGGTCACTCCACGAGCTCTACGAGACAAGGTCGATGCCATGGGCAGCCCCGGACACACCGGGCCGCTCCGCAGTGCCCGGTGACATTCGCTCATCTTCCGTGCGATCACCAGGAGCATCACCTTGACGTGGTACACCACCTTCTTCACCGATCTCGCCAACACCTTCTGGCGCGGTGCCGTTCCCCCTTCCGCCACCACCGCGGAGATCGACTTCGTGACCCGGTTCGCCCCGGCCGGCGCACGGGTGCTGGACGCGCCGTGCGGCAGCGGGCGGCACAGCGTCGAGCTGGCCGGCCGCGGCTACCGGGTCACCGGGCTCGACATCTCCGCGGAGGCCATCGCGCACGCCCGTTCGTCGTCCACGGCCGTGGACTGGCGGCTGGGCGACGTGCGGGACCTGGCAGCAGAGGGCGTGGTCGCCGACCTCGCCCTCTGCATGGGCAACAGCCTCGGGTACCTGGAGCACGACGAGAACGCGCGGTTCCTGGCCGACCTGGGCCGGGTGGCGCCCGTGCTCGTGGTCGACTACAGCTGCGCGGCCGAGTCGTTGCTGCCGTCTCTGCCGGGCGAGATCCGGCTCGCGGCGGACGGCGTCGAGATGGTCGCCGTCAACACCTACGACGTGGCCTCCGGCCGGTTGCTGATCGACTTCACCTTCACCTCGGGTGAGCGGACGCAGCGCTCGACCGCGGTCCAGCACGTCTACACCGCGGCCGAGCTGACCCGGATGCTGCACGCGGCCGGGTTCTCGTCGGTCGAGCTGTGCGGCGACGTCGACGGCAGCGCGTTCCGCCTCGGCGACCACCGCCTGCTGGCGGTGGCCCGCCGCTGAACCAGAGCGGGGCGGTGCTCAGTCCTCGTACGCGGGGTCGGGCACCGCCCTGCACCACGCGTCCTCGAACTCGCGTTCGGGGATCTCCATCGGCACGTACTGCGGGTCGTGCAGGTCGATCGGCGGGTTGATCGGCCAGCCCTCCATCGTGGAGCTGAGCAGCGTGCCGTCCGCCTTCACCTCGACCTGCCGCAGCTGCCGGCCGTCCTCGCCGATCTCCAGCAGGTAGGCGGTGCCCTGGTCGAACGTGCGCAGGTACACCCGCTCTCGCCCGGCCAGCACGCCGAACCCCGGCTGGTCGCGCTGCCGCAGGCGGTCGTCCCGCATGCGGCGCAGCACCGGGTCGCCGTCCACGTCCCTGAGCTCGAACTCCTCGAGCCCCCACTCCTCCGCCTGCCGCACCGCGTCGGGGTTCGTGATCACCTCGACCTCGGCGAGCGTGCGCACGATCTGGTCGGCCGAGTCCGCCCAGATCCACCACGACAGGCCACCCATGCCGTAGTCGTGCAGGACGAGGAAGCGCTTCTGCAAAGCTCAGCCCAGGTTGTTGGTGTCGAACGTGTTGCAGCGGGCCGGGTCGCCGGTCTGCAGGCCGGTCGTGAACCACTTCTTGCGCTGCTCGGAGCTGCCGTGGCTGAACTTGGTCGTGTCGACCTGCCCGCCGCCGAGCTCGCGCTGGATGAAGTCGTCACCGATGCGACCGGCCGCGTCGAGCGCGGCGTCGACGTCCTCCTGGGTGATGTTCGTGATGAGCGGCTGGCCGTTGGCGGTCGGCGTCTTGGTGGCGGCGTTGCCCCACGCGCCCGCGTAGCAGTCGGCCTGCAGCTCCAGGCGCACCGAGTCGGAGGTCGGGCCGGTGCGGGTGCTCACCCGGTCCGAGGTGCCGAGCTGGTTCTGCACGTGGTGGCCGTACTCGTGGGCGAGGATGTAGGCCTCGACGAACGGGCCGCCCTTCGCGCCGAAGGTCGTGCGCATCTCGTTGAAGAAGTCCAGGTCGATGTACACCTGGGAGTCCGCGGGGCAGTAGAACGGGCCGACCGCGGAGGTCGCGTTGCCGCAGCGGGTGTTCACGCTGCTGCGGAAGAAGTTGGTCCTGGTGACCTGGTAGGTGCGGCCGGAGCGGGAGAACTGGTCGGTCCAGAAGGCCTGGATCGAGTTGATCGTGGCCAGGACCCGGCAGTCGCTGTCGCGGTTCGCGTCGGCGCCGGTCTTGCACTTCTCCGCCAGCTGACCCGACTCCACCTGCGTGCCGGGGTTCACGTTGCCGCCCTCCAGACCGCTCGTGGGCAGCTGGATGCCGGTGAACTGCTGGATCAGGAAGAAGACGATCAGGCCGACCACCCCGAGGCCACCGCCGACGCCGGCGACGCGGCCGCCCACCCCCCGCTGGTCGGAAACCTGCGAAGCGTCGAGTTCCGCACCTTCGTTGAACTGCACCGCGCGCCTCCTGACAAGGACCCCGTGACGCGGCAAACGATAGAGCACCGGGCGTGCTCGGGGGATTTACGCGCCCAGGAGCTGAACGTGCCTCGGTGCGGCGCCCGACATCGGGGCACCGCACCGAGGACTTCCCATGTGGTTGCAGCGACTACGGCCTACGGCGGTTGGCGTGGCGCCCGACCGGTGACGCCATGAGACGAAACCGAAGTCGAGCTCAACAGCGTCGAGATGCGCCGAGCGACACCTGAATGGTGCCTGGGCACCCGAAACCCCGTTCGGAGTTGCTACACGGTCGCGATCGGTCCGGTTACGGCCGGGCCGCTCGCGGGGATGCAACAGACCGCGTTTCGCCACAGCGAGGAGATACCTGCACAGCACCACCTACCCCTTCTGGGCGTGGCCTCCGGTTCAGATCTTCACGTACCGGCTGCCAGCTCATATTCGACTATGCGCTTGATCGCCGCATTTCTCAACACCTCACGACGAACCTGAATTGGTGAAGTCGGACGGGTGACCTGCGGAGATCGACACTGCGGACCGCAATCGGCCGCAGCCGGAAAAGGATCAGGAAATGATCAGGACTGATTTCTGGGCGGCCCGCGAAAAGGCCCTCCCGGCGGCGTGATCGCCACCGGGAGGGCCTTCGGCCGTGCCTTACGGGAGCTGCGTGATGCGGTCGAGCGCCGGGGCGCCCTGACCGGGGTGGGCCACCAGGTACGCGGAGAACGCGTCCAGGTCGATGCCACCGCCGGTGATGTCCTTGCCGAGGGTGAACTCGCTGAAGCCGTCACCGCCGCCCTGCAGGAAGCTGTTGATCGTCACGCGGTAGTTCGCGTTCGGGTCGAGCGGGGCGCCGTTGAGCGTGACGCCCGAGACCTTCGAACCGAACGGCGCGGTCTTCGACCAGCTGTACTTCAGGCCCGCGGAGGGCTGCAGCACGAACGTCCTGGCGGCGGTGAACTGCTGCTCCAGCACGTTCTTGAGCTGCGCGCCGGTCAGCGTGACCGTCTGCAGGATGTTGCCGAACGGCTGGACGGTGAACGCCTCGCCGTAGGTGACCACGCCGTCGCCCTCACCGGCCGGGGAGGACTTGTAGGTGAGGTCGGCGCGCACGCCACCGGGGTTCATCAGCGCGAGCACGGCACCGTTGCCCTTGGTGGCCTCCAGCTGCCCGTCCGCGATGAGGTTGCCCAGCGGCGACTCACCGGCGGGGTTCTGCGCGCGGAGGACGTCCGAGCTGATGTCGCCGATCTTCTTGTTCGCGATCGGGCCCGACTTCTGCTTGGCGAGGTCGATGATCGCCTGCACCTCGGGGTCCGGCGCGACGGTGCGGGTGACGATCTTGTTGTCGGCCTTGGTCTCACCGCGGACGACGTCGCGGGTGCGGCGGTCGATCTTCAGGTCGACGACGCTGAGCTCACGACCGAACGCGAGCCCCTCGATGAACGGCCGCGGGTTGCCGGCCGGGTCCTTGACCACGCAGTTGTAGTGCTGGTGGCTGTGGCCGGAGAACACCGCGTCGATCTTCGGGCTGACGTTGGCCGCGATGTAGCTGCCGGGGTTGTTCGCGGCGACGTTGCAGGCGTTGGGCCCACCGGTCGACGCGGTGACCTGGTCGCCCTGGTGCACCAGCAGCACGATCGACTTCACACCGATCGCGTCGAGGAGGTTGGCGTACCTGTTGGCCGCCTTCACCTCGTCATCGAACTTGAGTTCTTTGATGCCGTTGGGGTCCACCAGGAGCGGCACGTCCTTGAGCGGCATGCCGATGAAGCCGATCGGCATCCCGTCGCGGAACTCCACCCAGAACGGCGGCAACGCCGGCAGCCCCGTCTTGGCGTGCGTGACGTTCGCGCCGAGGATCGGGAAGTCAGCACCCTTGTACTTGTCCCGGAACTGGCAGCCGTCGACCGGGTGGCAGCCGCCGTGCTGCATGCGCAGCAGCTCCTTGTACCCCTCGTCGAACTCGTGGTTGCCCGCCGCGGTCGTGTCCATGCCGACCTTGTTGAGCACCTCGACCGTGGGCTCGTCGTGGAACAGCGCCGACACGATCGGGCTCGCGCCGATCAGGTCGCCCTGCCCGACGATGACGGAGTTGCGGACCTCCTTCTGGAGGTTCTTGATGTGCGTGGCGTTGAACGCGGCACCGCCGGCGTCGACGGTCGTGCCGTCCGCCAGCACGACCCGGCCGGAGCTGCCGGTGGGCGGCTCGATGTTGCCGTGCAGGTCGTTGATCCCGATCAGGCGCACGTCGACCGCGCCCCGACCGCGCAGTGACTCGACATCGGCCTGGGCAGGCCCGGTAGCGCTGATGACAGTGGCCGCGGCGGCGGTGATCGCCAGAACGGTGAGCCGTCTGAACGACTTCATGGGTTACAGGCCTCTCAAGGGCGTGGTTAACGCGCGTGTACGGCCCGGGAGTCTGCCTTTTGACCGCCTGGTTTTCCAGAGGGATGACTCGATCGTCATGAGCCGGTTTAGCCTTGTTGGCGTGACATCAAGTGAGCAGGAGCCGCACTGGCTCGACGAGGGTGAGATGCGCGCGTGGCGCACCTACGTGAACGGCTCCTCCATGCTCATGGACCGCCTGCACCGAGAGCTGCAGGACGCCCACGGAGTGTCACTCGCCGACTACGAGATCCTCGTGCGCCTCTCCGAACAACCGCACCACCGCATGCGCATGACCCAGCTCGCCGAGGACGTCGCCTCCTCCAAGTCCCGCGTCTCCCACCAGGTCGCGCGGATGGAGAAGGCCGGCCTGGTGCTGCGGCGCGAGTGCACGGAGGACGGCCGCGGCGTGCTGGCGGAGCTGACCCCGGCCGGCCTCGCCCAGCTGGTCACCGCCGCCCCCACGCACCTCGCCGGGGTGCGGGCGCACATCGTGGACCTGCTGTCGCCCGAGGAGGGTGAGGTGCTGGCCAAGGTGTTCGACCGGGTCATGACACACCTGCGGGACTCGAACGGCTAGGCTGCTCCGCTGACACCTCCGGTGGGTGTCGGTGACGCCTCCGGGCGTCGGGGAAGCGTGGCAGAGCGGCCGAATGCACCCGCCTTGAAAGCGGGAGACGGGCAACCGTCCGGGGGTTCAAATCCCTCCGCTTCCGCAGTTCAGAGGGGTTGTGAAGGCTGTCGGGAGGCCTTCACGGCCCCTTTGGTGCAGCAACGAGCCACTTCGATGTTCGAGTCCCCCGATGCCCCATCTCATCGAGGCCGCCGTCACCGTGTCTGGACTGCGTCGTGCTGCTCGGTGAGTTCGGTCAGCGGCACGAACGTGCAATCCCGGAGCTCGCGAATGAGCGCTGACGCCACCACCCACCGGCTGTCGGGGTCGTTGTAAGCCAGATTCACGTCCTCGACTGCTACCGGCCCGAACACACCCTTCCGGTAGAGCGCTCCGCGGATGCCCGCCACCTCGAACGATCGGACGCGAACGGCCACCGCTCCACGCCGCAACGCCGGACACAACCGCAGGGACAATGCAGCGCACGGCACGCACACAGGCGGCTCAGTGCAGGCCATGCCTTCCGGCCACCCCGCCCAATCCTCTTGGTAGTCCCGCAGCAGCCACAGCACACCGTCCTCGTCCTGACCGGCAGGCCCGGCGCACACCTGGCACAGCAACTTGCGCATGGCCCGCCGTTGCCTGAGCGGGTGCACTTTGCCGAACTCCGGCCTGCCCACGCCGTGGCGTACGGCTGCTCGCTGCCACAGCACGCCGTGCGAGTCCCGGTCGCCGAGCAACTCATCCGCGTAACCGACGCCGTAGCCGGGACGCTCCACCACGCGGGAAGGAATCTCCTGCTCGGCGCTCCAAGTGGTGATGTACGGGGCGATGAACTTTGAAAATTGGTTCGCTGCCACGGGTGCGGGCATCACTGGAGTGCTCCCCACTGTCGCTGTCGATGGGTGGCACCCCCGCGCCGAGGAAACAGGCCGCCGACCTGCATTCGGGAACAGGCCGGTTTTGAGTTCTTCCGGGTGCCCTTGCCGACGCCGGGTGCCTGCCCACATGAAAATTGCTCGCCCGATCGGGCGGAGTCGCCGCAAGGGGTGGCCATTTCATCGGAGTGGCCAGAAGAGGTGGCCAGAATGGTGCGCATCAGTCCCAACCCCCTTCAGGATGGACGCCATGCACGAGCCGGTGAGCATCGGGCGGCTGCTGCGGCAACTTCGGTTGGTCGCCGGTCGTTCGCAAGCAGAGCAAGCGGCCGTGCTGTCCGACCTGGCCGGCCGCGCGGTGACTCGCAACGAAGTCTCACGCTGGGAGGCCGAAAGCCGGTTGCTCACGCCCTATTGGCAGCAGCACTACGCGGCTACCTTCGGGACATCGGTTGCCGAGCTACGACGCGCAGTTGCTACGGCCAAGGCCAGCCGACGGCGAGCCCGAGGTCAGCAAGACCAGCAGCTTGAGGGGGAAGACGTGCAGCGGCGGGAGTTCTTTGGCGCGATGGCCGGGCTGGCAGTGTCTTTGCCCGCCACTGCGCGGCCGACGTCAGGGCAACGACTTGGCATGGGCGACGTCCATCGGTTGCTGGAGCGCACCGCCCGGTTGCGCCGCCTGGATGATCTGCTCGGCGGTGCGGACACCTATCGCCTCTACCTGAACGAGCTCACGGCGACCACCGAGCTGGTGCGCAGTGCGACGTGCCTGCCCGGTGTCCGCAAGGCGTGTACGGCCGTCATCGCCGAGCAAGCCCAGATGGTGGGTTGGGCGGCGTTCGACGCCGGAATGCACCAGAAGGCCAAGCAGCACTACGAGGCCAGCCTGAAGGCGGCGAACGAGGCCAAGCACGCGATGCTCGCGGGCAACGCCCTGGCCTTCGATGCCTACTTGCAGGTGAGCGTTGCCCAGCCGGATGTCGGGACGGCCGTTGCCTCGTACGCGACCGCGGCCAAGTACGCCACCCCTCGTGTGCGAGCCCTGCTACTTGAGCGCATGGCCTGGACACATGCCGTGGCCGGCGATGCGCACGCCACTGAACGCGCCCTCACGGAGGCGGCCGACGTCGTGCGCCAGACCGGCGACCGTCCCGAACCTGACTGGGTGTTCTGGGTGGATGAAGACGAAATCCGCATCATGGCGGGACGGTGCTGGACGCAGCTGAAACGCCCGCTGCGTGCCGTGCCAGTCTTGGAAGACGTGCTTGGCCGCTACGGCGACACCCATGCCCGCGACAAGGCGATGTACCTGACGTCGCTTGCCCACGCGTACCTCGATGCGGGCGAAGTGGAGCAGGCCGCAGCTGTCACCGAACGCGCTGCGCACTTGGCGAATGGCGTCGGTTCGGTGCGGCCTGCCGAGAAGATCGGGAAGGTCGTCCAGCGCCTGAAGCCGCACGGCAGCTTGCCCGCGGTGACCAATGCGATCGAGGCGGCGGCGCTCCTCGCTACGGCGCAGGGCTGACCGTCTTGCGCAGCCAGGCCAGGTAGTCGTCTGACGCTTCGGCCAGCGCCACGGCCGTTACTTCCGGGTTGTCCCAGGGGTGTTCGCGGCGCAGGTGTGCTTCCAGTTCGGGGTAGCGCTCGGTGGTGGTCTTGAGGCTCACCTGCCACTCCTCGCCTTCGCCTTGCTCACCGAGGTGCCAGAAGAACGACGTCACGGGGCCTGACACCTGCGCGCCTGCGGCCAGACGAGCGGCAACAGCGGAGCGCGCCAGGTTGGCGGCGGTGTCGCGGTCAGCGGTTGTTGTCGTTACCTGCAGAGCTTCGGTCACGGGCACGACCATATTTCTCTGCCCGTTTCGTTCGCGACAAATCAGGTTTCGAAGAAGTTCGTCAGACCGCTTCCACTGCACAGATTTGCACGCCTGCCCACACAGCGAAGGGGCCCGGCACGCGCGGTGCCGGGCCCCTTCGTGCAGCGGGAAAAGCGGTTACGCCACGGCGTCGTGCGAGTGCGCGTGGTCGTCGGCGTGCGCGGCAGAGGACACCTTCGCCGCCGACAGACGGGCCTCGGCACGCTTGGCGCGCGGGGGCACGCCGTTGACGTCCTCGGTGGACACGCCGTAGGCGGCGGTCACGAACGCGATCGCGCCGGCGTTGCGGCCGAGTGCGACGCGGTCGATGTTGCCGAGGTTGTCGCACGCCGAGTGGTAGCACGGGTCGTAGGCGACGCCGGCCGTTCCGCCCCACTTGGCGGCCTGGGCCGCGGTCTTGACGCCTTCCGCGCCGGTGAACAGGCCGCCGGCCGGGATGCCCTGGGCGATGAACTCGCCGTAGTCGGAGCGGCCGGAGAAGTCGGTGCCCTCGGTCGGGACGCCCTTGGCGGCGAAGTAGTCGGCGAAGGCCTTCTCGATCTGCGCGGAGCCGTAGGGGCCGGGGCCCGCGCCGACGCCGTCGGAGTTGTCGCCGTCGTAGATGAAGTAGGCGGCGTTCGGCGAGCCGACCATGTCGAAGTTCAGGTACAGGGCGATGTCGAGCTGCTGCTCGAACGTCAGGGACTGCACCCACTTCGTCGAGCCGATCAGGCCGCGCTCCTCCGCGCCCCACCAGGCGAAGCGGACGGCGTTGTCGACCTTCGGGCGGGAACCGAGCTGCAGCGCGGTCTCCAGCAGCGCGGCCGAGCCGGTGCCGTTGTCGTTGATGCCCGCGCCGACCTCGACGCTGTCGAGGTGCGCGCCGGCCATGACGACGTTGTTCTTGCGGCCGGTGCGGGTCTCGGCGATGACGTTGCGTTCGGTGCGGACCTCGGTGTGGAAGCGCATGTCGACGGTGACCGCGGAGCCGGCCTTCCCGGCCAGCGTGGTGCCGTCGGCCTGCGAGATGCCACCGGTGGGGATCTTGCCGGGGTTGGTCAGCGTCACGTTCGACAGCGGCCCGGCGGTGTTGTTCGACACCAGCACGGCGATGGCGCCGGCGGCGGCCGCGTTGAGGTGCTTCTGCTCGAACGTGCAGCCGCCGCGGCGGATCAGGGCGACCGAGCCGGTGAAGTCCTGGCCGGCGAAGTCGGTGGCCTCGCAGCCGGTGGTGGCGTCCTCCGGCACGACGCGCAGCGGGCCGGTCACGCCGCCGACGGGCGTCTGCGGGGACGCGGTCATGATCAGCGCCTGGTAGTTCACGCCGGCGACGGTGGCGCGCTCGGCGTCGGTGACCATCACGTCGAAGTCGAACGTCGGCGTGCTCACGATGAAGCCCTCGTCGCGGAGCTTGCCCGCGACGTAGTCGACGCTCGCGCCGTAGCCGGGGGTCAGCGCGGCGCGGTTGCCGCCGTTGCGGTCCGAGATGCGCTGCAACGCGATCAGGTGGCGGTTGACGCCCTCGACGGTCACCTTCTTCGCGAGCTTCTTGGCGAGGGCGGGACCCGCGGGTTCAGCCGCGGCGGACGCGGTGGCGGTGGGGGCTGCGACGAGTGCCGAAATGGCCAGCACTGCCGCCAGCCTGGATCTGCCTGACATGAACGTTCCCCTTCGTCCGAGTGGGGCCACCCTCACAAAGAGGAGACACGGGCCACAATCCGTCGGTCGGTGGGAGTTCAGCTGGTGATCAGTCGAACACACTCAGCGAGCCCCGCGACCTCGGTGTGCCACGCCGGCCGCGCGAAGTTCGCCACGTCCAGCCGCAGTCGCACGTGCTCAAGCCGTTCGCCGCGCGGTGCGGCGGCGGTCGTGCCGTCGTGCACGTACCCGAGCTTCTCACTGACCCGGTTCGAAGCCCGGTTCCCGACCCACGCGGCCGATCGGGCGATGCGGGCACCCAGGTGGTCGAACGCGAACTGCAGCACGGCGACGCGCATCTCGGTGCCGAAGCCGTTGCCGTGGAACTTCTGCCCCAGCCACGAGCCGGTGGCCACCTCACGCAGCACGGCGAAGTCGCGCGCACTGAGCTCCTGCACGCCGATGACCTTGCCCTCGTGCCGCACCAGGAACGTGATGGCCCAGCTGCCCGGCGCCACCTTCGCGCGGTTGGCCCAGAAGAACTGGACCATGCTGCGCCCGCCGTCGTCGGACAGCTGGTCGGTCCACGGCACGTTGAACGGCATCTCGTCCGGCGCGTGCACGCCCTCCTTCGCGACGTCCACGAGCTCGAAGAGCCCTTCGTCGTCGTCCGGGCGCAGTTCGAGGCGCGGCGTGGTGAGCACGAGGTTCCGCAACGGCCAGGCGTTCATGCTCTGATGGTGCCGGGGCTGTCGAATGTGATTACGGTCGATCACATGCATGCGATCACTGTGCGCGAACCCGGCGGCCCGGAAGTGCTGGAGTGGACCGAGGTCCCCGACCTGTCACCGGGTCCCGGCGAGGTGCTGGTCGACGTGGCCGCCTCGGCCGTCAACCGCGCGGACCTGCTGCAGCGGCAGGGCCTCTACCCGCCCCCGCCGGGTGCGTCGGACGTCATCGGCCTGGAGTGCTCCGGCACGGTGCTGGCGCTGGGCGAGGGCGTGACCGGTCTCTCGGTCGGCGACGAGGTGTGCGCGCTGCTCGCCGGCGGCGGCTACGCGGAGCAGGTCGTCGTGCCCGCGGCCCAGGTCCTGCCGGTGCCCGCGGGCGTCGACCTGGTCACCGCCGCGTCGCTGCCCGAGGTGGCGTGCACGGTGTGGTCGAACGTCGTGATGGACGGCCGCCTGAAGGCCGGTGAGACCTTCCTGGTCCACGGCGGCGCGGGCGGCATCGGCACGCACGCGATCCAGGTGGCGAAGGCCCTCGGCGCCACGGTGGCCGCCACCGCCGGTTCCGACGAGCGCCTGGCCCGCTGCGCCGAGCTGGGTGCCGACATCACCGTGAACTACCGGACGCAGGACTTCGTGGCCGAGGTCGGGAAGGCCGACGTCGTGCTCGACAACATGGGCGCCTCCTACCTGCCGCGCAACATCGACGTCCTCGCCCCCGACGGCCGGTTGATGATCATCGGCATGCAGGGCGGGGTGAAGGGCGAGCTGCCGATCGGCAAGCTGCTGGCGAAGCGCGCGTCGGTCATGGCGACCGGGCTGCGGGGGCGGACCGTCGAGGGCAAGGGCGCGATCGTCGCGCAGGTCCGCGAGCACCTGTGGCCGCTGGTGGAGAGCGGTGCGGTGAAGCCGATCGTCGGGCGGGTCGTGCCGATGCCGAACGCGGCGGAGGCGCACCGGCTGCTGGACGAGGGGGACGTGTTCGGCAAGGTGGTGCTCAAGCGAGAGCGGTGACGGTCGCCGACGCGATCGAGGTCCGGGGAGCGGTGCGGAACTCCATGCCGAACTCCTCGGACCACCGTCCCAGCACCGCCTGCTCGTCCGCCCGGTCGGCGTCGTCGACCAGCACGGTCGCGCCCGGCGCCAGCACCCCGCGCAACACCGGTAACGCCGGGTACCGCAGGTCGCCGAGACCGGGGCCGTCCACCAACAACAGGTCCACGAGCCCGCACGAGTCCACGTAGCCGAACACCTCGGCGTGCACCTGCTGCGGCGCGTACCACTGGCCGTGCCGCGACAGGGCCGCCGGATGACGGGACAGCGGCGCGTGGACGACCCGCGCCACGCCGCCGAGGCCCTCCCGCCGCAGCTGGGAAGCCACGAACGCGGCGGTGCGCTCGTCGTGCTCGATCGACAGCAACCGGCCGAAGCCGCGCTGGGCGAGCAGCCGGGCCAGCAGCACCGAGGAGGAGCCGCAGCCCAGTTCCACCAGCACGGTGCGGGCGCCGAGCACGATCTCGTCCAGCACCGCGACCAGGGCTGACGGGCGCAGCTCGCCGGAGGTGCGCGGGAGGTACCCGGTGCACAGCGGGCTCAGCCGCTGCAGGGCCGTGAGGTCTGCCAGCTCGCGTGCGAGCGAGTCGTCCAACCAGGTCTCCCGAAAGCCTCAGGCCAGCTCGGCCACGGCCCGCACCAGGTCGTCCACCTCGACCGCGTTCGTGTAGTGGGCGAGTCCGACGCGGATGGCGCCGCCGACCTCGCCGACACCGAGCACCGAGAACACGCCGTGCTGGCCGGGGTCGGCGAACGCGCAGACACCGCGCGAGGCGAGGTGTTCGACGCCGTCCTCCGCCTTCACCCCGGCGATCGTGAACGCCAGCGCGGGGACCCTGCGCATGGCGTCGCCGATCACCATCACGTGGCGCAGCGAACGCAGTTCGTGGATGAGGTTGGCGAGGAGCCCGGCCTGGTACGCCTTCACCGAGCCCAGTGACGTGAGCAGGCGCTCCCGGCGGGTGCCGGTGGCGGCGTCGTCGAGCTCCGCCAGGTACTCCACGGAGGCGACGAGGCCGGCGAGCAGCGGGTAGGCGTGCGGGCCCAGCTCCAGGCGTTCCGGGCCGCGGGCCTGCGGGTCGACCGAGCAGGACGGCAGGCGTTCCAGCACCGACGGGTCCCGGAACACCAGGGCCGCGACCGGCGGACCGCCCCACTGACCAGCGGAAAGAGCCACCACGTCTGCGCCCATGCCAACGATGTCCAACGGCACGAACGGCGCGGCCGAGGAGGCGTCGACCACCACCACGGCGCCGTGCGCGCGGGCCACCGCCGAGATCTTCGCCAGGTCCGGGCGGGTGCCCACGACACCGGAGGCGGCGGTGATGGCGATGAGCTTCGTGCGGTCGGTGACGAGCTCGTCGTACTGCCAGCTCGGCAGCTCGCACGTCTCGATGTCGACCTCTGCCCACTTGACCGCGCTGCCGGTGCGCTGGGTGGCGCGTAGCCAGGGTGCGATGTTCGCCTGGTGGTCCAAGCGGGAAACCAGTACCTCGTCGCCCATGAACCAGTCGTCGGTCATGGCGTCGGCGAGGCGTTGCAGCAGCACTGCGGAGGAGGGACCGAGCACGACACCCGCGGGGTCCGCCCCCACCAGGTCGGCGACGGCACGGCGGGCAGCGTCGACGATCGCCTCCGCCCGCTGGGAGGCGGGGAAGAGCCCACCGGGACCGGAGACGGGGGCGCGCAGGGCGGTGGAGACCGCCGTGGCCACCTGCTCGGGCACCTGCATCCCGGCCGGTGCGTCGAGGTGCACCCAGCCGTCGCCGAGCGCGGGGAAGAGCCCTCGTACCCGTGCGACGTCGAACGCCATGCCACACACCGTACGTATGAGGGCAAACTCGGTGTTGCCCAGCCCCCACCCGACTAATGTCAAAAACGTCGACAGGACCAGGATGGAGCGCATGAACCAGGAGCAGCAACCAGTGGTGGTCGTCGGTGCGGCGGACGGTGGTGACCTCACCGACCTGGTCGAGCAGCCGGCGAAGGTCATGCGGATCGGCACGATGATCAAGCAGCTCCTCGAGGAAGTGCGGGCCGCTCCTCTGGACGAGGCGAGCCGCAACCGGCTCAAGGAGATCCACAAGCGGTCCATCGACGAGCTCGAGGACGGTCTCGCGCCCGAGCTGCGCGACGAGCTGGAGCGCCTCTCCCTCCCGTTCACGGAGGAGGGCACGCCCTCGGACGCGGAGCTGCGGATCGCGCAGGCGCAGCTGGTCGGGTGGCTGGAGGGCCTGTTCCACGGCATCCAGACCGCGCTGTTCGCCCAGCAGATGGCCGCACGCGCCCAGCTGGAGCAGATGCGCGGCCGTGCGCTGCCCGCGGGCAGCAGCGGGAGCGACGCCGCGGACACGGGTCTCGGTCCCAAGGGGACGGGTCAGTACCTCTGAAGGTTGCCTCGATCGGATGGTGACCTACATCCGGGCGCGGTGACCACTCCGTGACGTACCGGCGTCCAAGGGCCTCCTCAGGCGCCGGTACGCTCAGTCCTCGTGCAAGCCACCAGTACGCTCGACCAAGCTGAGGCGCCCCCTGCCGTCAAGTCGCGCAGCTTCAAGCGCGCGTTCGCCGACGTGCGGGAAGCGTGGGACCACCGCGAACTGTGGGGCCACCTCGGCTGGCAGGACATCAAACAGCGCTACCGCCGGTCGGTCATCGGTCCGTTGTGGATCACCATCTCGATGGGGACCACAGCGCTCGCACTCGGTCTGCTGTACTCGGTGCTGCTGGACGCGGAGCTGCCGGCCTTCCTGCCGTACATCACCGCGGGCTTCATCATCTGGAACTTCATCCTCGGCTGCGTCACCGAGGGCACCGACGTGTTCATCGCGAACGAGGGGCTGATCAAGCACCTCCCCGCGCCGATCACGATCCACGTGATGCGCATGGTGTGGCGCCAGGTGCTGTTCCTCGCGCACAACCTGGTGATCTACCTGATCGTCATGGTGATCTTCTTCGGCACGCTGTCGGAGCCCTACCGGATGACCGACGGCGGCACGCTGCAGCCCGGCATCAGCTGGACCATCCTGCTGGCGATCCCCGGCTTCGTGCTGCTGGCCGTCAACGCCGTGTGGGTGTCGCTGCTGTTCGGCGTCATCAGCACCCGCTTCCGCGACATCCCGCCGGTCGTGAACAGCTTCATCAACCTGGTGTTCTTCATGACGCCGATCGTCTGGGACGCCGACATCCTCACGAAGGTCACCAAGACCGCCGGCAGCGACTCGCAGTGGCGCGTCCTGATCGCCGAGCTGAACCCGGTGTACCACTTCGTCGAGGTCGTCCGCGCGCCGCTGCTCGGCCACCACGTCGACTGGCACCACTGGGTGGTCGTCGGCGGGTTCACGGTCGTCGGCTGGCTGGCCGCGCTCGTCATCCTGCGCAACTACCGCGCTCGCGTCTCGTACTGGGTCTGAGAGGGAGGCCGAGACATGGTCAGCATTGACGTCTGGAACGCATCGGTCGACTTCCCGATCTTCGACGCGAAGTCCCGTTCACTGAAGAAGCTCGCACTCGGCAAGGTCGGCGGCAAGATCGGCTCCGAGGGCAAGGTGCCGATCATCGAGGCACTGCACGACATCACGCTGTCCCTCAAGGACGGCGACCGCGTCGGCCTGGTGGGCCACAACGGCGCGGGCAAGTCCACGCTGCTGCGCCTGCTGGCGGGCATCTACGAGCCGACCCGCGGCCAGTCGCGGATCGTCGGCAAGGTCGCTCCGGTCTTCGACCTCGGCGTCGGCATGGACCCGGAGATCTCCGGCTACGAGAACATCATGATCCGCGGTCTGTTCCTGGGCATGAGCCGCAAGGAGATGGAGAAGCGGGTCGACGACATCGCGCAGTTCACCGAGCTCGGTGACTACCTGTCGATGCCGTTGCGCACGTACTCGACCGGCATGCGCGTCCGGCTGGCGCTGGGCGTCGTCACGTCGATCAACCCGGAGATCCTGCTGCTGGACGAGGGCATCGGCGCCGTCGACACGGCGTTCCTGGCCAAGGCCCGCGACCGCCTCAAGGGCCTCGTGGCCCGCTCCGGTCTGCTGGTGTTCGCGAGCCACTCCGACGAGTTCCTCGCGGAGTTCTGCAACACCGCGATCTGGATGGACGAGGGCCACGTCAAAATGCACGGGGACCTGAGGGAAGTGCTCATCGCGTACAAGGGTTACGACCCGTTCGAGCGCATGCACCTCTCCCACGACGCGCCCGTACTCAGCGGAAATGGTGGCGAGAAGCAGTGAACACCGAGGCACTGCCCAAGGGCTCCGTGGTCGCGGTGGTGGTCACCCGCCACCGCAGGGAACTGCTGGCCGAGTCGCTGAAGGCGCTCTCGACCCAGACGCGCGTCCCCGACCACCTGGTCGTCGTCGACAACGGTCCCGACCAACCGGTCGACGACCTGGTCGAGCAGTGCCCGCTCCCCACCACGTACCTCGCCTCGCACCGCAACCTCGGCGGTGCGGGCGGGTTCGCGCTCGGCATGCTGCACGCGTTGTCGCTGGGTGCCGACTGGGTGTGGCTGGCCGACGACGACGGCCGGCCCGCCGACGAGAACGTGCTGGAGGTGCTGCTGGAGGAGGCGGAACGGCGCAACCTCGCCGCCATCTCCCCCGTCGTCACGAACATCGACCGGCCGGAGAAGCTCGCGTTCCCCCTGCGCCGCGGGCTGACCTGGAAGCGCTCGGCCGCCGAGCTGGGCACCGACTTCCTGCCGGGCATCGCGTCGCTGTTCAACGGTGCGCTGTTCCGCGCGACCACCCTGGACGTCGTGGGCGTGCCGGACTACCGGCTGTTCTTCCGCGGCGACGAGGTGGAGATCCACCGCCGCCTGGTGCGCTCGGGCGTGCCGTTCGGCACCTCGCTGCGGGTCGCGTACGTCCACCCGGACGGCTCCGACGAGTTCAAGCCGATGCTGGGCGGCAAGTTCCACGCCCAGGACCCGGAGAACCCGGTCAAGCGCTACTACACCTACCGCAACCGGGGCTACCTGCTCTCGCAGCCCGGCATGCGCAAGCTGGGCCTGCTGGAGGTCTTCCGGTTCGGGCTGTACTTCCTCGGGGTCAAGCGCGACCCGAAGGGGTTCGTGGAGTGGCTGAAGCTGGTGCGGCTGGGCCAGAGGGAACGCTTCTTCCGCAAGTGAGGCCGCGGGCGGCGCCGCCCTGGTGAAGGTGTAGGGATTTCATGCTCGACGCGGTCGCGTTGTTGGCTGCACTGGTCACGGTAGTGCTGCTCTGGGTACCGGGGCTGGCGCTGGCGGCGACCGCAGGTCTGCGGGGCTGGCTGCTCATCGGAGCGGCCCCGGCCGTCACCATGAGCCTCGTCGGCATCGCGGCGCCGCTGTTCCCGCTGGTCGGCGTGCAGTGGAACCTGTGGACCTTCATCGTCTGGTGCGTCGTCATCACCGGTGTCATGGGCGCGGTCGTGCTCCTGCTGCGCCGCCGCGGCCGTGAGCTGACCTTCCCGCAGGGTCCCTGGTCCACGTCCGGCCACCTCACGGTGGTCGTGTCGGTCGTCGTCGCGGCGTGCGTCGCGGTGCTGGTGCTGCGCGCCGCCACGCACGGGCTGGCCACCGTGCCGCAGGGCTGGGACGCGCCGTTCCACGGCAACGCGATCCGGCTCATCGCCGAGACCGGCAACTCCAGCCCGCGGGCGCTGGCCTGGATCGACGCGCCGGACAACCCCGGCGGCAGCTTCTACCCGAACGCCTACCACTGCTTCGAGGCGCTGGTCTACAACGTGAGCGGCGCCGACATCCCGCGAATCCTCAACACGGGCATGCTCGTCACCACCACGCTGACCATCCCGCTGGGCACGATCGCGCTGGTCAGGGCCTTCGGTGGCGCCGCGGGGTTCGCCGCCGCCAGCGCGCTGGTGTCCACGTCGTTCGCCTACTACCCCTGGGACCTCTACCAGTGGGGGCAGCTCTTCCCGTACGCGGCGGCGCTCGCCATGGTGCTGCCGTTCTTCGCCGTGCTGGTGCGCTGGCTCGACACCCGCGCCGACCGGCTCGGGGTGCTCGTCGCGTTCCTGGGTGCCGGTCTGACCGCCACGCACTCGGCGTCGGTGTTCGTCGCCGCCGGGCTCGGCGTGTTCCTGGTGCTGCAACGGCTGCTCGCCGACCCGCGCGAGTGGGTCCGCAGGGAGCTGCCGCGGCTCGCCGTGGTGGCGGTCGCGATCCTCGTGCTCGCCTCGGCGTACCTGCTGGGCGCGAGCAGCATGGCCGGTGCCACCGCCGCGTACAACTGGCCCGCCGTCACCACGGTCTCGCGGGCGTTCGGCGACGCGGTCCTGTTCGGCAGCGACGCGCCGTGGCCGCAGTGGCTGCTGGCGCTGTGCACGCTCGCCGGCCTGTTGCTGCTGTGGCGCGACGGCACCTGGCGCTGGATGGTCGCGGGCTACGCGCTGTTCCTCGGCCTGCTCGTCGCCGCGGCCGGTCTGGACGCCCCGTGGGTCCAGACGATCACCTCGCCGTGGTGGAACGACCGGTTCCGGCTCGCTGCCGTGATCATCCTGCCCGCCACGCTGGCCGCCGGCTGGGCGTTGCAGACCGCGGCGCGCTGGGTCACCGAGAAGGTGCTGCAGCGCGTGCCGGAGACGACCAGGTCGCGCCGCACCGCCATCGCCGTGCTCGCGGTCGTCGCGATGGTGCTGGCCGGTGGCTACTTCGGCCAGAGCCACGGTTACGCGGCGCGCAACGCCGACCGCATGACGTGGACGTTCGACAGCCCGGTGCTCACGCCGCTGGAGCACCAGGGCCTGCTGGAGACCGGCAAGATCGTCAAGGACGGCGAGCTCATCATGAACGACCGCGGCGACGGCACCGTGTGGTCGTACGCGATCTCGGGGCGGCGTCCGGTGATCGGCCACTTCCAGGGCAGCGTGGCCACGCCGAAGCGCGAGCTGCTGCTGAACAGGTTCAACCGCTTCGGCAAGGACCCGCAGGTCGCCGAGGCCATCCGCTCGCTCAACGTGAAGTACGTGATGGTCGGCTGGGGCATGATCGCGGAGTTCAAGCGCGCGGAGGGCCTGCAGAAGCTGGACCTGGTCGACGGGCTCACCCCCGTCTACCGCAACCCGGAGTTCCAGCTGTACCGCATCGACTGGGACGAGCTCGCCAAGTGAGCTGCTGACGGCGGAACCGCCGCTTCCGCCGCGCACTTCGAGTAATCCCTCGCGCACCTCGGGTGATCGGAGTAAGACGGGGTGGGTGATTTCCCGACGCAGACTTCTGTCCTTGGCAGGCGCGACGGCGCTGCTCACCGCGTGCGGTTCCAACACCGGCAGGGGCGGTAGCGGCCAGGCCCTCAAGCAGTGGTACCACGCCTACGGCGAGCCGGGTGTGCAGCAGGCGGTGGAGCGGTACGCCCAGTCGTACGGGAAGGTCCCCGTCGACGTGCAGTGGAACCCCGGCGACTACGACTCCAAGCTCGCGACGAGCCTGCTGTCCGACGGCGGACCGGACGTCTTCGAGTCCACCCCGCAGATCAGCTCGGTGCGGGCGGGTCAGCTCGTGCCGCTCGACGACGTGCTCGGCGCCGCCAGGGACGACTTCACCGCCTCGATCCTCGCCGGGCACACGGTCGACGGGAAGCTCTACGGCATCCCGCAGGCCGTCGACATGCAGATGTTGTTCTACCGCAAGAGCATGCTCAGCGCGGCCGGGGTGCAGCCACCGTCCACTGTGGATGAGCTGGTCGCCGCGGTCCGCACGCTCACGACCGGCGGGGTGAAGGGGCTCTTCGCCGGCAACGACGGCGGCGGTGCGGTGCTGGGCGGGCCCGCGCTGTGGTCGGTGGGCCTCGACTACGTGCGCGACCACCAGGTCGGGTTCGACGACCCGCTGGCGGCGCAGGCGATCGGCAAGCTGCGCGAGCTCTACACCAGCGGCGGTCTGCTGCTGGGCGCGGTGAAGGACTGGGCGGAGCCGGACGCGTTCACGCAGGGGCTGGTCGCCATGCAGTGGACCGGGCTGTGGGCGGTGCCCGCCGTGCAGAAGGCGCTGGGCGACGACTTCGGCGTGCTGCCGTTCCCGAAGCTCACCGGCAGCGGGAAGCCGAGCGTGCCGGTCGGGGCGTTCGGCGCGATGGTCAACGCCAAGTCGAAGCGGGTCGACGAGGCCAAGGAGTTCGTGCGCTGGCTGTGGGTCGAGCGGACCGACTACCAGGAGGACTTCAACCTGAGCTACGGCTTCCACGTCCCGCCGCGCGACAGCATCGCGGCGAAGGCGTCCAAGCTGTCGGCCGGACCGGCCGCCGACGCGGTGAAGTTCGTGCGGGACAACGCGAAGGCGTCCAACCCGCCGGACTGGACCTCGACGATGCGGACGGCGTTCAACGACGCGGTGTCGCGGGTCGTGCGGGACGGCGCACCGGCCGACGCGGAGCTGCGGGCCGCTGCCGCGAAGGCGCGGGACGAGCTGAAGCGCCTCTACGGATGAGGCACGGCAGGGCGTTCTGGCTGTTCGTCGGCCCGTTCGCCGCCGGACTGCTCGTGTTCGTGTACGTGCCGATCGGCTGGAGCGTGCTGCTGTCGTTCTTCGAGGCGCGCAACACGGTGACGCCGACGGAGTTCGTGGGGCTGCGCAACTACGCCGACATGCTGACCGACCAGCCGTTCCTGGCGAGCCTCGGGACGTTCAGCGTGTTCGCGGCGTTCATCGTGCCGTTGACGTTCGTGCTGGCGCTGGCGCTCGCGTTGCTGGTCAACCAGATCAGCTTCATGAAGGCGTTCTTCCGGTCGGTGTTCTTCCTGCCGACGGCGTGCTCGTACGTCGTGGCGTCGCTGGTGTGGAAGCTGTCGATCTTCAACGGGGTGCGGTTCGGGCTGGCGAACACGGTGCTGGGCTGGTTCGGCGCGGAACCCGTGGCGTGGACGGTGTCGACGTCACCGCCCTGGTACTGGCTGGTGCTGGTGACGCTGCGGCTGTGGTTGCAGCTCGGGTTCTACATGATCCTGTTCATCGCCGGCCTGCAACGGATTCCGCAGCACCTCTACGAGGCGGCGTGGATCGACGGGGCGTCGCGCGGCTGGCAGTCGTTGCGGTACGTCACGATGCCGCAGCTGCGCACGACGTCGGTGGCGGTGCTGCTGTTGCT
Source organism: Lentzea sp. NPDC042327 (assembly GCF_040647275.1). Classification (NCBI taxonomy): domain Bacteria; kingdom Bacillati; phylum Actinomycetota; class Actinomycetes; order Pseudonocardiales; family Pseudonocardiaceae; genus Lentzea; species Lentzea sp. NPDC042327. The sequence goes on from NZ_JBEZBX010000013.1 coordinate 74,280, forward strand.
GCTCGTCGCGGCCTACCAGGCGTTCGACGAGTTCTACAACGTGCTGGGCACCGACCGCGGCTACCCGCCGTTCGCGCGGCCACCGTTGATCTACCTCTACTACACGGCGCTGGGCAGCGGTGGCCAGGACTTCGGGCACGGCAGCGCGGGCGCGGTCATCCTGACGTTGCTGATCGCGGGAGTCACGTTGGTGCAGGGGCGGGTGTTCACGCGATGAGGGTGCTCCGGTACCTCGCGCTGTCGGTGGCGGCGGTGCTGTTCCTGGTCCCGTTCTACCTGGTGCTGCGCAACGGGTTGGCCACCGAGTCCGAGCTGACCGCGCCGACGTGGACGTTCTGGCCGGAGCGGGTCCGCTGGGAGAACTTCGGCGAGCTCTTCGCGAACCCGGCGGTGCCGCTGCTGCGCAGCATGGTGAACTCGCTGGTGGTGGCGGTGCTGCAGACCGCGGGGCAGCTGCTGCTGTGCGGGCTCGCGGGCTACGGGCTGGCGCGCATCCCGTACCGCTACTCGAACGTCGTGCTGGTGCTGGTGGTCGCGACGCTGATGATCCCGGCGGCGGTGACGTTCGTGCCGACGTTCGTGGTGGTGTCGACCCTGGGCTGGGTGTCCGACCTGCGCGGGCTGGTGATCCCGGGCCTGTTCAGCGGGTTCACGACGTTCCTGTTCCGGCAGTACTTCCTCAACTTCCCGCGCGAGGTCGAGGAGGCGGCGCGGATCGACGGGCTCGGACACTGGGGCACGTACTGGCGGGTGGTCGTGCCGAACTCCAAGGGGTTCTTCGCGGCGCTGGGCGTGATCGCGTTCGTGACGAGCTGGAACCAGTTCCTGTGGCCGCTGGTGATCGCGCAGGACCAGGACTCGTGGACGGTGCAGGTGGCGCTGTCGACGTTCCTGACCGCGCAGTCGATCGACGTCGTGCAGCTGTTCCTCGCCGCGGCCGTGTCCATCACCCCGCTGGTGGTCGTGTTCGTGGCGCTGCAACGGTTCCTGGTGCGCGGGGTCACCGAGACCGGTGTGAAGGGCTGAGAACGGCGACGGGCCCCGCTGCACACCAGCGGGGCCCGTCGCCGTTCAGCTGATCAGTTCTCGAAGACCTTGCGCCACGACTCGACGGAGGTCAGCTCCGGCAGCGCGTCGCGGTACATCTTCTGCATCCGCGGCCATTCCGCGGACAGCCGGCGGTAGTTGGCGACCGCGCGCTTCATCAGTGCGCGGAACTCCTTCGGGTCGCGCTTGCGGAACGCGACACCGCTGCCGTCCGGGTGCGAGACCGTCGCGCTGTCCAGGTTGCCCAGCAGGTACCAGCGCGCGTTCGCCGACGGCACGTTGACCTGCGGGCGGGCCGTGGTCGACGGCTGCGGGCTGCGCAGGTTGTGCAGCACGGCCTTGCCGGCCTCGCGGGCCATGACGACCTTGTTCGAGGGCCTGCTGAGCATCTGCTCGGTGCGGACCATGTCGAAGGTCGGCGGCGGGAACTCGCGGGCCGACGGCAGGGTCTGCGCGTCCTGGAAGTTCTTGCGCAGCTCGCGGATCTCCGGCAGGGCCGTGCGCAGCGACTCGAACAGCTTCGACGGGCCCGCGAGGAAGTCCTCCAGCGCCTTCTGCTGGATCGCGACGGTCGAGTACTCCATCGACAGCAGGTGCACCAGCGACTGCTTCAGACCCTGCTTGAGCAGCGTCTTGCGCACGTCGTACGGGCTGTGCAGCGCGGCCAGGACGAGCCGGTTGCGGGTGTGGAAGTACGCCTGCCAGTCGGTGGCGTCGTTCTTGTCCGTCCACGGCATGTGCCACACGGCCGAGCCGGGCAGCGACACCGTCGGGTAGCCGCGGTCGAGCGCGCGCAGCGAGTACTCCGCGTCGTCCCACTTGATGAACAGCGGCAGCGGGTAGCCGGTGCGCTGCACGACCTCACGCGGGAACAGGCACATCCACCAGCCGTTGTAGGTCGAGTCGATGCGGGTGTGCATCTCCGCGGTCTCCCGCAGCGAGGACGCGCCGAAGTCGTGGTCGGTGAGCGCGCCGGGGGCGGCCCGCCAGAAGCAGGTGCCCAGGTCGACGACCTCGCCCATGCTGTGCAGCCGGGAGCGGGCCTGCAGGTTCAGCATGTGGCTGCCGACGATGACCGGCTGGGCGGCGGCGCGCGCGAACGCGTTGGACCGCAGCAGCGCGTCCGGCTCCAGGCGGATGTCGTCGTCCATGAGCATGATCTGGTCGACGTCGGTGTGCTCGATCGCCTCGTACAGGCCGCGGGTGAAGCCGCCGGAGCCGCCGAGGTTCTCCTGCTCGATGACCTCCAGGCGGTCGCCCAGCACCGCGGCGGCCTCGGCGAAGCCCTCGGTGTCGCGGACCTTCACGGCGCCCTGGTCGGCGACGAAGACCTTCTGCACGACGTCGAGCACGGCCGGGTCCTCGCCGAGCGTGCGCAGCGCGATGACCGCGTCGACCGGGCGCATGGTCGTCATGCCGATGGCGACCTTCTGCGCGGGCAGGTCCTGCTCGGTGGTCCACGCCGCGTGGTCGATCTCCAGCGTCGAGTCGTCGGTGAAGACGTCGAACCAGATCCAGCCGCCGTCCTCGTACGGCTTCAGGTTGATCTTGAAGGTGACCTCGGTCGCGGTCTTGGGGCTGCGGACCGTGGTGCCTTCGAGGTGCACGATGTCGCCGCTGGGCTTGGAGCGGTAGACGTCGATGCGGCCGGCGCCGCGCACGGACATGCGCAGCACGACGTCGTCGATGACCGTCCAGCGCCGCCAGTAGGCAGCGGGGAACGCGTTGAAGTACGAGGCGAACGAGACCCGCGCGGACTGCGGGATGGTGACCGCCTGGCGCGAGGACACGTGGCTGTGCACGTGCTCGGGCTCGTCGAGGTACAGCGGTCGGACGTCGAGCGGGTCCTCGTCGCGCGGCAGGATCACGCGCTGGAGGACCTTCGTCGGGTCGATCGTCTTAACGGCGGCCTTGGCCTGCTCAGTCACGTGCTTCCTCCGGCGAACCGCCACGGGTGCGTCGACGGTTCGAGTCAGCTCAGTCGATGGCGACGACGGCACCTGCCACACCAGGTGAACGCGGCGTGCGTGCCGTCGGGTTGCATGGTAGGAGATGGGCACGGAAAAGCCCGCCTGAACCACAGGTTACCGCAGGTCAGGCGGGCTAATCACATCAGTCGAGTGAACCGTCGAGCGCGGCGCCCCCGCTGAGGTGCGGGGCGATCTTGTTGTCGAACACGCTCAGCGCGGAACCGATCGCCATGTGCATGTCGAGGTACTTGTACGTGCCGAGGCGGCCGCCGAAGATCACGTTCTTCTCCGCGGCTTCGGCCTTCGCGAGCTCGCGGTAGCGCTCGAGCTTCTCGCGGTCCTCGGCCGTGTTGATCGGGTAGTACGGCTCGTCGTCCTTCTCCGCCGACCGGGAGAACTCGCGGACGATGACCGTCTTGTCCGACGGGTAGGTGTCGCGCTCGGGGTGGAAGTGCCGGAACTCGTGGATGCGGGTGTACGGGACGTCCGCGTCGTTGTAGTTCATGACCGGCGTGCCCTGGAAGTCGCCGATCGGCAGGACTTCCTGCTCGAAGTCGAGCGTCCGCCAGCCCAGCCAGCCCTCGGAGTAGTCGAAGTACCGGTCCAGCGGGCCGGTGTAGACGATCGGCGTGCCCGCGGGGATCTCGTCGCGCACGTCGAAGAAGTCCGTCGACAGCTTCACGTCGATGTTCGGGTGGTCCGCCATCTTCTCGAGCCACGCGGTGTAGCCGTCGACCGGCAGGCCCTCGTAGGTGTCGTTGAAGTAGCGGTTGTCGAAGGTGTAGCGCACCGGCAGGCGGGTGATGACCGCCGCGGGCAGCTCCTTCGGGTCGGTCTGCCACTGCTTCTGCGTGTAGGCCTTGATGAACGCCTCGTAGAGGGGGCGGCCGATCAGCGAGATCGCCTTCTCCTCGAGGTTCTTCGCGTCCTTGGTGTCGATCTCCGCGGACTGCTCGGCGATGTAGGCCTTCGCGTCCTCCGGCGACATGTACCGGCCGACGAACTGCGAGAGCAGGCCCAGGCCCATCGGGAACTGGTACGCCTGACCGTTGTGCATCGCGAACACGCGGTGCTGGTAGCCGGTGAACTCGGTGAACTGGTTCACGTACTCCCACACGCGCTTGTTGGACGTGTGGAACAGGTGCGCGCCGTAGCGGTGCACCTCGATCCCTGTCTCGGGCTCCGCCTCGGAGTAGGCGTTACCACCGATGTGGTCACGACGATCGAGCACCAGGACCCGCTTGTTCAGCTGGGACGCGGTGCGCTCGGCGACCGTGAGACCGAAGAACCCGGAACCGACGACAATCAGGTCATAACCTGCGAAGCTCACCCACAAGAGGGTAGCCGTGACGGCGGCCACCGCTGCCGACGCCCCCTCAGCGCCGCCTTCCGCTCAGGCGTGCGCGGGCACTGTCTAAGGTGGCCGGGTGCTGTCCTCGGTACGTCCCAAGCTGCTCAGCCCTCCTGTCCTGATGGCGGCCGGGCTCGGCGTCTTCGGCCTGGCCGGGTACCTGTTCGTCACGCTGACCAGCCGCACGCTCGTCACGAGCGAGGCGCTGCGCGCGACGAACTTCTACTTCGTGGTCAACGTGGTCGGTCCCGGCATCTTCTTCGCGCTGGAACAGGTCACCAGCCGGTCGGTGAGCGCGGCCGTCGCCTCCGGGCACGCGCTGCGCCCGGTCGTGCGCAAGACGTGCATCGGCGGCGCGGCGCTCGTGGGCGTCGTGATGGCGGGCCTGCTGCTGATGTCGCCGTACCTGCTGCCCAACACCCTGTACGGCGACTGGGGCCTGTTCCTGGGGGTCCTGGCCACCCCGGCGATCCTCGCGGCGCTGAGCATCGTCCGCGGCGCGCTCGGCGGCCTGCAGCGGTTCACCGGCTACGCCGTGTCGCTGATGGTCGAGGGCGGCGCGCGGATCGTGGTCGTGTCGCTGCTGGTGTTCGGGCACGTGTCGTCGGCGTGGGTCTTCGGCATCGGCTACCTCGCGAGCTCGCTGGTCGCCGTGGGTGCCGGCCTGCTGTGGCTGCGCGCCGCCCCGAGCGGGGGCGACGACCGCGTCCCCGGCGAGGTGCCGCTGCTGACCAAGGCGCTCGCCGCGCTCGCGACGGCCAGCCTGCTGGCCCAGCTGCTGCCGAACCTCGCGCCGCTGATGGTGTCCTCCCGCCTCGGCGAGGGCAGCGTGGTGGCGCTGGCGTTCGCCCAGGCCGTGGTGGTCGCCCGCATCCCGCAGCTCGCGTTCTTCCCGGTGCAGACGATGTTGCTGCCCGCCCTCACGGCCGCCGTGACCAGGGGCGACTTCGCCTTCGTCAAGCGTCGCATCATGCTGACGCTCGGCGCGGTCACGGCGGTGGGCCTCGTCTACTCCGTGCTGTTCGTGCTGGTCGGCTCGTGGGTGCTGCGGGTGTTCATGGCCACCGACACCTCGACGCTGACCGCGCTGGTCATGGGCCTGCTGGCGTTCGGCACGGTGGTGCTCATCGGCGTGTTCGCCGTGCAACCGGCGCTCGTCGCGATGGGCCACGACCGCACCATCACGATCGCGTGGGCCATCGGCACCGCGTCGACGTTCGGCTTCGCGCTGCTGCCGGGGGACGTGCCCACGATGGCGGCCGCCGCGCAGGTCGTGGGGCCGGCGCTGACGCTGCTCGTGATCTTGGTCAGCTTCTTCCGGTTATCCGCCGCGGCGCAGCAGCGCAGCGACGCGGTCGCCGCCGCCGAACGCTGAGAACGACCCGAACACGAAGCGGCCCCCGTCGGTGACGGGGGCCGCTTCGGCGTTCAGCGTGCGGAGCGGGTCAGCTCAGGCCGCGCTTGGCCAGCGCCATCGTCCGCTTCACGTCGCCACCCTTGAGGGCGTCCAGAGCGGACTGCATCGCGTGCAGGCGGCTGAAGACGTGCAGGCGGGCCGCGCGGGCCGCCTTCGTCCAGCCCTTCGCCTCCAGGCGCTTCGCGGCGTCGAGGTAGAAGTGCTTCTCCTCGTCGAACCGGATGACGTCCTTGGCGTGGTTGGACGAGTGGCTCGCCATGTGGCGGCGGTAGCGGAACACCGGCGTCGGGTCGAGCGCCAGGGTGCCACCCTCCAGCAGCAGGTCCGTGACCCAGCCGAGGTCGCCGATCGAGCCGAAGTCGTGGCGGATGGTGGTGCCCGCGACGACGTCCTGGCGGAAGGCCATGGCCGGCACGTACAGCCAGTTGCCGTTCATCAGGCTGGCCAGCGCCTCGGGGCCGTCCAGCTCGCGCTGCTTCCACGCGTTGCGGCCCGCGAAGACCTTCACGCGGTCGGCCAGCGGCAGCGGGTCGTGCGGCTTGCTGTTGTCGTCGACCACGATCACGCCGGGGTGGGCCATGATCGCGTTCGGGTGCCGCTCGAACATGCCGAGCACGACCTCGACGTAGTTCGGCTCCAGCGCGTCGTCCGCGCCCAGCACGACCAGGTACGTGCCCCGGCCCATGGACATGGACCTGGTGACGTTCTCCGTCGCGCCCAGGTTGACCTCGTTGCGCACGTACTCGATGCGCGGGTCGCCGATCTCCCTGATGTAGTCCTCGGCCGCGGTGCCGGGGTACTGGTCGTCGACGACCGTGAGCAGCCACTCGTCACGGGTCTGCGCGCACACGCTGTCGATCATCTCGAAGAGGATCTTCGGCTCGAGGTAGTACGGCGCCACGAAGTGGACGGTCATGACTTACTTCCCAGCTTCCTCGGTCGGCGGCTCGGCCTGGCGGATCGCGATCGCCCTCGCCAGCCGCGCGTAGCGCAGCTCGAGCTCCTTGAACCGCAGGTAGGTGTTCAGGGTCGCGGCGGTGAACACGATGACCACGCCGTACAGCAGCAGGTCGGTGCCGCGGCCGACGCCGAGCCAGCCGGCGATGACCGTGAGGTCGCTCGGCCGGAGCACCGAGTAGACGCCGAAGACCACGAACAGGATGAACGCCAGCTTGACGCTCGCCGCCGACTTCGCGTTGCCCCGCTTGCGCACGAAGAGGATCAGCAGGCCCGCGACGAGGAGGACGAGGATGTACTGAATAGGCATGTCAGTGCGCCCGGCCCTTCAGCATCGTGTCGAAGAGGATGTTGACGCCGTTGATCAGCGACTGGCCCTTGGACATCGAGTACTCGGTGTAGAGGATCGTCACCGGCTCCTCGGTCACCCGCCAGTTCCGCACGGCGATGAGCTCGACGATCTCCGACGCGTGCCCCATGCCGTTGAGGGTGATGTTCATCTCGTCGGCGACCTTCTTGTTGAAGACGCGCAGCCCGTTGTGGGCGTCGGTCAGGCCGAGCTTGCGCGTGCGCGGGCTCAGCAGCACGACCGTCTTCAGCACGATCCGCTTGATCAGCGGGACGCTCTCCTGCACGTCGCCGCGGAAGCGCGTGCCGACGACGATGTCGACGTCCTCGGACCGCAGCCGCTCCAGCATCGTGAGGACGTCCTCGACGCGGTGCTGGCCGTCGGCGTCGAAGGTCACGAAGTACTTGGCGCCCGGCTGCTTGCGGGCGTACTCGATGCCGGTCTGGATGGCGGCGCCCTGACCGAGGTTGACCGGGTGCTGCACGAGGTGGGCACCGCCGGCGCGGATGCCCTGCGCGGAGTCGTCCTTGCTGCCGTCGTCGACGCACACGATGTTCGGGAACGTCTGGCGCGCGTGGCGGACGACCTCTTCGATGACCTGCCCCTCGTTGTAGCAAGGGACGATGAGCCACACGTCTGGCCAATCGGTCACAACGGAACTCCAAAGAAGCCGCTACATGGGGGACGGGGTCGTCACACGTCGCACGCACGACCCGGCCGGAGCGTACTGCAACGGCACCCCTCTACACTGCCTCGGGTACTGCCCCGGCCACCACCGCGGTACCCGCGCGACCCGATCGGTCTGCGCCTTGGTCAGGGGTTTTCCGATCTTGGAGAGGACTTCTCGATGGTTGGTGTGGCCGTCGTCGGCGCCGGTTACTGGGGCCCGAACCTGGTGCGGAACATCCAGGCGACCCCGGACTTCCGGTTGACCACCCTGTGCGACCTGAACGTGGAGCGCGCCCAGCAGGTGCTGGGCAAGTACAGCACGGTGAAGGTCAGCGGGTCCCTGGACGAGGTGCTGGCCGACCCCGAGGTCGAGGCCGTGGCCGTGGCCACCCCCGCCGCCACCCACCTCCCCGTCGCGCTCGCCGCGATCGAGGCGGGCAAGCACGTGCTCGTCGAGAAGCCGCTGGCGTCGTCCTACGCCGACGGCCTGAAGCTGGTCGAGGCCGCTGAGCAGCGCGGACTCACCCTCATGCTCGACCACACCTTCGTCTACACGCCGGTCGTGCAGCACCTGCGCGAGCTCGTGCGCGGCGGTGAGCTCGGCGAGCTGCAGTACGTCGACTCGGTGCGCATCAACCTGGGTCTCGTGCAGCCCGACATCGACGTGCTGTGGGACCTCGCCCCGCACGACCTGTCGATCCTCGACGCGATCCTCCCCGACGGCGTGCGCCCGGTCGCCATCGCCGCCCACGGCTCCGACCCGGCGAACCTGGGCCGCGCCTGTGTGGCGTACCTCTCGGTGCAGCTGTCCAACGGGGCGATCGCGCACGCGCACGTGAACTGGCTGTCCCCCACCAAGATCCGCACGATGATCGTGGGCGGCTCCGGCAAGACCGCCGTGTGGAACGACCTGGACCCGACGCAGCCGCTGGCCGTCTACGACCGCGGTGTCGACTGGCCGACCGACGAGGAACGCCGCATCTCCTACCGCATCGGCGACGCCGTGGCGCCCGCCCTCAAGGGTGGCGAGGCCCTGCGCGCCGTGATGGCGGAGTTCGCCGCGGCGATCACCGAGAAGCGCGCGCCGCTCACCGACGGGCGGGCTGGCCTCCGCGTGCTCGCGCAGCTCGAGGCCGCATCCCAGAGCCTTGCCCAGGGCGGCACTTTCGTGCCCGTAGTGAACGCATAACTGAGGAGCACCGAAGATGGAGTTGACCGACCGGCGGATCGTGGTCACCGGCGGTGCCGGCACGATCGGCTCACACGTGGTCGACCAGTTGCTGGACGCGGGTGCCGCGAAGGTCGTCGTCATCGACGACCTGAGCCGCGGCCGTGTGCAGAACATCGCGGAGGCGCTCGAGCGGGCGCCGGAGAAGGTCGAGCTCGTCGAGGGCGACATCCGCGACATCCCGCTGGTCAAGAAGACCGTCGCGGGCGCGGACGCCGTCTTCCACCTCGCCGCGCTGCGCATCACGCGCTGCGCCGCGGAGCCCCGCGTGGCGCTGGAGGTGCTGGTCGACGGCACGTTCAACATCATCGAGGCGGCCGTCGAGGCGAACGTCGAGAAGGTCATCGCGTCGTCCACGGCGTCGGTCTACGGCCTGGCCGAGGAGTTCCCCACCACCGAACGCCACCACCCGTACAACAACGACACCTTCTACGGTGCTTCGAAGGCGTTCAACGAGGGCATGCTGCGCAGCTTCAAGGCGATGCACGACCTCGACTACGTGGCGCTGCGCTACTTCAACGTGTACGGCCCGCGGATGGACGCGCACGGCAAGTACACCGAGGTGCTCATCCGCTGGATGGAGCGCATCGAGGCCGGCCAGCCGCCGCTCATCCTCGGCGACGGCAAGGCCACGATGGACTTCGTGCACGTCAAGGACATCGCGCGCGCGAACATCCTGGCGGCGCAGGCGGACGTCACCGACACCGTCTACAACATCGCCTCGGCCACCGAGACCTCGCTCATCGACCTCGCGCGTGCGCTGCAGGAGGCCATGGGCGCGACCGGTGACCTGGAGTTCGGTCCGGAGCGGTCGGTCAACTCCGTGCCGCGCCGGCTCGCGGACATCTCGGCCGCCGAGCGCGAGCTGGGCTGGAAGCCCACCATCTCCATGCACGACGGTCTCGTCGAGCTGGTGCAGTGGTGGCGCAGCGTGAAGGGCGACGTCTGATGATCCCGGTTATCAAGCCCTTCCTCGGTGAGGAGGAGGCGCTCGCCGCGGCGGAGGTCGTCCGCTCCGGCTGGGTCGCCCAGGGCCCGCGGGTCGCCGAGTTCGAGAAGCAGTTCGCGCTCGCCCAGGGCGCTGGTCACGGTGTCGCGGTCTCGAACTGCACCACCGGCCTGCACCTGGCGATGCACGTGCTGGGCCTCGGCCCCGGCGACGAGGTCGTCATCCCGTCGTTCTCGTTCATCGCGACCACCAACGTCGTGCGCTACGTCGGCGCGACGCCGGTGTTCTGTGACGTCGACCCGGCCACGGGCAACGTCACCGCCGAGACGGTCGAGGCGGTCATCACGCCCCGCACGCGCGCGGTCATCGCGGTGCACCAGGGCGGCATGCCGTTCGACGTGGACGCGGTGCAGGCGGTGTGCGACAAGCACGGCGTCCAGCTGGTGCACGACTCCGCGTGCGCGGCGGGCTCCACGTACAAGGGCGGTCCGGCCAGCGCGTCGGCGAACCTCGCCGCGTGGTCGTTCCACCCGCGCAAGCTCCTCACCACCGGTGAGGGCGGCATGGTCACCACCAACGACGCCGACCTGGCCGTCCGCCTGCGCAAGCTGCGCGAGCACGGCATGAGCGTCTCCGCGGCCGACCGGCACGCCACCAGCAGCGTCAAGCTGGAGGCGTACGAGGAGCTCGCGTTCAACTACCGGATGACCGACATGCAGGCCGCCGTCGGCATCATCCAGCTGTCCAAGCTGGACGGCGTCATCGCGAAGCGCCGCGAGCTCGCCGAGCGCTACCACAAGATGCTCGCCGAGATCGACGGCCTGACCTGGGTGAGCGACCCGGAGTACGGCACGACGAACTACCAGTCGTTCTGGGTCGTGTTGCCGGACTCGGTGGAGAAGTCCGTCGTGGACGTCCTCACCGACCTGCTCGGCAAGGGCATCTCCGGCCGCCGCGGCATCATGGCCGCGCACCTCGAACCCGCCTACGCGGGTGCCGAGGAGGCCGAGCGCGCCGAGCTGCCGGTGACCGAGCACCTGACCCGGCGCTCGTTGATCCTGCCGCTGTTCCACCAGATGACCGAGTCCGAGCAGGACCAGGTCGTGTCGGCACTGGCGGAGTCGCTGAGGTGACCGCAGCTCGCCCGTTGCTGCTCGTCGGTGCGGGCGGACTGGCTCGGGAGGTGTTGGGCGCGGTCCGCGCGCTCAACACCGCCTCGCCGGCGTTCGAGGTGCTGGGCTTCCTGGACGACAACCCGGCCCGGCACGGTGAGCTCGTCGACGGCCTGCCGGTGCTCGGTGGCGCCGACACGGTCCACGAGCACCCCGACGCGCAGGTCCTGATCTGCACGGCCAGCTCGCGCAACCAGGCGTCGCGGCGGACGATCTCCGCCCGGCTCGGCCTGCCCGACGAGCGCTACGCCACCGTCGTCCACCCCCTCGCGAGCGTCGCCCACGGCGTCGAGATCGGCCACGGGTCGGTCCTGCTCGCGTTCGTCGCCGTCACCGCTCCGCAGCGGATCGGCGCGCACGTCGTGGTGATGCCGCACGTGACCATCACGCACGACGACCAGATTTCCGACCACGTCACGTTCGCGGCCAGGGTCGCCCTGGCCGGCGGCGTGACCGTGGGCGAGGCCGCCTACCTGGGCAGCGGTGCGCTGGTCAGGGAAGGCCTGTCCGTCGGCGAGCACGCGCTGGTCGGCATGGGCGCGGTGGTGCTCGAAGACGTTCCGCCGTACGAGGTGTGGGCGGGTACCCCCGCGCGCCGCCTGCGGGTTCTCCCGCAGTCCGACGATCTCATGAGGACGAACAAGCGATGAAGATCCCTCCCGTTGACCTGAAGTTCCAGCACGCCGAGATCGCCGACGAGGTCGCCGCGGGCTGGGAGCAGGTGCTGGCCAACACCGCGTTCATCGGCGCGCCGCAGATCGCCGAGTTCGAGAAGGCGTACTCCGAGTACAGCGGTGTCGCGCACACCGTCGGCGTCGGCAACGGCACCGACGCGCTGGAGCTGGCCCTGCGCGCGGTCGGCGTCGGCCACGGTGACGAGTGCATCGTGCCCGCCAACTCCTTCATCGCGACCGCCGAGGCCGTGGCCCGCGCCGGCGCCACCCCGGTGTTCGTCGACTGCGACCCGGACACCTACCTGATCGACACCAAGGCAGCGGTCGCCGCGTTCACCGAGCGCACCAAGGCCGTCCTGCCGGTGCACCTCTACGGCCAGATGGCGCCGCTGGAGGAGCTCAAGCCGGCGTGCGACGAGCAGGGCATCTTCCTGATCGAGGACGCCGCGCAGTCGCAGGGTGCCAAGCGCAACGGCGCCATCTCCGGCTCGGTGGGCCACGCCGCCGGCACCAGCTTCTACCCCGGCAAGAACCTCGGCGCGTACGGCGACGCCGGTGCGGTGACCACGCAGGACGCCGACCTCGCGCAGAAGGTGCGCCTGCTCTCGCAGCACGGTTCGCCGACCAAGTACGTGCACAGCACCCTGGGCTTCAACAGCCGCCTCGACACGCTGCAGGCCGTCGTGCTGCACGCGAAGCTCAAGCGCCTCAACGCGTGGAACGTCATGCGCCAGGAGGTGGCCGCGTACTACGGCGAGCTGCTCGCGGGCGTCGAGGGCGTGCGGACGCCGGTGACGCTTGAGGGCAACGAGCACGTGTGGCACCTCTACGTCGTCCGCGTCGCCGAGCGCGACCGGGTGCTCAAGCACCTCCAGGACAACGGCGTCGGCGCGCAGATCCACTACCCGACCCCGATCCACAAGACCGAGGCGTTCGCGACCGCCGGCTCGTTCCCCAACGCCGAGCAGACCGCGGGCGAGATCCTCTCGCTGCCGATGTACCAGGGCCTGACCCGTGCGCAGCAGGAGCGCGTGGTCGAGGTCCTCGCGGAGGCGGTCAAGTGACCGGCGTCTTCGTCCACCCCAACGGTCTCTGCGAGAGCGAGACCGTCGGGGAAGGCACTCGGGTGTGGGCGTTCGCGCACGTGCTCAAGGGCGCGCGCATCGGGCGCGACTGCAACATCTGCGACGGCGCGTTCGTCGAGAACGAGGCCGTGCTGGGCAACAACGTCACGGTGAAGAACAACGTGCTCGTGTTCAACCTCGTGACGTGCGAGGACGACGTGTTCCTCGGGCCGAACGCGGTGTTCACCAACGACATGCGCCCACGCGCGCACCAGAAGCTGGGTTCGGACGCGCTGCTGCCGACCCTGGTGAGGTCGGGCGCGACGATCGGCGCGAACGCGGTCGTGGTGTGCGGCACGGTGATCGGCGAGAACGCCTTCGTCGGTGCAGGTGCCGTGGTCGCCCGCGACGTGCCCGCGCACGCGTTCGTCGTCGGCAACCCGGCCGTGCAGAAGGGCTGGGTGTGCCGGTGCGCCACCCGCCTGGACGAGGACCTGACCTGTCCGCAGGACGGCACCCGGCACCGGTTGATCTCCGAGACCGAGGGCCTGGCAGCCGTTGCCGTGACTGAGAGCGCACCGTGACCGTGTCCCGGTCGTCCGCCCGGCTCTGGCTGTTCGCGTTCCTCGGGTTCTTCCTGCTGAGCGCGTCGTGGGCGATCGCGGCACCCTACGAGGGGCCGGCGGACGAGTCGCGGCACACCGTGCGTGCCGCGGGCATCTTCGAGGGCCAGGTCATCGCCGAGCAGGACGCGGCCGGTGCGGTCCAGGACGTCCCGGCGAGCCTGCTGGTCAACTGGTGCTTCCAGCAGCAGGTCACCGTGCCGGCGGACTGCCTGCACGCGCGCTACCCCTCCGAGGGTGAGGCGCTGCACGAGGAGTCCACGCCGGCCGGGCGCAACAACCCGGCCTACTACGTGGTCGCCGCCTGGCCGCTCGCGTTCTGGCCGAACTGGACCGGTGTCGTGCTGAGCCGGCTCGTCACCAGCGCCATCGCCTCCGCGCTGCTCGCGAGCACGGTCGTGGCGGCGGCGCGCTGGAACCGCAGCAGGGCGATGGCCGCCGGTCTGATCGTCGGGGCCACCCCGATGGTGTTCCACGTCTACGGCTCGGTGAACCCGCAGAGCCTGGAGATCCCGGCGGGCGCGGCGCTGTTCGCCTCGATGATGGCGCTGGTGCAGGCCGAGAAGGCCGGTGCGGGCGTCAACCGGGCCGCGGTCGCGCTGGCGGGCATCTCCGCCGCCGTGCTCGTGGTGCCGCGGTTCACCGGCATCATGTGGCTCGTCGGGATCATGCTCGTCGCGCTGGTGCCGTCCTCGAAGGACCGGTTGCGCGAGCTCTGGCGGTCGGCGACGGTCAAGCGCTGGTCGGTGTTCGTGGCGTTCGCGACGGCACTGGGGCTCTCCTGGACCGTGCTGGTGAAGCCGGCGGACCCGTCGGGCTACGACCACGGCTGGACGTTCGGCTACATGGCGAAGTTCGTGATCGCCGACCTGTGGCCGAACATCGCCTACCAGATGGTCGCGGTGACCGGCTGGAACGAGACGCTGATGCCGCGGCTGGTCTACGTCGCCTGGTTCATGGCGGCCGGACTGCTCGTGCTCGGCGGTCTCGTGGTCGGCAACCGCACCGACCGGTGGCGGCTGCTCTTCCTGTTCTTCGGCACGTTCGCACCGCTGCTCGTGCTGGAGCTGCTGAGCGCCAACCAGATCGGCTGGTTCAACCAGGGCCGCTACTTCCTGCCGGGAGCGATCGCGCTGCCGATGCTCGGGGCGTGGGTCATCTCCCGCAGGGCGCTGAACGACGAGCAGATGGGCCGGATCGCCCGGCTGCTCGCGGTGTTCCTGCTGCCGATCCACCTCGTGTGCCTCGCGTACACGATGACCCGCTGGCAGTCGGGCCTCGCGTCGATCAACCCGTTGCGGGGCAGCTGGTCCCCGGCGTACGGCTCGGTCCTGCCGCTCGTGCTGGCCGTGGCCGGGATCGCGATCACGCTCGTCGTCCACTGGCGGATCTCCCGAGTTCCCGCGGCGGCCGAGCCGAAGCCCGTGACCGACGAAGAACCCGTCAAGGAGCCGATCCGTGCCGCCAACAGCTGAACGTTCCGGAGTGCGGCTGTGGCTGGTGTCGTTCGTCGGCTTCGCCGCGCTGTTCGCGGGCTGGGCGTTCGCCACGCCGTACAACGGCCCGCCGGACGAGTCGCAGCACGTGCTGCGCGCGGCGGGGGTCGTGCGCGGCGAGATCATCGCCAAGCAGGACCTCAACGGTGGTCTGCAGCTCGTGCCGGACAGCCTCTACCCCGGTTTCTGCTTCCCCACCAAGGCGACGGTGCCCGCCGACTGCGAGCCGGAGCCCGGTGGTGACGAGACGCTGCGGGAGCTCGACACGACCGCGGCGCGGTACAACCCGGTCTACTACGCGGTGACGGGCTGGCCGCTGCTGCCGTGGCCGAACTGGACCGGGATCATGCTCACCCGCCTGCTGACCGGTGCCGCCGTGGCTGCGCTGCTCGCCGGCACGGTGGTGGCCGCGGTGCGGTGGACGCGGCACCGGGCGCTCCTCGCCGGTGTCGTCGCGGCGACCACGCCGATGGTCGCGCACCTCGCCGGTGCGGTGAACCCGCAGGGCGTGGAGATCGCCGCCGGTGCGGCGCTGTTCGCGAGCCTGCTGGCCCTGGTGCACGAGCAGCGGGCCGGGGTGAACCGCGCGGCCGTGGCGCTGGCGGGGATCTCGGCGGCCGTGCTCGTGACGCCGAAGTTCACGGGTGCCATGTGGCTGTGCGTGATCTTCGGTGTGGTGCTGCTGCCGTCCTCGAAGGACCGGTTGCGCGAGCTGTGGCGGTCGGCGTCGGTGAAGCGCTGGTCGGTCCTCGTCGTGCTGGCGACCGTCGCGTCGCTCGCGTGGACGCTGGTCGTCAAGCCGGCCGACCCGACCGGGTGGGACCGCAAGCAGACGCTCGCGATGGTGCTGAAGCACGCGTTCGTCCACGCGTGGCCGAACAACGTCTACCAGATGATCTCCGTGCCCGGCTGGGCCGAGCTGGAGATGCCCCGCCTCGTCTACATCGTGTGGATCATGGTGGTCGGGCTGCCGCTGCTGGCCGCTTTCGCACTCGGCGACCGGGTCGAGCGGTGGCGGCTGGGAGCGCTGGCGTTCGGCGCGTTCGTGCCGTTGCTCGCGCTGGAGGTGCTGAGCGCCAACCGGATCTGGTTCTTCAACCAGGGCAGGTACTTCCTCACCGTCGCGGTGGCGTTGCCGATGCTCGCCGCGTACGTGCTGGTGCGGCACGGTTTCACCGCCCGGCACATGCGGACGATGACGCGGTTGTTCGCGGTGCTGACGCTGCCGGTCCACGTGGCGTGCCTGCTGTACGCGATGACGCGCTGGCAGTCGGGGCTGAAGTCGCTCAACCCGCTCGAGGGCGAGTGGACGCCGCCGCTGGGTTCGGTGCTGCCGATCGTGCTGGGGGTGGTGGGGGCCGGTGTGCTCTTCGCCGCCTACTGGTGGGCGTCGAGGGTTCCGGAGCGGGTGCACGTCCAGTCCGAACCGGAGCAGGTGACGACGTCCGTCTGACGCAACCGCGGGCCTGACAACGCGAAGAGGCCCTCCCGGCACAGCGCCGGGAGGGCCTCTCGTCTTGAGTCCGGTCAGGACCCGTTGCGCGCCTTGCGGATCTGCTTGCCGGCGACGCGGCTGAGCTGGTGCAGCACGGTGCCGATGTTGGGTTCCCCCGCCAGGTCGGGGTCGCGCAGGTGGCGCTGCAGCTCCGCGTTCTGCGTGCGGAGCACCCCGAGCTCGTGGTTCCGCCGTGCGAGCTCGCCGTGCAGCCGCTCGATCTCCACGCGCTGCCGGGCCACCTCCTCGGCGAAGCGGTCGTGGTTCTCCGCGGCGGCCACCGCCTCGTACTGCAGCTGCAGCACGCGCGTGTACATGGCGACGCGGTTGTTCTCCATCATCGCGAGCAGCTTCGACGACGTGTACGGCTTGAGCGCGTCGAGCAGCTTCTTGGCGAACGGGGCGTCCTTGCGCACCATCACGCCCATGCCGAACACGGCGGGCACGATGACGAACAGCCAGTCCTCGTCGGCCTCCGCGATGGCGTCCTCGATCGCGGTCAGCACGCCGTTGCGCTCGCCGCCCGCCTCGACGGCGACGCTGTACGAGCCGTGCCCGACGAAACCGGCGGGCGTGAGCTCGTCGTGCCAGATCGTCGGTCCGTCGACGAGTGACACCTCGTGCTTGGCGTCACCGGACAGCAGCGACGGCTCGTAGTACAGGTCGCGGCGCGACCAGGGCCACAGCACGTCGTGCAGCGCGATGACCGCGTCCGGCGTGTTCTTGAGCAGGTACGTCAGCTCGCCGTGCAGCACGGCGTAGTTGTGGTCGCCGTCCAGCACGTACAGGTCGGCGGCCGGCAGCTCGGCCAGCACCTGCGGCGACGGCCGTTCGACGAGCTCGAGCTTCGGGTTCTTCGCGAGCGTCTCGCGCAGCTCCGCCGTCGGGTACGGGTCGATGCAGTAGACCTTCGACGCACCCAGCTCGGTGTAGATCGAGCTGACCTGACCGGACTCGACACCGACCTCGAGGACGCTCTCGATCTTCTTGTAGGTGAAGAGGATCTTGAACATCTCGTGGAAGACGGACATCGAGTGCAGCAGGAAGGGCTGCTGCCGCGCGGTCCTCGCCTGGGCGTGGGGATCGGTTCTGTCGCCGGTCATCGCCGGGTCGAGCATCACGTGTTACCTCCCAGCTTGCGG
Source organism: Lentzea sp. NPDC042327 (assembly GCF_040647275.1). Taxonomy (NCBI): domain Bacteria; kingdom Bacillati; phylum Actinomycetota; class Actinomycetes; order Pseudonocardiales; family Pseudonocardiaceae; genus Lentzea; species Lentzea sp. NPDC042327. Next base: position 91,883 of record NZ_JBEZBX010000013.1, read on the forward strand.
ATCGCGATCCGCGCCGCGCTTGCCGCGAGTCCGGCCGGACCGCGAGTCCTGTACTCCTGCTTGAGGCGACCGGACACCCGCGCGAGCTTCTTCGCGGTCGGCAGGTGCGGGGAGAGGTGCGAGATGGACTGCGGCAGCACCGCGAAACCGACGGTGACCTGGCCCGACGACACCCAGCCGCCGGCGCGCTGCGCGATCGGCAGGATCAGCGCGGAGTGCTCGTTGTCGAACTCGACCATGTTCGCGCCGAGCCAGCGGCACTCGCGGTAGCTCATGCCGGCGAAGTCGTCGTGGCCCTCCCAGCGGACGGTGACCTTGCGGCCGCCCGCGGCGACGACCTCGGCCTCGATCCAGTCGACCCGCACGATCGCGGGACGTCCGGGCAGTGCGAGGGAGAGGTCGATGGTGTCGTGGTGCTCGAACCGCAGCCGGGCGAACGACAGGCCGTTGTGGTTGATCCGCACGCGCTTGCGCCCGGCCTCGCGCCACTTGTCCTCGGCGGTGCGGTAGTACAGCGCCGTCTCCATCGGCTCACCGCTCGACTCGAAGACCGACGGCTCGATCCGGCCGGTGGCGAGACCGCGCGCGGCCGCACCGAGACCGGTGTCGGACGCGGCGAGCAGGGCCGGCCAGAACGAGTCGCGCATGTGCAGGTCGTCGAGGTCGGCCGGCGAGAGGTACGGCAGCACGGCCTTCAGGTCCTCCGGCACGATCCTGGTGACGACCGAGGAACCGAAGTTGTCCTCGTGCGCCCAGTTGCCGAACACGGCCGCCTCCTCCGGCGTCGGCGCCTTGAGGGCCGACACGAGGATGTTGGCGAGCCGGTCCTTCGCCGCCGGGGAGGTGGTGAGGTCCGCCCACCGGCCGTCGGAGTGGGTGACGTAGCGGTTCCACTGCGCCTGGAACGCCTTGATGCCGTCCTGCACGGCCCTGCGCTCGTTGTTCTGCGAGGTCGACTCGGAGACCGGGCCGAGCACCGGCGCACCGTCCTCGGTGAACCCGATGAGCGAGCCGCAGATCGAGTTGACGCACTGCTCGAACACCTCGGGGCTGCGCACGATGGTGGCGCAGGTGTCCTCGGGGTGACCGGCCTGGGCGAGGTAGCCCTCGACCTGGAGCCCGGCGAGGTACGCGCGGGCGGCGCGGTGGTCCGTGGCGATGTAGAGACCGGCCGGGACGATGTCGCTGCCCGCCGCCTTCAACGCCTTGGCCAGCATGTACTGGATCGTGCCGCCCCAGCCGAGGTCGACGAGGGTGATGTCGTCGCCGTCCAGCGCGCCCGCCTTGCGCAGCGAGAGCATCAGCCGCTCGCGGGCGGCGGTGAGGTTGCCCTTGAGGCGGTTCTGGATGTGCGGGGTCTCGGTCAGCGCGATGCTGACCCGCTCCGCGATGCCGCCGTTGTCGATGACCGTGTTCAGGTCGCCGGCGAGGCTCGGCACGTCGCCCGCGCGCAGCCCCATCGTCGACAGCACCTGGCGCACGTTCAGCTGGTAGCTGCGCCGGATGAACTCGTGGATCGAGTCGGTGTCGAACTCCGTGACACCCGCGATCGACGTGACGTGGCGGGACAGCCAGATCGGCTTGGCCGTGACGTCCCAGCCGCGGGCCCTCGCCGCGTTGTTGACGAGCTCGGAGAGCAGCTCGCCCTCGCGCATCGGGCACCAGAGGACCTTCTTGCCCGCCGTGTGCGCCTTCCACGCCACCCACTCGGCGAAGCCGGTGAGGACGGGGCCGAACACCGAGGCGCCGTACCGCCACGCGGTGTCGACGGCCGAGTTGGACTGGTGCCGGCCGGCCTGGATCGTCTTGGCGCGCAGGCTGGTGATGCCGAAGTCGCCCTCGACGGCGTCGAAGTGCGGCGCGTACGGGCCGAAGTGCTCGACCGTGTCGTTCTCGCGCTCCAGCACGTTCGTCAGCTCGTCGTCGAGGCGGCGGAACAGCACGGTCCGCACGCCCATCTCGCCGGGCACCTCGATGTCGGCGACCACGTTGTCGCCGATGTGCACGACCTGCTCCGGCTCCTTGCCGATCTCCTTGAGCACGATCTCGAACAGCCCGCTCGCCTTGTCCAGCCCGTGCTGGTGCGAGCGGAAGATCTTGACGTCCTTCAGGCTGCCCAGCTCGGGGCGGTCGAGCAGGTAGTTGAGGTGCTCCTCGGTGAAGTAGGTGTCGGAGACGAAGATGACCTGCACGTCGTGCTTGAGCGCGCTCTTCACCACCTCGGCCATGTCGAGGTCGACGACCGTGTACTCGCGCTCGGTCTCGATCTCGGCCTTCACCAGCTCGTCGAGGCGCTCGCGGGGGAACACGTTCGACGGCATCGCGCGCCAGATGTCGAACAGCGAGACCTCGGTGCCCAGCGCCTCGCGGCCGTTGCGCGCCTTGTCCTCCGCGACCACGCGCATCCGGCGGAACGTGGCGTCGGTCACCCACTCCGGCGCGAGCCCCGCAGCGCGCAGGCGGGCGCCGAGGATGCCGAACACGTCCGCGGGCCGGGGCACGCGCCGCCACAGGATCGTGTCGAAGATGTCGAACGAGAGGACGGAGCACGACCGGTCCTCGATGATCCTGTGCACGTCCTCCAACAGCGGATGACGTCGTGCTGCCGCGACCTGAGTCATCGCGGTGCCCCCTTTTCCCCACCGCGGTGACACCGCACCGGCGAATGGCTCATACCACGGAGTTTCTGCGTGCTGCCCAGATGACACAGCGGCCGTCACCATACCGGGGCCGACCGCGCCGATCCCGGCCGGACGTATCCTTGTCGGCCGTACGCGCGGTCCACCGGAGCGGGCGTGCGGTCCACGAGGTGAATGAGGGAGACGTCTTGCGGCACGCGATCGTGATCGGTGGCGGCATCCTCGGTCTGGCAACGGCGAACGAGCTGGTCAGCAGGGGTTACCGGGTAACGGTTCTGGAGAAGGAGGGCCACTGGGCGGCCCACCAGAGCGGCCACAACTCCAACGTGGTGCACGCGGGGCTGTACTACAAGCCCGGCTCCTTCAAGGCGCGCATGAGCGTGGCGGGCAACCGCTCGATCATCGACTTCGCCCGCGCCAACGGGGTGGCGCACGAGGTGTGCGGCAAGCTCGTCGTCGCCACCTCCCCCGACGAGCTGCCCGCGCTGAACGTGCTCGCGGAGCGCGCGGAGGCGAACGGCGTGCCCGCCAAGCTGATCTCCCCCGCCGAGGCGCGCGACTACGAGCCCGAGGTCTCCTGCGTGGCCGCCCTGCGCGTGGAGAGCACCGGCATCATCGACTTCCCCGGCATCTGCGGCGCTCTGGTCCGGTCGCTGAACGCGGCCGGCGCCGACCTGCGCCTGTTCACGCCCGCGCTGGGCATCCGCCCCGGCCGCACCGGCGGGGTCGAGGTCGCCACCGGCACCGAGGTGCTGCGCGCCGACCTGCTGGTCAACTGCGCCGGTCTGCAGTCCGACCGCGTCGCCCGCCTCGCCGGCCTGGAGCCGCGCGCGACGATCGTGCCGTTCCGCGGCGAGTACTACGAGCTCGCCCCGCAGGCGCGCCACCTGGTCAAGGGCCTCATCTACCCGGTGCCGGACCCGACGCTGCCGTTCCTCGGCGTGCACCTCACCCGCATGCTCGACGGTTCCGTGCACGCGGGCCCCAACGCCGTGCTCGCGCTGCGCCGCGAGGGCTACCGGTGGACCCAGATCTCGCCCGCCGACCTCTGGGACGTGGCCCGGTTCCCCGGCATTTGGAAGCTCGCCCGCAAGTTCGCGAAGACCGGGGCCGAGGAGGTGCTGCGGTCGTTCTCGAAGAAGCGGTTCGCCGCCTCGCTGGCCCGGCTCGTGCCGGCGGTGCAGGAGTCGGACCTGGTCAGGTCCGAGGCCGGCGTGCGGGCGCAGGCGATGCTGCCGGACGGCTCGCTGGTCGACGACTTCCTCATCGAGACGGCACCGGCCCAGGTGCACGTGCTGAACGCGCCCTCGCCGGCGGCGACGTCGTCGCTGGAGATCGCCCGGTACGTGGCCGACCAGGCGGTCGCCCAGGCCTGACGGGCGGCCGGGCCTGACCTTCCGCCAGGCCCGGCCGGTCGCTCAGAGCTGAGCGCGGAAGTAGTCGACCGTGCGGGACACGCCCGTCGCGATGTCGACCTCCGGGGTCCAGCCGAGGTCGCGCTCCGCGGCACTCGCGTCGAGCGCGGAGGCGCGCAGGTCGCCGAGGCGGGCCGGGGCGTGCTCCGGGTCGTCCGCGGCACCCGCCGCCTTCGCGACGAGCGTGTGCAGCTCGCGGTCGGACACCTGGTGGCCGGTGCCGATGTTGTAGCGCTGCCCGCCGCCGGCCTCACCGGACGCGGCGACGAACGCCGAGACGACGTCCTCGACGTAGACGTAGTCGCGGGTGTTGCCGCCGTCGCCGAAGACCTTGGTCGGCTTCCCGGCGAGCAGGGCGTTGGCGAAGATCGCGATCACGCCCGCCTCGCCGTGCGGGTCCTGGCGGGGGCCGTAGACGTTGGCCAGCGCCAGGTGGGTGCACTCCAGGCCGTAGAGCTGGCGGTAGGTGTTGAGGTACACCTCGCCGGAGACCTTCGACGCCGCGTAGGGCGACTTCGGGTTGATCGGCACGGCCTCGGACACCGGGAGCACGTCCGGGGTGCCGTAGATCGAGCCACCGGAGGAGGCGAAGCAGACCTTGCGCACGCCGGCGCGGCGGGCGGCCTCCGCGAGGTTCACGGTGCCCAGGACGTTCTGGGTCGCGTCGTCCAGCGGCCGCTCGACGCTCACGCGCACGTCGATCTGCGCGGCCAGGTGGTAGACGACCTCGGGAGCGGCCGCCGCGACCACGTCGGCCAGCTCCGGCGAGGTGACGTCGAGCTGCGTGAACGAGTAGCGCTCGGCGTGGGCCTCGGGCGCCGTGCGCTTGCCCCGCCGCAGGTCGTCGACGACGTGGACGGTGTGGCCGTCGCGCAGGAGGCGGTCGACGAGGGTGGAGCCGATGAACCCGGCACCGCCGGTCACGAGAGCACGCATGGCGCCAGCCTACGAGGTCAGAACCAGCGCTCGAGGACCAGGGCGATGCCGTCCTCCGAGTTCGGAGCGGTGACCTCGTCCGCCGCTTCCAGGGCCGACGGGTGCGCGTTGGCCATCGCCACGCCGTGCCCCGCCCACTGCAGCATCGGGATGTCGTTGGGCATGTCGCCGAACGCCACCACGGCGCTCGCGGGGACGCCGAAGCGCTCGGCGGCGTCGGCGAGACCGGTGGCCTTCGTGACGCCCTTGGCGGACAGCTCGATCAGCCCGTTGTTCGTGGAGAACGTCACGTCGACGTGGTCGGTGACCAGGCCCTCGCACGCCTCGACCATCGCGGCGCTGGTCATGCCGGTGTGCCTGACCAGCATCTTGACGGCGTCGAACCCGAGCACGCGGGCGCGGTGGACGTCCTCGGACGGTCCCTCCGGCCAGGCGTGCTCGTAGCCGTGCTCGGCGACGAAGTCGGAGTCGGCCGCGGTCTCGCCGAGGCGTTCGACGGCGAGCGCGCAGCCGGGCAGGACGCGGTCCAGCGTGCTCGCGATGTCGCTGAGCAGGACCGGGTCGAGGCCCCTGCGCCACAGGACGCGGTCGGCGGCGATGTCGTAGAGGGCGGCGCCGTTCGCGCAGACTGCGAGACCCGTCGTGCCCGCCTTGGCGGCCGGCGTGGGGATCCAGCGCGGCGGACGGCCCGTGACGAGGACGAAGGGCACCTTCGCCGCGATCACCCGGCCGACCACCGCCGCGGTGCGGGGTGACACCTCGTCGGTGGGCGTGAGCAGGGTTCCGTCGATGTCGGTCGCGACCAGCAGAGGTTGTTCCACGTCCACCATGTTGCCTGGTGTGGTTCGTCCGGCGGCAGAACAGGTCGTTACGGTACGGGTGTGCGCACAGGCATAGTGATCCTTCCCGAGCACCGCTGGTGGATTGCCGAGCCCAAGTGGAGGGCCGCCGAGGAGTACGGCTTCCACCACGCGTGGACCTACGACCACCTCGGGTGGCGCACGCTCGTCGACGGACCGTGGTTCGGTTCCATCCCCACGCTCACCGCCGCCGCGATGGTGACGACCCGGATTCGCCTGGGAACGCTGGTGGCCAGCCCGAACTTCCGCCACCCGGTGTCGTTCGCCCGCGAGCTGCTGGCCGTGGACGACGTGTCCGACGGCCGGTTCACGCTCGGCGTCGGCGCCGGTGGCCCCGGCTACGACACGACGGTGCTGGGCGGCAAGCCGCCGTTGCCGAAGGAGCGCACCGAGCGGTTCACCGAGTTCGTCGAGCTGCTCGCACAGCTGCTGTCGCAGGACGAGGTGAGCTACGACGGCCGCTACTACCAGGCCGTGGAGGCCCGCGGCTTCCCCGGCTGCGTGCAGCGGCCGCGGCTGCCGTTCGTGGTGGCGGCGAACGGGCCGAAGGCGATGGAGGTGGCGGCGCGGTTCGGCACCGGCTGGGTCACGATGGGCCCGCCGGCCGAGGACCACGAGGAGTGGTGGCGCGGCGTCGCGCGGATGGCCGCGCAGTTCGACGAGACGATCCTGCGCACCGGCCGCCGCACGCGCGTCGACCGGTACCTCAACCTCGACTCGGCACCGGTCTACTCGCTGTCGTCGGTGCAGTGCTTCACCGACGCCGTCGGCCGCGCGGCCGAGCTGGGCTTCACCGACGTGGTGTCGCACTGGCCGCGGCACGACGGCGTGTACGCGGGCAGCGAGTCGGTGGTCGAACAGGTCGCCGCCGACGTGCTGCCCGCGCTCGGTTAGCCCTTCGGGACCAGCTTCTCGACGCCGCCCATGAACGGCCGCAGCGCCGCGGGCACGGTGACCGAGCCGTCGGCGTTCTGGTGGTTCTCCAGGATCGCGACGATCCAGCGCGTGGTCGCCAGCGTGCCGTTGAGCGTGGCCGCGATCTGCGACTTGCCGTTCTCGTCGCGGTAGCGGACGTTCAGCCTGCGCGCCTGGAACGTGGTGCAGTTCGACGTCGAGGTCAGCTCGCGGTACTTGCCCTGGGTCGGCACCCACGCCTCGCAGTCGAACTTGCGGTGCGCGGACGTGCCCAGGTCGCCGGTCGCCGTGTCGATGACGCGGTAGGGGACCTCGATCTTGGCGAGCATCTCCTCCTCCCACGCCAGCAGCCGGGCGTGCTCCGCCTCGGCGTCCTCCGGCTTGACGTAGGAGAACATCTCGACCTTGTTGAACTGGTGCACGCGGATGATGCCGCGGGTGTCCTTGCCGTACGAGCCGGCCTCGCGCCGGTAGCACGACGACCAGCCCGCGTAGCGCCGCTCGCCGTCGAGGATCTCGTCGGCGTGGTAGCCCGCGAGCGGCACCTCGGACGTGCCGACCAGGTACAGGTCGTCGTTCGGCAGGTGGTAGATCTCGCTGGAGTGCGCACCCAGGAAGCCGGTGCCCGCCATGATCTCCGGCCGCACCAGCGTGGGCGTGATCATCAACGTGAAGCCGTTCGCCGTCGCCTGCGCCGCCGCCATGTTCAGCAGCGCGAGCTCCAGCTGCGCCCCCACCCCGGTGAGGAAGTAGAACCGCGACCCGCCGACCTTGGCGCCGCGCTCCATGTCGATCGCGCCCAGCTTCGTGCCCAGGTCGAGGTGGTCGACCGGCTCGAAGTCGAACTCGCGGGGCTCGCCGACGGTCTTGAGGACCACGAAGTCGTCCTCGCCGCCGACCGGGGCGTCCGGGTGCACCAGGTTCGGGATCTTGGCCAGCAGCTCGTCGACCTCGGCCGCGGTGGCGTGCTGCTCGGCCTCGGCGGCCTTCACCTCGTTCGAGAGGTCCTTGGCCTTCACCAGCAACGCGGTCTTGTCGTCGCCCTTGGCCTTGCCGACCTCCTTGCCGAGCACCTTCTGCTCGGCGCGCAGGGTGTCCGCGCGGGAGATCGCGGAACGCCGGCGCTCGTCAGCGGACAGCAGGGCGTCGACGACACCTTCGTCCTCGCCGCGGGCACGCTGCGAAGCGCGCACGATCTCCGGGTTCTCGCGCAACACCTTGAGGTCAATCACCCTGAGAAGGGTAGACCAGCCCGTACCACGCCCCTCACCGAGTTCCGCCCACCCGCCCACCGACCGGGCACGCGGGGGCCCCGCGTTCCTCCAGGGGGAACGCGGGGCCCCCGCGTGACTTCCGTGATGCGGAAAGGTGGGTCAGCTGATCGCGACCGCCACCACGAGGCCGAGCGCCAGGTGCGCGGAGGCGACGACGACCGAGGCCGGGGCGAACCGGTCCGACTCGATGATCGAGCCGATGTCCAGGCGGGTGATCCACTCCAGCAGCCGGACCGCGGCCACCTGCACGATGATGCCGAAGAAGCCGTAGATCAGGGCCGAGAGGAGGCCCTCGTCGAGCTTGCCGACCGAGCTGGTGATGGCGACGACCACGATGAAGGCCATCGACAGCAGACCGGAGGCGGTCACGATGACGGCGTTCGGTGCACCGTTGCGGACGAGGGTGGACAGCTTGCCCGGGGTCGTCCAGTCGATCGCGTAGAAGCCGAACACCATGAGGACCAGACCGACGACGGCGTACAGCGCGATCGCGCCGATGCCCCGGCCGATGGCCGAGCCGAAGCCGGGGTCCAACGCGAGCTGCGTCGTGATCATGTGCTGTTCCCTTTCGGAGTTCACTCAACAATGCGGTGCGGCACGAACGCCGCGCCATCGTCGGTCACCAGACCGACTGTTTCCCGGATGCCCAGTCCCGCCGACGTGTCGCCGACGACCCAGGCTCCCAACGCGGGGCGGTAGCCGTCGAAGTCCGGAAGCGGGTCGAACAGCTGGTACACGAAGCCTTCTTTGCCGTACACGCCGCCGGTCTGCGTCTCGTAGCCGGGCGCGACGATCTGGATGTTCGACCCCTCACGGCCGAGCAGCGGCTTGCGCACGTACTCGGTCAGCATGCCGGGGTTGTTCAGGTACGCGGGCAGCAGGTTCGGGTGGCCCGGGTACATCTCCCACAGCACCGCGAGCAGCGCCTTGTTGGAGAGCAGCATCTTCCACAGCGGCTCGATCCACAGGGTGGCGGGCAGCGACTCGACGGCGTGGCGGCCGAACTGCTCCTCGACCACCCACTCCCACGGGTAGAGCTTGACCACGGTGTTCATCGGGGCCTCTTCGAGGTCGACGAACCGGTTGAGCAGCGTGTCCCAGCCCAGGTCCTCGATCGCGAGCCCGACGGTGTTCAGCCCGGCCTCCGCGGCCGTCTCCTGCAGGTAGGCGGTGGTGAGGTGGTCCTCGCCGGACGGTTCCGCGCCCGACCAGGTGAAGTGGACCTCACCGGAGGGCAGCTTCGCGCCGATCTGGGACCAGCGCTCGACCAGCTGCTCGTGCAGCGAGTTCCACTGGTCGTCGTCGGCGAACACGTCGGTCTTCCAGTTCCACTGGATGATCGCGGCCTCGAGCAGCGAGGTGGGCGTGTCGGCGTTGTACTCCAGCAGCTTGGCCGGGCCGGAGCCGTCGTAGCGCAGGTCGAAGCGGCCGTAGAGGTGCGGGTCGTGCCGCCGCCACGACTCGGCGATGTGCGGCCACACCCATTCGGGGATGCCGAAGTCGCGGTAGCGCTCGGTGGTGACCACGTTGTCCACCGCGTCGAGGCACATGGAGTGGAGCAGCTCGACGTCGGCTTCGAGCGAGAGGATCTCGCTCATCTCGAACACGTAGTGCACCGACTCGTCCCAGTACGGGCGGTCGGAGCCGTTGGCGTACTTCGCGGGCAGCCCGAACACGAGGCCCTGGTCAGAGACCGTCCGCTGCCAGTTCGGCCGCGGTGAGGAGGTTTCACGACGCAACTGTCAGCTCCCGCTGCTGGACTTGCCGCTGCTGACGCCGAACCCGCCGCGCTGCACGGTCGTGCCCGACTTCGTGGACACGTTCGCACCCTTGGGGATGGTGTAGCTGCCGCCGGTCACCTTCTGGCCGACCGCGCCCGAACCGCCGTAGTTGTAGCGGTACTGGCTGCCGCCGATGTAGATGAACCCGCCGCTGCTGTACCCGCCGTGGCTGCGGTAGTAGCTCTCGTCGCAGTAGTCGTCGTCGACGATGACGTTGTTCTTGTCGGTGCACTGCGCCGTGACGTTCTTGGGGCTGGCGGCTGCGTACCAGATCGCGATCAGCGCGACGACACCCACCGTGACGCCACCACCGATGAGCAGGCGTTTGCGGGTCTTGCGGCGCTTCTCGAACGCGGCGGACTCGGCGGCGAACCGCTCCTGCTGCGCCTTCTGCGCGGCGGCACGGGCGCGCTGCTCCGCGACCGACGGCTGACGCGCCTTGGTCACACCGGCCTGCTGCTGGCGCACCTGGCCCTTGCCCTTCTGCTGGGCGGGGGGCTGGGCCGGTCCCGGCTGCGGCACCGGCACCTGCGGCGGCAGCTGCTGGTACGGCGCCGGCTGTTGCGGCTCTTGCGGCTGGCCGGGAGGCCCCTGAGGCGGCATCCCCTGCTGGTTGTTGTCAGTCATCACCACTCCCGCGGGCAAGGTACCTAGCGATACGACCATTTGACGGCCAATCAGGTGACGAGTGTCCTAATAGCAACACTCGCCCCCTTTGGTCCAACCCGGCCGACAGCCGTCTCACACAGCACAGGCATCATGGATGAGATGTCTCCGAGCGCCGGTTGGTTGAGTCGATCAGGTCACATCCGCGACACGCGGCTGGTGATGCTGGGCGCGTTCGTGGGCGCGTTCGGCCTGTTGATGGTGTCCGCGTTCACGTCCGTGCTGGCAGGAGGCCCGCTGACCACCAAGCGCGAGCTGGTGAACGCGGCCTACCAGGCCGTGGCGGGCGACTGCCTGAACTGGGCGAAGACCGACCTGTCCGACGCGCAGAAGGTCGACTGCACCGCCGCGCACAGGTTCGAGGTGACCGGCACGGCCGACATCGCGGCCGGCTACCCGAAGGAAGCGCCGTTCCCGACGCCCGAGGCGTGGGAGAAGATCGCCCAGGACAACTGCGCGCAGGCGGCGACGACTTACATGTCCGGCAAGCTCGACCCCAAGGGCAAGTACGGCGTGAGCTCGCTCAACCCGGACGAGAACCGCTGGAAGAACGGCGACCGCCAGCTGCGCTGCGGCCTTCAGGTCACCGCACCCTCCGGCGCGCCGCTGCCCTCGTTCGGCAGCGCGAAGACCCAGGACCAGTCGAACGTGTACGACCCCGGCGTGTGCGTCGCGCTCGGTGAGAACAACACGGTCGGCGACCCGATCGAGTGCGCCCAGCCGCACGCGTTCGAGATCATCGGTGTCTTCGCGCACCCCGAGGGCGAGTACCTGGCGCCCGAGAAGCAGGACGCCGTGATGTCCGAGCAGTGTGCCGCGATCGCCGTCGAGTACACCGGTGGCGCCGACCTGAAGGCCAAGGGCCTGCTCGTGACGTGGGACGTCCGCGCCCAGGAGAGCTGGGCCGTCGGCTCCCGCAAGGCCAACTGCAAGATCGGTGCCGTCCCCGAGGGCGAGAAGCTCGTCGCCTGGAAGGGCAGCGTCCGCAACCCCAACGGCGCCCCGCTGACCACCTCGAACCCGCCGCAGACCACCTCGGTCAAGCCGCAGGACGAGCCCACCGGTGCCCCGCTGCACTCCCAGTCGGGCCAGCCGTCCGGCAGCGCGGAACCGTCCGAGTCCGGCAAGCCCGACAAGCCGTCCAGCAGCCAGCCCACCACGACGACGACAACCGAGAACCGATGACTGTGGAGATGACGCGCGCCCGGTTCGACGAGCTCGTCGAGGAGGCGCTGGACCTGGTCCCACCCGACTTCCTGCACGCCATGAACAACGTGGTCGTGCTGGTCGAGGACCGCAACCCGGACGAGCCGTCGCTGCTCGGCCTCTACCAGGGCATCGCGCTGACCGAGCGGAACACCGACTACGGCGGCACCCTGCCCGACCACATCTTCATCTACCGCGAGGCGATCCTCGACATCTGCACCACCGAGGACGACGTGGTCGAGGAAGTGATCGTCACCGTGGTCCACGAGATCGCGCACCACTTCGGCGTGGACGACGCAAAGCTCCACGAGCTGGGCTGGGGCTGACCCCCCTGCTCGTGGAGCAAGGGGGCTAGACGTCCACGCCTGCCCACGAGCGGCACAGCCAGCCGTCGCCGTCGCGCTCCAGCACCACCACGCCGGTGTTCGGCAGCAGGTTCTCCGCCAGTTCCACCGGCACGTTGTCGGCGAGTGCCAGTGCGCCCATGCGGCCGGCGCCGCCGTGGGTCACGACCATGACGGTGCCGGTGTCGCGGTGGATCGACCTGATGGCGCCGAGGAACCGGTCCAGCACCTGCTGCCCGGTCTCACCTCCACCGGGGAAGGCCACGTCGAGGGCGCCCTCCGCCCACTTCACGACGGTCTCCAGGTAGGTCCGGTAGGCCTCGGTGTCGTTGCGGCCCTCCAGGGACCCGACCTGGATCTCCTCGATGCCCTCCAGGACCTGGACGGGCAGACCGAAGCGTTCGGCGGTGGGGGCGGCGGTCTGCTGGGCACGCAGGCCGATGCTCGCGTAGACGGCGGTGATGTCCTCGCCGGCGAGCGAGTCGGCCAGTTCGCGGGCCTGTTTGTGGCCCAGTTCGGTGAGCGGGGGGCCGGGCATGGCCGTGTCCAGCCTCCGCTCGATGTTCGACGCCGTCTCGCCGTGCCTGACCAGCAGCAACCTCACCCGCGCTCGCCCTTTCTGACAGCATCGACCCAGGAGGCTGCCGCGGCGAACTCGTCGTTGTGAGCGGTCACGGGTTCCCGGTCGGCCTTCGGGAAGGACCCCAGGAACCGGATCTCGTGCGAGTGCCGGTGCAGCGCGGCCAGCGCGTCACCGATCCTCGGTTCTGCGATGTGCCCCTCGACGTCGATGTAGAAGCGGTACGTCCCCAGTTTGCCCTTCGTGGGACGCGATTCGAGGCCGGTGAGATTGATCCCACGCAACGCGATCTCGGTGAGCAGCTCGGACAGCACGCCGACGCGGTTCGGCGTGGTCACGACGACGCTGGTGCGGTCGGCACCGGTCGGCTGCGGCAGCTCACCCGGCTGGCGCAGCAGCAGGAACCGGGTGCGCGCGTCGGCCACGTCGAGCACGTCGACCGCGTGCTCTTCGAGCCCGTAGTGGTTGATCGCCACGGGGGCGGTGACGGCGGCGTCGAACTCGCCGCGCTCCACGGCGGCGGCCGCGGCGGCGGTCGAGGAGGTGGCGATGGAGGTGGCGCCGGGCAGGTTGGCTGCGATCCACTCACGGGTCTGGGCCAGTGCGTGCGGGTGCGAGGCAACGGTCGAGATCGACGTGGTGCCGGGCCGGACCAGGACGCTGAACCGGACGTCGAGCACGGTCTCGGCGACGGCGACCACGGGCGTGTCGCGGATCAGGACGTCCAGCGTCGCGGGGACGGCGCCCTCGACGGAGTTCTCGATCGGGACGCACGCGAACTCGGTGTCGCCGGACCGGACCGCCGCGACGGCGAGCGGGATCGTGTCGACCGGGACGAGGTCGGAGCCGAACCGGAGCGCTGCCTGCTCGGTGAAGGTCCCCTGTGGTCCGAAGTACGCAATGCGAGGCACCCGCTCACAGTAGAGGTGAGGATCACGCCTGTGTCAGCGGCCGAACCTGGGTTCCGCCGGGGCCGTGCGAACTGGAATGCTTGGGGCGTGCCCGCTCTAGCGCCAGAACTCGTGTTGTGCGCGGTCGACGAACCGATGGCGAACGCCTGGCTCGCCGTGGCTGCCGGGCGGAGCGGTGTGCGGGTGCACCGCGGGTCCGTGCTGGACATCCACGCGCAGGCCGTGGTCAGCCCGGCGAACTCGCAGGGCTGGATGCGCGGCGGCATCGACGCGGTCTACGCGCAGGCGTTCCCGATGGTCGAGAACAACGTCCGCAGCGCCGTGCTCGCGTTGCACGGCGGTGAGCTCCCGGTCGGTGACGCGCAGATCGTGGCGACCGGCGAGACCGAGCCGGCGTGGCTGATCAGCGCGCCGACCATGCGCATGCCGGGCGAGCTGCTGCCGAACGACACCGTCCACCCCTACCTGGCCGCCCGCGCCGTCCTGCGGCTCTGGCTCGAGGGCAGGCTGGAGGACGGCACGCCGGTGCGCGACGCCGTCCACACCATCGCGATGCCGGGTCTGGGCACCGGGGTGGGAGGCGTCGCGCCGACCACGTGCGCGCGTCAGGTCGCCGCCGCGTGGGACGAGGCGTTCAACCCGCTGCGCGTGTAGTCCACTTGTGCACAACCCTGTGGACAGAGTTGTGGACACCTGTGGACTACTGGCGGGGTGCGACCCATCGTTCCAGGTCGAGCTCGTCCGTCATGGGGATGCCGAAGTCGCCGACGGTGGGGATCTCCGGTTTGAGCTTGCGCGCCTCGCGGACCGCGTCGGGCCGCAACGCCGTCATCTTGAACCCGCGGCGCTGGTAGAAGCGCAACGCGTCCAGGTTGTCGTTGGTGGTCGTCAGGCGCACGCGGTTGCACCCGAGCGTGCGCGCCTGGCGGACCGCGGCGTCGACGAGCGCGGTGCCGACGCCGCGGCCCCTGCGCAGCGCGTCGATCGTGACGATCTCCAGCTGGTGGTTCGCCACCGCGTAGGTCAGCAGGCCGAGCACGTGGCCCTGCTTCTCCACGAGGAAGCCCGGCAGACTCGCCGGGAAGAACACCTCTCCGTGCGCGACGGAGGTGTGCGCTCCCCATAGCTCAAGCACCAACCGAGCGACGACTATGCGATCTGCTTCCTCGATCGGTCGTACTGAGCCTTCTGCCATGCCAAGAACTGTCTCAATCCGAGTGACGCTCAGGAACACCCATTCGACGTACGGTGGATTCGTGCCAGTGCGCGTTTTGTTGGTTGACGATCACGAAGTAGTGCGCAGAGGACTGCGCGAGATGCTCGACGACGAGGAGGACATCTCCGTCATCGCCGAGGCCGGTTCCGTGGACGAGGCGGTGACGCGGGCCCAGAGGACTTCGCCCGACGTGGCCGTCGTGGACGTTCAGCTGCCCGACGGCAGTGGTGTGGACCTGTGCCGGACGCTGCGGGACCTGGGCGTCCGCTGCCTCGTGCTGACCGCCTTCGACGACGAGGAGGCGCTGGTCGGCGCGATCATGGCGGGTGCGTCGGGATATCTGCTCAAGCAGGTGCGGGGCCAGGACGTCGTCACCGCGGTGCGCGAGGTCGCGGCTGGACGGTCCCTTCTGGACCCGGCCACGACGGCGCGCGTCCTCGACCGGATGCGGAATCCGGCTCCGGTCGGACTCACCGACCAGGAACAACGGGTGCTGGAACTGATCGGTGAGGGTCTGACAAACCGCCAAATCGGTGAAAGGTTGTTCCTCGCGGAGAAGACCGTGAAGAACTACGTGACGTCCGTGCTCGCCAAACTCGGGATGGAACGGCGTACGCAAGCCGCCGCATGGGTGGCTAAACGGGGACGGACCAGGTGAGCGTCGTCCCGTTCGGTGAACTCACGACGCGGAAATCGCCGCTCGCGGACTTGGCCCGTTCCGCGAGGTGCCGCAGTCCGCGTTGAGTCACGCCGGACGGGATGCCGCATCCGTTGTCCGCGACCCGCAGCAGCAGATGCTTCTCATCGCGCCGTACGTCGATCTGGACGTTCGTGGCACCTGAGTGCCGCACGACGTTCGACAACGCCTCCCGCAGGGCCGCTCGGGTGTCGTCGGCGAGCCTGCGCGGCACGTTCGCCAGGTCGCCGGCCACGTGCAGGCGCGGGCCGAACCCGAGCAGCTCACCGGCCGTGCGGACCTCGGCGTTGACCGAGTCGAGCAGGTCGGTGGAGTCGGCGGGGTCGGTGTTGCGCAGCTTGCGGACGGTCGCGCGGACCTCGGCGATCGTCTCGTCGACCAGGTCGACGGCCTCGTTGATGCGGGTCCGGTCGGTGTTGTCGAGCTTCTTGCCCAGCCGGCGTTCCAGCAGGCTGAGCTGCACGCCGGCGCCGTAGAGGCGCTGGATGATCACGTCGTGCAGGTCGCGGGCGATGCGTTCGCGCTCCTCGTAGACGGCGACCCGCTGGCGTGCGGTGAAGCCCTCCGCGAGCACGACCGCGAGCCCTGCCTGGGCGGCGAACGCGCTCAGCACGTCCACCGTCTCCTGCGTGAACGCCGGCTTGTCGCGCCTGCGGTAGACCGCGAGGGCACCGATCTTGCGGTCGGACGTGCCGAACGGGGCCACCGCGAACGGGCCGTAGCTGCGCAGCGCGTGCGGCACGTACGGGGCAGTGCGCGGGTCGTTCGTCACGTCGCCGGCCATCACCGGGACGCCGGTGCGGGCGGCTTTGGCCGCGGCGCTGCGCGGGCTCAGGGTCGCGACGACCGGTTCACCGCTGGACGCCTCGACGGTGAGCGTGCCGTCGTCGTCGGGCGTGGCGAGCATGGCGAGGCCGAGGTCGGCGTCCGCGATCTCCGCGGCCGCCTCGACCACGAGCCGCAGCACGTTCTCGGGGTCTTCCAGCGCCGCCGACGTGATCTCGGTGGACGCGACGAGCACGCGCCGCGCCAGGGAGGGGTCCATGGTCCTCAACGGTAGGCGGGGGTGCCGAGGTCCAGCACGAGGTCCGCCCGCGCAGCCTCGTCGGGGCGGTGGGTGATGTGCAGGACCGTCCTGCCGTCGCGCCGCAGCTCCTCCAGCACCTTGCGGGCGGTCGGTTCGTCGAGGTGGGCGGTGGGCTCGTCGAGCAGGACCACGTCGGCGTCGTGCAGCAATGCCCTGGCGAGCGCGAGCCGTTGCGCCTCGCCGCCGCTGACCTGGTCGGGCCGGATGACGGTGTCGAGCCGGTCGGTCCACTCGGGCAGGCAGGCCCTCCGCAGCGCGTCCCTGAGCTGCTCGTCGTCGTGCGGGCCCGACATCCGCAGGTTCTCCCGGACCGTGGTGCTGACCAGCATCGGCTCCTGCGGGCACCAGGTCGCGCGGGGCAGCTCCACGATGCCGCGCTCCGGTGGCAGGAAGCCCAGGAGCAGCGCGAACAGCGTCGACTTGCCGGCGCCCGACGGTCCGACGACCGCGACGTGCGTGCCGGGCTCGACGTTGAGGTGCAGGTCGCGCAGCGTCGGCTCGGTCGCGCCGGGCCAGCGGACGTCGACGTTCTCCAGCCGGATCCGCTTGCCGCGCCTGGGCTCCGGCCGCTCCGGCGCGTCGAACTGGAGCCGGGCGCTGGCCTCCCGCAGGGCCCTGCGCTGCTGGGCGGCGAGCGGCAGGGCGGCCAGCGGCTCGGCGAGCGCGAGCGGGACCAGGCCGAGGACCGGGTTGCCGGTCGTGGCGCAGAGCAGGGCGGCCGCACCGGTCGCGAGCAGCACGATCGCCGTGGCGGCGCCGGTGCCAAACGCTTGCCTGCGGGTCTGCCGCGCGAGCTCGGCGTCCTCGGCGTGCAGCTGCGCGAGCAGCCGGTGGTGGGCGTCGTGGGCGATGAGGTCCGGTGCGGCGGTGAGGGCGTTGATCGTGTCGGTCGCGACCTTGCGGCGGCCGCGGGCGAGCTTGGTGCTGGCCCTGCGCTCGGTCCACACGGCGACGGCCGGTGCGGCGAGCCCGGCCGCGAGCAGCAGGCCGCCGAGCGTGAGGGCAGCCGCCGGGTCGATGAACGCGAACAGGACCGTGGTTGCGATGCCGGCACCGATGGCGACGACCGGTGGCACGAGCACCCGCGGCACGAGGTCGCGAACGGTGTCCGTGTCGTCCACGAGCCGTTGCAGGCCGTCACGGCGTTGCGTGCGCACGAGCCGAAGCCACAGCTCGGCGCGGAGGTTGGTGGCGAGCTGGAACGCCTCGTGGTGGGTGACCAGGCGTTCGAGGTAGCGGAGCAGGCCCTTACTCAACGCGAACGTCCGCACGCCCACGGTCAGCACCGTCAGCGTCAGGATCGGCGGCATCTCGGCGGCGCGGGCGATCAGGTGGGCGGCCAGGGCGGTCAGCGCGATGCCGGCGGCGGCCGCGGCGACGCCCAGCAGGGCGCCCTTCCACGGGATCGGCAGGCGCTTCGGGCGTTCCCGCTGCGTCTCCTCCGTGACGACCTTGGCGAACGTCTCCTCCTCCGTCGCCTCCTTGTCGCGGTGCGAGGCGAGGACGACGGCCGCGGTCCCACTGGCCTTCTTGATCGCTTTGTCGACTTTGCGACTTGTCACCGGGTCGAGGTGAGCGGTCGGTTCGTCGAGCAGCAGCACCGTGGCGCCGTGGCGGACCCTCAGCAGGGCGCGCGCGACTGCGACGCGTTGGCGTTCACCGGTCGAGAGGTCGGTGATGCGGCGGTCGAGCAGGTGCATGGCCACTACCTCGTCGGCGACCTCCTCGATGTCCTCGGCACCGGGAACCGTCAGCTCCAGCTCGGCGCGGGGCGTGGCGGCGGCGAACGCGGGCCGCTGCGGCACGTACGCGATCTCGCCCTCGACCCGCACCACCCCGTCCGTCGGTTCCACGAACCCGAGCAACACCTGGAACGTCGTCGACTTCCCCGCCCCACTCGCCCCCGCCAGCCTGTGAATCTCCCCGGCCTTCACCTCAAAACTCACCCCGTCCGGCGCGAACCCCCCACGCCGCAACACCCGCAAATTGTCGACATGTACCCGCCCGCCAAGTGCACGCGGGGAGCTTTCGTACTCTCCTAGCGCACGCGGGGGCCCCGCGTGCCCGTCGTTGTCGACGATGGCGGCTACGCGGCGGACGGACTCAAGGCCGTCCTCGCTGGCGTGGTGGGCGGCGCCGGCGGCGCGGAGGGGGAGGTAGCACTCCGGGGCGAGGATCAGCACGACCAGCGCGGTCATCAGGGTCATGTCGCCGTGGACGAGGCGGACGCCGACGCCGACGGCGATCAGCGCGACCGACAGCGAGGCGGCGATCTCCAGGACGAGGGCGCTGAGGAACGCGATCCGCAGCGTGCCCATCGTGGCCCTGCGGTGCTGGTCACCGATCTGGCGGACCGCGGCGGCCTGCTGCTTCGCGCGCCCGAACACGGTGAGCACCGGCAGCGCGCGCAGCAGTTCGAGCAGCTGGGCGGAGAGCAGCTCGGTGACGTCGGCCGCCTTCTGGACCCGCTTCTCGGTGTACCAGCCGATCAGGGCGGCGAAGACCGGGATCAGCGGGACCGTGATGGCGATCAGGACGGCCGACGGCCAGTCGGTGAAGAGGATCCAGGCACCGGCCAGCGGCGGCACGACCGCGGCGGTGACCAGCGCCGGCAGGTAGCGGGTGAAGTACGCGTCGAGCGCGTCGAGGCCCTTCGTCGCGAGCACCGACAGCTCGGCGGTGCCGCGGTCGGCGATCCAGCCGGGACCGCGGTCGAACGCACTGGCCAGCAGCCGGGTGCGCAGCTCCTCCTTGGCACCGGCGGCCGCACGGGCGGCGGCGCTCTCGGTCGCCCACGACAGCGCCGCGCGGGCGATGATCGCGCCGGCCAGCAGCGGGAGGCCCTCGCGGGTCGTGATCACCGACGCGAGCGCGACGGCCTGGGCGACGAGCGCGAGGGAGTTGAAGAACGCCAGCGCGCCCACCCCGACGAGGGCGCGCCGGGCGTTCTTCGAGAGCTGGGGCAGCGCTCCCAGCGGGCCGCGCTTCATCAGTGCGCCGCCGGGATGTGCCGCACGCCGATGCGCTTGCGGAACACCCAGTAGGTCCAGCCCTGGTAGACGAGCACGGCGGGCGTGCCGAACGCCGCCACCCACGTCATGACCTTCAACGTGTACGGGCTCGACGCGGTGTTGGCGATGGTCAGCGACCACGCGTCGTTCAGCGTCGACGGCAGCACGGCCGGGTACAGCGAGCCGAACAGGATCACGACGCTGGCCGCGATGGCGAGCCCCATCAGCGCGAACGACTGGCCGTCGCGGTTGTGCAGCAGCCGCCACATCGCCGCGGCCAGCACCAGCACGACCAGACCCGCCCACACCCCCGCCACGACCGCGAGCAGCGCGACCAGCGGCAGCAGGGCGACCGGCGAGAGCGTCAGGGCGACGCGGCGGGCCCGTTCGCGGATCTCGCCCTCGGTCTTGAGCGCGGTGAACACGGCGCCGTGGACCAGTGCGTAACCGGCGAACGCGAGCGCGCCGAGCACGGTGTCGAACCGGATCGCCGCGAACGCCGAGCCGACCCGGTCGCCGTTCTCGTCGATCGGCAGGCCCAGCACCGTCGTCGAGATCAGCAGGCCGACGCACAGGGTCGCGATCCACGAGCCGGCGACGATCGTGACGTCCCACGCCTTGCGCCAGCGCGGGTTGTCGACCTTGCCGCGGTAGTCGAACGCGACACCGCGCCCGATCAGCGCGACGAGGAACAGCGTGAGGGGCAGGTATGCGGCGCTGAGCAGCGCCGCATACCAGCCCGGGAAGGCCGCGAACGTGGCACCGATCGCGGTGATGAGCCACACCTCGTTGCCGTCCCAGACCGGCCCGATGGTGTTGATCATGACTCGGCGTTCCGCGTTGGTGCGCCCGAGGACGGGCAGCAGCATGCCGACACCGAAGTCGAAGCCTTCGAGGAACAGGTAGCCGAGCCACAGCACGGCGATGAGCACGAACCAGAGCGTTTCCACGTCGTCTCTCCCCTAGTACGCGAACGCCAGGGCGCCGTCGTCGGACTTCTGGGGCAGTACGCCGGGGACACCGCCTCTGACGTACTTGCGGATCAGGTAGACCTCCACGACCGCCAGCACGCTGTAGACCGCGGTGAGCGCGATGAGCGAGGTCAGGATCTCGCCGGGCCGGCTGTTGCTGACCGCCTGCGCGGTGAACATCCAGACACCGTCCACCCCGGACGGGTTCGGCACCACCACGAACGGCTGCCTGCCCATCTCGGTGAAGATCCAGCCGAAGCTGTTGGCCAGGAACGGGGTCACGATGCCGGCGAGGCCGAGAGCCGGGAACCACCAGCCGGTGGGCGTCCGGTTCTTGCGGGTCAGCCAGAGCATGAAGACGCCCAGACCGGCCGAGATCGCGCCGAAGCCGATCATCAGGCGGAAGCCCCAGTACGTCACGGGAAGCGCGGGCACGTAGTCGATCGGCTTGCCGCTGAGCTCACCGAGCCGGTCGTCGACGGGGTAGAACTCCCCGTAGCGCTCCTGGTACATCGGGACGAGCTCCTCGATGCCCTTGACCTCGGTGTTGAAGTCGTTGTGCGCCAAGAAGCTCAGCAGCGCGGGCACGGTGATGCTCTTGACGTTCTCGCAGTCGGGCCTGGTCACGTCGCCGATCGCGAAGACGCTGAACGCCGCCGGCTCCTCGGTGTGGCACAGGGCCTCGGCCGCTGCCATCTTCATCGGCTGCTGCTCGAACATCAGCTTGCCCTGGAGGTCACCGGTGATCGCGAGCACGGTGAACGCCACCACGCCGACCCAGGTGCCGAGCTTGAGCGAGCCGCGCCAGACCTTCTCCTCCTCCGACCTGCGGTGCAGGTGCCAGGCGGCGATGCCGACGAGGAACGCGCCGGCCACGGCGAACGCGCCCGCGATGGTGTGCGGGAACGCGGCGAGGGTGGTGTTGTTGGTCAGCACCGCCCAGATCGAGGTGAGCCGCGGCCTGCCCTCGTGCATCTCGACGCCGACCGGGTGCTGCATCCACGAGTTGGCGGCGAGGATGAAGTACGCGCTGGCCATGGTCGCGAGGCTGAACGCCCACACGCAGGCCAGGTGGACCTTCCTGGGCAGCTTGTCCCAGCCGAAGATCCACAGGCCGAGGAAGGTCGACTCGACGAAGAACGCGACGAGCGCCTCCATCGCGAGCGGCGCGCCGAACACGTCTCCCACGAACCGCGAGTAGGCGCTCCAGGCCATGCCGAACTGGAACTCCTGCACGATGCCCGTGACGACGCCCATGGCGAAGTTGATCAGGAGGAGCTTCCCCCAGAACTTCGTCATCTTGTAGTAGCGCTCGTCGCCCGTGCGCACCCACGCGGTCTGCATCCCCGCGACCAGCAGGGACAGGCCGATCGTCAACGGCACCATCAGAAAGTGGTAGACGGTGGTGATGCCGAACTGCCACCGCGCGAGTTCGAGTACTTCCACGTCATCGAGCGTATGGACCGGACACGGCTCTCATCAGGTACGACGGTCCCGTCCCGGCTCGGGACCTTGGTCCCGTGCGCGAGGTCACGCTCGTGCGTGACCTGCGTCGGTTAGGATGGATGCGCCAGAGGGGAGTAGTTCCCACCGGAGCGTTCAGCCGGTGGCGTGGTGATCGACATACTGATCCGCCTTCGAGCGGATCCGGTGCCACACCCGTCTTGTACGGGCGAACGAGACCTCCGGCCGGGCTTTGCAGCATGCCCGGTCGGGGTCTGTTGCGCCTCCGTCCGGGTTCGTACTCGGACGTGGAGGACCCTCTTGACCACCTCACTGCTCGCGTTCCTCACCGCCTTCGCGGTGGTGTTCCTCGTCGAGCTCCCGGACAAGACCATGGTCGCGACCCTGGTGCTGACCACGCGCTACCGCGCCTGGCCGGTGTTCGTGGGCGTCATCGCGGCCTTCGCCGTGCAGACCGTCGTCGGTGCGGCGTTCGGGACGGCGATCACCCTGCTCCCCGACCGGCTGGTCGCGGGCATCGTCGCCACGTTGTTCCTCGTGGGTGCGTTCCTGCTGCTCAAGGAGGGGTTCTCGAAGGAGGAGGACTCCGCCGACGAGGCCGGGACGCGCACCGACGTGCCGTTCTGGCGCGCCGCGCTGACGTCGTTCGGCGTGCTGTTCGCGGCCGAGTGGGGTGACGCGTCGCAGCTCGCGACCGCCGGCATCACCGCGCGCTACGGCGCCCCGCTCGCCGTGGGCCTCGGGGCGTGGCTCGCGCTGGTCGCTGTGGCGGGGCTCGCGGTGCTGGTCGGGCGCAAGCTCGCCGGCCGGCTGCCCACGCACTGGATCCAGCGCGTGGCCGGCGTGGTCTTCGCGGTGTTCGGCGTGATCGCCCTGACGCAGGTCTTCTGAGTCACCACACCGGTCGCAACCCGGGCTGGTCCTCACCGTGCACGTGCTGCAGGTACGCGGTGAGGCCCGCCTTGACGGTCGCGACGGTGTCCGCGCCGACCGCCTCCGCCATCTCGTTCTCCAGGTCGGCCCACAGGACGTCGGCGAACTTCAGGTAGTCGCGGCCCTTCGTGGTCAGCGTGACGTACTGGGCGCGCTTGTCCGTCGGGTGCGGTTCGCGCAGCACGTAACCCCACTCGTCGAGCTCGGCGACGATCTTCGCGGCCGCCTGTTTCGTGACGCCGAGGTGCGCGCCGATGTCGACGGTCGTGGCGCGGCGCTGGGCGAGGAAGCGGAAGACGTAGCCGTGGGCGGGGCGCAGCGGCTCCAGGCCGATCTGGCGCAGGCGGTCGTGGAACTGGTCCCCCATGGCCCGGTACGTCATCGCCAGCAGCACGGGCACGGGTTCCATTGCGCACTCCTAGTAGACAACCTGGTTGACCATATTCTAAGGTCAGACAACTTGGTTGACCACTTTGGAGGTTGTCTTGCTGGTTACGGGGGACTCCGCTGCTCGGCACGAGTTCGGCGGGTTCGTGTTCAGGTCGCTCGCGACGCCGTCGACGGGCAGCGCGGAGATCGCGCTGTGGACGGTCGACGTGCCGGAAGGGGGCGACGGGACGCCGCACCGGGCGTCCAAGGAGGAGGTGTTCTACGTGCTGTCCGGGTCCGTGACGATCCAGGGGCAGACCGCGGGACCCGGCGACGCGGTCGTCGTGCCGCCGGACACCGAGCTCGCGCTGACCGGCGGACCGGCGCGCGTGCTCGTGGCGACCTCGGTGGGCATCACCGGGACGCTGGCCGACGGGCGGACGATCACGCCGCCGTGGTCGGTCTGACCCCGCGCCGCTCAGTTCGCGGGCGAGCCCTCCTCGGTCTTCGGCTCGGCGGGAGCCGGGTCGGGCGTCGTCTCGCGCAGGTCGTGGGCGATCTTCTTGGCCTCGTCGATGAGCTGCTGGGACTCGTCGAGGCGGGCTTCGTCAGGTGCGGTCACGGTGCTGGGGTGCGCGGTTTCGAAGATCGTCAAACTCGGGCCAGCAGGCCGCGGACGTGGGCGGCGAGACGTTCGGCGATGCCGAGGTCCCACTCGCCGTCGGCCACCGGCTGCGGCGCGGCACCGGCGACGACCCGTTCCCCGAGCAGCCGCCGCTCGGCCGGGGTGAAGTCGGTGATGGCGCGGCGCAGCAGCGGCAGCGCGTCGTCGAACGCGTCACCGCGCAGACCGGTCAGCCACTCGTCGATGAGCCCGAACAGCCGCGGGTCGGCCGCCAGCAGCGTTGCCGACCCGCGCAGGAAGCCGGCGACGAACGCCGTCGCGACCGAGCGGTGCAGCTTCGCCGCGACGTCGTCGCTGGTCAGCTCCCCCGCCTCCCACAACAGGCGGGTGGCGCGGCCGGTGGGCAGGCCGTGCGCTTCTGCCTTGACCAGGGCGTGCAGGGCCCGCCACCAGGTGGCCTGGTGCTCCTCGTCGGCGGCCAGCCGGGTGGCCTCGTGGGCGCCGTCGACGGTGGCGAGCGCGTGCTCCGCCGTCTCGTCGTCGACGTTGCGGCAGGCCAGCGGCAACCCGACGGCGCCGCGGGTCAGCAGGCCGTGCAGGGCGACGCGCAGCAGCTCGGGGTCGGTGCCGCGGACGGAGCCGTAGCGGACGGTCCGCGCCAGGTCGGGAAGGGCGGCGAGCAGTTCGAGGGCGTCGGTGGCGAGCGCGGCGCACCGGTCGAGCGCGTCCCGGGCGGCGGCGACGGCACCCGGCAGCTCGCACCCGACGGCCTTGCCGAGCGTTCCCGCGGCTTCGGCGACCCGGCTCGCCTGCTCGGCGGCCTGGGTCAGCACGTTCTCCGCTGCCGTGTGGACGGTCGTGCCGTGCCGTGCGGCGACCGCGACGGACACCGCGAACACCGGGTCCCAGCGCAGCTGCCACACCTCGGCGAACGTGCCGAGCGAGTTCGACCGGTCCGGCTTCCCCCACGGCACGCCGAGGACCTCCAGCCGCTGCAGGAGCTTCGACCGTTCGCGGTCGGTGTCCTTGCGCAGGTCGAGCTTGAGCTGCTTGGGCTGCACGTCGGCGGGCAGGCGAAGTTTCCGTTGCAGGCGCTGGAGATCCGTCGCCAGCGGCGACCGCGGGACGGCTTCCCCGACCTCGCCGAGGCGTTCGCCGACGACGAGCTTGCGGTGGACGAGCTTGAGCGGGACCTCGTCGCCGCCGCACAGCACGGCCAGCGCGGCCTCGGTGACCTCGCTCAACCCGGCGGACGGCCGTTCCCGCAGCGCCGCAAGGGTTTCCGCGAGCCGGACCGCCTCCACCGCGCTCGCCGTGGACGCCGGCAGGTCCTCTTCCCTGAGCACCGCGGCCGCCTTGGCGAACCACCGCGGCACCACGTCCTCCTGGTGCTGCCACAGGTGCGCGTACCAGCCGGGCGAGTCGACCCCCGCGCCGTAGCCGGACTCCGCGGCCAGCTGGCCGTGGCTCCACGGCACCCACGTGCCGCTGATCTTCCTGCGCCGCAAGCCCTTCAACAACGCCGTGTCGTGCGCGACCGTCGGTTTCTGCAACAACGCCGGCACGTGCCACGCACCGCAGACGACGACGATCGGCCCGTCGGTTTGCTTGCGCGCCTTGCGGATCGTCTGCCGCATGAACGCTTCCCTGCGCAACGTGCGTTCGCCGACCTCGCCTTCGAACTCGCCGCGCACCGCCACCATCGCCTCGCTGATGGCCGCGGCGAGGTCGAGCGGGTCCGTGGCGCTGTGCTCGACGACGTCCTCCCACCACCGCTCGGGATCGTCGAACCCGGCTGCCTCCGCCAGCAGCCCGATGGGGTCGACGGTGCCGCTGGGCCCGTCGTCGCCGATCGACGCGGCCGCCGGCAGGTCGAAGAACCGCACCCCGACCCCGTTCGCGTCGGCGTACCGCAACGCCTGCCACTCCGGCGAGAACTCCGCGAACGGCCAGAACGCGGCGTTCTCCGGCTCCGCCTCGTCGTGCAGCAGGACCGCGACCGGCGGCGTGAGCGCGTGGACGTGCTCCAGCAGCGCGTCCGCCTCCGGCGGCCCCTCGACCAGGATCAGCGCGGGCCGCGTCTGCTCCAGCGCCCGCCGAACCATGCGGGCAGAGCCGGGCCCGTGGTGCCGGATGCCGAGGAGGACCGGCTCACTCACCGCCGGCGTCCAGGCAGGCCCGGTAGAGGTCACGCCACTCGGCCCGCTCCTTGAGCACGGTCTCCACGTACTCCTGCCACACGGTCGCGTCCGACACGCGGTCCTTGATGACGGCGCCGATCAGGCCGTTGGCGAGCTCGTCCGCCCCGAGCGTGCCGTCGCCGAAGTGCCCGGCCAGCGCCATGCCGTTGGCGACGACCGAGATGGCCTCCGCCGTGGACAGGCTGCCGCTGGGCTTCTTCAGCTGGGTCCGGCCGTCCACGGTGGACCCGTTGCGCAGCTCGCGGAAGATCCGCACCACCCTGCGCACCTCGTCGAGCGCCGGCGGCTCGGCGGGCAGCTGCAACGCCCTGCCGAGCTGCTGGGCCCTGGTGATGACGATCTCGACCTCGGCGTCCTCGGTCGCGGGCGGCGGGAGGACGACGGTGTTGAACCGGCGCGCGAGGGCCGACGACATCTGGTTGACGCCGCGGTCGCGGTCGTTGGCCGTGGCGATGACCGTGAAGCCCGGCACCGCCTGCACCTGCGTGTTGAGCTCCGGCACCGGCAGCGACTTCTCCGACAGCACCGTGATGAACGAGTCCTGGACCTCCGACGGCATGCGGGTCAGCTCCTCGACCCGGACCACCGCCCCCCGCTGCATGCCCCTGAGGACCGGGCTGGGCACCAGGGCGTTGTGGCTGGGGCCTTCTGCGATGAGCCGCGCGTAGTTCCAGCCGTAGCGGACCTGGTCCTCACTCGTGCCCGCGGTCCCCTGCACCACGAGGGTGCTGTCACCGCTGACGGCGGCGGCGAGGTGCTCGCTCAGCCACGACTTGGCCGTGCCCGGTACCCCCACCAGGAGCAGCGCGCGGTCGGTGACCAGGGTGCCGACCGCGACCTCGACCAGCCTCCGCGCGCCGACGTACTTCGGGCTGATGACCGTGCCGTCGGGAAGCGTGCCGCCGAGGACGTAGGTGACCACCGCCCGGGGCGACAACCGCCAGTTCGGCGGCTTCTCGCGGTCGTCGTGGGCCGCGACGGCAGCCAGCTCGGCGGCGTACTGCTGTTCGGCCGTCGGCCTGAGCACGGCGGTCACGGTGCCTCCTGGATCGGTGGTGCGAACGATTCGCGCAAGCGGATCCGGAGCCCGAGGACCTCCAGCTCCAGCGAGCTCTCCGGCCAGCGACGGGTCAGAGCCTCCCAGCTGGCGCCGAGCAGGTCCGCGTCACCCCTGGCCAGCAGCACGTTGGGCGGTCTGCCGGACCGCCAGCGCGGGTCGGGCAGCGCGGCGTAGCGGTGCAGCAGCGCCCTGGTGGTCTCCGGCGACCAGGGCGCCGGCAGCTGGGAGCAGGCGTGGTCGAGCAGGTCGTAGTGCCAGTTCTTCGACACGGCCACGACCGCCTGCTCGGCCACCTCGGCCGGCAACGCCGCCAGCATCTCGAGCTGCTCCATGCCGGTCAGCGTCTCGGCGGCGGCAACGGCCCACGGTCGCGGGTCCTGCGCGGCGGCGAGCTGGTCGGCCACTCCCCTGAGCAACGCGGCGGCCCAGGGCCCCCTCCGCAGGATGCCGGCGGCCCTGGCGTCGTCGGCCTTGAGCGTCGAGGTCCAGTACGACGGCGGCACGCTCGCGGCCGCGGCCCGGATGCGCCCGCCCACGCCCTTCTCGGACCCGTCGCGCATGAGGTCGCGCAGCTCCGCTGGACCGGCCGGCCCGGTCCACAGCCCGTCGGGCCGGACGTCGAGCCCGTCCGCGGTGAGGCGCAGGCCGTGGCGCAGCCGGTGGGCGGCACGGGCGGCGAGGCGCGTCCGGCCCAGCTTCCGCAGGAGCCGGAGGGCTTCGTCGTGCACGGCGGCGGTCTTGTCGTCGAGCGCCGCTTCGAGCAGCCGCTCGTCCTGCTCGTTCAGACCGGTCTCCAGCGCGCTGACCAGCACCTGCCGGTCGGCCGCGCGGGGAGAGGCCGCGAACTCCGCCGCGATGAACGCGCCGACCCCGGCCGGATCCGCCTTGCGCTTGCGGCGCAGCGCACGGACCCGTTGGGCGCTGGGCAGGTCGAGGACCTCGTCGAGCGGCACCTCGTCGACGAGCGGCGCCGCCCCGCTGGCCCAGGCCCAGCCGGGACGGGTGTTCGCGAGCCAGCGGCCGCGCGTGCCGAGCACCTCGACCACGGCGGCCCGCAGGCCGGGGCGCGCGGTGCCGAGGGCGAGCAGCGCCGGGAGCATCCGGTGCTCCGCCACGACGCCGCCGGCCTTGGCCAGCGCGCACCACTCGGTCAGCAGCACCTCGTCGTCGAGGCTCATGATCGCTTCGAGGACGACCTTGGCAGCCGGCCTGGGGAAGGCGGCGGTCTCCCGCGGGGCGGGCGGGAGCGGGTCGGCGGACGTCTCGGGCGGCAGGGTGGCGCCGAACGCGGCCACGCCGAGGGCGGCGCAGTCGGAGAGCAGCTCGGCGGGGTCGCCGCCGCCCCTGGCCGTGCCGAGGAGGAGGTTCTGGACCGCGGCGGACCAGTCGGCCTTCACGCGGCCACCTCCGGGGTGGGATGGGGGTGTGCGGGAGTGTGGGGGCGGCGGGTGGCGCGGTGGGGGCGCGGCGCGGGGCTTGGGTGGTGGTGGCGCGCGGCGGGGCCGGGGTGGGCGCGCGGCGCGGGGCCGGAGTGGCGGACGCCGGGCGCGGGGCTCGGGTGGTGGCGGCGCGCGGCGGGGCCGGGGTGGGCGCGCGGCGCGGAACCGAGGTGGTGGGTACCAGGCGCGGGGCTCGGGTGGTGGCGGCGCAGCGCGGAACCGAGGTGGTCGACGCGCGGGTCGCGACGCGGCGCGGAGCCGAGGTGGCGGGCGCGGAGCGTCGGAGGGGCGGCGAGGCCGTCGACGAGGTGCGGCGAGGCAGCCATGACGATCTGGCCGGGGTGGTGCGGGACGGGCGCGGCGGCGGGCATGCCGAGGCGGGCGTGCGGCAGCACGGCGGCGGGCATGCCGAGGCGGGCGTACGACAGCACGGCGGCGAGCCCGCCGGAACGGGCGGAGGCCAGCGCAGCGGCGGCTAACGGCGGCCGTGGGGCGCGCCTCGGGGGCCAGGTCGACGGCAAGGCGGCGAGCCCACCGGAACGGGCGCGCGCCAGCGCAGTCGCGGCCACCAGCGGCCGTGGAACGCGGGGCGACGAAGAGGTCATGCCACCACCTCCAGGCGGCCGTCCACCGCGATCGCGCCCAGCCGCAGCACGTGGCCGTCCCACAGGCCCCACGCGTCGAACGGCTCGCCGCCGGTCAACGCCAGCGCCATGTCCAGGCCGGTGTCGTCGCGGACCGGCAGCGCGTGGCCGGAGGGGTCGGCGAGGGAGCTGCCGCAGAGGCGCACCGAGGCGCAGCCCAGCGGGAACAGGCGCTGCCACGGGTCGGCCAGCAGCATCGGTTCCAGGGAGGCCAGGGACGTCCGCCACGACGGCGGCGCCGGCACCGGGTCCGGCGCGCGGGAACCGGCCAGCTCCCCCAGCGCCACGCGGTCCGAGCCGGGGTACGGGTGCACCTCGGCAGACGACTCCAGGCCGTGCGGCAGCAGCGGAACCGGCGCACCCACCGCGGAATGGCGGATTGCGACCACCCAGCGGCCCGTCTGACGGCCCCAGCACCACTGCCGGACGGTCCGGACCCGGCCGTCGTCGGTGTCGAGGCGCAGCAGCGCCACCCAGCGGTCGGACCAACCGGGTCCGGACCGCACGGTCTCCTCCGGCACCGTCACGCCGAGGCGCGACCGCGGCTGCACGGCGCACAGCAGGTGCAGGCCGCCCAGCCGGTCGGCGACGTCCGAGGTCCACGACGGGCCCGAGCGGGCCACGATCTCGTGGATCTCGGTCACCGCCGCGGCCACTCCGGGGACCTGCGCGTCGATCATGCGCGCGGTGAACGCCTGCCACCACGACGCGGGGCGGCCCGGCAGCGACGCGATCCCCGCGGAGGTGACGTCCAGCAGCCAGTCGCGCAGGCCGTCGATCCCGGACGACATCGCGGCGGCCCGGTTCGCCGCCGTCTTCTCCCGCGCGCGGACCCTCCGTGCGACGGCCTCCGGTGAGGCGTCCAGCTCACGGGTGGCGCGGCGGGCGGTCCACTCCTCGACCCACTCGGGCGGCAGCGCGTCGGGCAGGTCCAGCTCCTGCAACCCCACCGCGTGCTTGCACGGGAACTTCCGCGACGGGCACGTGCACTTCGCCGACCCCGCCGCGAGGTCGACGCACACGCGGTACGGCACGGAGCCGGAGCCGGTGTACAGCCCCCACAGCACCGGCAGGGCCTTGCCCAGGCCCTGCCAGCGCGTCGGAACGGCACGTGTCCTCACCCGACCAAACTAGCGAGCACCCCCGACAAAAAATCAGGCCGGACCCCGACGTGCCCATGTCCACGCGTAGGCCGGGTCCTCGCACGACTCCGCGGCCTCGCCGAGCTCCAGCGGGCGGAACGTGTCGACCATGACC
Organism: Lentzea sp. NPDC042327; assembly: GCF_040647275.1. Classification (NCBI taxonomy): domain Bacteria; kingdom Bacillati; phylum Actinomycetota; class Actinomycetes; order Pseudonocardiales; family Pseudonocardiaceae; genus Lentzea; species Lentzea sp. NPDC042327. The sequence goes on from NZ_JBEZBX010000013.1 coordinate 122,384, forward strand.
GCGGTCTCGTCGAAGTAGTCGACGCCCAGGGAGGCCTCGACCGCTCCCGGCTGCGGCCCGTGCGTGCAGCCGGACGGGTGCAGCGACATCGAGCCGATGCCGATCCCCGAGCCCTTGCGGGCCTCGTAGTTGCCGCCCACGTAGAACATCAGCTCGTCCGAGTCGACGTTCGCGTGGTTGTAGGGCACCGGAACGGCCAGCGGGTGGTAGTCGACCTTGCGCGGGCAGAACGAGCACACGACGAAGTTCGGTCCCTCGAACGTCTGGTGCACGGGCGGCGGCTGGTGCACGCGGCCGGTGATCGGTTCGAAGTCGCGGATGTTGAACGCCCACGGGTACAGGTGCCCGTCCCAGCCGACGACGTCGAACGGGTGGTTGGCGTAGGTGAACCTGGTCAGCCCGGCCCGGTGCCGCACGAGCACGTCCACGTCGGTGCCCTCGACCAGCAGCGGCTCGACGGGCCCGCGGATGTCGCGCTCGCAGTAGGGCGAGTGCTCCAGGAACTGCCCGGCCTTCGACAGGTAGCGCTTGGGCGGCCCGATGTGCCCGGTCGCCTCCAGCACCAGCAACGACATCGGCTCCGACGGCACGACCCGGTAGGTGCACGAGGTCGGGATGACGACGTAGTCGCCGTCGCCCACCTCCAGCGCGCCGTAGATCGTCTCGACGACGCCGGACCCGGACTGCACGTACAGCAGCTCGTCACCGGAGGCGTTGCGGTACAACGGCGACGGCGCGGAGGCGCGGACGAAGCCGATGGTCACGTCGGGGTTGTGGAACAGCCGGCGCCGCCCGGTCACCGCGTCGACCTCGTCGGAGGCCCAGGTCAGGTCCTGCGTCTTGAAGTGCCGCGGCTTCAACGGCAGGTTCGGCGCCACGGTCCCGCGCTCGTCCTTCACGGTCTCCGCGTTGACGATCGCCGTGGGCAGGTACCGGTGGTAGAGCAGCGCCGAGTCGGCGGAGAAACCCTCGACCCCCATCAGCTCTTCCGCGTAGAGCCCACCGTCCGGTTTGCGGAACTGGGTGTGGCGCTTTCGGGGGATCTCCCCGACCTGGCGGTAGTAGGCCATGACGTCTCTCCGGGCGTTCGACTATCGGACATCTTTGTTCACTTACCGATACCCGGCTAGCGTGTCAGCCGTGTCAAGCGCTGTCGAACTCCGTGCGCCCGGTCCGCGCGGTACTCCGCCCCTGCTCGCGAGGCTTGTGGACGATGCCGCGCTGTTCCCTCCGGGGAACGCGTCGATGCCCGACGCGGTGCGCGGTCACCTCGACGGACGAGTCGGCGAGTGGTCTGGCGTCATGGGTCTCTTCCTGTGCCCGGCCTCCCGGCTCGCCGAGCTGATCACCGAGCTGATCAAGGTCAAGCCCCCCAAACCGATCGCACTGAGCCTCGTGATCGACACCGGCCTCGGCGGCGTGCCGAAGGCCGTGTCGATCGTCGAGTCGCGCAGTGAGCTGCTCGCCCTGCGCATGGTCGAGATGCCCGCACCGTCCGATGTGGACGAGGTGTGGCTCGAACGCGTGTCGGAGTTCGTCCCCGAGGACGTCATCCGCGTCGTGGAACCCCGGCGCGGCGGGCCAGAGTGGCTCGACGGCGTGCGCAGGGTCATCGAGCACGGCAGCTGGCCCAAGCTCCGCTGCGGCGGGCTGAGCCAGGAGAACTTCCCGAGCGTCGAGGAGGTCGGTGACTTCCTGTCCGTCGTCAGCGGTGGCGGGGTCGCGTTCAAGGCGACCGCCGGCCTGCACCGGGCCGTCCGCTACACCGACGAGCAGGGCTTCACCCACCACGGCTTCCTGAACCTCCTCGTCGCCACGGCCCGATCGCTGAGCGGCCGGGACGTGCGCGAGGCGCTGGCGAGCACCGACGCCGCGGCGCTCACCGCCGAGGCCAAGGCGCTGAGCGACCAGGCCGCCCACGCGGTCCGCGGCGTCTTCGCGAGCTACGGCTCGTGCTCGCTCTCCGAGCCGGTCTCCGACCTCGAGGAGCTGGGACTGCTGTGAGCTGGATCAGCGACCCGAACTTCACCGAGGACCAGCCGTTCGGCCCGCAGACCCTGCCCTACGGCGTGGTGGCCGACGGTGTCGCCGTGCGCGTGGGCGACCAGGCGTTGCTGCTGAAGACGCTCGGGCTCGGCAAGTGCAGCGAGTACGTCCAGGGCAACTCGCTCGACGACCTGCTCAAGGCCGGCCGTCCGGTCTGGAGCGCGCTGCGGGCGAAGCTGCGCGAGATCGTCAGGGGGACGTCCGCTCCCAAGGGTGCGGAGCTCGTGCCCATCGACACCGCGAAGCTGCCGTTCACGGTCGGCGACTACGTGGACTTCTACAGCTCCATGCACCACGCGGAGAACGTCGGCCGGATGTTCCGCCCCGACGGCGACCCGCTCACGCCGAACTGGACGCACCTGCCGATCGGCTACCACGGCCGCGCGGGCACGGTGTACGTCTCCGGCACGGACATCAAGCGCCCGAACGGCCAGAAGCGCGGCAGCGACGGCCCGAAGTTCGGCCCGTCCGAACGGCTCGACATCGAGGCCGAGGTCGGGTTCGTCTGCGGTGGCCCGCAGGCGGCGAACGTGTCGACCAGCCGCGCGGCCGAGCACGTCTTCGGCGTCGCGCTGGTCAACGACTGGTCGGCGCGCGACGTCCAGGCATGGGAGTACCAGCCGCTCGGCCCGTTCCTGGCCAAGTCGTTCGCCACGTCGATCGGTGCCTGGATCACGCCGCTGGAGGCGTTCTCGGTGGCACGGGTGCCGACCCCGCCGCTGCCGAACAAGCTGCACGACTACCTGACCTGCGACCAGCCGTGGGGTCTGGACATCACCATCACGGTCGAGCTGAACGACACGATCGTCGCGCGGCCGCCGTTCCGCGAGATGTCGTGGTCGTTTGTGCAACAACTCGCCCACATGACGGTGAACGGGGCTACCGTGCGCCCAGGTGATCTGTTCGCCTCCGGCACGGTCTCCGGGCCGGAGAAGGACGAACGCGGCTCGTTCCTGGAACTGAGCTGGGGCGGCAAGGAACCGTTCAAGCTCGACGACGGCTCCACGCGGACGTTCCTGGAGGACGGCGACACGGTCAGGCTGACCGCGACGGCGCCCGGCGAGGGAGGTTCGGTGGTCGGTCTCGCCGAGGTGGTGGGCACAGTTCGGAGTGCGTGATGGTCGGAGCGACGAAGGAGAGCTCGCTGACCCTGGAACGGGGTCTGGCGCTCCTCCAGGCTGTCGCGGAGGCGGAGTCGGAGGCTCCTTCGATCTCCGAGCTCGCCACGGCCATCGGCGCCTCCAGGGCGGCCGTCTACCGGCTCCTGGTGCCCCTGCAGGCGCGCGGGCTCGTGCGCCGCGAGGGGTCCAAGGTCCGGCTGGGCCTGGGCGTGCTGCGGCTCGCGGCGAACGTGCTGCCGCAGCTGCGGATGGCGGCGAACCCGGCGCTGCGCGAGCTCGCGGAGAAGGTCGGCGCCACCGCGCACCTGACCGTCGCCGACGGCGGTGAGGCGCAGGCCGTCGCCGTCGTCGAACCGTCGTGGACCGCTTTCCACGTGGCGTACCGGGTGGGTTCCCGCCACCCGGTGCACCGCGGGGCGGCCGGCAAGGCCATCTCGCAGCCGGGCGAGCTGTGGGTCGTCTCTGCGGGTGAGCTGCAACCGAACGCGTACGGCGTCGCGGCGCCCGTGCGGGGCGTACCGGGCCTGCGGGCGTCCGTGGGTGTGGTGGCGCTGGAGAAGCTCGACGCGGACGTCGTGGGCCCTCATGTCGTGCGTGCGGCCGAAGAAGTGGCGGCCGCTCTCAAATGACCGAGGAGCGCCTGCGGCGGTGGCGTCTGCTGCTGGGACCGAGCGCCGAGGACGTGGCCCAGCTCGACGGTGACGACGAACGCCGCGACGGCGCGCTGACCGGTCTCTACGGCGGCGGCGGTGACCGCGGTGCGGGTCTGGGCGCCAGCTCGCCGCAGCTGCACCGGTGGCTCGGCGACGTCCGCAGGTACTTCCCCACCTCGGTCGTCCAGGTCATGCAGCGGGACGCGGTCGAGAAGCTCGGCCTGCGCCAGCTGCTGCTCGAACCGGAGCTGCTGGAGTCCGTCGAACCGGACGTGCACCTGGTGAGCACGCTGCTGCAGCTCTCCCGCGCGATCCCGGCCCGCACCCGCGACACCGCGAAGGCCGTGGTGCGCAAGGTGGTCGAGGACATCGAGCGCCGGATCGCCGACCGGCTCGTCGAGGCCGTGCGGGGTGCCGTGGACCGGTCGAAGCGCACGCACCGGCCGCAGCTGCCGGACGTCGACTGGGCGACCACGATCAAGGCGAACCTGAAGAACTACCAGCCGCAGCACCGGACGGTGGTCGTCGAGGACCTGATCGGCCACCGCAGGCGCAGCCGGGCCGCGGCGATGCGGGACGTGGTCCTGCTGGTCGACCAGTCGGGTTCGATGGCGGACTCGCTGGTGCACGCCGCCGTCCTCGGTTCGGCGCTCGCCTCGATCCGCTCGGTCTCCACCCGGCTCGTCGTGTTCGACACCGAGGTCGCGGACCTCACCGACCTGCTGCACGACCCGGTGGACCTGCTGTTCTCCGCGCAGCTGGGCGGCGGCACGGACATCAACCGCGCGGTCGCATACGCGCAGACGCAGGTCCGCAGGCCGACGGACACGGTAGTGGTGATCATCAGCGACCTGTACGAGGGCGGGTCGGAGACCGAGCTGCAGCGCCGGGTGCGCGAGCTGGTCGCGAGCGGTGTCACGGTGGTGAACCTGCTGGCGTTGAGCGACAGCGGCACCCCGGCCTACGACCACGACCTGGCGGCGAAGCTGTCCGCGCTGGGAGCGCCCGCCTTCGCCTGCACGCCGGACAAGTTCCCGGAGCTGCTGGCGGCGGCGCTGCGCAAGGACGACCTCACGCAATGGGCGGAGTCCAAGGGCATCGCGACGGGCCGTTAGCCCGCTAGCGGTCCACGACCCGGCCGCGCACCAGGAACGCGAGACCGCGGGTCATCGCCACGACCCGGCCGCGCTCGTCCGGTCCGGCGACCCAGATCCGGCCGGTGTGTCGGACCAGGACGCGGGCGCGTTCGGGGATCTCGGGCAGCCGCAGGTCGTTCTCCGAGCCGTCGACGCGCAGGTAGGCCTGTCGCCCGATGCGCTTGCCGGGCACGAACCGCACCCCGACCTGCCGCCACGGGAAGCGCTCGATGAGCTGGCGCGTGCCGCGGCGCTGGAAGAAGTGCCGCAGGCCGGGTGCGGCGAGCTCCAGCACGACCGGCACGGACAGCACGGTGAGCCAGATCCAGTCGACCCACAGCACGCCGCAGAAGACCGCGACCCCGAACAGGATGTGCCCGACCGCGCGGCGGTCGGCTCGCGCGAGGCAGGTGTCGCTCCACGTCCCGAGCATCATGTGTGCACGCGCGCAGGGATGAGCTGGGGAACTCCCCGGAAGGTGACGACGGTGTTGCCGGCCGCGTCCGGCGGGACGAACCAGACGCGCTTGTGCCGCGCGATCCGCCCGCGCAGGAACGGACCGACGTGCACGGTCAGCAAGAGAGGCGGTGACCCCATCACGACCAGACGCCCTCCTTCCCACTCCGCACGAGCGAAATGCCACGGTTCGCCTTCCGGTAAACGCACCGGTCGACGGCGTGTCACCCGCCAGAGCACGACTGCCGCGAAGAAGAGCAGCAGCAGCGCCACGGGCGACGACCACGACCACGTGAGCACCAGGACGAACTGGAGGACGAAGGCCGCACCGGCCAGGACGGTCCACACCAGGGCACGGCGGCTCGCCCGGTCGACGCAGTGCCGGGTCCACTGGTCATCGAGCGCCGTCACCTCGGTGGACGGCTTGTTGGGCACGACCACCTGTCCACCGTACAGGTGACGCTTCCCAGGACGAGCACGGCTAAGTTAGGCTTGCCTAACCTTCGAGGAGGTGCAGCGGTGACCGACACCCAGACAAGGCGCCCGCCGGCCCCGCATGCCGCCGAGCGCGCGCGCACGATCGCCGCTCGCGGTGGCAGCGCCGCGCTGCTCCCCCAGGCGGGAACGCGGACCAGTCCGCTGTTCCACCACGTCCACCCGTGCGGCACCGCGATCCTGCTGCTGGCCGACGAGCACCCGCTGGTCGGTCAGCTGTGGCAGGCCCCGCGCGCCGAGGTGACGGCGATGCTGGAGATCGCCGACCAGGCGCCGGTGGCGTTGCGCGAGCCCGTCCGCGGCCTGCTGTGGCTCACCGGCTGGGTCACCGCGCTCGACGGCCAGGAGGCGCGCGACGAGGTCCTCGCGGTCGCCGACGTGCGGGCCGACCACCGGCTGCTCGACGCGGGTCACGGTGCCGCGGTGCTGCGGCTGACGCCCGCCTCGCTGGTGATCGCGGACGCCGAGGGCACGTCGTCGGTGCGGCCGGAGCAGTTCGCGAGCGCGACACCGGACCCGTTCTGCGGCAACGAGGACCACTGGCTGCGCCACCTGGAGGCCGCCCACCGCGACGTCGTCGGCCAGCTGGCCCGCCACCTGCCGGAGGAGCTGCGGAACGGGCACGTGCGGCCGCTCGGGCTCGACCGGTTCGGGCTGCGGCTGCGGGTCGAGGCGGAGTGCGACGACCACGACGTGCGGATCGCGTTCTCCAGGCCGGTCAGCACGCCGACCGAGCTCGCCGCCGAGCTGCGCCGCCTGATGGGTTGCCCGTTCCTCTCCCAGCGCTGATCACCGAGGTAGCGTCAGCCGGGTGACCGAACCTGCGCTCATCCCCGACGCCGAGAAGCGCGGCTACCGGATCGAGCTGCTGATCGTCTTCAGCATGACGCTGGGCCTGTCCGGCCTGCGCAGCCTCGTGCGACTGGTCGACAGCCTGCTCCAGCCGACCCCGCTCAACCAGCAGTCGGTCGCGATCAACGTCCCGCAGGCGCGTGCCGACCTGCTCGACCTCGTCGCCCAGCTGCTGAGCGTGCTGCAGCTCGCCGCGTGGGGCGGGATCGGGCTCTACCTGCTGTGGCGCACCGGGATCAAGCTGCGGGTCGTCGGCCTGGACGGCACCCGCAAGCTCGCCGACTCGCTCGGCGCGCTGGGTCTCGCCGCGGTCATCGGCATCCCGGGGCTCGCGTTCTACTTCGCCGCGTGGGGGCTCGGGCTGAACCTCGCGGTGCAACCGTCCACCCTGGACGACCAGTGGTGGATGAGCGTGGCGTTGGTCCTCGCCGCCGCCGGCAACGCCTGGGCGGAGGAGGTGCTCGTCGTCGGGTACCTGATCACCCGGCTCGAACAGCTGGGGTGGCGGCGGTACACAGCGCTGTTCGCGGCGGCCGTGCTGCGCGGCTCGTACCACCTCTACCAGGGCTTCGGCGGGTTCGTCGGCAACCTGGTGATGGGGCTGGTGTTCGGCTTCTACTGGCAGCGGACCAGGCGGTTGTGGCCGCTGGTGATCGCTCACACCATCCTCGACGTGGTGGCGTTCGTGGGCTACACAATGTTGCGCGGCAAAGTCAGCTGGTTGCCTTAATGATTCGACGGTAGTTGGCGGGATTGCACCGCATTCGTTGCCATTTCAGGCTCTGGAGCGGCGATTTGTGCTGTTCAGGGTTACGCTCGTCCGGTGACTGCGCACACGATCGCTGAGACCGAAGCACTCCCGGACGCCGCGCCGCGCGTGGACAGCGAGGTCGGCCCCCTGCGCACGGTGTTGCTGCACCGGCCGGGCAACGAGCTCAAGAGGCTCACCCCGCGCAACAACGACCAGCTGCTGTTCGACGGCGTGCCGTGGGTCGGCAGGGCCCAGGAGGAGCACGACGCGTTCGCCGCGACGCTGACCTCGCGTGGCGTTGAGGTCTTGCTGCTGTCGGACGTCCTGGTGCAGGCCCTGGAGGACAGCCGCGCGCGCATCGCGGGCATCCACAGCGCCGTCAACGAGCGCCGCCTCGGCATCGACCTGGCCGACGCGCTGCGCAGCCACCTCACCTCGCTGCCGGCCCCGCAGCTGGCGCAGGTGCTGACGACCGGCATGACGTTCGAGGAGCTGCCCGCCGCCGAGGGCGCGTCGCTGGTGCGCAAGATGCACCTGCCGATCGACTTCGCCGTCGACCCGCTGCCGAACCTGCTCTTCACCCGCGACTCGTCGGTGTGGGTCGGCGACCGCGTGGCCATCACGTCGCTCGCACTGCCCGCCCGCGACCGCGAGACGACGCTGACGGACCTGATCTACGCCTACCACCCGCGGTTCCGCCGCACCGGCCGCGCGTACGGCGCGCACTCGGCCCCGCTGGAGGGCGGCGACGTCCTGCTGCTCGCGCCCGGCGTGATCGCGATCGGCGTCGGCGAGCGCACCACCCCCGCCGGCGCCGAGTCGTTCGCCCGCTCCGCGCTCGCGGACGGTCTCGCGCACACGGTGCTGGCGGTGCCGATCAAGCAGGAACGCGCCACCATGCACCTCGACACCGTGTGCACGATGGTGGACCGCGACGCCGTGGTGATGTACCCGGCGATCAGCGACTCCCTCACCGCCTACCCGCTGCGGTCCGACGGCGACGGCGGCGTGCGCGTGGACGGCCCGGTGCCGTTCCTGGAGGCGGCGGCCGAGGCGATGGGCATCGAGCGCCTGCGCGTGATCGACACCGGCCTGGACGTCGTCACCGCCGAGCGCGAGCAGTGGGACGACGGCAACAACACGCTGGCGGTCGGCCCCGGTCTGGTCGTGGCGTACGAGCGCAACGTGGAGACCAACGCGCGACTGGAGGACGCCGGCGTCGAGGTGCTCCGCATCGCCGGTTCCGAGCTGGGTTCCGGCCGCGGCGGCCCCCGCTGCATGTCGTGCCCGATCGACCGCGCTCCGCTGGTCTGATTTTTCCTTAGGAACGCCTAACCTTTGTTTGGATTACCTTTCCAAACAAAGGTTAGCTTTTCCTGGAATGCAGGAGCCGTTGTTTTCGGCTACCGTACTCCGCATGGCCTCGAACGTGAAGAAGATCCTGTCCAAGAAGTCGAAGTTCCACGAGCTGCTGCAGGCCCAGGTCGGTCACGAGTTCTCCGCCTCGCAGCAGTACACCGCGCTCGCGGTGTGGTTCGACAACGAGGACCTGCCGCGCCTCGCGGCGCACTTCTACAAGCAGGCCCTCGAAGAGCGCAACCACGCCATGATGATCGTGCGCTTCCTGATGGACAACGACATCCGGGTCGTCATTCCCGGCACCGAGACGCCGATCAACGAGTTCAAGGCGCCGCGCGACCTCGTCGACCTCGCCCTGCGCCAGGAGCAGCAGGTCACCGACCAGATCGTGGCGCTGGCCCAGGCCGCTCGCGAGGAGAGCGACTACATCGGCGAGCAGTTCCTGCAGTGGTTCCTGAAGGAGCAGGTCGAGGAGGTCTCCTCGATGAAGACGCTGCTCACCATCATGGACCGCGCGGACGGCAACATGTTCTACGTGGAGAACTTCCTCACCCGCGAGAACGTGGGCGACGAAGGCGCCGACCCGAGTGCTCCCACGGCCGCCGGTGGCGCGCTGTAGTTTTCCTCCGCACGTCTGAGTGCCTGATCTGGGGCCCGTCCCACCGAATTCGGTGAGACGGGCCTTTTCAGTTCTCCGCCGCTTCGGCCACGTCGGGTCAAGCTCCGGAACAGTCGCTGTCGGCGAGGCGCATGCGCACGGTCTTGACCGTGGTGCCGTCGTTCTCGAAGACGTAGAACCACTTCGGTGACGTGTTCATCTGCACGACGAGCTCCGAACCGTTCTGGGTGGCGGTCGGATAGGCGTTCCTGAGATCGGTGACCGTCGACCCGGCGCCGATGTTCCTCGACGTCTTGGCGTACTCGGGCAACGTGATCCGGACGATTCCCCTGGCCGCGGAGATGATGACGGCATTCGGGTCGTTCACCGACGTCATGGCGTAGTTCTTGCACGCCTCGTCCGGCTGGGGCTTCGGCGGGACCAGCATCTCGGTCTTCAGCGCGTCGGCCTCGGTCATCGTCAGCCGCAGCTTGTTGTAGACCGGTGCCGCCGCCTCCGGGGCGCGGGGCGGCGTCGTGGTGCCCGTCGTCGACTTCGTGGTGCTGCCACTGCCGGTGTTGCCGTTGCCGTTGCCGGGGTGGGTGCCGCTCGTGGGAGGCACGTCCGCCGGCACGGTGATCGTCTCGGTGATCACGGTGGTCGACGGCGGCGGGGTCGTCGTGGACGGGGCGGAGGTCGAGAGCGCCGACCCGGCCACGTCCGTGTCCACCGGGCCGTGCCTGAGCTGCACCAGGCCCACGCCGGCGCCGATCAGCACCACCACCGCGAACGCCCCGGCGGCGGTGCTGCGGCGTTGCCGGCGGCGCTGGGCACCGCGGACGACCGTCTCCTCCGCACGGGACGAGACGTGCAGATCGAGGCGTTCGTCGTCCTTGAAGAGCCGGCGCAGCTCGTCCTCGACGTTCACGTCAGTCCCTCCCCAGGCGTGTCCGCAGACTCGCCATCGCCTTGCTGGCCTGGCTCTTCACGGTGCCGCAGGAGATCCCCAGCGCGTGCGCGATCTCGGCCTCGCTGAGGTTCTCGTAGTAGCGCAGCACGACCACGGCGCGCTGCCTCGGCGGCAGGTCGCGCAGCGCCTGCCACAGCGGCTCGTGCTCGAGCCGGCTCAGGTCCGACGTCACCGGCGTGTCCGGGAAGTCCGCCACGAGGTTCTCGCGGCGACGCCGGCGCCAGGTGCTGATGTGCGTGTTCGCCATGGCCCTGCGCACGTACGCGAGCGGGTCGTCCCCCTTGCGCAACACGGCGGGCCAGCGCGAGCCCACCTTCTCCAGGACCGACTGGACCAGGTCTGCCGCGTCGTGCGGGTTGCCCGTCAGGGCGTGCCCGTACCGCAGCAGCCCCGGCATCGACATGCGCACGAACTCAGCGAAATCCCCCACGGTTTCCGCTCTTCCTCCGCCGCCGGCCGCGGCCCACTCAAGTTGCAGCACCGCGGTCACGGCACGTCCTCTCCCCCGAGCAACCTGGCATCGAGGAGATCACGCACGTTCGCGGCAACCGGTTGCCACCGCCGCGTCACGGAACGGCAACGGCCTCCGGCAGCACGAAAGACCCGTCCGGTGAGCACGGGAAGTCGTGGACCTGCACGACCGCCTCGACCGGGATCGGGCCGTACACGTGTGGGAACCACAGCGGCGAGTCGGGCACGGCCTCCCACCGCACCGGCACGCCGAGCCGTTCCGGGTCGACGACGAGCAGCAGCAGCCCGTCGCGCCCGTGGAAGAACTTGCCCGCCGTCACGTGCACGACGCCCCGGTCGGAGCAGTGCACGAACTCCTCGCCCGCGGCGGGCGTGATCGAACCCGCCGACCGGGCCGCGGCCCAGTCGGCGGTCGAGATGATGTGCAGCAGCACTTATCCACAGCTCCTTGTGGACAACCCTGTGTACAACTCGGTCCGAGCGTCAGCGCAGGGTGATCTGGCGGCCCCGGAGGCCGTCACGGGCCCGGCGCTCGGCGTCGGTCAGCGGCTCGTCCGAGGCCAGTGCCTCCAGCAGGCGCTTGCCCAGCGCCTCCGCCGGGTCGGCCCACTCACGCGCGTGCATCTCGCGGTCGAGGTCCCACACCGGCACCAGCAGGCCGTGCGCGCGGAACGACCCCGCGTACCGCGAGCCCTCGCCCAGGTCCAGCTCGCCGCGGGCGGCCAGCCGCGCCATCGCGGGGATCAGCTTCTCCTCCGGCTCCGGGCGGACCCAGCGCAGGTGCGCCTTGTCGCCCGCGTCCACCCAGTAGGCGGCCTTCACGCCGGGCGCGTCCACGCGGTCGGTCGGCAGGATCGCCGCGTTCGCGCGTTCGAGGGAGAGCGCCACGTCACCGGTCGGCTCGGTGCCCTCCGGCATCCACCAGATGAAGTCGGTGTGCAGCTGCGGCACGATCTCGGCCTCGGGGTCGAGCAGGTCCTGCAACCGGCCGGGGTGCTCGCCGTTGTCCGGGCCGACGACCGACAGCACCTCACCGGTCTTCGCCTGCTGCGCCCACAGCAGCGCCCGCGCGAGGTCGCGGCTGATGTCACCGGAGCGCGTCTGCACCTGCAGACCCACGAACGGCACGTCGTCGCCGCGGATCAGACCGGCCGCCGCCGTCGGCAGCACCGTGGCCAGCGTGACCTCGCGACCGTCCTTGACCGGCAGCTTCGCGACGGCGGACGGCACGAACTCGCGCAGCGCGATCAGCTCGCACTCGGCGGCGAGCCCCTCGAACGGGCGGGACACGATCACGTCCGCCGCACCGCCGGGGGCACCGTGGCAGGCCTTGTACCGCTTGCCGGAGCCGCACGGGCAGGGCTGCTTCGGGTTGATCCCGTCCTTCGGTGCGTCCTTGACAGCGGTCCGCTTGGCCACCTCGGCCCTCCTCGTGCTCAGGCTTGTCAGGTCGCCAAGTTAGCCGTCAGCAGGCGGCGCGTGTTCGCCGGGGCGTTCGTCGCGAGGTAGCGGACGCCCAGGTCACGGCACAACGCGATGTCGTCCGCGTCGTCCACCGTCCACACGTACGTCTCGTGGCCCGCCCTGCGGGCGCGGTCGACGTACCCGGGATCGCGGCGCAGCAGGTGGATGCCCGGTCCGGTGCAGTCGGCGAACGGCGGCAACGCACCGCCGCGGTACCGGCCGAGGCGGTCGAGCAGCAGGACCGTGCGGACGTCCGGCGCGAGCTCGCGGAACAGCCGCACGGCGCTCGCGGAGAACGACATCATGACGATCTGCTCCCGCAGCCCGTGCTCCTCCAGCGCGGCGGCGAGCTTGCGCTCGACCTCGTTGCGGTAGCGCACCGGGTGCTTGGTCTCGATGAACAGCTGCACGTTCGTGTCCTTGACCAGCTCCAGCAGCTCGTGGAGCCGCAACAGCCCGGCCGGCTGACCGTGCCGGTGCCAGCTGCCGTAGTCGTGCCGCTGCAGTTCGGCCAGCGTCAGCGCGCTGACCGTGCCGCGGCCGTCGGACGTGCGGGTGAGCGTGCGGTCGTGCACGCACACGAGCTCGCCGTCCCTGGTCAACCTGATGTCGCACTCCAGCCCGTCCGCGCCTTCCTCCAACGCGAGCTCGTACGCCCCGATCGTGTGCTCGGGGCGGTCGGTGGAGGCACCGCGGTGCGCGACGACTGATGGCTGCTGCACACGTCGCACCTTAGTTCTCGAACAACAATTTGAGACGTCAATCAACTCACCGTGGACTTCGGCGCCACCTCGACTTACCGTCCGCGTTGTGACGTTCGACCAGCGCGATCCCGCGTTCATCGCCGACCCGTACCCGGCCTTCGCCTCGCTGCGGGCCGCGGGTGAGGTGCACCACCACGAGGGCATGGGCATCGCCGTCGCCGTCTCGCACGCCGCCTGCTCCGCCGTCCTGCGCCACCGCTCGCTGGGCCGCCTCTGGTCGGACGTGAAGCCGGTGGAGCGGTTCCTGTCGTTCAACCTCCTGCACCGCAACTCGCTGCTGGAGAACGAGCCGCCGGTGCACACCCGGCTGCGCCGCCTGGTCGCCGCCGCGTTCGGCCGCGGGCACGTCGAGCGGCTGCGCCCGTGGGTGGCCGAGCTGGCCGACCGGCTGGTGGACGAGCTGACCGCCAAGGTCTCCGACGTCGGTCAGGCCGACCTGCTCGCGCACGTCGCCGCACCGCTGCCGGTCGAGGTGATCGCCGAGCTGCTGGGCGTGCCCGCCTCCGACCGCTACCTGTTGCAGCCGTGGTCGAACGCGATCGTGAAGATGTACGAGTACGGCCTGCCGCCCGAGCAGCAGGACGCCGCCGAGCGGGCCGCCACCGAGTTCGTCGCCTACCTGCGCGAGCTGATCGCGCTGCGCCGCGTCTCCCCCGGCGCCGACCTGGTGTCGGACCTGGTCGCGGTCACCGACACCGACGGTGCCCGGCTCACCGAGGACGAGCTCGTCGCCACCGCCGTGCTGCTGCTGATGGCGGGCCACGAGGCCACGGTCAACGTGATCGGCAACGGCGTGTACGCGCTGATGGAGCACCGTTCGGAGTGGGAGCGCCTGACGCCGGAGCTGCTGCCCACCGCCGTCGAGGAGCTGATCCGCTACGACTCGCCGCTGCAGCTGTTCGAGCGCACGGCGACCGACCGCGTCGAGATCGCGGGCCACGTGCTGGAGCCCGGCGAGAAGATCGCGGCACTGCTCGGCGCGGCCGCACGCGACCCGCTGGTGTTCGACCGCCCCGACGACCTCGACATCGGCCGGGAGAAGAACCAGCACCTCGGGTTCGGCATGGGCATCCACTACTGCCTGGGCGCGCCGCTGGCGCGGATCGAGGTGGAGGCGGCGCTGTCGGCGTTGCACCGCAAGCTGCCCGGCGCGGTGCTCGCGCAGCAGCCCGACCGGCGCGCGGAGTTCGTGATCCGCGGCCTGCACTCGCTGATGCTCGCCGACGGGGCCTGATCGGACGACCTGGGCACTTCGGCCGGTCCGTCGGGACCGACTAGCGGCGCGGGTAGCGCCGGGGGAGCGTGAACCCGCGCTCCGCGAGCACCGTCCGCAGCCGGTCGGGGTGGTCGGTGATCAGGCCGTCGACCCCGGCGTCGATCACCTCGTGCATCCGCGGCACCTCGTCCACGGTCCACGGGATGACGGCGAGGCCCTGTCCGTGGGCTTCGGTGACCAGCTCGCGCGTGGTCATCGTGTGCACGGGCGACAGGGCCTTCGCGCCGAAGCTCTTGACCGCCTTCGGCACGCTGCCGCCGAAGTCGGCGAGGTCGAGGCCGCCGGTCCACGGCGACCCCGGCCGCAGGAAGTCGGGCTGGGTCAGCGCCACCAGCGGGATGCGGGGCTCGACCTCGCGCAGGCGCATCAGGGTGCCCCAGTCGAACGACTGGACCGTCACGTTCGGCAGGAAGCCGGAGCGGCGGACCTCCGCGACGGTGCGGCGGACGAACTGCTCGCGCGGGGCGGTCTCGTGCGGCGCGGCGGCTTCGACCTTGGTCTCGATGTTGAAGCGGACGCCCCATGCGCGGTGGGCGCGGGCCAGTGCGAAGAGCTCGGCCAGGGTGGGCATGCGGGCGCCGGGTGAGAGTTCCTGGTCCGGGTACTGCGACCAGCGGGTGCTGCCGCAGTCGAGGGTTCTGACCTGGGCGAAGGTCAGGTCCTTCACGTACTTGCCCGCGTAGGGCCAGGCGGGGTCGCCGGGGAACGCCGGTGCGGTGTCGAGGCACTTGGCCGGGTTCGTCCTGCGGTCGTGGGTGATGACCTCGCGGCCGTCGCTGGTGATCTGGAGGTCCAGTTCGAGGGTGGTGACGCCGAGCGCGAGGGCCTTGCCGAACGCCTTGAGGGTGCTCTCGACGGTCAGGCCGATGCCGCCGCGGTGGGCCTGCAGGTCGAAGTCGCGGTGCGGGTGCGCAGCCGCCAGGCCCGGTGTGGCCAGCGCGATCACCAGGGCCCCGATGAGTGTCCGCATCCCCCCAACCTGGCAGTCCCGCGCGACGCCGGGAAGGCCGCCGCGGGAACGGCGGAGGTCAGCGGGGCGAACCGGAGGGGCGGAAGGAGCGCAGCGGTGGTGCCGGGGCGTCCTTCACCTCGACGACGCGCATCAGCCGGACAGACGCGGCGTCCACCGGCAGCAGCAGGGTCGTGGTGCGGCGGATCACCAGTGCGGTCGTGACCTCGACGCCGGCGAGCACCAGGTCGCCGAGCGCGTGCAGCAGGACGCCGTCGGCCTGGGCCTGGGTGCCGTCGCGCAGCAGCCAGAGCATGGTGATCACGAACAGGACGCCGGAGGACGCCCACAGGCCCCACCACCACAGCAGCAGCCGGGACGGGCGGGGGCGTTCGCCGGCGGGACGGCGGGCGACCGCGTGTTCCAGCTCGGCGAGCACCGAGCCGGGCACGACCAGGTTCACACCGGGGACGAACAGGCTGAGCAGCGCGGAGCGGTTGGAGCGGGACGGGCCGTAGCCGACGATCATCGCGGCCACGTTCCTGGCGCGGCGCACCCACAGCACCGTCAAGATCAACGCCAGCGGCCAGCCGACCAGCAGGATCGCCGACGAGGACACGACCATCGCGTCCGACGTGGAGACCACGCCCGCCGAGAGCGCGCCGTAGCGGCTCATCGCGAGCAGCACGTACCGCCAGACCTCGGACAGCGCCGCCCACACCGCGACGAACGCGACGAGCCACAGCGTGTTCTGCGCGGTCCTGCCGATCCGGCGCACCCCGTCGACGGAGTCGCCGCTCTCGGCCGTGTCGAGCACGGCCGTCGGCCAGCGCCACGCCAGCAGCGGGAACCCCCACCGCGGCGGCACCGGGTAGTGCGGCGGACCGCCGTAGCGCAGCCGCTGCGACCGGCGCGAGGGCTGCGGGTACGCACCGGGTGGCGGTGTCGCGACCCAGTCCACGCGCATCGGCTGCAGCGGCTGCACGGTCAGATGACCTCGGGTTCCATGCCGTCGACGCCGCCCTCGAGCGGACGACCGTGGGCGTCCCAGTGCTGCATGCCGCCCTCGACGTTCACGGCCTCCCAGCCGTTCTCGTTGAGGTACTGGGTCACGCGGGCGGAACGGCCACCGGCCCGGCACACGACGTAGAGCTGCACGTCGTTCGGCACCTCGTCCAGGCGCGCACCGATCTCGCTCATCGGGATGTGCAGCGCGCCGGGGGCGTGGCCCGCGTCCCACTCGTCCTGCTCGCGCACGTCCAGCAGGACGGCGCCCTCGGGCAGCTTCTCGGGGACGTCGGCGATCTCGACGCTGGGAACAGTCACACCGTGAATGGTGCCATGCCGGAAGTTGCACCTCCGTGAACCTCCGGCACGGCCCACCCTCAGGACACCTCCGCGACGGCGGCCCCGAGCCTCACGAGCTCCACTTCGGACAGCGGCACCGCCTCCCGCGTGGGCTGGGAGCTCATGCGGCCCGCGTTGACCTGCTCGACGCGGAACGCCAGCCGGTCGGCGCGGAAGACGTACAGGGTCTGCACCTGCAGCTCCGACGGTGCTTCGACGCCGGGCGCGTACAGCTGGAACACGGTGCCGTCGGCGCCGGTGAGGCGCCGGCTCGCGGCACACGTGCCGGTGGCCCACCGCGCGCTGTCCGCCGCCGCGGCCGGATCACCCTCGAAGCGGGCCAGCGCGAACCGCAGGCTCCCGGCGCCCTGTCCGTCGAGGACGTCGACCCGGAAGCCCCGGCGGTCGCCGTGGTGGACGCTCGCGGGGCCGTTGGCGTCCTCGGGGAGCTCCGAGTCGACGACCCGGTCGGGCAGCACCGCCTGGGCCGAGTCCCGCCAGGCCCGCATCTGGCCGGTCGAGGGCAGGAAGGCACCCATGTTCCGCACCACGTCCGGCTGCGGACCGGCCTCGCCGCAGCTCACCCGCGGCCAGTTGGCGGGATTGGTGGCGAGCGACAGCTCGGGTTCGACCGCTCCCCGCCAGACCGCACCGCCGATCCCGACCGCCGCCACCACGGTCAGCACGCCGCCCGCGAACCCGGCCCTGCGCACGGCCACCCGGCGCCTGCCCCGCCGCAGCACGTCGTCCAGCGTCGTCGTCGGTGGTGGCGCGGGCACGTCGAGAGCTCCGCGCAGCTCGTCTTCGATCGTCATCAGGCACCCTCCGCGTTGACCGGCTCGCCGTACGCCTCGCGGAGCGTCGCCAAGCCCCTGGCCGTCTGGCTCTTCACGTTGCCCTCGGAGCAGCCCAGCTCGGCCGCCGTCTGCTCGATGGACAGGTCGTGCACGTACCGCAGCACCAGCGCGGCCCGCTGTTTCGGCGGCACCTTCCGCAGCGCCGCGTGCAGCCGGGCATCGGGGTCGCCGAAGCCGCCGACGACGCCGTGGTCCGGCAGGTCGGCGACCGGGCGTTCGCGGACGCGGCTGCGGCTGTTGATGAACAACCGCGTCACGGTCGTGCGGACGTACGCCTCGGCGGTCTCGCGCCGGACGCTGGGCCACTTCGCGTAGGCACGCACGAATGCGTTCTGCGCGAGCTCTTCGGCCTCCGACCAGTCGCCGCACAACGCGTACGCGGTGCGCCGCACCCAGTCGAACCGGCTGGTGAAGAACTCCGAGAACTCCTCGTCTCGTCGCACTCCCGGTCCCCCATGCTCGTGCTGCGGTCATGTTCACTACACAGCCGGCACCAGCGGGGTTGCACGGAAACGCGGAACGGGCCGCCCCGGAAACCCGGAACGGCCCGTTCGGCAGTGCGCGGACTAGTGCGCGGTGGCCTTCTCGGCACCCGCACCGGTGAGGGAGCGGACCTCCATCTCGGCCTGCTTGACGGGGTCGGCCTTGTCCTTCGACAGGATCGTGCCGACGTAGCCGAGCAGGAACGCGATCGGGATCGAGACGATGCCGGGGTTCGACAGCGGGAACAGGTCGAAGTCGGCGTTCTTGAACATCGAGGTCGGCGTGCCGGAGACGGCGGGCGACAGGATGATCAGCGTGATCGTCACGATCAGGCCGCCGTAGATGCTCCACAGCGCACCGGAGGTGTTGAACCGCTTCCAGAACAGCGAGTAGAGGATCGTCGGCAGGTTCGCCGAGGCAGCGACCGCGAAGGCCAGCGCCACGAGGAACGCGATGTTCTGGCCGTTGGCGATGATGCCGCCGCCGATGGACACGAGGCCGATGACGATCGCGGTGATGCGGGCGACCTTGACCTCGGAGTTCTTGTCCTCCTCCTGACCCTTCTTGATGATGTTGGCGTAGATGTCGTGGGCGAACGACGCCGACGCCGTGATCGTCAAGCCGGCCACGACCGCGAGGATCGTCGCGAAGGCGACGGCCGCGATCAGGCCGAGCAGGATCGGGCCACCCAGCTCCAGCGCGAGCAGCGGGGCGGCCGAGTTGGCCTTGCCGGGTGCCGCGTTGATCTTGTCAGGGCCGACGAGCGCACCGGCGCCGTAGCCGAGGACCAGGGTGAACAGGTAGAAGATGCCGATCAGCCAGATCGCCCACACGACCGAGCGGCGGGCTTCCTTCGCCGTGGGCACGGTGTAGAAGCGCATCAGGATGTGCGGCAGACCCGCGGTGCCGAGCACGAGGGCCAGCGCCAGCGAGAGGAAGTCCAGCTTGCTGGTGTCGGTCTTGCCGTACTGCAGGCCGGGGCCGAGGAGCTTCTCGCCCGCCTTCGGAGCGGCGTCGACGGCGGCACCGAGCAGCGAGGACAGGTTGAAGCCGTACTTGCCGAGCACCCAGAGGGTCATGACGCCGGCACCGGCGATCAGCAGGACCGCCTTGATGATCTGCACCCAGGTGGTGCCCTTCATGCCGCCGATGAGGACGTAGGCGATCATCAGGGCGCCGACCACGGCGATGACGAGGGCCTGGCCACCGGTGCCCGTGATGCCGAGCAGCAGGGCGACGAGACCACCGGCACCGGCCATCTGGGCCAGCAGGTAGAAGAACGAGACCGCCATGGTCGACGTGGCGGCGGCGGCGCGGACCGGGCGCTGGCGCATCCGGAAGCTCAGGACGTCGCCCATCGTGTACTTGCCGGTGTTGCGCAGCAGCTCGGCGACCAGCAGCAGCGCGACGAGCCACGCCACCAGGAAGCCGATCGAGTACAGGAAGCCGTCGTAGCCGTTGAGGGCGATGGCGCCCGCGATGCCGAGGAACGAGGCCGCGGAGAGGTAGTCACCCGCGATGGCGATGCCGTTCTGCGGGCCGGTGAAGGCACGGCCGGCGGCGAGGTAGTCGGCAGCGGTCTTCGTGTTGCGGCTCGCCCGGATGACCACGAACAGCGTGATCAGGACGAAGACGCCGAAGATGCTGATGTTGAGGATCGGGCTCGACTCGTTCACTTGCCGTCTCCCTCGATCTCACCGCGGAGCTTCTCCGCCAACGGGTCGAGGTTCTTGTTGGCGTGCCGCACGTACAGCGTCGTGATGACGAAGGTCGACACGAACTGCAGCAGGCCGAAGAGGAGCCCGACGTTGATGTTGCCGATCACCTTGGTGGACATGAAGCCGTGCGCGTAGTCCGCGAGCAGCACGTACAGCAGGTACCAGGCGAGGAAGAGGGCGGAGACGGGGAACACGAACTTGCGCAGGCGCTGCTTCAGCTCGGTGAAGTCGGCGCTCGCTTGCACGTCGACCCACTTCTGCGCATCGGGGGACGACTCGCTCGGGGTGTGCTCAGTGGTGCTCACAGTCCCCTCCTCGCGGTACTCGGCGTAGGGCTCAGCAACGTGGCGGGCACGTCATTGCCTCCAGGTGCGGTCCGTTCTTGGTCGAGAACCGTATGGAGACTTGAGTCACTCAGGTAAGACTCTGTTCGTGCCCATGCGCCCAGCAGTCGGGTGAAGCGGCGAACGGTCAGTATTCGAAGACGAAGGGCACCGAGCGTGACCGGAATCACCGTTCACCGATTCGAGTGACCAATTTTCACCCGTTCGAACCGCTGACTACTCAGCGTGTTTACGCAGATCCCCTGCGCTCGTGACCGGCCATCCTGGCCTTCTCCTCCGCGGTCCCGAAGCGGGCGACGTCGCGGTCGCGGATGAAGCCGAGCGGGTCGGGGGCGTGCAGCCGCAGCAGGATCTGGTTCACGTCGGCGGGCGCGCGCCTGCGGGTCGCCTTGCTGACGACGATCATGGTCAGGAACGCGATCGGCACGGTGATCAGCGCCGGCTGGGTGAACACGGCGGGCGCCCAGCGACCGGTGTAGGAGCTGATCACGCTGACCACCTGCGCCGTGATGACCATGCCGCCACCGACGACGAGACCGCACACGGCACCGACCCACGTGAGCCCGCGCCACCAGATCCCGAGGACCAGGAGCGGGCAGAAGGTGGACGCGGCGAGCGCGAACGACATGGCCACGGTCAGTGACGCGTCGGCCCGCGGCAGCAGCAGCGCGAGGCCGATCGCGACGAGTCCGGTGAACACCGTCGCCCACCGGAAGTCACGAACCTTGCCCGGCATGATGTCCGTCGAGACCACCCCGGCGACGGACACGACGAGCCCGGAGGAGGTCGACAGGAACGCCGCGAACGCGCCGGCCGCGACGATCGCGCCGAGGATCTGGCCGCCCAGGTTCGGCACCATCGTCTCGGGCAGCATCAGCACCGCCGCGTCGGTCTTGCCGTTCACCAGCAGCTGCGGCAGGTACAGCCGCGACAGCACGCCCAGCACCGTCGGGAAGATGTAGAACAGGCCCAGCAGGTACAGCACGTGCAGCGCGGTCCGGCGGGCCGCCTTGCCGTCCGGGTTGGTGTAGAAGCGGACCAGGACGTGCGGCAGGCCCATCGTGCCGAGGAACGTCGCGAAGATCAGCGAGTACGTCCGGAACAGGTCGGACAGGCCACCGGTCTGCGGGCGCATCCAGTCGCGGTTGGTCGTGGGCGCCCCCTCGACGACGGGCACCGGGGCGCCGGCCGTGAACTCCATGACCGTGCCGGGGCTGAGCTCGTAGACGCCGCGGCTCCAGTACACCGCGCCGTTCGCGTCCCTGCCGTCGATCCGGCCGCGCACCACCAGCTGCAGCGGCTCGTCGACGCGGACCTTGATGTCCTGCTCGGCCACGGTGATCGTCTCGGCGGCCGGGAACCTGACCACGCCACCGTCGCTGATCGGCTGCGTGCCCCGGTCCGGCGCGACGAGGAACACCACGAAGAGCACGAACGTGGGCGCGGCGATGGCGAAGAGCTTGCCCCAGTACTGGAACGCCTGCACGAGCGTGATGGCGCGCATGCCGCCGCCCAGCACGTTGACGACCACGATGGCCGTGACGACCAGCCCGCCGAGCCACGCGGGCAGGCCGGTGATCGTCGTGAGCGTCAGGCCGGCCGACTGCAGCTGCGGCACCAGGTACAGCACGCCGATGCAGACGACGAAGAACGTGCTGAAGTGCCGCACGTTCACCGACCCCAGCCGGGCCTCGGCGAAGTCCGGCAGCGTGTACGCGCCGGAGCGCCGCAGCGGTGCCGCGACGAACAGCAGCAGCGCCAGGTAGCCCGCGGTGAAGCCGATCGGGTACCAGAGCGCGTCGATGCCGTCCTTGAGCACGAGTCCGGCCACGCCCAGGAACGACGCGGCGGACAGGTACTCGCCGGAGATCGCGGCGGCGTTGCGGGTGGCGGGGATCGACCGCCGCGCCACCAGGAAGTCCGGGGTGGTGTTCGCGGTGCGGGACCCGACGTAGCCGAGCAGGAACGTCACCAGTGCGACGGCGACGATTGCGGTGAGGCTCCAGATGGTGGCGTTCACGTCAGCGGTCGACCATGTTCACGAAGTCGCGCTCGTGCCGTTCGGCCTGCCTGCGGAACACCCACCCGACCGCGTAGAGGGCCGGGAAGGGCGCGAGGCCGAGCACGAGCCAGGGGACGCCGATGCCGAGGACCTCGATGCCCCCGATCGCGGGGAACAGGTAGAAGGTGATCGGCAGCAGGCACATGCCGACCAGCACCGCGAACGCGAGCCCGAACGCGGACCTGAGCTGCTGCTTGATGAGGTCGCGGATCAGCTTCTCGCCGACGCTGGTCTGCTCCTCCAGCTCGATGATCGTGCGCGGTGCCTTGCTGCGCGACTTCGTCGAGTCCGCGAGCACCACCCTGCGCCTGCGCGGTTTGCGGGCCTGCTCACCGAGCCAGGCCTCACGGGCGGCCTGTTCGGGCTTTCCCGCGTCGTGCCTGCTCACCAGCCGCTCTTCGGCGGTCGCACGATCCGCTCCTTGAGCTCCTTGGTGTGCCTGCGGCTGACCGGGAGCTCCTTGGCGCCCTCACCGGTGCCGATCACGACCGCGTAGCCGTTCGCCGTCATCCGCAGCTCGCTCACCAGCGGCAACGCCACCAGGTACGAGCGGTGGATGCGCACGAAACCCGCGTTCGCCCAGCGCTCCTCCAGCTGCGCGAGCGGGATGCGCACGAGGTGGCTGCCCTCCTGCGTGTGCAGGCGGGCGTAGTCGCCCTGCGCCTCGACGTACCGCACGGAGGCGCGCGGCACGAGCTTGATGGTGCCGCCCAGCTCGACGGGGATGACCTCGTCGTCACTCGGCTCGGCGGGGTTCTGCGCTGCCTGGCCCGTCGCGGCCGCGGGCGCCGCGGTGCGGCCCACCCGGTCGGCGACCCGGGAGATCGCCTTGAGGACGCGTTCCTCGTTGATCGGCTTGTTGATGAAGTCGAGCGCGCCGACGTCGAACGCCGTGACGAGCGCGTCCCGTTCCTCCACACCGGTCACGAAGACCAGCGCGGGCGGGTACCGGAACGCGCTGAGCACCCGTGCGAGGTCCATGCCGGAAAGTCCGGGCATGTTGATGTCGGCGAACACCGCGTCGACCGGCGGAAGGCCGGCCTTGGTGCGCGCCATCACCTCCTGCTCGTAGTCGCCCCGCAGGATCCGCAGCGCCTCCGCGGCGTCGAACGCCGTCAGCACGCGCCGGATGTGGGGGCTGCTCTCGAGGAGGAACTTGATCTCGCTCAGGCCGGGAGCCTCGTCATCGACTGCGAGGACGAGGAGACCGGCGTTGTCTTGGATACTCACTGTGTCGGGCATCTTGCCCATCAATGTGCGGTCATGTCTACGCCGGGACCGGCCCCGACACGCCCGGTGAAACCGAACTGATGCTCACAGCCCGAATCGGGACCAGCGAGCACGTTCTTCGAGGCTTGTCAGCACCTGCGTGACGAGATCCCCCGATCGGGTGGACGCCCCGGCCAGGCCCAGCTTGGCCAGCAAGGGCCTGCGCGGTTCGACGACCGTCAGCTCGGCGTCCGGGAAGCGCTTGGCGAGCACGGACCGGATCGTGCCGATGCCGTCCGCCAGGCCCAGTTCCACGGCCTTGGCGCCGGTCCACACCTCACCGGTGAAGAGCTCGTCGTCGGCCGCCTTGAGCTTCGCGCTCCTGCGCTCCTTCACCCACGCCTTGAACTGCTCGTGCAGGTCGGCGTGCAGCCCCTTGAGCCACTCGACGTCCTCTGGCTTCTCCGCCTGGAACGGGTCGAGCCGCACCTTGTTCTCACCGGCGGTGTAGACCCGCCGCTCCACCCCCGCCTTGTCGAGCAGGCCGTTGAGCCCGAACCCGGCGCTCACGACACCGATCGAGCCGACGAGGCTCGTCCCGTGCGCGTAGATCTCGTCGCCGGCACACGCCAGCCAGTAGCCGCCCGACGCCGCGACGTCCTCGCAGAACGCGAGCACCGGCACGTGCTTCTTCGTCGCGAGCTCCCGGATGCGCTCGGCGATCAGAGCGGACTGCGTCGGCGCACCGCCGGGCGAGTTGATGAGCAGGGCCACCGCGATCAGGCGCTCGTTGTCGAACGCCCGGTTGATGGCCGTTTCCACGTTCTGGAGGCTGATCGTGTTGCGGGCCACCGGTGACGACTGCGGGGTGATGACCCCGTGCAACCGCACAGCGGCGACCACCGGCGGGCGTTCACCCCGGTCCATGACCCGCGGAAGACGGGCCGCGATCTTGTCCGTGACGCTCATGTGCTCGACAGTACGTGCGTTTCGCGGTCACGCGGGAGCCGAGCCGGGTGCAGGTTGCTCCCGCGTGACGTGGAACACGTGGTGCCGGGTTAGAGTCGACGGGTGACGTTCAACCCCATCCGCTGGCTCGAGCGCTATGTCGAGTGGTGGGACGACCGGGGCAGGCAGAACGCCGCCGGGCCGACACCGATGCACATCTACTGGATGTGGGTGAGCTGGAGCGTCTGCGCCGTCGCGCTGATCACGACCTTGGCCGTCGCAGCGCGCTGAGCTGCGGCGTTGCCGATCAGCACTTGCAGCTGGAATAGCCCTTCGCGGTGCACTTGATGCAGACGCGAACGCGTTCGGGTGCTCGTTGTTCCTGCAATTGATGATGCCCTTAGCTCGCGGCCGGCCTTCGTCGGTTCACCTGACCGGCTGTTCATTGGTCACCACCACAATCGGCAGGTTCGAGGGTGGGGTTGAGGATGGTTGCCAACACAAGTTGAGTTGGTCCGAACGGCTCTCCGCACGGTCGCTCAGGCGCGGACCACGGGCTGTTCCGCCGTCATCGGCTCGTCGGTCAGCTGCGTGCCGATGTTGAGGTTCGGCAGCACGTTCCGCGCGAACTTCGGCACCTTCAGGATGACCTTGGTGCCCGCGTTCGGGGCGGTCTCGACGACCAGCGCGTACTCGGCGCCGAACACCGTGCGCATGCGGTCGTTGATGTTGCCGATGCCGACGTGCGCACCGGTCTGGTGGGCGTCCTTGATGTCGTCGAGGCGGTCGGGGTCCATGCCGACGCCGTCGTCCTCGACGCTGATCAGCGCCTCGTTGCCGTTGTCCTCGGCGGTGATGGTGAGCATGCCGCCACCGGGCTTCCTGGCCAGGCCGTGCCGGACCGCGTTCTCGACCAGCGGCTGGAGCACGAGGAACGGCAGGACGACCTGGAGGACCTCGGGGGCGATGCGCAGGCGCACGTTCAGGCGGGAGCCGTAGCGGGCCTGCTCGATGGTCAGGTAGCGGTGGATGTTCGTCAGCTCGTCGGCGAGGGTCGTGAACAGGCCGTCGGTGCGGAACGAGTAGCGCGTGAACTCGGCGAACTCCTGCAGCAGCTCGCGGGCGTGGGCCGGGTCGGTGCGGATCAGCGAGGAGATCGTGTTCAGCGCGTTGTAGACGAAGTGCGGGGAGATCTGGGCGCGCAGTGCCTTGACCTCGGCCTGGGCGAGGGCCTGGCGCTGCTTCTGCACGACCTCCAGCTCGAGCTGGGTCGAGACGAAGCGGGCGGTCTCCTCGGCCATGCGGATCTGGCGCTTCGAGGCGACGCCGGAGACGACGATCAGGGTGCCGGCCACCTCGCCCTCGACAACCAGCGGGACCACGACGACGCTGTGCAGGGAGCACGGCCCCTGCAGCTCGCAGCCGAGCTTGCGGTGGTCGACGTGCTCCTTGTGACCGGTGTTGATCGCGCGGGCGACGGTGTCGTGGAGGTACTCGTAGTGGTCGTTGGCGCCGCCGTCCCACGACAGGACGGTGCCCTCCTCGTCGGTGATGGCGACCGCGACGCAGCGCAGCATCTCGCGCAGGTGGGGGGTGGCCTTGTTGGCGGCTTCCTCCGTCAAGCCCGCCCGGAGGTCGCTCGACGCCCTGGACATGCGGTCGAGCATGTCCATCACAGCGTCCTCGACGGAGGTGCTGACGCGTCGAGCGCGGCACAGCATCACGAAGAGGCCGAGAACGGCCAGGGTCGCGATGACGCCGAGCACAGCGCGCTCGGTCAACAGGTCGCCCACGGTGCACATGCTGTGCTGTGGGACGCCCCTATAGCAAGAGGCAGCCTCGGCGTACGCCCGTACGGTCCACCGGCCCGGGTAGACATCCGATGACTTTGGGGAGAGGGTGTGCCGGTGAAAGTGGCACTGTTCGCGACCTGCCTGACCGACACGCTCTTCCCGTCGACGGCACGTGCGGTGGTCCGTTTGCTGGAACGACTCGGCTGCACGGTCGACTTCCCGCTCGACCAGACGTGCTGCGGCCAGATGCACTTCAACACCGGCTACCGGGAGGAAGCCCGGCCGCTGGCGCGCAAGTACACCGACGTCTTCGGAGGGTACGACCACGTCGTTGCACCATCCGGGTCATGCGCGGGCATGGTTCGGGAGGTCCACCCCGCGCTGGGCACGTCTCCCCCGCGCACGTTCGAGCTCGCCGAGTTCCTCGTGGACGTGCTGGGAGTGACGGACGTCGGCGCGTGGTTCCCCCACCGCGTCACCTACCACCCCACCTGTCACTCGCTGCGCTTGTTGGGAGTCGGGGACAAGCCGCTGGCGCTGCTCAGGGCGGTCAGGGGACTCGATCTGGTGGAACTGCCCGACGCGACGCACTGCTGCGGCTTCGGCGGCACGTTCGCGGTGAAGAACGCCGAGACGTCCACGGCGATGCTGGCGGACAAGATGCGGTGCGTGCTCGACACCGGCGCCGAGGTGCTGTCCGCCGGTGACAACTCCTGCCTGATGCACATCGGCGGTGGCCTGTCCCGGTTGCGGGCCGGCGTCCGGCCCGTGCACCTGGCGGAGGTCCTGGCTTCGACGGAGGAGGACCCGTGGCGCGCAACCCCGTGACGTGGCTGGGCAGCCCGACGTTCCCGAAGGCGGCCAAGGAGGCGCTGAACGACACCCAGCTGCGGCAGAACCTGCGCAAGGCCACCGGCACCATCCGCGGTCGCCGGGCCGCCGCGGTCGCCGAGCTGGATGACTGGGAGCAGCTGCGGGTCGCCGGCGAGCAGATCAAGGACGACGTGCTGGCCCGCCTCGACACCCTGCTCGTGCAGCTGGAGGAGTCGGTCACGGCGCGCGGCGGCGTCGTCCACTGGGCCCGTGACGCCGAGGAGGCCAACCGGATCGTGCTCGGCCTCTGCCGGGAGGAGGGCGCGACCGAGGTCGTCAAGGTCAAGTCCATGGCCACCGCCGAGATCGGCCTGAACGAGGCGCTCGAAGCCGGTGGCGTGCAGGCGGTCGAGACCGACCTGGCCGAGCTGATCGTGCAGCTCGGCGACGACCGGCCGTCGCACATCCTGGTGCCCGCGATCCACCGCAACCGCTCGGAGATCCGCGACATCTTCCAGCGCCGCATGGGCGTCGAGGTGAGCGACGAACCCGCGGACCTCGCCGAGGCGGCACGGCTGTACCTGCGGCAGAAGTTCCTCACCACCGGTGTGGCGATCTCCGGCGCGAACTTCGCCGTCGCGGACACCGGGTCGATCGTGGTGCTGGAGTCCGAGGGCAACGGCCGGATGTGCCTGACCCTGCCGGACACCCTGATCACCGTGATGGGCGTCGAGAAGCTCGTGCCCACCTGGCAGGACCTGGAGGTCTTCCTCCAGCTGCTGCCGCGCTCGTCGACCGCGGAGCGGATGAACCCGTACACGAGCGTGTGGACCGGCGTGACGCCCGGCGACGGCCCGCAGCGCTTCCACCTCGTGCTGGTCGACAACGGCCGCACCGCGGTGCTGCGGGACTCCGTCGGGCGCCAGGCGCTGCGGTGCATCCGGTGCTCGGCGTGCCTGAACGTCTGCCCCGTCTACGAACGCACCGGCGGCCAGTCGTACGGCTCGGTCTACCCGGGACCGATCGGCGCGATCCTGACGCCGCAGCTGGTCGGCGACCTGCACGACCCGCAGGCGGCCTCGCTCCCCTTCGCCTCCTCGCTGTGCGGCGCGTGCTTCGAGGTGTGCCCGGTGCGGATCGACATCCCGTCGGTGCTCACCCACCTGCGCGCGGAGGTCGTGGAAGCCAAGGGCCGCACCGCGGAGTCGGTGGCGATGGCGGCCGCGGCGTGGGTGTTCGCCTCGGCCTCGCGGTACGAGAAGGCGCAGAAGGCCGGTTCGCTGGCCCGTTTCCTGGCGAAGGACGGGAAGATCAGCTCGTTGCCGTGGCCGGGGTCCAGGTGGACGTCCTCGCGGGACGTGCCCGCACCGCCCGCCCAGTCGTTCCGCGCGTGGTGGAAGGAGAACCGTGGCTAGCGCCAAGGAGGAGATACTGCGGCGCATCCGCGACGCGCGGGTGCCCGCCGCCGCACCGGTCGTGCGCGGGTACCACCGCGAAGGGCCGGGCGGCGTCGAGCTGTTCGCCGAGCGGGTCGCCGACTACCAGGCGGTCGTGCACGTCGTCACCGACGTCCCCGCGGTGCTGATCTCGTTGCGGGGCAAGCGGATCGTGGTGCCCTCCGACGTGCCGGACGAGTGGCTGGCCGACGGTGTGGAGTGGCTGCGCGAGCCGTTGTCGATCGAGGACCTGGACGGCGCGGACGGCGTGCTGACCGGGTGCGCGGTCGCGATCGCCGACACCGGCACGATCGTCCTCGACGGTGGTGTGGCTCAGGGCCGGCGCGCGCTGACGTTGCTGCCGGACCACCACGTGTGCGTGGTGCGGGCCGACCAGATCGCCGGGTCGGTGCCGGAGGCGCTGGCACGGCTGGAACCGACGCGGCCGCTGACGTTCATCAGCGGCCCGTCGGCGACGAGCGACATCGAGCTCAACCGGGTGGAGGGCGTGCACGGCCCCCGTGTCCTGGAGGTGCTCGTCCTCGTCCTCCCCGGTCAAGGGGTGGTTATTTGAGCAGGCGCGACAACCGGCGGTCGGCCAGCGGCTTGCCGCCGGTCTGGCAGGTCGGGCAGTACTGGAACGCCTTGTCCGCGAACGACACCTCGCGCACGGTGTCGCCGCACACCGGGCACGGCAGGCCGGTCCGCGCGTGCACCCGCAGGCCGGAGCGCTTCTCGCCCTTGAGCCGGGCCGCGTCCTGGCCCACCGAGCGGGCCACCGCGTCCGTCAGCGTGCTGATCATGGCCTCGTGCAGCCGGTCGAGCTGCTCGTCGTCGAGGCGCCCTGCCGTGGCGTAGGGCGAGAGGCGGGCCAAGTGCATGATCTCGTCGGAGTAGGCGTTGCCGATGCCCGCGATCAGGCCCTGGTCGGTCAGCGCGGTCTTGAGCCGCTCGGTGCGCTTGTGCAGCAGGTCCTCGAGCTGGGTGCGGGACAGCTGCAACGCGTCCGGGCCGAGCCGCGCGACCGAGGAGATCGTCTTCGGGTCGTGCACGATCCACGCGGCGAGGCCCTTCTTGGTGCCCGCCTCGGTGAGGTCGAAGCCGGGGCCCTGGCCGGGCGGGCCGAGGTGCACGCGCAACGCGAGCGGGCCGCGGCCCTGCTTGGGCGGCGGGGCCGCCATGGTGTCCGCCCAGCGCAGCCAACCGGCCCGTGCGAGGTGCACGACCAGGTGCAGGCCGTCCGCGACCTCCAGGTCCAGGTGCTTGCCGTGCCGGTGCGCGGCCACGACCTCCTGGCCCTGCAGCGCGGTCCACGGCGGGTCGAACGTCTTCAGCACCTGGAGCGACGCCACGTCGACGCGGTGCACGGTGCGGCCGACGGCGTGTTCACGCAGGTGGTGAACCAGTGCTTCTACCTCGGGCAGCTCGGGCACCGCTCCAGTGTCGCATCAGTCGACGGGTTGCAACGGGCCTTCGACGTCGGGCAGCGAGTGCATCTCGATCGTCCTGGCCACCCGCGAGGCCTCCTGGCGCACGGCGAGCGGGCCGCGGACCTGGCCGATCCACCGCTCCGGCGGCAGTTCGTCGGCGGTCGCCTTGCTCTCCGCGACCAGCGTGTGCGGGCGGCGCAGCGCCCAGCGGACCGGGAAGAACAGGAACAGGAAGATCAGCGCGAGGACCAGCCACGAGGGCACGACGACCTCCTCGGGCGTCCACGCGATCAGCACGACCGTCATGACGAGTAGCAGGCCGGCCATCATGATGCCGGGCAGCGCACCGCCGCTCACGTCGTGCTCGAAGTCGTCGGACAGCACCGGGTTGCGCCACTCGATGCGGCTGTGCACAGTCCACATCCGCCCGTCCGCACCGCGTACCAGCCGCGTCATGACACCGTCTCCCACGCTCAGTCGGTCTTGGTCAAACCGTACCGGTCGCGGGGTGAGCCTTGTGGGTGAACCTCAGTCGGTCCGCGGTTTCGGGTAGAGCGTGATCGTCGTCGACGTCGTGGGCGGCGGCGTCGGCGGGTCGCACGGCGTGGAGCTGGAGGGTGCCGGCGACGACGAGGACGACGTGTCGAGCGACTTGATCCCGCGCGGCGTCGACCCAGCCGTCTCGACGTCGGAGGGGGCCGGGTCGGAGGACTTCGCGACCGGCTCCGCGCGTTCGGTGGCCGGTTCGCGCTGCTGCTCGGTGACCGGCGGCGGCGTGGCCGTGGTCCTGCGCACCGTCTCGGGACCGGACCGGTGCGCGGCGGGGGCGATCGCGTTGCCCGGCTGCTGCTGCTCCCGCCGCTGCTGCTGTTCGGGAGCGGGCGGGGCCTGGACGAGCTCCTGGCTGTTCCCGCTGGTCGTGCCGGACGGCAGCGACTGGACGACGGGGTGCTGGTCGGGTTGCAGCATCGCCACGCCGGGACCGTCGGAGAACACCGTGGCCACGGTGCCGACCAGGCCGATCGTCGCGACGGACGCGGCGGCGATGGCCAGCTTCGCCTTGCCGAGCAGCACCTTGCCCGCGAACGCGAGCCCGAGCGTGGACGGCACGACCAGGAACGCCGCGCTGGCCCGCAGCGTCGCGCAAACCTCGTTCAGCTCGGCGTGGAGCTGCGAGCAGGACGAGCAGGCGTCCAGGTGGGCGCGGATCCGGCGTTCCTCGACGCCCTGGACCCCGCCCGCGGTGTAGGTGCCGAGCTTCGCCCTGATCGCCGCGCACGACGACCGCCCGTCGTCCACGGCCAGGTGCGCCTGCAGGTAGGCGGCCCGCAACCCTTCACGGGCGCGCCGGGCCAGCGCCGACATGGCGTTGGGCGAAAGACCGAAGTGCGGTGCCACGGTGGCGGGGCGCTCGCCCTCCACCTCGACGCGCCACAGCACGACCCGCCAGCGTTCCGGCAGGCTGGAGAAGGCACGGGTGATCAGGTTGTGCTCGGCGCGCCTGGCGGCGTTGTCGGCCACCGGCTCGGCCCGCCGGTTCAGCTCCTCGTCCTCGACCGGCACGTCCCGCCGCCGGCCGCTCCACTCCCACGCCACCCGGCGAGCGACCGTCAGCAGGTAGGTGCGCACGTGGTCGGTGGGCCCGCTGCCGCGGCGGATCGCCTGCAACATGCGGAAGAACGCCTCGGCGGTGAGGTCGTCGGCCTCGGCCGCCTCGCGGACGTGCCTGAGTGAGAAACGGCGGACCGCGTCCGCGTGCCGGGAGAACAGTTCGCCGTAGGCCGAGTCGTCTCCGTCGCGCACCCTGGCGAGCAGGTCCCGGTCGACCTCGTTCTCGTCGACCATCACAGGGCTCAACATGCCACAAGGGGCCAGACCTGCCCCTGGATGAGAACAGGTCGATACACAAGACCATCCGATCGACGTGGGCTGATCAGCGCAACGCTTTCGGTGACAGGACGGTCACAGGTGGGCGTCGGGCCGTCGGAGGAAGAAGACCCACCGGTTACCGTTGCCCTCGTGGTGGACTGGCGGGAACGGGCGACGGCACTCGTGCCGGAACTTCGCGATGTCGCCATGACCGAGGAATGGTCCTGCCACGTCTTCTTCTCCGAGCTCTCCCAGCTGACCGCGGAAGCGCACCGCGAGCAGGACGACGACGTGCTGCGGCGCGCGTACGGGTTCGCGCACTGGTGCTTCCACCAGCCGGAGCAGTTCCTGGAGAACGCGGCGCTGATCAGCTTCTACGAGCACGTGTTCGACGACTGGGACCAGCGCGAGGAAGTGGCGGCGTGGCTGCCGGTCGACGTGCTGCCGAAGGTGCGGGCGCTGTGGGAGTGGCGCTGGCCCAAGGAGCAGTTGGACGAGGTGGACCAGCTGCTGGCCGGTTTGGAGCCCCCCGGTCGAGACGCGGTTTAGCCCTGTTGTATAGTTCTCCACGTACGACAGCAAGACAGGCGGATGTAGCGCAGTTGGTAGCGCATCACCTTGCCAAGGTGAGGGTCGCGAGTTCGAGTCTCGTCATCCGCTCCACGCAGGACGGCTCATGCTCATCGAGAGCATGAGCCGTTTTGCATTCCGCCATGATTTTGGGGGCCAAGCCCCCACACCCCCGGGCAGCTCGGTTGGCCGGTGCCCAGTGGGTACCGGCCTTTTGCGTTGTCCAGGTCCCGCCACGTGGGTTCTCGGGATGATCGGCGGCCGCTCACGTGGAAAGGTGGTCATCGTTCTCTCGCATCGAACCGACAAGGACCCGGAGATCATGGCCATCACTCAGACGGCAAACGCGCACTGGGAAGGCTCTCTCGTCGAGGGCAAGGGCAACGTCGCCCTCTCCACGTCGAACGCCGGCAGCTTCGACATCGACTGGAAGGCGCGGGCCGAGGAGGCCGGCGGCAAGACCAGCCCGGAGGAGCTCATCGCGGCGGCGCACTCCTCGTGCTACTCGATGGCGCTGTCGCACGGCCTGACCGGTGCGGGTACGCCGCCCACCTCCATCGACACCAGGGCCGAGGTCAAGTTCCAGGCCGGCCAGGGCATCCTCGGGATCCACCTGACCGTGCGCGCGAACGTGCCCGGTCTGTCCGAGGAGGACTTCAAGACGGCCGCCGAGGGCGCCAAGGCGAACTGCCCGGTCTCCAAGGCGCTCGCGGCCGTCGAGATCACGCTGGACGCCGCCCTGGTCTGAACCGCAGCTCCGCGGGGCCGTGGCTGATCAGGTGCCTGCGCGGGCGGATGGGCTGCTCGACCACCTCGAACGAGCGGTCGAGCAGCTCTTCGGCCACGACGCGGCCCTGCAACCGGGCGAGGCCCGCCCCCAGGCAGTAGTGCGTGCCGTGGCCGAAGCCGAGGTGCGCGGGTGCGGCGGGGCGGCCGGGGTCGAAGGTCTCGGTGAACGCGCGCGGGTCGCGGTTGCCCGCGGCGAAGTCGAGGAACAGGTGCTCGCCCTCGGCGACCGCCGTGCCGCCGACCGACACCGGGCAGGTGGCCGTGCGGAAGAAACCGATGAGCGGCGCGTCCAGGCGCACGACCTCCTCCACCACCCCGGCGAGGCGGCGCTCGTGCCGGTCCAGCCGCAGCAGCAGGCTGGACAGCATGTTCGTGGTCGACTCGGTGCCCGCGACCACGAGTCCCAGGCAGAGCGAGAGCCGTTCCTGCTCGGACAGCTGACGGCCCTTGAACACGTCGGAGCGCCCGAAGTAGGCGCAGAACTCGTTCATGGCGGCGAAGTACGATCCGAGCACCCGTTCGCTGACCTCCTCGCCGCTGGTCAGCTCCAGCACCGGTGCCACGAACTCGCGGAACAGCGGGAAGTCCGCCTCCGGCACGCCGAGCACGTCGCCGAGGACGCCCAGCGCGAACGGCGCCGCGAACCCGCTCACGAAGTCCGCCTCCTCCGGCAGGCCGTCGAGCAACGCCCTGGCGCGCAGCCGAATCGGATCAGCCATTCGGCGCACGGCCGTCTGAGTGAATTTGTGGTTCGCCGCCGCACGAATTCGCGCGTGCCCGGCGCCGTCGGTGGTGTTGATCGAGTACATCAATTCCAGCAACCGCCGCTGTTCGGGCGGCAGCGCGGCGGCAACGTCCGCTACCTGCGGACCTGTGGCGTGCCGGGACGAGAACGCGGCCGGATCAGCCAGAACGGCGCGCAGCTCGGCATAGGCGGTCACGCGCTGGGCGTTGATTCTCGGATCGAATTCCATTGCAGCATCTTGTCCCGTTTCCAGCCTTTGTCGGAGCCCTGTTGAGCCGAGCACCCGGCTGCGGAATGTCGACGCCCTGAGTGGGCCGGCAGTCGTCCAATGCCGAACCGTTGCCTCCATCCGCCCGCCAGGAGCCGGTTCTGCGGGCACGATGGGTGCGTGGACCGGGACGAAACGCTCACGCACCTGAGCGGCGACGACTGGCTGAGACCGGACTCGTCGTCCACCCAGCTCTACCGGGACCTCTGCGCGTTGCGGGACCTGCCCGTGCGGGAGCTGACACCGACCTCGCTGCACCTGCTGGTCACGCACCAGGTCGGGCTCGACGTGACGGCAGTGCTGGCGCTGGAGCACGTGGAGGCCGACCCCCTGCGGTCCGTAGCCCTCTACCCCGGCGACCTGCTGGCCGCCCTGCTGCGGGTGGACCACTCGTTCTGGACCGACCACCCGGTGCTGCTGGAGCGGATGTCGCTGGTGCTGGACCGCCTGCGCACGCTGCCCGACGGCGACTGGCAGCTGCTGGTCTCCGCGGCCGAGCAGTTCCCCGGTTAGCCGCGCATTTCGCGCTGTCACAGGGCGTGATCAACGCGAAGGATCACAAAAGTCCGACTGAGTAGAAAAGTCCCGGTTTGCTTGACCCAATCGAGTGAACCCGATAGGCAATCCCCGTGTTGGCGGCGATGAGCGGGCCGGGAAGGCTGGCAACCGGTGCGCTCATCGGTGCCGTAGTAGCGGCGTTGTCAGTGCTCGGACCGCTTTTCGGCTCGTTCGCGGCCGGCGATTCGGAGGACCCGCAGGATGCTTATCCGGCCCGCGTTTCCCTTCTCAACACGCCTTCTTTGATGCCGACGCAGACCGAGTCACAACTACAGACAGTGTCATCTGCGCCTTCTTCAGCCCCGTCGTCGTCCGCGCCGTCTTCTTCTTCCTCCACGACAACGACTACGACCACGACGACAACAACAACGCAGGTCGTCACCACTACGACGACCACGACGACGAAACCGCCGGCTCCCACCACGACGACCACACGGCCGCGGCCTACCACCACGACGACGACCACGCGGCCTTGCGGGATCATCTTCTGCTGATCAGGCCGACCGGTTCCCGTCGTCCGGCTCAGGCAGCGTTCCTCGGGGCGAGCCGCACCACCAGCTCCAGGTCCAGCGCGTGCGCGAGGCGGTCCAGCACCGGGATCGTCGGCACCGTCCCACCTGCTTCGAACCGGGCCACCGCGGGCTGTGTCATCCCCGCCGCCTCGGCGAGCTGCGCCTGGCTCCACCCGCGCGCTTCCCGAACATCCCTGACCGAGCGGCCCAGTTCGAACGCGATGCGGGCCGCCTCGTAGGCCTCGTCGGCCCCGGCCTCAGCCATCCGCCGGTCGCGGAGTTCCTTCCAGCCGGCCAACCTCACCACTCCCCGTCGTGCTCGTCCACGGTGTGCTGCTGATCAAAGAGTTTCCTGCGCCGTCGGCATACAGCAGAACCGACCGGTACCGGTGCCGCCACCTCGAACGCAGACCGCGCCGCGCTGACCGGACGATCCGGGGCAGCACCGCGTGAACGCGGGAAATCGATGATCGGACCGCACAAGCCGAACAGAACGCCGACAGCGCCCCGACCTGCGCCTTACGGAGACCGAACCCCGGCATGTGGTCAATGTGACGGTGCCTCCCACCACAACCAGGTCACGACTTGAGAGGCCGGAACGATCGGTTCTACGAGCACGGGCACAATGTCCGGGTCATGTACGCGCGGAAGGGGGTGCCAGGGGTGACCTGGCAAGACGAGCTGCAGAAGCTCGACAACGAACTCGCCTCTGGTCGGATCTCGGCTGATGACTACCGCCGCCGCAGGGACGAGATCCTCGCGGGCTCGGCGGGTGGTTCCGCGGTTCCGAACCAGCAGCAGCAGGCGCCGTTCGCTCCCCCGTTCAAGTGGGAGGCGGTGCCGCCCAACGCGCCCAGCGCGGACGCGACCCAGGTCGTGGGCACTCAGCAACCGAAACAGCAGCCGCAGCAGCCGCAGCAGCCGCAGCAGAAGAGTGCCAACCCGGATGCCACGCAGGTGGTGAACACGCAGCAGCGGCCCAACGCCGACGCCGAGCGCACGCAGTTCGTGACGCCGGTCGCGCCGCCGAGCTGGCAGGCGCAGCCGAACTGGCAGGGGCAGCAGGCGCCGCCGCCGTGGGTCGGTGGTGACTTCGACCAGATCAACCAGCCGACGCCGGGGTGGACACACGGGCCGGAGGTCTTCGACGACAGCAGTGGCAAGGGCGGCAAGGGCAAGGTCATCGGCATCGTCCTCGCCGTGCTCCTGCTCGCCGGTCTCGGTTTCGGCGCCTACTGGTTGTGGGGTCGCGGCGGTGACAACAGCGCGGGTGGCCAGACGAGCACCCCGCCCCCGACGAGCACCACGCAGAGCGCGCCGCCGGACCCGATCCAGGTGGGCAAGGTCGCCGGCAACCCGCAGGAACGCAAGGACATCACGAACTTCACCCAGATCGAGAACCTGAAGCCGCCGTACCTGACGCCGGGTGAGGTCACCGCGTACAAGACCGCGGGTGGCGCCAAGTCGAAGCTCAGCCTGGCCACGCCGGCCAAGGGTGCGAACACCACGATCATGATCGTCACGGCGACCGACAAGGTGGCCGCGAACAACGGTGTGCTGGAGCTGAAGACCATCCAGGTCACGAACGGCATGCAGGAGATCACCTCCGACGTGCCGGAGAAGGCCGGCGCGACCCAGGTGGACGCCAAGGACGGTCAGCCCGCGCGCATCCGCGGCCACTACTCGAGCGACAAGTACATCGTGCGCATCGACGTGACGGCGGCGAGCCTCACCGAGGCGCTGGCGCTCTTCAAGGCCGCGGCGGAGACCCAGCTCAAGGCGATGCCCGCTGATGCCTGAGGTCACCGCCTGCACGGTGGTCGCGCAGAACTACCTGCCGGCCGCCCGTGTTCTCGCCCGTTCCTACCTCCGGCACCACCCCGGTCACCGGTTCGTCATCCTCGTCATCGACGCCGAGTGGGACAGCGCCGTCGACGAGGACGGCGTGCGGGTGGTCGGCCCGGCCACCGCGGGCATCGACGAGCTCGACTACCTGCGGATGGCCACCGCGTACTCGGTCACCGAGCTCGCGACGGCGGTGAAGCCGTACCTGCTGCGCCGGCTGCGCGGCGGGTCGGACGTCGTCATGTACATCGACCCGGACATCAAGGTGTTCGCGCCGATGCCGGAGCTCGCCGAGCTGGCGGTGGAGCACGGCATCGTGCTCACGCCGCACTTCCTGGCGCCCCTGCCGCGTGACGGCAAGGAACCCAGCGAAGCGGTGATCATGGGCACCGGCATCTTCAACCTGGGGTTCGTGGCGACCGGTCCGGGTTCGGAGCCGTTCCTCGACTTCTGGGCGGAACGCCTGCGGCACGACGCGATCGTCGCGCCCGAACGGCAGCTCTTCACCGACCAGCGCTGGGTCGACCAGGTGCCCGCCCTGTTCCCGAACCACGTGCTGCGCGACCCCGGTTTCAACGTGGCGTACTGGAACCTGCACGAGCGGCACGTCGAGAAGAGGGGCGAGACCTACTTCGCCGACGGGCACCCGCTGCGGTTCTTCCACTTCAGCGGCTACCGCCCGGAGCACCCGTGGCTGCTGACGTACCACTGCCAGCGCAAGCCGCGCATCCTGCTGTCGGAGAACCCCGGTCTCAAGGCGATCTGCGACGACTACGGAAGTGCGTTGCAGGCCAACGGGTACGCCGAGACGCTCGACGCGATCCCGTACGGCTTCAACAAGATGGCGGACGGCTCGAAGCTCACCCCGACCATGCGCTCGATGTACCGCAGCGCGTGGATTCGCGCCGAGGTGCCGCACGAGCGGATTTCCAAGCACGACACGGAGATCCCACCGCACGCGTTCGGTGCGGACGGCGGGCGGGCGTTCCGCGAGTGGCTGACCTCGCCGGCCACCCCTGGACAGGCCGCCGCCGGCCTGAGCCGCATGACGATGTCCGTCTACGAGGCGCGCACCGACCTGCAGCTCGCGTTCCCGGACGTGCTCGGCGCGGACGCCGCGGACTTCCGCAGCTGGTGCCGTGCCTCCGGGATCTCCGAGGGCATGCTGCCGACGTGGGGCCTGCCCGGTGAGCCGAAGCCGGTGCGCGAACCCGTCGACGAGTTCGGCGTCAACCTGCTCGGCTACCTGACCGCGGAGCTCGGGCTCGGCGAGATGGGCCGGATCGTGCACGACGCGATCGACCTCGCCGGTGTGCCGATCGTGTCCGTGGTGGAGGACCGGCTGGTCTCCAACCGCACGGACGTCGACGACCCGGAGACGCTCGGCGACCCGCGGTTCCCGGTGAGCGTGCTCGCCGTCAACGCGGACCAGACCAAGGCCGTGCTCGGCAACCACCCCGGTGTGGGGCACCACCGCTACCGCATCGGGCTGTGGGCGTGGGAGCTCGAGGACTTCCCCGAGTGGCTGCACGCAGCCTTCGCGCTCGTCGACGAGGTGTGGACGGTCAGCGACTTCTGCCGCGACGCCATCGCGCAGCACTCGCCGGTGCCGGTCAGGACGATCCCGGTGCCGGTGCGCGACCCCGGTGAGCCCGCCCCTGCTCCCACCGGTCCGGTGCAGTTCCTCTTCGCGTTCGACTTCAACAGCATCGGGCAGCGCAAGAACCCGTGGGGCGCGGTCACCGCGTTCCAGAAGGCGTTCGAGGGCCGCGACGACGTCCGCCTGGTCATCAAGGCGATCAACGGCAAGCTGCACCCGCTCAGCGCGGAACGCCTGCGCGTGCTGGCCGCCGGCGACCCGCGGATCGAGCTGCTGGAGCGCTACCTCAGCGTCCAGGAGCTGCACGACCTCTACGCGAACAGCACCGCGTACGTCTCGTTGCACCGCAGCGAGGGCTTCGGGCTGACCGTCGCCGAGGCGATGGCCCGCGCGCTGCCGGTGATCTCGACCGACTACTCGAGCACCACCGAGTTCTTCGACTCGAGCGTCGGCTGGCCGGTGCCGTACGAGCTGGTCGAGGTCGGCAAGGGCAACTTCCCGTACCACGAGACCGCGGTGTGGGCCGATCCCGACCTGGACGCCGCCGCGCGGGCCATGCGGGAGATCGCCGACGACCCGGCGGAGGCACGTCGCCGCGGCCTGGCCGCGCGGGAGCACATCCTGCGCACCAGGTCGATGGACACCGCCGCCGAGTGGATGCGCGAGCACCTGGGCAACGCCTACGAGAGCTGGCGGGGCCGGCGGTACGCCACGGCGGCTCCCAGCCCGTCGGCCGACCCGTTGCAGCCGC
The DNA here is from genome assembly GCF_040647275.1 of Lentzea sp. NPDC042327. NCBI lineage: Bacteria > Bacillati > Actinomycetota > Actinomycetes > Pseudonocardiales > Pseudonocardiaceae > Lentzea > Lentzea sp. NPDC042327. Next base: position 161,692 of record NZ_JBEZBX010000013.1, read on the forward strand.
TGCGCGAGTCGAAGCAGGCGCTGCTGTGGCAGCCCGAGGCCAGTGCGCCGTCCCGGTTGCCGGGTGCGCCGGCGATGCGGCGGGCCGTGCTGCGCGTGATCGACCACTACGACGTGCACCAGCGCAAGGTGATGGGCGCGCTGGTGGACGGCGTCGAGGACACCGCCGGGCAGATGCTCGCGCGCATGGACTCGATGGAGCGCTCGCTGACCCACCGCCTCGACGACGTGGCGAAGAGCGTCGCCAAGACGATCGAGCGGATCGAGCGGCTGGAGCAGGTCCCCGCTCCCGACGTGGACGGCGTGCTGCGCGACCTCGCCAAGGTCAACGAGGACGTCGCCAGGGTCGGCACGGACGTCACCGAGGTCAGCCGGGCGGTCGGCTCGGTGCGCGAGCAGCTCGCGGACGCCGAACGGCGCAACCACGAGATGTTCGCCGACCGCGACGTCCGGATCGACCAGGACGAGCTCACGCTCCAGCAGGTGCGGCGCGACCTCACCGCGGTGCACGAGGCCGCGCGGCTGGACCACGCGCCGGTGCCGCGGGGCGCCCAGGTCGTGCTCTGCGACGTGGGCTCGCTGCTGGTGCCCGAGGACGACGTGGTGCTGCCGTGGCTGACCTACCACCGCTCGTGGGAGGTCAGCGAGGCCGACCTCATGGCGGAGCTGGTCGGCGACGGCGCGTTCCTCGACATCGGCGCGCACGTCGGCTACCACACGCTGCGGCTGCTCCAGTGGTCCTCGGCGCCGATCACCGCCGTGGCGGTGGAGGCGAACCCGGTGACGGCCGAGTACCTGCGGCGCAACGTGGCGACGGTCCTCCCGCCGGCGGTGGCCGACCGGGTGACCGTGCTGTCCATGGCGGCGTGGGACACCGAGACCGAGGTCGTGCTCGTCCAGGAGGAGGAGTTCAACAGCGGTGACCACCGGGTGCACGACGCCGGCGACGGCGTCACCGGTGTCACGGTCCCCGCTGTCCGCCTGGACAGCCGCGCGGAGGTCACCCGGCAGCGGATCAGCCTGGTGAAGGTCGATCTGCAGGGCCGCGACCACCGGGCCCTCGCCGGGCTCACGGACGTGCTCGAACGCGACCGCCCGCACGTCGTGTGCGAGTTCTGCCCGGACGCCATCGGCGAGCTGGGCGACGACGCGGCGCAGGTGCTCCTCACCTACCGCAAGCTCGGCTACCAGCTGACGCCGGTCGACGACAACGGACCCGTCGCGGGCGAGCGGTCGGACGACGAGCTGATCAGGATGGCCGACGAAGCCGAGACGAAGTTCATAACTCTCTGGCTTCGCCCCCTCTGAGCTGCGCCGATCTCGTACGATCTGTCCCGGCTCGCGACCATCGGTGTGAGCCGGGACATGGGGGTCGTACGTGACCGGGAGCAGCCAGGGCGCAGCCGTGCGCCGCAACGGCCTGCGCCATGCGGTCGGCACGGCGGTGGTCGTGGCGGTGCTCCTGGTCATCGGTGGTGGCAGCTGGCTCGCCTGGGGTCGTGACCTCGAACTGGCCGGTGCCCGCGACGCCCGCCCCGTGGGTGAGGCCGGGCGCGTGCCCGCCGACCGGCTCGCGCTGGCCGACATGGGCGGCGTGCACGAGAACTACCAGCCGATCCGCACGTTCGGCGGTGTCACCAAGGTCGGCTTCCTGACCGACGACGAGGTCGTCGAGTACGCCGACGCCGACGCCTCCGGTGCCCGCATGGCGGTGTCGATCTACCCCGAGGGCAAGGCCACGCTCGCGGTCGTGCAGGTCCGCGACGCCGACGCCGCCCGGGACCTCGCGGCGGAGCTGGCGGACCTCCAGGAGGAGTACGGCCTGAAGCCGGCCGAGACCCACGTGCACCGCTCCCGCGACGGCCTGCTCACCCGGACCGTCTACACGCACGAGGACCTCGTGGTGCGCCTCGAGGTGCGCGGCAAGACGTCCCGGTGGGTGCGGGAGAAGACGGCCGAGCTCGTCGAGGCGCAGCGCGAGGTGCTGGCCGCTGATGAGTGAGCCCGTCACCCAGCCGGTCGTGGCCGTGACCGCGCGGCCGCCCGGCCTGCACGCACCGGTCGCGCTGGGCACCGCCCTGGTCGCCTACAGCGTCCTCGGCGGGCTGTGGCTGAACCGGCACGGCCACTCGCCGGAGTGGCTCGTCGTCGTGCGGGAGTGGGTCAACCGGCCGCTCGGCCTCGGTGAGGACTTCGGGCTCCTCGGCCTGTCGCTGCTGCTGGTGTGCGCCGGGCACCTGCTGTTCGCGCGGGCGATGAGCACGGGGCTGCCGAGGTTCCTGGGACGGCTGGCGTGGCAGGCCGGTCTGCCGCTGGTGGTCGCGGTGGTGCTCGGCGTGCTCTTCTCGCTGTTCGCCGACCCGTTGCCGCTGGTGGTCGACTACCGGGAGAACCCGCCGGCCCTCGCGGTGCTGGCGGTCGTGGTCTTCGCGGTGCTCTGCACGGGGTCCGCGGTGCTGCTGCCGCGCAGGCCGGTCGTGGCGGTCGCCGCGCAGCTCACCGTCGTGGTCGTGCTCCTCGTGGTGGCCGGGGTCGCGGACCTCGACCAGCTGGCGATCCTGACCGCGCTGGTGGCGCTGCCGATCTGCGGCGAGCTGCAACTGCTGCTGCGCACGGGGCTCGGGCGGTTCTGGGAGGTCGCGCCGCTGGTGCTGGTCTGCTTCGTGGTGCCGGCGGTGACCGAGCACCTGTTCCGCACGGCCGCCCTGTGGTGGTTCACCGTCGCCGCGGTGGTCGCGTTCATGCTGGTGCAGCTCGCGGTGAAGGGCGAGCCGCACACCGCGCGGCCGCGGCCGGTCGACTGGCTCGTCAGCCGCGCCTTCCCCCTGGTGCTGCTGTGCGGTGTGCTGGCCTACCCGCTGCTGGGGCTGCTGCCGCTCCCGTTCAACTACCTCGTGGCGTTGCCCGTGTGGGGCCTGGGGGCCGAGCTGCTGCACCGCTGCTTCGGGAAGTCGACATGAACACGCTCACGAACGTGCCCACGACCGCGCAGGCCCGCCCGCGCGCGTCCGGCGGCTACATGCACGGCCTGGACCTCCTGCGGGTGATCGCGTCCACGGTCGGCGTCTACGTGCACACCGCGAACTGGTTCGCCGTGAACCAGCGCGAGTTCTCGTTCAGCGACTTCGTCCGGACGGTGCTGGCCGACCCGCTGCAGCTCAACCCGCACCTGTCGTTCACCGACGTCACGATCTTCATGGTGATCAGCGGCATGGTGGTCACCCACGTGGCCGACCGGGAACGGCCCGGTCAGTTCCTGCTGCGCCGCTTCGGCCGGATCATCCCGCTGCTGGTGGTGGTGCTCGTCATCTCGGCGGTGCTGATCAACCTCGGCGTGTTCCGCGCGGAGACCAAGCAGACGTCGCTGAGCTTCCTCGACGTGCTCACCGGCGTGACGCTGGCGGGCTTCTTCACCACGCCGACCGTGATCCTGGTCGGCGTCACCTGGACGTTGCTGCTGCAGATCACGTTCTACTCGTACGTGGCGGCCACGATGCCGTTGCTGCGGCGACGACCGTGGCTGCCCCCGGCGGCCGCCGCCGCCCTGATCTGCCTGACGCTCTCGCTCGCCAGCGGCCCGCAGTCCGATGCGGTGCACCGCATCGGTGTCATCGCCTGCTTCATCACGCTGATCTTCATCGGCCAGCTGATCACCCTGGTCCGGTCCGGCAAGGTGCACGTCGGCACCGGCCTCGCGATCGGCACCGTCCACTTCGGCCTGTTCGTCTGGGCCGACAAGCTCGGGGGGTACGCGTACTCGGGCGGCGGCATGGTGCGCACCGCGTTCCTGTGCATCCTGCTGGTGCTCGTGATGATGTACGTGGGCGGTCCGGTCACCAAGTCCGCGTTCGTGAAGGCCTGGTCGGCGCGGACGTACGCGATCTACCTGATCCACCCGGTCTGCATCTACCCCACGCTCGCCGCGCTGGCACCCCAGATCGGCAACGTCCCGGCGCTGCTCGTGGCGCTGCTGCTGACCGCCGCCGTGACCGAGGTCCTGCACCGCTACGTGGAGATGGCCGTGCACCGGCGCATCCGCCGGTGGGAGAAGAAGCGGTCCACGTCCGCCCCTGCGCGCTGATTCACGGCCGGACGACCGCATCGCGGCGCCGCCGACGTCGTTGTACCCGCTGGACGGGGGACGGCGGGCTCCCCTGGCCACTGACGGTGCCCGGCCCGTTACTCTTCTCGCCGCAACGGCGGTCCGGGACCGCACGAGGGCGAAGGGGGTCGGTCCCGCTGGAGTCACCAGCACGCACCCAGACCGGCGCTGACCAGGCACGTTCCGAGAAGACGCGGGTCGCGTTCATCGACATCGGCCGGGCCGTCGGCGCCCTCCTGGTCTTCTACAGCCACATCGCGGCCCAGTGGGTGGGCAAGCGCGACGAGGAATCCCGGTTCTTCGACGTGCTGAACGCCGTGTCCAGCGACCCGTTCCACATGTCGCTGCAGGGCATCGGCGAGGTCGCCGTGCCGTTCTTCTTCCTGGTCAGCGGGTTCGTCGTGACCCCGATCGCGCTGCGGCACGGCCAGACCCGCTTCGGCCTGAACCGGCTCTCGCGCGTCTACCCGCCGATGATCTTCACCGTGCTCCTGACCGCGCTGCTGATCACCGTCGGCGGCGGTCTGCTCGCGACCGGCCAGGCCCAGACGATCAGCGCGTGGACGCTGTTCACGAACTCCGTGCTGGTCAACTACCTGATCTTCCCGCAGGTCGTGCTGGTGGGCGTGGCCTGGACGCTGATCGTCGAGGTCATCTTCTACCTGGTGCTGATCCTGCTGATCCCGGTGCTCAAGCGCTGGGTGTGGCTCGGTCTCGCCATCGAGCTGACCTTCGTGTTCATCGTGCTGATGAGCCGGGCCCAGTTCGGCAAGTCGTGGTCGCTCTTCGCCGTGAACGTCTCGTACCTGCCCATTCCGATCATCGGCCAGATCATCTGGGCGACCACCACCAAGCGCATCCCGCTGTGGGCCGGCGGCGTCTACACGGCGCTGGCGTGGTCGTTGTACGTGCTCGGAGACCTGCTGAAGCTGGGCCGCGTCGACAACTCGTACAGCCTGGCGCTGGCCATCGCGGTGATGTGCTTCCTGATGGGCCTGTTCGCCGAGCCGCGGCTGCGCGAGCGGAAGTTCTGGATCGCGTTGTCCGAACGCAGTTATTCCATCTACCTGCTGCACGGCCTGATCGCGTTCGCCGTGCTGGACCTGCTGCGCCCGGCCGTTCCGCTGCTGCCGGCGGTGGTGATCGCCGTGGCGGCCACGTTCGCGTTCGTCGAGCTCAGCTACCGGTTCGTCGAGAAACCGAGCCACAAGCTCGCGCGCAGGCTCTCCCGGCCGTCGGCCAAGCCCAAGCCCACGCCCATGTCCGCGCCGGAACCAGAGCCGAAGCCGGCGCCGGAGGCAGCGGCCCCCGTGGCGGAGGAGAGCACCGAGATCACTCCGGCGCGGGAGCACCGGGACTCGCGCGCGATCGTGGCGGCCGAGGTGACGATCGAGCTGCCGCGCGTGCGCAAACGGGCCGTTCCCGCCGTCGCTGCCGCGGAGGACGAGGACCACACGCAGGTCCTGCCGCGCGTGCCGAACTACCCGACCACCGACCCGGACGAGGGTTCCCGCCGCCGGCGACTGGACGACAACGCCCGCGGGGCCGTGACCGTGGCCGCATTGCTCGCCGAGCAAACCCAGAGGGAACAGGCCAGAAAAGATCACCGGTCCGAGCGGCGCAGCCGGGAGAATCGACCGGCTCAGTGAGTCGCTCCCACTTGCAACCGCCGACGAGTGCTAGACGTCTACCTGTGTAAGTCACCGTTCGGAGGCGACACATGTGGATCAGCGTGACATTAGTCACATTAGGTGGTTTGGCGTTCTTGACGCGAACCGTGACGGCCGTCCTGGCCGTTTCCTCTCGCAAGAAGATGAATGACTACGCTAAGCCACAAACGTCCACCAATTGAGATACTCGTTCGGCCTACGGCTTACGGGCGAACGTTGATTTACCGTACGATCCTTTCGGGTCGTATGACTGAACGGTCACCTGATGGGGACCTCACAGGGGTAGGTGCGCCATGGACCACGCACTGAGCAAGGTCATCGAGCTGCGCGAAAACGGGTTTCAGTTCCTGCACCTGAGGGACGACGCCGGGCAGCTCGACCGCATCATGGCGTTCAAACAGCGCAGAGGGTTCATCGACTCGATCCTCTTCTGGTCGGAGACCGAGGCCCGCGCGGGACGACTGCCCGCGGTGCGCGACTCGGCCAGGCCCGCGCAGGCCGTCTGGATCTACGAGGGCCCGTTGATCGAGGCCGTGGACCGGTTGCTGGACCTGCCGGAACCGGGTGCGCGCAACGCGCCGTCGTTGATGAAGGCGACCGCGTCCGATCTGGCCGTCGTGACGACGCTGCCGTTCAAGCTGAAGCTGCCGCCCGGCGCCATCGCCTGACGACGTGCCGGTCATTTCCCAGTCGCCAGTTGTTGCGGCGACTTCGAATGCTGCGCCGAACAGCTCACCGAACGTGTGAAGAACTTCCCCCTCCCGGATTACGCAGCTTGATGTAGAGGGGTCGGGTGCGGAACCTTCGCGCCCATGAACCTCAGGAAGACCGTCGCGGGGGCCGCCGTGGCCCTCGGCAGCGCCACCGTCATGCTCGGCCTGGGTGGCATCGCGCACGCGGACACCGCGAACGCCAACGCCCACACCGCTCCCGACCTGGGTGGCCAGCTCGGTGACGTCGCGTCCGTGGGCGACCTCGCCTCCGTCAACACCAAGGACGTCGACGGCAAGGTCCAGGCGCTCAACGCCCAGCAGCCCGACGTCAACGCGATCGTCGAGAACGTCGACTCCAGTGCGACCGCGACGCTGCTGGGCCTGACCGAGCCCTCGGGTGTGCCGACCGGCAACGCCTCCGTCGACATCTGATCGTCGGCATCTGATCGTCCGCCGCTGAACTGACCAGTTCTTCCTGACCGGAGCGGCGCCCGGTTCCCTCCCCCTCGAACCGGGCGCCGTTCCACTTTCTCCAGCACCTGAAGAGAGGGAACCGCCGTGCGCCTGAAGAAGATCGTCGCCTCCGCCGGGATCGCCGCCGGTGCGCTGGCCGCGTTGGCCGGCACCGCGAACGCGAGCCCGCAGGCCGTTCCGCAGCTGCCGCAGCTCGACCCGGTCACGCAGCTCAGCGAGCTCGGCGACCGCGCGGGTGTCACGGCGCTGCACGACCTCAACGGTCCGAACGTGACGGCGGTGCACAACGGCACCGCGCTGGTGGAGGGCTGAGCTAGCGACCGACCGCGTACCCCTGTGCGCCGCGCGGGTTGGCCCCGGCGCGCAGGAGCCCGTCCGCGGCGTCCCTGGCCACGGCCGACATCCGGCCGAGGGTCCACTCGCCGGCGTCCACGACCTGGTGGCCACGCGCACGCAACGCTGCCAGCACGTCCACGCCGGCGCGTGACTCGATGACGAGCTCCCCCGGTGTCCAGGCCCGCGGGTAGAACGAGCTCGGGAACGCGTTGGAGTGCCACATCGGCGAGTCGATCGCCTCCTGCAGGTTCAGCCCGGCGCGGTGCGCGAGCCAGAAGCCGAGCTGCCACTGGTCCTGCTGGTCCCCGCCGGGCGTGCCGAACGCCAGTGCGGCCTCCCCGTCCCGCAGCGCCATCGACGGCGACAGCGTGATCCGCGGGCGCTTGCCGGGGGCGAGCGAGTTCGGCAGTCCCCGGTCGAGCCAGAACATCTGGGCGCGGCTGCCCAGGCAGAACCCGAGCGACGGGATCGTCGGCGAGGACTGGAGCCAGCCGCCGGACGGGGTCGCGGAGACCATGTTGCCCCAGCGGTCCACGACGTCGACGTGCACGGTGTCGCCGCGCGTCACGCCGGAGCGCGCCACCGTCGGCTCGCCGATCGCACCGGTCGGGTCGGACACGGGGGTGGCCGGTCCACCGGTGATGTGCCGGGGCAGCACGGGTGCGCGGCCGCCGGGCGAGCCGGGCCGCAGCTCGTAGGAAGCGCTCTCCCCGATCAGGGCACGGCGTTCGGTCGCGTAGGAGCGGGACAGCAGGATGTCGAGCGGGACGTCGCCGACGTCGCCGTACCAGGCCTCGCGGTCGGCGAACGCCAGCTTGGCCGCCTCGACCGCCAGGTGCACGGTCTCCGCGGTCGGCTTGCCGTCCACGTAGGACAGGTCGTAGCCCTCCAGCAGCCGGAGCTGTTGCACCAGAACGGGTCCCTGCGTCCACGCGCCGGCCTTGACGAGCGTCCACTCGCCGAACTCCGCGGTCAGCGCGTCCTCGTACGACGCCTCCCACGACGCCATGTCCGCACCGGTCAGCACACCGGCGTGGTCGCGGCCGGAGTCGTCGCGGTGGGCGGTCCGGCAGAACTCGTCGACCTGGGCGGCCACGAAGCCCTGCGACCACGCCCTGCGCGCGGCCTCGATCTGCGCCTCGCGGTCGGCGCCCGCGGCCTCTCCTGCGGCGAGCAGCCACTCCCAGGTGTCGGCGAGCTTCGGGTTGCGGAACCGGCCACCGCGCGCGGGCAGCGCACCGCCGGGCAGCCACTGCGCGGCCGAGGTGGTCCAGTGGTCGCGGAAGAGGTCGGAGACGCGTTCGATGGTGTCGACCACGCGGTCGAGGAGCGGGAACCCGTCCCTGGCGTAACCGATCGCGCGGTCGAGCACCTCGCGCAACGTCTTGGTGCCGTGGTCGCGCAGCAGCGTGAGCCAGCCGTCCCACGCGCCCGGCACGGTCGCCGCCAGCAGGCCGCTGCCGGGGATCAGGTCGAGGCCGAGGCCGGCGTAGTGGTCGATCGTGGCGGCGGCGGGCGCGACGCCCTGGCCGCTCAGCACGCGCGGGGCGGACCCGGCCTTCGCGAAGATGATCGGCACCTCGCCGCCGGGGCCGTTGAGGTGCGGTTCCACGACCTGGAGCACGAATCCGGCGGTGACGGCGGCGTCGAAGGCGTTCCCGCCGTCCTCCAGCACGGCCATGGCCGCCGAGGAAGCCAGCCAGTGGGTCGAGCCGACCATGCCGAAGGTGCCGACGAGTTCGGGGCGCGTGGTGAACACCCCATAAAGGTACGCGGGGCTAACTAAATTGCGTGACTCCGAGTGACGCACGACCCACGCCCGAATGGAGCAGCCCTGCGCGGGCCAGCGCCTCCGCGTCCAGGTGGTTCCGGGAGTCGACGATCGTGTGACCGTCCATGAGCTCGGCCACCCGCGACCAGTCGAGCGTGCGGAACACCGGCCAGTCGGTCAGCAGCACGACCGCCTCGGCGCCCTTGACCGCCTGGTAGGGGTCGTCGACCACCAGCATCCCGGTGATCGGCCCGCTCACCTCCGGGTCGTGGGCGGTGAGCTCGGCACCCTCCAGCACCAGCTGTTCCGCCACGGCCAAGGCGGGCGAGTCGCGCAGGTCGTTCGTGCCGGCCTTGAACGCGAGCCCGAGCACGCCGATCCGCACCCCGGCGAGCGTTCCGCCGCAGGCGGCGCGGACCTTCTCGACGACCCGCAGCTGCGCGCGGACGTTCGCCTCGATCGTGGAGCGGACCAGTCCGAAGTCGACACCCGCCGCCTCGGCGATCTGCACCATCGCGTGCGTGTCCTTGGGCAGGCACGACCCGCCCCAGCCCGGCCCCGGCCGCAGGAACGACTGCCCGATCCGCTTGTCGTAGCCCATGCCCTCGGTGACCGACTCGACGTCGGCGCCCAGCCGTTCGCACAGCTCGGCGACCGCGTTGACGTACGAGAGCTTCATCGCGAGGAAGCAGTTGGCGGCGTACTTGACCATCTCGGCGCTGGCGGCGTCCATCAGCACGGTCGGGGCGCCCAGCTTGGCGAACAGCGCCGCCACCCGCTCGGCCGCGGACGGCGAGTCCGACCCGACCACGATCCGGTCCGGGTGCAGGAAGTCGCGCACGGCCGTGCCCTCGCGCAGGAACTCGGGGTTCGACACCACCGCCACGTCCTCACGCCCGAGCAACGCGCGCACGCGTTCCGACGTACCGACGGGCACCGTGGACTTGGTGACCACGACCGTTCCGTACGGCAGCACGTCGCGGATCTCGGCGGCGACGGACTCGACGGCGCTGAGGTCGGCCGCACCACCCGCGCCCATCGGCGTCGGCAGGCAGAAGAACACGACGTCGGCGTCCAGCACCGCGGGAGCGGCACCGACGACGAACTCCAGCCGCCCGGCCAGCCGGCCCTCGACGACGAGCTCGGCGAGCCCCGGTTCGAGGATGTCGACCTGGCCGGCGCGCAGTCTGACCACCTTCTCCGCGTCGACGTCCGCGCACACGACGCTGTGTCCCAGTGATGCGAGGCAGGCTCCCGTGGTGAGTCCCACGTAGCCGGTGCCGACGACCGCGATGCGACGGGCGAACATGCGGGTGACCCTGACATCCCCGGTTGGCCGCTCGGGGAACACCGTACGACTTTCGTCGTAGCTGACCGTGACAGATCTCCTCCCAGAGGTCTACCGGCGCGGGCGATGTTTCGAACACCGTCGAACGGCACAGTTCAAGGCATGGGAGTTCTGCTGATCGCAATGATCTTCATCGGCCTCGCGGTGCTGGCAGCGGTGCCCCTGGTGGCGCTGCTGCACCTGTCCGACCGTTGACCCGGTCCGGGGGTCGACCACCGGGTAACGAGCGTTAACCTCCTCGCGAGCAGTTCGCTTCGAGGAAGGTGAAGGCATGGAGATCTCGGGTACCGCGGCCATCGTCACCGGTGGCGCGTCCGGTCTCGGCGGCGCGACCGCACGTGCGCTGGCGGCGCGTGGAGCGCAGGTGTTCGCGCTCGACCTGCCCGGCGCGATCGAGAAGGCGGAAGCCGTCGAGAACGTCACCTACCTGGCCGCCGACGTGACCTCCGGCGACGAGGTCCAGGCCGCCGTCGACACCGCGGCCGGCTCCGGCGCCCCGCTGCGCATCACGGTGAACTGCGCGGGCATCGGCCCGTCGACCAGGACCGTCGGCAAGAGCGGCCCGCACGACCTCGACCTCTACCGCAAGGTCGTCGAGGTCAACCTGATCGGCACGTTCAACGTGCTGCGCCTGGCCGCCGCCGCGATGGGCAAGACCGAGGAGCTCGAGCACGGCGTCCGCGGCGTCATCATCAACACCGCCTCGATCGCCGCGTTCGACGGCCAGATCGGCCAGGTCGCCTACGCCTCCTCCAAGGGCGGCGTCGTCGGCATGACCCTCCCGGCCGCGCGCGACCTGTCCTCCGTCGGCATCCGCGTGCTGACCATCGCCCCCGGCATCGTCGACACCCCGATGCTCGCCACGGTCTCCGACGAGTTCCGCGCGGGCCTCGCCGCCGGTGTGCCGTTCCCGAAGCGCCTGGCGCAGCCGTCGGAGTACGCGCAGCTGGCCGTGTCGATCGTGGAGCACGACTACCTCAACGGCGAGGTCATCCGCATGGACGGCGCCCTCCGCATGTCCCCTCGCTAGCCCCACGCGCCTGCTTCTCGAGTGCACGCGGGGAGCTTTCGTACTCACATGAGGTACGAAAGGTCCCCGCGTGCGTTCGGCGTGGGCGGGCGGCGCGTCAGAGGTCGCCGGCGTAGGGCAGGCGGGACATCGCGTCCGAGGTCATCCACTCGCGCAGGCGGTGGGTGGCCCGGACGTCGTCCTCGTTGTACTCCAGCAGCCTGCGCCGCTGGTCGAGGTCGAGCGGGTCGCCGTTCAGGCCGACCGCGGACCGGTACCAGCGCATCGAGTTCTCGCCGCCCGCCTCCGGGTCGCGCCACGTGAAGCCGGCGACCGGGGCGATGATCTTCAGACCCTTGCCGTGGGCGCACAGGAACTGCTCGCGCACGATGCCGAAGAGGTCCACCCACGCGTCGGAGCCGATGAACTCCTTGACCTGCGCCACGGTCGGGATGCCGGGCTTGCCGGCGAACCGTTCCGCGGACGCCAGCAGCCAGCGGTTCTCGGCGAGCTCGTTGTAGCAGTAGGCGCGGAACGACAGGCCGCGTGCCTTGGCGCGCAGGCGGATGCCGGTCAGCCAGGTCCAGAACTCGGCGAACGAGCGAGCCTCGTCGTCGCACGGCAGCGCGTCCCACGTGACGAACGCGCGGTAGCCGTGGTCCTCGTCGACGTCCTTGCCGGACAACAAACATCCCCACATGTACGCGCCCAGGTCGCCAAAGCTCTCCATGTCGACGTCGACCTCGACGTCGGCGCGCGGCACGTTCATCTCCCGCACGCGGCGGACCAGCGTGAGGTCGCGCAACCACGCCCGCGCGAGCACGACCGCGTCGCCGAACGGCATGCCGACGAGCTGGATCGGGCCGTCCGAGGCCGGGTCGAGCTCCGCCAGCTGGTCCACAGTGGACAGACCGATCCTGCGCAGCGCCACCGCGTCCTCACCGCGCACGACCAGTGAGACGTCCCTGCCGCGCTTGAGGTCGGTGTCGCAGGTCGGCCACCACGGGCAGGTCTTGCAGTCGACGATCCGCGACGGCTTGGCGAGCGGGTCCTTCTGGTTCGCCGCCGCCAGCGCCACGGCCAGCCGGTCGGAGAACCGCGCGTCGTACTCGGCCAGCGCGGTGCGTCCGCCGGGCCAGGTCGGTGCCTCCAGGTCGTGCCACAGCACCACGTCGGCGTCCATGCCGATCACGCCACCGGTCGCGCGGGCGTTCGTCGCGTGGCCCGCGGCCTGGAGCTGGCGCTGGGCGTGCGCGAGCCGCAGCTGGTCACGGGGCTGCGGCCGGACCTTGCGGTGCGGGTCGGTGCGGCTGCCGCCGGGCAACGGCATGGTCAACGGGCTGGTGCGCGCGCCCTGGCCGGGGTCGGTGATCTTGTGCCGCACCACGAGCACCGGCACGTACCCGGTCGCGTCCTTCACCAGCAGGTCGATGCCACCGCGACGGCCGCCACGCGGGTCACGCGGCAGTGCGGCGCCCCAGATGTAGGGCGCGCCCATCTCCATCGCCGCGAGCGTGACGCGTTCCCGGTCCGCAGTGCGCACCTCGGGACCGTTCGGCACCTCGAAGAGGTTCGAGCCGACGATCCGCCCGAGGGCGTCCGCCACCGCGCGGCGGTGGTTCGCCGCGTCCGCTTTCCGTTGTTCCGAAGCCGGGTCCAGCGCCGCTTTGGGAGCGTCGCGCATCTCCGGATCGTTTTCGAGGTGCACCCGCCGCCGACAACGAGTGACCACGCCGGCGTCTAGCTGCACCTGGGAAGTCACCGGTGCAGCGTATGTCGCGCGCCGACCTCATGTGCCAGCAACCTGGGCAGTAAGTTTCACGTGACGGAGGAGGTGTACCCGAATGGCGCGCAAAGCGAAGGCCGGATTCACGCCCGGCAGGGCGAAGAACCTGGTCGGCGTCGCGAAGGTGGTGGCGCCCGCGCTCATCCCGGTGCTGGCCCCCGTGATCGCCCGCGGAGCTGGGGTTTTGAGCGAGCAGTACGACCGCTACCGCGCACGGAGGCTCGGCATCGACGTGGCCGACATCGGCCGGTACTCCGGTTACGGGGCCCGGTTGCACGCGCGGATCGTCGGCTTTTCGGAGTCGCTCGAGACGGTGCGGGCCGCGGATTCCGATTGGGTTTCGAAGACCGAGGCGCGCCTGTCGCAACTGCTCGCCGCCGTGCGCGCTTCCGAACGCATGCCGACGGCCCGGCGCAAAGCAGCGCACCGGGCCGTCGGAACCGATCTGGACGTGTTGGAGCAGGAACTGCTCAGGCGTCTGAACGTGCGCTGACGTTCGGCGTGCGCCCGGTCACCTTGGCCACGGCCTCGACCGCCGCCTCCTCGACCACTTGACCGGGGTCGAGGTGGGCGGTGACCTCCTCCATGACCTCGGCCACGCGTTCCTCGCGCCGGATCATCGGGTCGGACCGCAGGTCCTTGGCCAGCGAGACGCACAGGCCGACCATCACGACCATGAACGGCAGCGCCGCGATGATCGTGAGGTTCTGCAGGCCGGTCAACGCGTTGGAGCCGCCAACCAGCAGCATCACCGCGGCCACGGCACCGGTGAGCACGCCCCAGAACACCACCACGGCCTTGGTCGGGTGCATGGAGCCCCGCTGGGAGAGCGTTCCCATCACGATGGACGCGGCGTCGGCGCCGGACACGAAGAAGATGGCGACGAGGATCATCACGACCACGCCGGCCACGGTGGCCAGCGGGAACTGGTCGAGCAGCGAGAACAGCTGCGACTCCGGCGTCGACTGGCCCGCGAGGTCCACACCGGACCGCTGCTCGAAGATCGCCGAGCCGCCGAGGATCGCGAACCACACCAGCGACACCGCGGACGGCACGAGGATCACGCCGGCGACGAACTGGCGGATCGTGCGGCCGCGCGAGATGCGGGCGATGAACGTGCCGACGAACGGCGTCCAGGAGATCCACCACGCCCAGTAGAAGATCGTCCAGCCGGACAGCCACGTCTCGGTCGCCTCACCACCGGAGGCGGCGGTGCGGCCGGCCATGTTGGCCAGCTCGCGGAAGTAGTCGCCGAGCGCGGTGGGCAGCAGGTTCAGGATGAACACCGTCGGGCCGACGACGAACAGGAACAGCGCCAGCACCACGGCCAGCACCATGTTGGTGTTCGACAGCCACTGGATGCCCTTCGCGACCCCCGAGACGGCGGATGCGACGAACGCCACGGTCAGCACGGCGATGACCGCGACCAGCACGCCCTTGCCGACCTGGCCACCCCACCCGGCCGCCTCCAGCCCGCTCCCGATCTGCAGGGCGCCGAGACCGAGGGAGGCGGCCGAGCCGAACAGCGTGGCGAAGATCGCCATCACGTCGATCGCACGGCCCCACCCCGACGCGGCCCTGCGACCGAGCAGAGGGGCGAAGGCAGCGCTGATCAGCGACGACCGGCCACGGCGGAAGCTCCCGTAGGCGATCGCGATGCCGACGACGGCGTAGATCGCCCACGGGTGCAGGGTCCAGTGGAAGAGCGTGGTGGCCATGGCGGTCTCGAGGGGGTCGCCCTCGGTGCCGGGCGGCGGCTTCACGAAGTGCGTGAGCGGCTCGTTCACGCCGTAGAACATGAGCCCGATGCCCATGCCGGCGCTGAACATCATCGCGACCCACGAGACCGTCTTGAACTCGGGTTTCTCGTCGTCACGACCGAGCGGGATCTTGCCGTAACGGCTGAAGGCGAGCCAGAGGGCGAACAGCACGAAGCCGGACGCCGTGAGCACGAAGGCCCATCCCAGGTTCTGGATGACCCACCCGAGCGCGGTCTTCGAGGCCGAGGCCAACGAGTCAGTTCCGGCAATCCCCCAGGCCACGAATGCAAGCGTGAGACCTGCGGCAACGCCGAACACGACCCGGTCGGTGCGGCCCGGCCTGTCGCATTGGTTGTGCATGCGGCCCTAGATACCCACTCGTGGACCGATGCAAACCAGTCGCATTACCCTCAGATCCGTGAGCACCCGGTCGAGTGAGATGCGCACCCTTCGCGGTGCCGTTCTCGCGGTGACCTCGTCGGCGCTCACGATCGCCGCCCACGGCATCGGCGGTGGTGAGCTCGCGGAGTTCGTCCACGCGCTGCCGCTGGTGGTGCTGATCGCGTTCGCGGCGGCGTCGCTCGCGGACCGGCGGACCGGGAGGCTCTCGGTCATGGCCGGGCTCGCCACGGCCCAGCTCGCGCAGCACCTGCTGCTGACCTGGGTCAGCCACGAGCACACCGGCACGCTCACCTGGCAGATGTTCGGCGCGCACCTCGTCGCGGCGACGCTGACCGGGCTGTTGCTGTTCCACGCGGAGAACGCGCTGTTCCGGCTGTTCGCCGCAGTCACCCGCCTGATCCCCCGCAGGCTCACGCCGCAGCCGGTGCTCACGCCGGTGCGGACGTCCACCGGCACGCCCTACCTGCGGCGCGCACACGCCGCCGAGCTGAGCCGTGCCCACGGGCTGCGCGGCCCGCCCTGTGGTTCCTGACACCCACGCACCCGCATCTCCCCCCTTTGGCATCAGGAGCCACAACCACATGTCTGCACATCGCTTTGGCGTGCGCGCGCTCGCCGTCCTCGCCGTGGCCGGGTTCGCCGTCCTCGGCACCCCCGCGATCGCGTCCGCGCACGTCAGCGCCCAGCCCTCGGAGTTCACGCAGGGCGGCCGCGCCACGTTCGCGTTCCGCGTCCCGAACGAGCGGGACAACGCCGGCACGACCAAGATCGAGGTCACGCTGCCGCAGGACACCCCGCTCACCTCGGTGCGCACCCGGCCGCTGCCCGGCTGGAAGGCAGAGGCGGTCAAGGGCAAGCTCGACAAGCCCGTCACGGTCGCCGGCAAGGAGATCACCGAGGCGTTCACGTCGATCACCTGGACCGCGGAGCCCGGCACGAAGATCGGGGTCAACGAGTACCAGGAGTTCTACGTCGCCCTCGGCACGCTGCCGGAGAAGGACACCCTGCTGCTGCCGACCAAGCAGACCTACGAGAACGGCGAGGTCGTCGACTGGAGCCAGCCCGCGGGCGCCGACGGCAAGGAGCCGGAGCACCCGGCACCCGCGCTGAAGCTCGCCCCGAAGAAGGCGGACGGCGACGACCACGGCCACGGCTCGACGAACGCCGCGAACTCGACCGACACGCACGAGGCGTCGGCCGCCGGTTCCGACCAGACCGCCCGCTACCTCGGTGGCGCCGGCCTGGCCGTCGGTGCGCTGGGCCTGGGCTTCGGCATCGGCGCGATCCTGCGTTCGCGCAGGAAGGCGTGACCCACAGCATGAAGCGCGCACTCATCGCGTGCCTGATCGCGGGTGCGGCCGTGCTCACCACGGCCGCGCCCGCTTCGGCGCACAACGCACTGATCAGCAGCGACCCGAAGGACAAGTCCTCGCTGGAGGTCGGCCCGTCCTCGGTCACGCTGACCTTCGACCAGGACGTGCAGGGCGGCAAGGACATCAACACGATCTCGGTGGTGGACGCGAACGGCGGCCACTACGAGGTGCCGGGCGACCCGAAGATCACCGACAACTCGGTGTCCGCCCAGGTCAACGCCCTGGGCAAGGCTGGTCAGTACAAGATCGGCTACCGGATCCTGTCCGCGGACGGCCACCCGGTCTCCGGTGAGCTGACGTTCACGCTCACCAAGGACGGCACCGGTACGCCCACCACCCCGGCCAGCGCCGACGCCTCCGGCAGCAGCGACTCCGGTGGCGGCATCCCGCTGTGGGTGTGGATCGTCGGCGCCGTGGTGCTGCTCGGCGGCGGCGTGTTCATCGCCCTGCGCGGCGGCGGCGGGAGCGCCAAGGCATGAGTGACGTCCGGACCACCGCCCCCACCCACTACCGCGTGCTCGCCGGTCTGGTGTTCGGCGCGCTCGCGGGCATCGCCCTCGGCCTCGTGCTGGCGCCCCCCGTCGTGGTCGCCGGGGTCGTGGACGCCGGGGCGGCGGTCCGGTACGGCCTGCCGGTCACCCGCGTGCTGCTCGACGTGTCGGCGACGATCGTCGTCGGCCTGTCGATCCTGCCGAAGCTGCTCGGCTTCGACCGGCCCACGCACACCGAACCGGTCATGCGGATCGCCCGGCCCGCCGCGGTCGTCGCCGCGGCGGTCTGGGTGGTGACCGCGCTGCTCGCGATCGTCCTGCAGGCGGCGGAGCTGCGGCCGGGCAGCGACGTCAGCATCGGCAACGCGGTCGACTACATCGCCACGGTCGGCGCCGGCAAGGGCCTGCTGTTCAGCGCCGCCTGCGCGTTCGTGTACCTGCTGGTCGGCGTGCTGGCGGTGCGCAGCGGCGAGTCCGTGCCGGCCGAGCTGCGCATCCTGGTCTCGATGTTCGGCCTGCTGCCGATCCCGGTCACCGGGCACGCCTCCAACTGGAAGTACCACGACTACTCGATGGTCTCCATGGAGCTGCACGTGCTGGGCGCGGCGGCGTGGACCGGCGGGCTCGGCGCGCTGATGGCGCTGGTCGCGTACCGCAAGGGTCTGCTCGCCGTCGCGCTGCCGAAGTTCTCCCGGATCGCGACCGTCAGCCTGGTCGTCGTCACGGTGACCGGCCTGTTCAACGGTCTGCTGGAGCTGGCCCTCAACCCGGTCGTGCCGTTCCCGCAGTCGATGTTCACCACCGGCTACGGCCTGCTGTTCCTCGGCAAGGCGGCGTGCGCGGCCGCGGTCGCGGTGCTCGGCGCGCGCATCCGGTGGAAGCTGCTGCCGCAGATCTCGCAGCACCGGACCACGGCGATCGTGCAGTGGGCGGTCTTCGAGATCACCGTCATGGGCCTGGCGTTCGGCCTGGCCGTCGTGCTGAGCCGCGCACCGGTCAGCTGACCCCGGTCGCGACCCTGACCAGGTCGGCGAGCGCCCGTGACCGGCTGTGCGGTGGCCACGCGATCACCGTGGTCACCTTCGGGGCGTCCACGACCGGAACGGCGACCAGCCCTTCGGTGAGCCTCGTGCGGAAGTCCTCCGGCACCACGGCGACGGCCCTGCCGAGCTCGATCATCTGGAACAGCTGCGTCAGGTTGCGCACCTCGATGCCGGGACCGTCCGGGTAGGTGCCGTCCGGACGCGGCCAGCGGGCCCGTTCGGCCAGACCGCTGACGTCCGCCATCCGCAGCTGCGCCGCTCCCGCGAGGGGGTGCGCCGACGGCATCACCGCGACCTGGTCCTCGGTGTGCAGGACCTCCACGTCGAGGCCGGTCGTCGGGTCGTACGGCTCGTGCAGCAACGCCACATCAGCCCGTCCGTCGAGCAGCGGGACGTGGGTGTTCGACTCGCACAGCAGGACGTCGACCGGCACGGCACCGGGCTGGGCCGCGTACACGTCGAGCAGCTTCGCCAGCACCTCACCGGAGCTGCCCGCCTTCGCGGCGAGCACCAGCGACGGCCGGTCGGCGGCCGCGTCCCTGGTGCGGCGTTCGGCCGCGACGACAGCGGCGAGGATCGCCCTGGCCTCGGCCAGCAGGGTCTCCCCGGCGGCGGTGAGCAGGACCTTGCGGCTGGTGCGGGTCAGCAGTTCGACGCCGAGCCGGTGTTCGAGCTGAGCGATGGTGCGCGACAGCGGCGGCTGGGCGATGCCCAGGCGTTCGGCGGCGCGGCCGAAGTGCAGCGCCTCGGCGACCGCGACGAAGTAACGGAGCTCCCTGGTCTCCACGCCGTCCACCGTATCCATACCGCTGGGGTATCGCTGCAACACCGAGGTGGTGTTGATCTTCACGGCCTCGCGGAAGACGATCAGAGACATGAGCGAACAGACGATTGCACTGGTCACGGGCGCGAACAAGGGCATCGGGTACGAGATCGCCGCCGGTCTCGGCGCGCTCGGCATGAGTGTCGGTGTGGGCGCTCGGGACGCCCGGCGTGGCGAGGAGGCGGCGGAGAAGCTGCGGGCGAACGGCGCGGACGCGTTCTTCGTGCCGCTGGACGTGACCGACGACGAGAGCGTGGCCGCGGCCGCGGCGCTGTTCGAGGAGCGGTTCGGCCGCCTCGACGTGCTGGTCAACAACGCGGGCATCGCCGGGTCGTGGCCCACGCCGCCGTCCGCCGCCACCCCGGCGGGCCTGCGGGAGGTGCTGGAGACCAACGTGATCGGCGTCGTCCGGGTCACCAACGCGGTGCTGCCCCTGCTGGGCCGGTCGGCACGGCCGCGGATCGTCAACCAGTCGAGCCACCTGTCGTCGCTGACCCTGCAGACCGCGCCGGACGCGGCCTTCCACGACATCGACGGGATCTACACGCCGTCGAAGACGTTCCTGAACGCCGTCACCGTGCAGTACGCCAAGGAGTTGACCGGCATGAAGGTCAACGGCGCCTGCCCCGGCTACGTCGCGACCGAGTTCAACGACTTCCAGGGGCGGGAGACGCCGGCGAACGCCGCGCGGATCGCGGTCGAGCTGGCCACGCTGCCCGACGACGGGCCGACCGGTGGCCTCTTCGACGGCGATGGTCCGGTGCCCTGGTGATGCGTTGTTCAACGTGAAACATCCGGGGTGACCGGGGCTGCACTCGGCGAGTGGTCCGTTCGACGCGGCGAACAGCGCGCGAACGGACTAGTCGGTGATCAGTCGGGCCGAAGATTCTTCGCGCATGCGGGCCAGGCGGTTCATCGTCCGCTGGCCGCGGCGGTCGAGCTCACGGCTGTCGATCCAGCCGTTGGCGTAGTAGCGGTAGTCCTGCGCGAGGGCGACGAGCTCGGCGAGGTAGTCGGCGGAACGCCGCCGGCGCTCCTCGTCGAACGACGCGAGCAGCGGCAGCTGGGTGTCCACGACCTCGTCGAGCAGCTGCGCGGACCGCAGCGCTCTCCGTGACCGCCACCTCCGAGTAAGCATCACGCGCCGCACCCCGCCCTTCGCCCCGACCTGCCGCACCTTAGGCCCTGTGTTTCCCGCCCGTCGATGCTGCATTCGTGTCAGGGGCTCCTGGCGTTACCGGTTCGTGTCCCACGCCATCCGAACGTGGTGCTATGGGGCCCAAACGACGTGCTGGTCAGGCAGCCGTGTCGGCTCCGGTGAAGCGGGCGACGCGGTCGGCCAGCTCGCGGGCCTCGGGGTTGTTGCGGCGCTTCTCGGCCTCCTGGCGCAACGGCTCCATGCGCTGCTTGGTGCGCACCGACTTGAGGCTCTCCGACAGGTCGACCGCCTGGCGGCCGATCTTGGCGCCGTGGTCGATGTCGCCCTCGATGAGGTGGTTGATCGACATCGAGGTCAGGTTGAACGACCGGCTGCGGGCCATGTCGTCGCCGAAGTTGTTGATCGCCTTGGACAGCGCGGGAATGGCGGTCCTCGTGTACTTGGCGTCCACCGTCTGAGCCAGCTCCGTGTGCACCGTGCCGATCATGGACGAGAGGTCGATCTCGTTGAAGAACTTGGCCCACGCGGGCGCCTCGGCGACGTTGGCGCGGGAGAACTCGTCGCGGGCGCGGCCGAGCAGCTTGAGCGCCTGCTCGTCGGAGCCCATCTTCGCGTACGCCCAGGCCTCGTTGGCGCACAGGATGCCCACCGCGAGCTCGGAACCGGAGTTCTGCGCGGCCAGCTGGCCGAGCTGGAACACCTTGAGCGCGTCGTCGGGGGCGTTCTGGTGCAGGTACACGCGGCCCATGCGGTACAGGATGTTCGCCATCAGCGCCTCGTTGTCGCCCTGCTTGGCGAGGTCGAGCGCCTGACCGAAGTGGTTGCGGGCGGAGTCCATCAGGCCCGTGTCGAACGACGTCCAGCCGGCGAGGTTGTGCAGGTCGGCCAGTGCGACGTAGAGGCGCTGGCGCACGACGTCCGTGGAGCTCGCACCGAGCATCTGCTGTCCCCAGGACAGCTGGGCGACGACCGCGTCGCGGCAGGAGCCGCCGCCGTACTGGTAGTCGAGGGCGCGCAACGCGCGGGTGGCCGCTTCCACCTGGCGCACGTCGGTCATGCCGATGCGTCCCGGAGCCGGAGTCTGTGTGGGGTGTGAGACCCACGACCCGGAGTCCGCTCCGAACACGGCCGCGCCGACTGTCACGGCGGCGGCGTGCGCGAGGAACTTCCGACGCTTCACCGACTCGTCCTCCTCAGGATGGGGTGTGTCCGCGGCTGCGGCCACCCTCACTGCCGTTGTCTCGTCATAGGCGAGACCCATGTATCCACGTGGGACACCCAGGCCGATGGCGATCCTGGTCAGGACGTCGTAGGCCATCACCTGACGTCCCTTGAGGATCTCCGAGACCTCGGACTGCGACTGCCCGGTGAGCGCCGCGATCTGGCGCTGGGACACGCCGTGCCGTCGGAGCAGCCGGTAGACCGAGCTGATCTCCCGTCGGGCCAGTGCGTCCCGCATCTCCTGCTGGTCCCACACGTCGGTGGGGATCGGAGAGCCCTGGGAACTCATGGTGTTCATCGCGCACCCTCACAGTCCGTTGGGCGTCATCGGCAGACTAGGGGGAGGTCCCCGAGCCCGAGAAGTCCTCTTCGGCAGGGCTGATCGGCCCTGCCGAACACCGCTTACCGCTCACCGTAAGAGTTCCACCGGTGGGCGCTGTGACGTCCCGTTCCGGCATGAATCATCGCAATCTGGATTCCGGTAAGCGAGTGAGCACGGAGAGGAACAGCCAACCGATGGACAGCTCCTCCCCCGGCTCCACCTCCATCGTGGAGACGGGTGACACCGGATCCACATGGCGCGGCACGACCGGGCAGCGTCGGACGTGGCAGATCAGCTGCGGCGACGTGGTCGACCGGGACCGCCAGCTCACCGTGAAGGTGGTTCAGGGCCGAGTGGTCCTGGTCGGCCCTCCCGGGGAGACGGCAGTCTTGTCCCACGACCAGCTCGTACAGCTCAGGGCTGCGCTACGCGAAGCCGCCGACCAGGCGGAAAGGTGACGGTGACGTTTCGATGGACGCGATCCTCGGACAGGTTCTTCGCAACGCTGTGTGGGAACGCCTCGACCTGCTCACGGAGCTGGCGAGCCGCGCTGACGCCCCGTCCCTCCTGTCGGTGGCTCGATCCGAGCTCCCTCGGCTGACCGAGGGATGGCGTGCTCTGCTGGCAGCGCACGAGCCGGACGAGAAGGGCAACTGCCCCGAGTGCTCCGGTCGTTGGCGCCAGCAGAAGTCACCTTGCTCGGTGTGGCGCGCCGCGTACGAACACCTGGTCGCGGGCGGTCTCGCCCCGCGCCCGGCTCGCCACCTGCGCGAGGCCCCGGTGACCCCTCCTGTCACCCGGACCCGCCGCGCGGTGGCTCGAGCCCACTAACGGGCCTTTGCGACCGACCTGGCGTCCCCCCGACACGACCAGGTCTGCAAACGGCCTACTGACCGGTGGTCCGCGATGTGCGAACCCCCGACCGCTGCATCGCGGACCCCGGTCAGCTCAACTCCACAGATTCCCGCGGGCCGGTGCCGTGCACCTTCCCTCCCGACCGGTACCGGTCCGCGGTCACCAACCCCGGCCCCTTGCCTGCACCTCCCGCGCGGGTGAGGGGCCGTTTCCACGTTCGGACGCCGCGAGCACGGCTGGAGCTGCGCGCCGCTTCTTCCCACTTCCCGCGGTTTCTGCTGCCGGTGCGCCCGGTTCCGCGCCCGGCTTCAGCGGCGCGTACCCGTTTTCCACGTGATGTAGGACGTGAGGCCGGGCAGCAAGCGGCCGGACAGTTCGAACGCCTTGAGCTGCCACGGGAACAGGTGCTCGGCGCGTTCCTTCTCCACGGCGTCGACGATCGCCGTGGCGACACGGTCGGGCGTGACCGTCGGGATCAGCCTGGCGATCGCCGGAATCCGCTCCTCCGCGCCGGGGTTGTTGGCGAAGTACTCGCTGGAGACCTTGCCCGGCACGACCTCGCTCACGCCGACGCCGGTCCCGCGCAGGTCGAGCCGCAGGGACGCGGTCAGGCCGCGCAGCGCCCAGCGCGCCGACTGGTAGCCGGCCGCGCCGGGGATCGGCAGCCGCGACACCGGCGAGTTCACGTTGACGATCCAGCCGGAGCCGCGCGACCGCATGGCGCCGAGGAACTCCCTGGTGAGCAGCATGGCGGCCATGAACGGCACGGCGGTCATCGTGGCCAGGTCGTCCTGCGAGCACTCGTCGAGGAACAACCAGCGCCCGACACCCGCGTTGTTGACCAGCACGTCCGGCGTCTCCACGGCCTCGGCGAGCGCGTGGATCTGCGCGGCGTCGGCGAGGTCGGCCGGATGGGCGGTCGCGGAACCGCCGAACTCGGTGATCCGCTCGACCTGCAGATCGAGCAGCTCGGCGCTGCGGGCCACCAGGTGGACGTGCGCACCGCGTGCCGCGAACCGGAACGCGGTCTCCGCGCCGATGCCCTGGGACGCGCCCGTGACCAGTACCCGCTTGCCCGACAGTCGCATCAGTCCACCGATCGCACTCGACTCATCAACACTCCCGCCACCGCCGTCGCCAGCGCCGACGCCGCGAACAGACCGCGGTACCCGCCAAGGTTGGCCAAGATCACCGCGGTCAGCAAGGGCGCGATGACCTGCGGCAACGCGTTGGCCACGTTCAGCACGCCGAGGTCCTTGGCCCGGTCGGACGCCGCCGGCAGCACCTGGGTGAGCAGCGCGATGGCCACGGCCCAGTACGTGCCGAAGCCGACGCCCAGCAGCGGTGCGGCGACCAGCGCGGCGGTCCAGGTCGGCCAGGCGACGAGCAGCAGAGCGGCGAGCGCCATCACGACCGCGGCGAGGTAGACGTACGGCTTCCGGCGCCCGGAACGATCACTCCGTGCGCCGAACAGCACCGCTCCTGCGGCGAGCGCCACCCCGTAGAGCGCCATCAGCACGAGCAGTCCGTCCTCCGGCGACTCGTGGTGGACCACGTCGCCGAGGAAGTAGAGGAGGTACAGCGTGCCGAACGCGTTGCCGAGGTTGATCAGGAGGTGCCCGGCCCACGCCCAGGCGAAGTCGGGGTGCTCCCGGGGTGAGATCCAGAACGTCGGCCGCACCGGCTTGGTGACGAGCTGCGTGTCGGGCGTGCGCAGGACGAAGAAGACGGCACCGACGAGCACGATGGCCGCGCACGCCAAATAACCGGCCTGCAGACCGCTGACCAGCAACGTCACCACGACCGCGCCCAGCACCGTGCCGAGCATCTGGCTGATGCCGATCAACCCGCCGACCTGCGCCCGTTGGGCGATGGGCACCTGGTCGGGCACCACGGCGGTGAGCGCGGCGAGCATGCCGCCGATCCCGGCCTGCACCAGGCACCAGCCGGCGGTCATGACCACGACGGACGGCGCGGTGGCGAGCACCGCCAGGCCGATCGCGCCGACGACCGCCCCGATCAGCGTCCACGGGTGGCGCCGGCCGAACCGCGAGGTCGTGCGGTCGGACAGGTACCCGATGAGCGGCACCACCAGCAGCGACACGGCGGCGCCGACGCCGGTGACGACGCCGAACACGAACTCCTTGTCCGCCACGTCGAGCAGCTCGGCCTGCTGCGGCAGCAGGACCTGGATCGGCGCGTAGACCGCCAGCCACAGCCCGAGGTTCGCGGCGAACAGCCAGGCCATCCAGCCCCGCCGGACCGGGACGACCGGTTCGGCCAGCGCCTCACTCACCGCTGATCACCCTGTGGTACCAGTGGAACGAGTCGCGCGGCGTGCGGCGCTGGGTCTCGAAGTCGACGTGCACCAGGCCGAACCGCTGCGAGTAGCCGGCCTCCCACTCGAAGTTGTCGAGCAGCGACCACACGAAGTACCCGTCGACACCGGCGTCGAGCGCTGCCTTGAGGTGTCCGTCGAGGTAGGCGATCCGGTCGGCGTCCTCGACCTCGTGCGGGAAGCTGCAGCCGCTCTCGGTGACGTGCACCGGCGGCAGGTCCGGGTGCCGTTCGCGCAGGGTGGCGATCATCTCGGTGAGCCCGGACGGCACGACCGGCCAGCCGAACCCGGTGCGCGGGTACTCGTCGACCTCGACCAGCTCGAACGGCAGCGGGTTGCCCTCCGACGGCAGCGTCAGCCTGGTCGGGTTGTAGTAGTTGACGCCGTAGAAGTCGAGCGGCTGGTGGATGGTCGCGAGGTCGCCGTCCCGGACGGGCATGAGCTCGGCGACCGAGTCCGGATAGCGGCCGGCCAGCACCGGATCGGCGTACAGCCAGTTGTGGACGTCGCTGTACGCGTCGGCCGCGGGCTGGTCGGCGGCGGTGGCCGGCCACGCGGGCGTGTGGTTGTTCGCGGTACCGACCGAGCGGGCGTTGTGGCCGCGCAGAACTTCCACCGCACGGCCGTGAGCGAGGTTCAGGTGGTGGGCGGTCGGCAACGCGTCGAAGAGCAGCGTCTTGCCCGGTGCGTGCTCACCGATCGCATAGCCCTGCAACGTGACCATGGCCGGTTCGTTGATCGGAATCCACATGTGGACCCGGTCGGCCAGCCGTTCCGCGAGCAGTGCGGTGTAGTCGGCGAACCGGTCGGCGATGTCGCGGCCGAGCCAGCCGCCCTCGGCTTCGAGCTGCAGCGGCGTGTCCCAGTGGTAGAGCGTGGCCACGGGCGCGATGCCGGCCTCGACGAGCGCGTCGACGAGCCGGTCGTAGAAGTCGAGGCCCTCGGCGTTGGCGGGGCCCTTGCCGCTGGGCTGGATGCGCGGCCACGCGATGGAGAAGCGGTAGGCGTTGACCCCCAGCTGGGTCATGAGTGCCACGTCCTCGCGCCACCGGTGGTAGTGATCGCACGCAACGCGGGCGCTGTCGTCGTCGTGCACCGGAGCGAAGTCGTCCCACACCGAGGGGCCTCGGCCGCCCGCGTCGAACGCGCCTTCGATCTGGAACGCGGACGTCGACACTCCCCAGAGGAAGTCGCTCATCGATCCTCCAAATGTGAAACTTGTTCGGATCGTAGGCGTGTTGACAGGTTCAGGGAAGTGAAGACGCCGCGCAGAAGGCAAGATGGAAGAACCCGAACTACTGGGAGTCGCCGTGACGAGCACCACCCCGCTCCGCCGTCAGCCCGTCCAGCAGCGCAGCGCCAAGAGGGTCGAGCGCATGCTCGAAGCCTGCGCGACCCTCATCGACGAGGTGGGCTACGACGGCGTCACCACCACGTTGATCGCGGAGAGAGCGGGCGTGGCGGTCGGCTCGCTGTACCAGTTCTTCCCGGACAAGCGGGCCGTCGTGCAGGCGCTGACCCTGCGCAACGTCGACCGGTTCTCCCAGGGCATCACCGACCGCCTCGAACAGGCCACCCTGGAGCACTGGTGGGACGCCGTGGACACGGTGTTCGACGTCTACGTGACGATGCACCGCGAGATCCCGGCGTTCGGCAAGCTGCACTTCGGCGACGTCGTGGACATGCGGCTGCTCGACGACCGGCGGGACAACAACGCCGTCATCTCCGACAAGATCTCCGAGCTGATCTCGGGCAACTTCGGCATCCCGATGAACGAGGTGCAGCTGCCGATCGCGATCGCCGTCGAGGCCGCGGACGCCGTGCTGAAGATGGCGTTCCGCAACAACCCGACCGGCGACCAGGCGATCCTCGTGGAGGCGAAGGCGCTGGTCAGGGGCTACCTGTCGTCGCGGCTGCCGGCCTAGCCGAAGTTGCGGCGCTCACCGCGGTAGGTGGGCACCGTGCGTTCGACGCGGTCGCCGCGCACCAGGTGCACCTCGTCGAACCGCTCGAACAGCTCGCCCGCCTTGGCGTGCCGCATCCAGACGCGGTCGCCGATGCGCAGCTGTTCGGCGGCCTTGCCGGTGACCGGGGTCTGCACCTCGCCCGCGCCTTCGAGGCCGAGCGTCTTCAGGCCCTCCGGCAGGTACGGCGAGGGCTGGCGGTCCGGGGTCGGGGTACCGGAGGCGATGTAGCCGCCGGCGAACAGGGTGGCGACGCGCTTGGCCGGCTTGCGGACCACGGACAGCGCGAAGAGTGCCGCCGGGTGGGGCTTGAAGGCCTGGTAGCCGTCGAAGAGGGTGGGGCCGAAGAGGCCGCTGCCCGCTGCCAGCTCCGTGACCGACGGGTCGGTGCCGGTGAGCTCCAGGCTGCCGGTGCCGCCGCCGTTGACGAACTGCAGGTCGGTGACCTGGCGGACCGCGGAGATCACGGCGGTGCGCCGTTCGATCAGCTCCGGGCCGGACCTGGCCTGGATGAGCCGGATGCCGATCGCGCGCAGCGGCTGACCGGGCGGGTTGTCGCCCAGGCCCGCGATCTGGCCCTCGTAGGCCATGACGCCGACGAGCGCGAACCCGGTGCGGCGGACGATCTTGGCGGCGAGCGACGCGGCCTGCGCCGGGGTGTGCACCGGCGAGCGGCGTGGTCCGATGTGGACGCCGGGCAGCGGGCGCCAGGAGACGTCGAGCTCCAGGCAGACCCTGATGTCGGCGTGCGGGCCGATGGCGGCGTCGACGAAGTCGAGGTGCTCGACCGAGTCGACCATGATGGTGATGCGCTGGCGGGCGGTCTCGTTCGCGGCGAGCTTCTGCAGCGCGGCGCGGTCGGCCGTGGGGTAGGCGACCAGCAGGTCCTCGCTGACGTTCTGCTCGGAGAGCCAGAGCGCCTCGGCGAGCGAGTAGCACATGACCCCGGCGTAACCGGGTCGTTCGAGGGCCCGGCTCACCAGGTCGCGCACGCGGATCGACTTGCTCGCCACCCGGATGAGATGACCGGCAGCGCGGCGGGCGAGGTCCGCCGCGTTGTGGTCGAAGGCGTCCAGGTCGACGATCGCGAACGGAGGATCGAGGTCCTTCGTCGCGGTGTCGAGTCGAGTTCGGCGCATGCTCCGACGGTACGTCCTCAACCCTTGAAACGTGAAGAGCTTTCACTTACGTTACTCGCAGGTCACACTCCGTGGAGGTACCCGTGTGGACGAACTGGGCTCGCACCGCGACTTGTGCGCCGACGCGCGTCGTCCACCCGGCGAGCACTGACGAGATCGCCGCGACCGTCGTCTCCGGCGGCCGGGTGCGGGCGCGCGGCAGCGGTCACTCGTTCAACGACATCGCCGTCGCCCCCGAGGTGGCGCTCGACCTCGACCGGTGGACCGGCATCGTCCGCGCCGACGTGGAGACGGGCCTGGTCACCGTCCGCTCCGGCACGCCGCTGCACGTCCTGAACGCCGACCTGCACCGACTCGGCCTCGCCATGCCGAACCTCGGCGACATCGACGCGCAGACCGTGGCCGGTGCCGTGTCGACCTCCACCCACGGCACCGGCGCGAAGCTCGGCGTCCTGGCCACCGCCATCGCCGCGCTGGAGCTGGTGCTCGCCGACGGTTCGGTGGTCACCTGCTCGCGCTCCGAGCGACCGGACCTGTTCAACGCCGCCCGCGTCGGCCTCGGCGCGCTGGGCGTGATCAGCACCGTCACGCTGCAGTGCGTGCCGTCGTTCGTGCTGCAGGCCTCGGAGGCACCGGGCCGGCTCGACGCGGTGCTGGAGCAGTTCGACGACCTGTGCGCGGTCGAGGACCACGTCGAGTTCCACTGGTTCACGCACTCGGACCGGGTGATCCTCAAGCGCAACAACCGGGTTCCCGAGCCGGCGCAGCCGCTGTCGCGGTTCCGGCAGGCCTGGGAGTACGAGGTCATGGAGAACGCCGCGTTCGGCGCGGTGTGCAAGGTGGCCAAGACCTTCCCGCGCTACACCAGGAAGCTCAACGAGGTCTGCGGCTCGCTGATCAGCGAGCGGTCCTATTCGGACTACTCGCACAACGTCTTCGTGACCCCGCGCCGGGTCCGGTTCGTGGAGACCGAGTTCTCCATCCCTCGCGAGACGCTGATGGACGTCATCGGCGAGCTGCGTGCCGTCGCCAACCGCCTGGGCGACCGCGACGCGTTGATCGTCCCGTGCGAGGTGCGGGTGGCGCAGGCCGACGACATCTGGCTGTCGACCGCCTCCGGCCGTGACACCGCCTACATCTCCATGCACCAGGCGCTCGGCATGCCCTACAAGGCGTTCTTCGACGCGTACGCGTCCATCGCCGCGTCGGTCGGCGGTCGCCCGCACTGGGGCAAGATGCACGACCTCACCGCTGCCGAGCTGCGCCCGCTGTACCCGCACTTCGACGACTTCCTGCGCGTCCGCGACGAGGTGGACCCAACCCGCACCTTCACCAACGCCTACCTGACCCGCGTCCTCGGCTAGATGTCACGCGGGAGTCCCACGTTCCCCTGAGGGGCACGCGGGGCCCCCGCGTGCGCCAGGAGAGTACGAAAGCTCCCCGCGTGCACTCAGAGGACGGCGCGGACGGCGTCGGGGATGGGCGTGGAGCCGTTCGTCAGTTCGAGCGTTTTGCCGACGGTCTGGGGTGCGGTCAAGAGCTCCGCGAGCACGGCGGCGACGTCGGCGCGGGTCACCGGGGAGCGCGGCAGCACCGGGGCCGCCAGCGTCACCAGACCGGTCGGGGCGTCGTTCGTCAGCGGGCCGGGACGCAGGATCGTCCAGTCGAGTGAACGCGACCTCAGGTCGTCCTCCGCCGCCTTCTTCGCTTTGAGGTACACCGCGAACTCGGAGTCCACCGACGGCGAGTCCGCTGACTCGATGCCGACCGTGGAGACCTGGAGGAACCGCCGCACGCCCGCCTCGGCCGCTGCCGTGGCGAACAGGGCGGCGGCCCCGAAGTCCACTGTGTCCTTGCGGGCGGCTCCCGAGCCTGCCCCTGCGCCGGCGGCGAAGACCGCGGCGTCCGCGCCGTTCATGTATTCGGCAACCGAGTCCACTGTGGCGGACTCCAGGTCGCACAGCACCGGAACGGCTCCGGCTTCCTGCACGTCAGCGAAGTGATCGGGGTTGCGGACCAGTGCTGTTGCCGCGTCTCCACGGGTGGCCAGCTGCTGCTGGAGAAGCAGCGCGATCTGCCCGTGTCCGCCGGCGATGACTACTCGCATGCCCCGACCGTAGATCAGGAAGCGGTGGCGAGCACCTGCTCGTAGACCAGCTCGTTGACCCAACGGGTGATGGCGGTGTCCTCGACGGGCACGCATTCGTTGCGGCCGGACACGTCCACGGACAGGTCCTTCTCCTCGTCGGCCAGCAGGACCGAGACGCCGTAGCGGCGCACGCGCGGCAGGCAGTTCGTCAGGTAGTCGTTGGTGAACGCGACCGAGTCCGGGAGAACGGCGGCGGCGTTGCCGTAACGGGCGAAGGGAACCGCGGAGGCCAGCGCGGTGCGCCAGTGGCGTGCGACGGCCAAGACGCCGACGATGCGCACGGCGGCCGGCGGGACGCGGCCTTCCATCTCCGGCCACACCCAGGTGGAGACGGTGGTCTTGTCGACCTCGGGACCCGCACCCACGCACACGCGCTCGGCGTGGGCGTCGGCCAGGAGCTCGGCCACGACGACGACCTTGCGGCCCATGAGGACCATCTCCGGGAGGACCACGCCGTGCCAGCCGAGGCGGATCGCCGCTGCGGCTGCCAGCTCCTCGACGGACGCGGGCAGTTCCGGAACCGGGACCGCGGTCGTCGACAGTCCCTGCGCGCTGCCGGGCGCCGCGATCCTTGCTGGGGTGCTGCTCACGCCAGTGCCTCCTCGCCACCACGCGGCGGGCGATCCGCCACGTTTCGACTCGTGCTCTGGATAAGGCGTACCAGGAAGCGCGCGGCCCGCCCCCAGGTCACCGGACCCCCTGCGATCGACGGCGCCGACCGGTCGGTGACCGGTCGAGGAGCGGCGCGGGGAGTTCGGTCCTACGGTGCTGCCGTCTGGGTGACGTTAATCCGGTTGGACGCACCAAAAGACCTGCTCACAGTGGGTGCTCCAGGCGTGGTGGCGAAAAGGCGGCGAACGGTGCCGGTCACCGGCCGCCGACCGCTCACCGCGCCAGAACGACCACCTACATGATGATCACGGTTTTGCCAGGCCCGTGACCTGCGAAAACACCGGTGGCTTCGCGCAACGGCACACGGCGGGAAATCGGCACCGAGAGATCGCCGTCGAGCACCATGGACGCCAGGCGGACAAGCGTCTCCGGTGAGCCCTTCATGCCGAAGTTCTGCGCGCTGTCGCTCGACGCGTAGTTGGTGTTGAACGCCAACGGCGCATAGCGCGCGTTCGCCTCGAACGACGAGCGGTCGGCGCTCACGAGGTCGATGAGCGCGTCGGCCTCCACGAGCGAGTCGCCCCGGCCGATCGGGATCACGTGCTTGCCCGCCGCCCGCGCGATCTGCACGGCGAACGAGCCGACGCCGCCGTTCGGACCGACGACCAGCACGGATTTCGCGTCACCGAGCGCTTCCACCAGCTGCAGCGCCGTCATGCCTGCGGTCGGCAATGCCGCGGCGACCGCGGGATCGAGGCCGTCCGGCAACGGCGCCAACGCGTTCCCGGCCGGAACCACGGCGTACTCGGCGTAAGTCCCCCGTCCGACGGGGCGGTGGAAGAAGGTCCCGAAAATCCGCTCGCCGGAACCGACGACCTCACCGGCACCGTCGGTTCCGGGAACCATCGGAAACCGGTGCTCTGCGGAACTCCGAAGCATCCCGTCGACGACTTTGCGGTCGAAGGGGTTCACGCTCGCGGCGAGCATCCGCACCTTGAGCTCTTCCGGACCCGCCTGCGGCTCCGGCAGCTCCACCAGCTCGAGCTCCGCACCGAAGTCCGCCGCCGCTATCGCCCACATGTCGCCCTCCGAACGAGTGACAGACATCACCTGTTGGATCACGGAATCCGATACTGCCGGTCAACGAAAGAACCCCCCTCGCGATTCCGCGAGGGGGGTTCGATCTGTCTTTCTCTGTGGGCAAGGGGGGAGTTGAACCCCCACGTCCTTTCGGACACACGGACCTGAACCGTGCGCGTCTGCCATTCCGCCACTTGCCCCTGGAGACGTTGGAAACACTAGCACGCGTCCAAACCAGGTTCCTAATCGCCCCCTGTAGGCCTGGTCGCACCCGGATACGATCGGTGCAGAAGACCGTCCAGGCGGAAGGAGCTGACATGGGCCTGCAACGCTTCGAGCGCAAGCTCGAAGGTCTGGTCGGCAACACCTTCGCGCGCGTGTTCGGAGGCAACGTCGTGCCCCAAGAGGTGGCACAGGCGCTGCAACGGGAGGGTGACAGCAACATCCGCGAGCTCGCGGGTGGCAGACTGCTAGCCCCCAACCACTACACAGTGCTGCTCGGCCCTCAGGACCACGATCGACTTGCCGGGGACGAGCAGGATGAACTACGCATCACCCAGCTTCTCGCGGAGGGCCTGCGAGAGCACCTGGAAGAGTCCGGATGGGATACCTACGGTGACGTCGTAGTCTCCCTGGAGCGCTCCGAGGCGCTGCACACCGGACAGTTCCGAACCAGCTCGTCCGTCGACCCCGACGTGAAAGCGGCCAGCCGACGGTCAGCACCACCTCGCACCGCAGGAGACCGAGTCATGAGCCAGCCACCCGGCTACGGACAAGGACAGGGCCAGCCCGGCCACGACCCTTATGGTCAGCAGGGCGGCTACGACCAGGGTTACGGCCAGCAGCAGGGCTACGGCCAGCAGCAGGGCTACGACCAGGGCTACGGCCAACAGCAGCAGCAAGGCGGGTACGACCAGGGCTACGGCCAGCAGGGCGGCGGCTACGGCGGCGGCCAGCAGGGCTATGACCAGGGGTACGGCCAGCAGCAGGGCTACGACCAGGGTTATGGCGGCCAGCAGCAGGGCTACGGCCAGCAGGGTTACGACCAGGGCTACGGCGGCGGCCAGCAGGGCGGCGGCTACGACCAGGGTTACGGCCAGCAGCAGGGCTACGGCCAGCAGGGCTACGACCAGGGCTACGGCGGCGGCCAGCCGGCCGGCGGCTACGACCAGGGTTACGGCCAGCCCGCCGGTGGGTACGACCAGGGCTACAACCAGGGCGGATACGCCCCGCCGGCAGTGCAGGGCGGCAACCGCCAGCTCAACGCCACGCTGCACCTCGACGACGGGTCGAACCGGACGTACAACCTCAAGCAGGGTGGAAACGTCGTAGGACGTGGGCAGGAAGCCGACTTCCGCCTCCCCGACACGGGTGTGTCCAGGCGCCACCTGGAGATCACCTGGGACGGGCACAGTGCGATGCTCGCTGATCTCGGTTCGACCAACGGCACCACGGTGAACGGCACGCCAGTGCAGACTTGGCAGCTCGCGGAGGGCGACGTCGTCCGCATCGGCCACTCGTCACTGGTCTTCCGCACCGCGGGCTAGAGGTCGACACGGGCGTCGGTAAGCAACTCAAGGCAGGAGCGGTTACAACCGGTGCCAGAGCTGGTGATGCAGCTGACCAGAGCGGGCTTTCTCGTGCTCCTCTGGCTCTTTGTGCTGGCCGCCCTACGTGTGGTCCGCTCTGATCTCTACGCGGCCTCAGGGCTCCGGGCGTCAGGTCTGCCCGGTTTCCGGAGGTCCGACAAGTCGGCGAGGGGTAGCAAGGCGCCGAGGACGCTCGTGGTCACCCACGGCGCGCTCACCGGCACCCGCATCTCACTCGACGGCCGGCCGATCCTGATCGGCCGCGCGGACGACTCGACTCTCGTGCTGGACGACGACTTCGCGTCGACCAGGCACGCGAGGCTGTCGATGCGCGGCACCGACTGGTACGTGGAAGACCTCGGCTCCACGAACGGCACCTACCTAGACCGAGCCAAGGTCACCGCACCACTGCGCGTACCTCTCGGCACCCCGATCCGCATTGGCAAAACGGTGATCGAGCTGCGCTCATGACCTTGGTTCTTCGATACGCGGCCCGAAGCGACCGGGGCCTGGTCCGTTCCAACAACCAGGACTCCGTGTACGCGGGCCCCCGCCTGCTCGCAGTCGCCGACGGCATGGGTGGCCACGCCGCCGGCGAAGTCGCGAGCAAGGTGGTCATCGCCTCGCTGGCCCACGTCGACGACGACGAGCCCGGCGACGACCTCCTCGGCAAGCTCCGCGACGCGGTCGCGGCCGGCAACGGCGCCATCTCCGAGCTGGTCGCGAGCGACCCGGACCTGGAGGGCATGGGCACCACGCTGACCGCGGTGCTCTTCGCGGGCAACCGCCTCGGCCTGGTGCACATCGGCGACTCGCGCGCCTACCTGCTCAGAGAGGGCGGGTTCGCGCAGATCACGCACGACGACACGTTCGTCCAGTCGTTGATCGACGAGGGCCGGATCACGCCGGACGAGGCGGCCACGCACCCGCAGCGCTCGTTGCTGCTGCGCGCCCTCACCGGGCACGACTTCGAGCCCAGCCTCACGGTGCGCGAGGCACGGGCCGGTGACCGGTTCCTGCTGTGCTCGGACGGCCTGTCCGGTGTCGTCTCGATGGAGACGCTGGACGAGGCGATCCGCATCCCGGACCCGCAGGCCTGCGCGGACCGGATGATCGAGCTCGCGCTCAAGGGCGGCGGCCCCGACAACGTCACGGTGATCGTGGCGGACGTCGAGGACGTCGACTTCGGCGACGACTACCCGATCGTCGGCGGTGCGGCCGGTGACGGCAGCGAGGAGCACAACACCCCGCCGGACTCCGCGGCGTCACGGGCGAGCGCGCTCACGCAGCAGCGCCAGCCGATGCCGCAGCGGATGGAGGCACCGCCGCCACCGCCGCAGGACCCGAAGCGCAAGAAGCGCAACGCCCTCAAGGCGTTCGCGATCGTCTTCCTGCTGCTCGTCGTGGTCGGCGCGGCCGGGGTCGGCGGCAAGCTGTGGCTGAACACCCAGTTCTACGTGGGCGCGACCGAGGACGGCCAGGTCGCGATCTTCCGCGGGCTCAACGGCAGCGTGCTCGGGTTCAAGCTCTCGTCGAAGGTCGAGGACTCGTGCCCGCCCGGCTCGTCGGGCTGCACGCCGATCGCGGTGAAGGACCTGCAGGAGGCCGGGCGCAAGACGATCACCGAGGGCATCCGCAGCGACAACGGCATCGACGGCGCGCGCGCCGCGGTCCGCATGCTGCGCACGGCGCACATGCTGCCGTTGTGCAAGGACACCTCGGCCTCGTCCACCCCGACGTCGCCGACCACGACGACCCCGCCCACGACGACGACCCAGCCCGCGAACGGGACGCCCTCGTCGACCACGGCCCCCGCGGGTGGCGAGACCACCCAACCCTCGCTCACCTCGTCCGCGCAGAAGCCGGGCGTGGAATGCCGGGAGGGTCCGTAGTTGAAGGGCTCACCCGCCCCGTCCGGGGACGGCTCACCAGTCGCGTCGCTGGCGACCAGCACGTCGCCGGGGCTGCGGGCGCCGACGCGGCGCGGCACCGAACTGGTGATGCTCTCGTTCGCGGCCGGGCTCGTCACGCTGGCTCTGATCCTGGTGGAGCTCAACCAGGAGCGCTCGCTCAGCCTGCGCATCCTGTACCTGGGACTCGCCTACCTCGGCCTGTTCGCCTGCGCGCACCTCGCCGTGCGCCGCTGGGCGCCCTACGCCGACCCGGTGATCCTGCCGTGCGTCGCGCTGCTCAACGGGCTCGGCCTGGTGGTCATCCACCGGATCGACCTCGCCATGGAGGGCACCGTCTTCGCGGACGGCTCGACGTGGGACCCGATGGCGTTCAAGCAGGTCATCTGGACCGCGATCGGACTGCTGCTGTTCGCGGCCACGCTGAAGTTCCTCACCGACCACCGCACCCTGGCGCGCTTCGGCTACACGTTCGGCCTGGCCGGGCTGGTCGCCCTGCTGCTGCCCGGTGTGCTGCCGGGCTTCATCGCGCCGACGATCAACGGCGCGAAGATCTGGCTGCGGATCGGCCCGTTCTCCATCCAGCCGGGTGAGTTCGCCAAGATCCTGCTGATGGTCTTCTTCGCCGCGTTCCTGGTGTCGAAGCGGGACCTCTTCACCACCGCGGGCCGCCGGTTCCTCGGCATGGACCTGCCGCGCGCCCGCGACCTCGGCCCGCTGTTCGCGGCGTGGGGCGTGGCGGTCGCGGTCATGGTCCTGCAGAAGGACCTCGGCTCGTCGCTGCTGTTCTTCGGCATCGTGCTGGTGCTGCTCTACGTCGCCACCGAACGCGCGGCCTGGGTGGTGCTCGGCCTTGGTCTGTTCGCCGGCGGCGCGGTCATCGCGTGGAAGCTCTTCACGCACGTCCAGCAGCGCGTGGCGAACTGGTCGGACCCGATCGCCACCTACAACGACGACGGCGGCGGCTACCAGATCGCGCAGTCGCTCTTCGGTCTCGCGACCGGTGGCATCGGCGGTGCCGGGCTCGGTGCCGGGCGGCCGGAGATGATCCCGGAGTCCAACACCGACTTCATCACCGCGGTGATCGGCGAGGAGCTCGGGTTCGTCGGCTTCGCCGCGCTGCTGCTGGTCTACATGGTCGTCGCGATGCGCGGCCTGCGCGGTGCCATCTCGGTGCGCGACAGCTTCGGCAAGCTGCTCGGCGGCGGCCTGGCGTTCGCGATGTGCTTCCAGGTGTTCATCGTCGTCGGCGGTGTCACGAAGCTGATCCCGATGACGGGCATCACCGCCCCGTTCCTGTCCAAGGGCGGTTCGTCGCTGCTGGCGAACTACGTCCTGATCGCGTTGCTGCTGCGGATCTCCGCGGCCGCGCGGGCGCCGCAGCGTGCTCCGAAGCCGAAGCCGCAGCAGCCGGCCATCGCCGACCAGCACACAGTCATGGTGGAGCGTCCGAAATGAACACACCGCTCCGCCGGGTCGGCTTCGCCATGATGGTGATGATCCTGCTGCTGCTGGGCAACGCCACGTGGGTGCAGGTCATCAACGCCGACGAGTGGCGCAAGAACCCGAACAACCGCCGGGTGCTGCTCGACGAGTACGCCCGCAAGCGCGGTCTGATCATGGCCGCCGACGGCATGGTGATCGCGGACGTCAAGGAGACGACGGACCGGCTCCGGTACCTGCGCACCTACGCCGCGCCGCAGGCGTACGCCCCGGTGACCGGGTACCTCTCGGTCACCTACGGCACCGCCGGCATCGAGCGCGCCGAGAACGACCTGCTCAACGGCTCGGACGACCGGCTGTTCGCGCGCCGCGTCTCGGCGTTGATCACCGGTCGCGACCCGGTGGGCGGCAACGTGCAGCTCACGCTGGTGCCGCGGGTCCAGCAGATCGCCTACGACCAGCTGGCGGCGAAGGGCTTCCGCGGCTCGGTCGTCGCGATGAAGCCGGACACCGGCGAGATCCTCGCGATGGTCAGCACGCCGTCCTACGACCCGAACCTGCTGGCGAGCCACGACCCGACCGCGCAGCAGACCGCGTGGAAGCAGCTCACCACCGACGGCAACGGCGACCCGCTGATCAACCGCGCGATCCAGGGCATCTACCCGCCCGGCTCGACGTACAAGGTCGTCGTGGCCGCGGCCGCGCTCGCCAACGGTGACACCAAGGAGTCGCAGTACACGGCGGCGGGCTCGATCCCGTTGCCGGGCACGAACAACTTCCCGTTCCCGAACTACAACGGCCAGCCCTGCGGCAGCGGGCAGACCGCGTCGATGGAGCTCGCGCTCGCCAAGTCGTGCAACACGGCGTTCGGCGAGATGGCGGCGAAGGTCGGCAAGGCCAAGCTGCAGGCCCAGTCGGACAAGTTCGGCTTCAACGACGACGACCTCAGGGTGCCGATGGCGGTCGAGAACTCGACCATGGGCCCGGTCCCCGACGAGCCCGCGCTCTACCAGAGCGGCATCGGCCAGCGCGACGTCCGCGTGACCCCGCTGCAGAACGCGATGATCGCGGCGACGATCGCCAACGGCGGCAAGCGCATGCAGCCGTACCTGGTGTCGAAGATCCTCGGCCCCGACCTGAAGACGGTCGAGGACACCGAGCCCGACGAGATCAACACCGCGATGAGCTCGGCCAACGCGGCCGCGCTGCGCGACATGATGGTCCAGTCGGAGGCGAACACCGGCGGCGAGGGCAGGATCGCGAACGTCCAGGTGGCGTCGAAGACCGGTACCGCGGAGGTCGGCGGCAGCCGGGAGCAGACCGTGGCACCGCACGCCTGGTACATCGCGTTCGCGCCGGCGCAGAAGCCGGAGATCGCGATCGCGGTGATCGTGGAGAACGGTGGCGACCGCGGCCTCGGCGCGACCGGCGGCAAGGTGGCGGCGCCCATCGGCCGCGCCGTGATGAACGCGTACCTGGCGGGTCGCTGATGCTGACCACGGGCCAGCTCCTCGCCGACCGCTACCGCCTGACCAGGCGGATCGCGGTCGGTGGCATGGGCGAGGTCTGGGAGGCGGCCGACGACCGGCTCGACCGCCGGGTCGCCGTGAAGGTGCTGAAGGCGGAGCTGTCCGGTGACGCCGAGTTCCTGCACCGCTTCCGCGTCGAGGCGCGGATGACCGCGTCGCTCAACCACCCCGGCATCGCGTCGGTGCACGACTACGGCGAGACCGCGTCGGTCGCGGACGGGCCGGAGGACACGGCGTACCTGGTGATGGAGCTCGTCGAGGGCGAACCGCTCGCGACGATCATCTCGCGGGGCCGGCTCACCGCCGAGGTGACGCTGGACCTGCTGGAGCAGACCGGGAACGCGCTGCAGGCCGCGCACGAACGCGGGCTGGTGCACCGGGACGTCAAACCGGGCAACATCATGGTGACGCCGTCGGGCAAGGTGAAGATCACCGACTTCGGTATCGCGAAGGCCGTCGACGCCGCTCCCGTGACACGATCCGGCATGGTCATGGGCACCGCGCACTACATCGCTCCCGAGCAGGCGCTCGGCGGCGAGGCCGAACCGGCGAGCGACGTCTACTCGCTGGCCGTGTGCGGCTACGAATGCCTTGCGGGACATCGGCCGTTTCTGTCGGACAACGCGGTGACGGTGGCGATGATGCACATCCGCGACATCGCGCCGCCGTTGCCGCCGGACGTGCCGCCGGGTGCGCGGGCGTTGATCGAGGCGACGCTGGTGAAGGACCCGCGGCAGCGCTACCGCACCGGTGGCGAGTTCGCCGCGGCGGTCAGCGCGGTGCGGGTGGGCCAGCCGCTGCCGACGCCGTCGGGTTTCACGATGCCGCCGATCCCGCAGCAGGTGCAGCAGCACCAGGTCGCCCAGCAGATGGCACCGCAGCAGCAGCTGGCGCCCCAGCAGCTGGCGCAACAGCAGCTGACGCCTCCGCAGGTGCCGCAGCAGGTCGCCCCGCAGCAGCCCCAGGTGTCCCAGCCGTTGCAGGTACCACCGCCGATGCCGCACCACTCCGGTGGTCAGCCTCGCGCCGGTACCCATCCGGGCATGCAACCGGTACAACAGCAACCGGTGCCGCACACCGGGACGTTCGCCCCGATGCCACCGCCACCCGGGAGGAACCGGGTGACCGTGTGGGTTATGGTCGCTCTTCTGGTGACTGCTCTGCTGGTGATCGGCGGAGTCGTCGCCTGGAAGCTGACCATCGGGAAGACCGCTGCCGGCGAGCAGGGCGGCTTGCCGCAGAACACGAGCACGAGCAGCCCGAACGCACCGGCGAACGGTCAGGCGAAGCCCGACTCCGCCGACCGGATACCGGGCACCTCGACGACACGGCTCGACGAGGACGACTACCTCGGCCGGACCGGCGACGAGGTCAGCACGCAGCTGAGCGACCACGGCCTGGAGCCGACCGTGCTGAGCCCGCAGGGCACGGCACCGGGAGACCTGAGGAAGTGCCGCGTCACCGCCATCGCGCCGACCGGCGACGTGTCGGCCGGGACGCGGGTGAAGGTGACGTGCCGGGCATGAGCAGAACCAGAACCGAGATGGGAACACCGTCGATGAGGAGCGGGACGAAGCACCGATGAGCACTCCGCGACTGCTCTCAAACCGCTACGAACTGGGTGAGACCCTCGGGTACGGCGGCATGTCCGAGGTCCACAAGGGGCGGGACGTCCGGCTCGGCAGAGACGTGGCGATCAAGGTGCTGCGCGCTGACCTCGCCCGCGACGCCCAGTTCCAGGAGCGGTTCCGGCGCGAGGCGCAGAACTCGGCTGCTCTGAACCACCCGGCGATCGTCGCGGTCTACGACACCGGCGAGACGCAGACCGAGTACGGCCCGCTGCCCTACATCGTGATGGAGTTCGTCGACGGGCGGACGCTGCGCGACATCGTGAAGACGCAGGGACCGCTGTCGGGCAAGCGCGCGATGGAGGTCATGGCCGACGTCTCGGCCGCGCTCGACTTCAGCCACCGCCACGGGATCGTCCACCGCGACGTGAAGCCGGCGAACGTGATGATCACGAAGTCCGGCGCCGTGAAGGTGATGGACTTCGGCATCGCCCGCGCGCTGCACGACGGCCAGGCCGCGGTCACGCAGACCGCCGCGGTGATCGGCACGGCCCAGTACCTGTCGCCGGAGCAGGCTCGCGGCGAGTCCGTGGACGCGCGGTCCGACGTCTACGCGGCCGGCTGCGTGCTGTTCGAGCTGCTGACCGGGGAGCCGCCGTTCACCGGTGACTCGCCCGTCGCGGTCGCGTACCAGCACGTGCGGGAGGACCCGAAGGCGCCGTCGTCGCTGAACCCGAAGGTGTCGCCGCAGCTCGACGCGATCGTGCTGAAGGCGATGGCGAAGGGCCCGGCCAACCGCTACCAGTCCGCCGCGGAGATGCGCGCGGACCTGGTGCGCGTGCTGTCCGGCCAGCGCCCGTCCGCGCCCGCCGTCATGACGGCCGAGGACCGCACGGCCGTGATGAACGAGCAGTCGGCCTCGCGTTCCGCGCGCACCCAGGTCGTGAACGGCGGCCGGCACCGTCCGGCGGCGTTGAAGTCGGAGCCGGACGACGACTACGACCCGATCGCCGACGAGGAAGAGGAGCGGCGCGCCAAGCGCAAGAAGACCATCATGATCGCGTTGGTGGTGTTCCTGTGCATCGCCGTGCTCGGCCTCGCCGCGTGGATCACCACGAGTCTGATGAAGCCGGGCGACAGCGACACCCCGGAGAAGGTGCCGGTGCCCGCCGTCGTCGGCATGGAGCCGTTGACGGCCAACGACAAGCTGACCCAGTCCGGGCTGAAGCCGAAGCAGGAGCTGGTGCCCTGCGAGCCGGGTGCGAACGGGGCCGCGGCGCCGTGCACGTCCGAGCAGATCGGCAAGGTCATCGGCACGAACCCGCCGGAGGGCACCTCGCTGCTGAAGGGTGCCGAGGTCGTCGTGCGCGTCGGTTCGCCGCCGGGCGAGGGTGCCGTGCCGGACCTGAAGGGCAAGACTCCGAACGAGGCCCAGCAGATCCTGGACAAGGACCCGAACGGCTTCAAGGTGCAGCAGAGCACCGACACGGTCGAGACCGACGACCCCAACAAGGTCGGCAAGATCGTGCAGCAGAATCCCGAGTTCGGCCTGAAGCTGAAGAAGGGCGGCACGATCACCATCAGCCTGGGCAGGGCGCCGGACAAGCAGAACGTGCCCGGTGTGGTGGGGCAGGACCTGGAGACCGCGCGCCAGACGCTGGAGGGTTCCGGCTTCAAGGTCAACGTGGCGCAGGCGGACAGCCAGAAGCCGCAGAACGAGGTCATCTCGCAGACCCCGCAGGCCAACAGCAAGGCCGTCAAGGACGCCACGGTCACGCTGACGGTCTCGAAGGGCAACCTGATGGAGATGCCCGACCTGACCGGCCTGTCGCAGAAGGACGCGGAGACCAAGCTGCGGGCGCTCGGCTGGAACGGCAACTTCAACGTCGACGAGCAGCAGGTCCAGCCCGGTTCGCCGCAGAAGGACAAGATCATCTCGCAGCAGCCGGCGAAGGGCTCGCCCATCGGCAAGGGCGCCGCGGTCACGGTGGTCATCGGCCGGACCGGGCTCCTCCCGACCAACTGATCGGCTCATACGAGAAGAGGCCCCCTCCCGGCG
Organism: Lentzea sp. NPDC042327; assembly: GCF_040647275.1. NCBI lineage: Bacteria > Bacillati > Actinomycetota > Actinomycetes > Pseudonocardiales > Pseudonocardiaceae > Lentzea > Lentzea sp. NPDC042327. The sequence continues at coordinate 203,729 of NZ_JBEZBX010000013.1, forward strand.
TCGGGAGGGGGCCTCTTCTCGTGTGAGCTACTGGCGGGCCGCGGCGGCGAGCGTGCGCATGCCGTTCTCCAGCTGCGCGACCGTGGCCTCCGGCACCTCGTACCCGCAGACCTTCAACCAGTTGGCGAGCATCCGGTGGCCGCCGTCGGTGAGCACCGACTCGGGGTGGAACTGCACACCCTCGACCGGGAGCTCCCTGTGCCGCATGGCCATGACGATGCCGGTCTCGGTCTTGCCGGTGACCTCGAACTCGGCGGGGATCGTCTCCGGCAGCACCGTCAGCGAGTGGTAGCGGGTGGCGATGAACGGCTTCGGCACCCCGTTCAGCACGCCGGCGCCCTCGTGGAAGACGATGCTCGTCTTGCCGTGGAGGAGCTCCGGCGCGCGGTCGACGGTGCCGCCCCACACCACGCCGATGGCCTGGTGGCCGAGGCAGACGCCGAAGACCGGCTTGCCGGTGTCGGCGCACTTCTTGATGACGTCGATGCTCGACCCGGCGCGCTCGGGTGTGCCCGGACCGGGGCTCACCAGCACGCCGTCGACGCGGTCGATCTCGGTGAGGTCCACCTCGTCGTTGCGCCGCACGACGCACTCGGCCCCGAGCTGGGCGAGGTACTGGACGAGGTTGTAGACGAAGCTGTCGTAGTTGTCGACCACGAGCACGCGCATGAAGAGAGCCTAGTCGGTCCCGTCGAGTGAGTTAGCTCTCGTCTTCATTGAGGTAAGGCTTCCCTAAAATAGGTGTCATGAGTCGTCCCTTGCGCGTCGCTGTGATCGGCGCGGGTCCGGCCGGTGTGTACGCGGCCGACATCCTCACCAAGTCCGACGTCGACGTGCAGATCGACCTCTTCGAGAAGCTCCCCGCGCCGTACGGCCTGGTCCGCTACGGCGTCGCGCCGGACCACCCGCGCATCAAGGGCATCGTGACCGCGCTGCAGAAGGTGCTGGACAAGCCGTCCGTGCGCTTCTTCGGCAACGTCGAGTACGGCGTCGACCTCAAGCTCGACGACCTGCGCCAGTTCTACGACGCCGTCATCTTCTCCACCGGCGCCTCCGCCGACCGCGAGCTCGACATCCCCGGCATCGACCTGCCCGGCAGCTTCGGCGCCGCCGACTTCGTGTCCTGGTACGACGGCCACCCGGACGTCCCCCGCACCTGGCCGCTGACCGCGACCGAGGTCGCCGTGCTGGGCGTCGGCAACGTGGCGCTGGACGTCGCCCGCATCCTCGCGAAGACCGCCGACGAGCTGCTCGTCACCGAGATCCCCGCCAACGTGCACGCGGGCCTCGCCGCCTCCCCCGTCACCGACGTGCACGTGTTCGGCCGCCGCGGCCCGGCCCAGGCGAAGTTCACGCCGCTGGAGCTGCGCGAGCTCGACCACTCGCCGAACGTCGAGGTGATCGTGCACGCGGAGGGCATCGAGTTCGACGAGGCCTCGATGCACGCGATCCGCACCAACAAGCAGGTCGAGATGATCGTGAAGACCCTGCAGGAGTGGGCGATCCGCGACGTCGGCAACCGCCCCCGCCGGCTGCACCTGCACTTCCTCGAAGCACCGGTCGAGGTGCTGGGCACCGACGGCGTCACCGGCCTGCGCACCGAGACGCAGGAGCTGACCGGCGACGGCGGCGTCCGCGGCACCGGCCGGTTCACCGACTGGGACGTGCAGGCCGTGTACCGCGCGGTCGGCTACCTCTCCACGCACCTCGCCGACCTCCCGTTCGACCACGTCTCCGGCACGGTCCCGCACCTCGCGGGCCGCGTGCTCGACCTCGACGAGGTGCCGATGCCCGGCACGTACGTCACCGGCTGGGTCAAGCGCGGTCCGATCGGCCTGATCGGCCACACCAAGGGCGACGCGCTGGAGACCATCACGAGCCTGCTGGAGGACGCCGAGTCGCTCCCCCGCGCCACCTCCCCCTCGCCGGACGCCGTCGTGCAGTTCCTGGAGCAGCGCGCCGTCCCGTTCGTCACGAACGAGGGCTGGCGCAAGCTCGACGCGCACGAGATCGCATTGGGTGCCGAGCAGGGCCGCGAGCGCGTGAAGGTCGTGCCGCGCGAGGAGATGACCGCCATCTCGAACGGCTGAGCCCGTTCTCCGATGAAGCCGCCACCACGCTTGACGTGGTGGCGGTTTCAGCTTTTCCGGTCGCGCCGATGCGGACACCGGGTGCGTGAACACCGATCTCGGTCGCGCGTGCGGTGGACGAGATCCTGGGGCAAGACCGTGAACGACGACCTGCGCAAGCGTTTGGCATTCTTCAACGCCGAGCTGACCGACGGCCGGCTCGACAGCAGGGACACCGTGGGGTTCGCCTGCGACCTGCTGCTCGCGGGTCTGGACACCCCGGCGGTGCGGGAGCTGGCCGGTGAGTCACCGGTTCAGCAGCGCATGAGCGAGACCTACGACCTGGCCCGGCAGATGCTCGTCGAGCTGGGCGTCGAGCCGATGACCTCGGAGCAGGCCGAGTGGTTCCTCGGCAGGGACGCCGCGCGGAAGGTCCTCGCCGGCGAGCCCCGTGCGGAGTGGAAGGACCGCACGTTCCACATCACGTTCCAGTTCTCGCGCGAGGACGACGACGTCTACTGGGCGTTGGGGCAGTACGACACGGACCCGGAGCCGTTCCGCGCCTACGTCCGCGAGTACCTGCGCCTCGCGGAGGCGCACCTCACTGGGTGGTGACGTTGTTGAACGGCAGCAGCGGTTCGGCCCACGGGAACACGACGAACATCAGCAGCGCCACGATGCCGAGGACGAGGACGACCGCCTCGGCGACGCGCAGGAACAGCGGGCCCGGCAGGTGCCGCCAGATCCAGCCGTACATCAGGCCTCCGTCATCTCGGGCGGCACGAAGCCGTCGGCGACCGGGTAGCTCTTGGTCTCGATGGCGTGCACGATCAGGCGCTGCTTGTCGGAGAACCGCGGGTGGCAGGTGGTCAGGGTGAGCAGGCGGGCCTGCTGCTCCGGCGGCACCGCCGCGTTCGGCTGGTGCGGGACCGGGGCGATGACCTCGCCCTGGCTCGGCACCACGATCTCCTGGCCGACGGTCTTGGCGTAGGCCTCGCCCAGCGTCGTGGACAGCGGGGCGATGCCGGTGCAGGCGGCTTCCTTGGCCTTCGGGTTGTTCGCCCAGCCGGCGACCTCGTTCTTCATCGGCAGGACCCGGTAGACGAACCACTGGGTCTGGGTCTGCACGACGATCGCGTTGCAGGACTCCAGCAGGTCGAGGTCGTTGAACGGCGCACCCTTGCCGACGCGGTGCCCCGCGATGGAGAAGTTGCCGGGCTGGCCGGGCTGCGCGGTGTCCTTGTAGTGGCCGGGGCCGATCTCGAGGTGCTTGTCGGTGGTGCCCTCGACGACGGAGAACTTCCAGTCGTTGCCGAAGACGGGGATGTACATCTTCGCGAAGGCCTTGCCCTCGATGAGGTTCAGCTGCGACTGGCGGTTAGGGTCGGCCGGGGGCGGCGTGACGGTGTTCGAGTTCCACTCGGAGTCGAGCGCCGCGGTGACCTCGTCCTGCTTCTGCGCGGAGAACAGGTCGGTCACGTAGACCTCGTAGACGACGAACAGCAGCACGACGAGGCCCATCGTGATGAGCACCTCGCCGAAGCCGCGGACGGCCTTGCGGCGGAAGCTCTCCGGCGGGAGCGCGTCCTTCTCGTCCTCGTCGTAGTAATCGTCGTCGTCGTAGTACTCATCGTCGTAGTCGTCCTCGACCGGCTCGATGATCTCCGTCGGCGGGTCGACCGGCCGTGGACGGGGGCGCTGCGGTGCTCCTCGGGGCGGACCCTGGGGCGCGCCGGGGGGCGGGCCGGGCCGCCAGCCGTTCTGCGGACCGGGTGCCTGCGGGCCGAATGCCTGCGGGCCGGGCGCCGCGCCGCGGGGCACGCCTCCCGGTGGGGTCGGCTGCGGGCCCTGCGGCGGGCCGGGGTGGCGCGGCGGAGCGGTGGGCGGGGGCAGGCTGCCGGAGAAGGCACTGGTGAACTGCGTGGCGTCCGCGGGCGGCAGCGGCTGCGGTGAAGGTGCCGAGCGCACGTGCCGCAGGTCGTCACGACGGGGTGCAGGACGCCGTGGAGGCGGCTGCTGCGGTCCCGAGTTCACCTGAGAACCTCCGCGCGGACTGTGAACGGATTACAACTGCGTCTGCCAGGTGGTTCGCTCACCACCTCGGCTACGTTAACGTGTCTGCTGAGTAGTGCACGTAAACTCGCGCACTCAGAGACATCCACGTCAGGCGAGGACAGCATGCCCAAGTCCAAGGTCCGGAAGAAGGCGGTCTACACCGCACCCACTGACCGCCGTACGCCGGTCAAGGTCAAGGCAGCGGGGCCGTCCCACCCGGTCTACGTCGTCATCATGCTCGGCTTCATGCTGCTGGGCCTCGCGTGGCTCGTCGTGAACTACATCGCGGCCGAGAAGATCCCGTTCATGCTCGAGCTGGGCGCGTGGAACTTCGCCATCGGCTTCGCGCTGATGATCATCGGTCTGCTGATGACGATGCGCTGGCGGTAAGTCCGCCCCCTGTCACGACTGGTCATCGACGGCCCGGACGTTCACTCGTCCGGGCCGATGTTCGTCCATGCCACGTTCACCTGGTTCACGTGGGCGTCACCGAAGCACATGGTTGTAAGTCATCCCCATTGGGGACAACCCCTGTGGACAACTTTGCGCGAAATTGCACAAGCGCCTCTTCCGCACTTCAGTTGTCCACATTTCATGCGGGACACTCGACGCTGTGACTCGCTCCTGGTCCACTCCCGCGCCGCTCGTCGCCGCCGCCTGGGTGTCCGCCGCCCTGCTCGCGTTCGCCACGGTCATCACCACCGAGAACGCCGGCCGTCTCCTCGTCGGGCTGGCAACGCTGCTGGTCAGCTACCTCGCCGCGTTCGCCTCCCTCGCCCGCCCGCGGCTGAGCGCGGACGCGAACGGCATCGCGGTGCGCGGGTTCGCGAGCACCACGCACCTGGCGTGGCACGAGGTGAAGGTCAAGCTGCAGCACACGCGCAGGCTCGGCCGGGAACAGCAGGCGTTGGAGCTCGACGCCGACGACCGTCTCGTGGTGCTCACGAAACTGGACCTCGGCGCCGACCCGGTAGAAGTGGCGAGCGTGCTGCACGCACTGCGCCCGTGACTCAGATCCCGATGAGAGTCCTGAGCTCGCTCGCCCGCAACGCGAACATGCCCACCAGCAACACGACCGCGGCCGTCACGGCCCCGAGCTGGTAGAGGTTCCGGTTCTCGCGCGGTGCCTTGACCATCGCAAGCGTCAGCAGGCCGCCGATCACGAACCCGCCGAGGTGGGCGAGCAGTGAGGCGTTGGTGAAGAGGTTCGACACGAGGTTGATCACCACGATCACCACGACCGTCGAGATGTCGCGCTTCTTGCGCCGCCACACGACGATCAGCGCGCCCATGATGCCGAACACCGCACCGGACGCACCGGCGAGCAGGCCACCGGCCGCACCGAAGTAGAACGCCGCCGCGTTGCCGCCCAGCAGTGCCAGGAAGTAGACGAGGGTGAACCGCAGCCGGCCCAGCTCGGGCTCGACGCTCGACCCGGCGATGTAGAGCACCGCCATGTTGAGCACCAGGTGCCAGAGGCCGATGTGCATGAACCCCGAGGTCAGGATTCGCCACCACTCGCCGTTGGCGACGAGGACGGGCTGGAGCGCGGACTCCAGGAAGATCGCGGAACGCTGGTTCAGCAGCGGGTTACCCGCCTGCACCGCGGTGACGACGAACGCGAGCGCGTTCAGCACGATCAGCACGGGCGTGACGACCAGGCGTCCGTCGGTCTGCTCGGCCCCCACCAGGGTCTGCGAACGCCGGCCCGACCTGCGGCCCTCGTTGACGCAGTCGACGCACTGGCTGCCGACGGCGGCCTCGCGCAGGCAGTCCGGGCACGCCGGACGGTCGCACCTCGTGCAGCGCAGCCGGGTGGGCCGATCGGCATGACGTGCGCAGACCGGCATCTCCGGCTGCGCTCCGATCGGCCCGTCCGGTGGGACCAGAGCGTCGCTCACGCGCGTTCGATCGTGACCCGCTCGATCTTGATGTCGTTGACCGGGCGGTCGTTCACGCCGGTCGCCGTGCCACCGATGGCGTCGACGACGTTGCGCGACTCCTGGTCGGCGACCTCACCGAAGATCGTGTGCTTGAAGTTCAGCCACGTCGTGGGCGCCACCGTGATGAAGAACTGGGAGCCGTTGGTGTTGGGCCCCGCGTTCGCCATCGCCAGCAGGTACGGGCGGTTGAACTGCAGGTCGGAGGTGAACTCGTCGGCGAAGCGGTAGCCGGGGCCACCGCGGCCGGTGCCGGTCGGGTCACCGGTCTGGAGCATGAAGCCCGCGATGACGCGGTGGAACAGGGTGCCGTCGTAGAACGGACCCGACTTCGTGCCGCTCGCGTTCGCTTCGGTGTACTCCTTCGAGCCCTCGGCGAGCCCGACGAAGTTCGCCACCGTCTTGGGGGCGTGGTCGGGGAACAGGGTGAGCCGGATGTCGCCCTGCGTGGTGTGCAGGGTCGCCGTCACCTTGGTCCCGACGAAGGATTCATTGCTGTCAGCCACCACCCCATCGTGCCATCACGGGCGGAGATGTTCAGAAACGGGCACGATGGGTACCTCTATTGACATCACCGGACGACAACGTGTGGAGCAGAGGATGGACGAGGTGGACGTCATGACCCGCGCCGGCGAATCGGTTGGCAAGGCTGTCGGCACCGGTCTGAAGGCCGCGCGTGAGGGTGTCGTTCGCGCTGGTCACGTCGCAGAGGTCAAGCTCGCCGAGCGTGGCATCACGACCGACCAGGTCCGCGGCGCACTCGTCGACCGCGCCGACCAGCTCATGGGCAAGGCGGAGGACTGGGAGAAGCAGACCCGCAAGTCCCGCAAGCGCCTCGCCAAGAAGAGCGCTCAGACGCGTGCCGACCTCATGACCAAGGCCGAGGTCGTGCGCAAGGAGGTGCGGAAGGCGGCCAAGCACGCCAGGAAGGACGCCAAGGTCCGCGCCAAGGAGCTCCGCAAGGCCGCGGCGAACCTCGGTGCCGAGGCTCCGAAGCGCCGCCGGTGGCCGTGGGTGCTGGGCCTGCTCATCGCGGCCGCGGCAGCCGGCTACGTCGCACTGACGCGGCGCCCCGAGGAGGTCCACCTGCACGAGGAGGAGCAGGCCCCGCACGCGGAGCCCGTCCTCAACGGCCAGGTCCCGACCCAGAAGGAACCCGTCAAGTAGCTACAACCCGAGGTTCTTGATCGCTTCTTCCGCGATCCGACGAGCCTTGATCGACTGCTTCTGGTTGGTAATGACCACGACAGCGGCGTCGCTCTTCGCCACGGCGTAGACGACGCCGCTGTTGCTGCTCACGTACCCCCCGGTCCACCCGGTGGGTGAGTTGGCGGGCTGTGAACCGTCCGGCGCCGCCTCGTTCACGATCTTCTTGGCGACCCCTTGGTCGCCCGCGTACACGCGCACGGTCAACTGGACCTCAGTCGCGTTGGCGTAGAAAAAACACGCCGGGTGCGGTTCGTCCGTTGACAGTTTCACTTTCGGCACCCGCTGCCCGTTCGCCTCGGCCACGAACGTCGTCGGCAGGTAGGGGCACGCGCCGTCCTTCACGGGCTGTGGCGCGGGGGGCACTGCCGGTGCTGCGCTGGTCGTGGTCACGACCGGCGGAACGGACGTGGCGGGCACCGGCACGTTCTGGGCGACCTGGGACCCGCACGCGGCGAGGACGCCGAGCAGGGGCAGCAGCAGTGCTCGTTTCATAGGGGCAACAGTCAACCAGATACCGATGGCGCCTCTACCGGCACACTCTAAATTGGTCCATACCTTTTGTGCCCTGTTACCCGCCCCTCGCCTCGGAAGGACCCGAGACCATGGAGTTCCTGGAGCAACGACGAGAGCACGCCCTGGGGCTGTTCCGCATCGTGATCGGACTGTTCTTCGTCATGCACGGCGTGCAGAAGGTGATGAAGGGAACCGAGCTGCTGTCCTGGCCGGCCGGCCCCATGAGCCTGATCGAGCTGATCGGCGGCGGTCTCATCGTCATCGGCCTGTGGACCCGCTGGGCAGCGCTGCTCAGCTCGGGCGCCATGGCCTACGCCTACTTCATCGTGCACCAGCCGAAGGGCCTGCTCCCGATCCAGAACGGCGGCGAGCTCGCCGCGGTCTACTCGTGGGCGTTCCTCCTGCTGGCCTGCACCGGTGCCGGCGCCTGGTCGATCGACAAGCTCCGCCAGTCCTCGAAGCAGCGCACCCTGGCATCTGCCTGACACACCCTTCACCACCCTTTCGAAGCCCTGTTCGCAACGCCGCGAACAGGGCTTCCGCCTTGCACTCCCGTAAATGGGCCACCGAAGGCGAGCCTGGTGAGTCCTGGCGAAGGAACCGCGAAGGCGAGTCTGGCCGGGTTCTCGGCGAAGGGCTGAGGGCGGTGCGCGGCTGAGGGTCCGGCGCGAACAACGCGGCGAGTCCGACGGAAGCCAAGGGCAAGTCCGGCCGGGAATCTGGCGACGCCCAACGCGGGTCTGGCCGGGAAATCCGGTCTGGGCTCGGCCTGGGGGTCCGGCGAGGCCGAAGGCCAGCAGGACCGGGGGTCCGGGGAGGCCGAAGGCCAGCCGGGCCGGGGGTCCGGGGGCGGAGCCGCCCGGCCGGGGTCTGGGGGCTCGGCCCCCAGAAAACACTCGGAACGTAAAAGGCTCGCGCTCTTTGCGAGCACGAGCCGGTGATACGTGGAGACGAGGGGAATCGAACCCCTAACCCCCGCCTTGCAAAGGCGGTGCTCTGCCAATTGAGCTACGTCCCCGAGACCTTGGGGGCGACGCGGCAGGCCGCCCGCGAGATCGAAGCTCAGTCGGTGGGGGCAGTCGCCTCGCGCCACAGGTCCGCGTCGGCCTTGGCGGAACGGCTGCGCTTCACGAAGAACAGGACCGCACCGGCGACCACGACGAGCGCGATGAGCTTCTTAGCCACTCTGAACCCCTCCAACAAGACTGTGATGGCCCCGACGTACCGCACAGCCTACAGGCTTCGCAGATGTCCAGCCGGGGCTCTGGAACTCGAAATCCAGACAGAAACGATGATGATTCGAGAGAAGTTCGAATCGAGTGGGCCTAGGAGGACTTGAACCTCCGACCTCTTCATTATCAGTGAAGCGCTCTAACCGCCTGAGCTATAGGCCCTCGATCAACTGTCACCCTCTCGGGGCGACGAGGAAGACCTTACAGGATCGTCCTCGCCGCTCCCAAATCGGGGGTCACTCTCGCTCGGAGAGCGTCAACTCCAAGCCACCGGCCAGATCCGCGGACACGTTGTAGACGAACGCGCCGACGGTCGCGAGGGCGGTGAACAGCACGATGTTGACCGCGCCGATGATCGCCGAGACGCCGAAGACGCGACCGGCGCTGATCAGCGGTTCCCCCGGCTCGTTGGCCTGGAGGAGGTCGTTCGCGGTGCTGTTGATCTTGTCCCAGACGCCCATGCCGTGCAGCACGCCGTAGAGCACGCCGACGGCCACGAGCCAGACGAAGAACAGCGCGACGCCGAGCACCAGGGCCAGCTTGAGCACCGACCACGGGTCGACGCGCTTGATCTGGAGCGAGGCGCGGCGCGGGCCGCGGCCGGGACGGCGGGCCGACGGGGTGGACGCGGCGGGGCGTGCGCCGCCCGTGCCGAGGTTCACCGACGTGCGGCTGCTGCCCAGGCCGACCGGGACGGCCGAGCCCCCGACCACGGGCTTCTGCACCTTCACGGTGTCCGGGTCGGTGTCGGGGAACGCCGGGGCGGGCTCCGACGCCGACGGCACGGGCGGTGCGGTCGGGGCCACGTAGGCGTCCTGCTGGGTGCCCTCCGTGTCATTCGTCACGCGCTGCCAGGGCGGCGGCGTGGTGACGGCCGGCTCCTCCGCCGGTGCGGCGGGTTCGGCGGCCGGCGCCGCCACCGCGGCCGTCTTCTCCTCGGCCGGAACGGCCTTGGCCGTGTCGGCGGAGACCGGCTTCGTCTTGTCCTGGGCCGAGGTGTCCTGCCCGTTCCCACCCGAGGAACCGGAGGCCGCGGGCGCGGTCTTCCCGGCGTCGTCGGCCGACTTCGCCGCGGATTGCGGCGTCGGCTTGGTGATCACCGCGGTCTTGTCCGCGTCCCGGCCTTCGCGGTTCTCGGGTGGAGTCACGAGCTTGTCCTTGGCCTCTCGCTGATGCCCGACTACTCAGCCGAGTCGGTCGGGGTTTCTGCCTGGTCGGCGGCAGAGCCCTCCGCGGCAGACGTCTCATCGTTAACGACGTCGCTGGGCTCATCCGCGTTGCGTGCGACCGCGATCAAAGTGGTGCTTTCGCCGAGGTTCATCAGCCGCACGCCCTTCGTCTGCCGGCCTGCCTTGCGCACCTGCTCGGCGCGGGTGCGGATGACCCCGCCGCTCGAGGTGATGGCGTAGAGCTCGTCGTCGACGTCGACGATGAGCGCTCCGACCAGCCTGCCACGTCGGCGGTCGTGCTGAATGGTCAGCACACCCTTGCCGCCCCGACCCTGGACCGGGTAGTCCTCGATCGGAGTTCGCTTCGAGTACCCACCGTCCGTCGCGACCAAAACGAAGAGACCCTCCTGGACGACGCCGACGGAAAGCAGCTCGTCGTCGGCGTTGAACCGCATGCCCTGCACGCCCGAGGTGGCGCGGCCCATGGGGCGCAGCACGTCGTCGGTCGCGTGGAAGCGGATCGACTGGCCGTCCGCGGACACCATGAGCAGGTCGTCATCAGCCGAGCACAGCACGGCTCCGACCAACTCGTCGTCCTCGCGCAGGTTGATGCCGATTAGTCCACCCGATCGGTTGGAATCGAAGTCGGACAACTTGGACTTCTTGACCAAACCCTTGCGCGTCGCGAGCACGAGGTACGGCGACACGTCGTAGTTCTTGATCTGGATGACCTGCGCGATCTCCTCCTCCGGCTGGAACGCGAGGAGGTTCGCGACGTGCTGGCCGCGGGCGTTGCGGTTGGCCTCGGGCAGCTCGTACGCCTTCGCGCGGTACACCCGGCCCTTGTTCGTGAAGAACAGGATCCAGTCGTGGGTGGAGCACACGAAGAAGTGGGCGACGATGTCGTCCTGCTTGAGCTGCGCGCCCTGCACGCCCTTGCCGCCGCGCTTCTGCGCCCGGTAGAGGTCGGTCTTGGTGCGCTTCGCGTAGCCGGTGCGGGTGATCGTGACGACCACGTCCTCGACCGCGATCAGGTCCTCCATGGACACGTCGCCGTCGAACGGGATGATCTTCGTGCGGCGGTCGTCGCCGAACTTGTCCACGATCGCGATGAGCTCGTCGCGGACGATCTTGCGCTGCCGCTCGGGCTTCTCGAGGATGTCGGCGAGGTCCGCGATCTCCAGCTCGATCTCGGCCAGCTGGTCGATGATCTTCTGGCGTTCGAGGGCGGCCAGGCGGCGGAGCTGCATCTCCAGGATCGCGTTGGCCTGGATCTCGTCGACCTCGAGGAGGTCCATCAGGCCCGTGCGCGCGATGTCCGGGGTCTCGGACCGGCGGATCAACGCGATGACGGCGTCGAGCTGGTCGAGCGCCTTCACCAGTCCGCGCAGGATGTGGGCGCGCTCTTCGGCCTTGCGCAGGCGGAACCTGGTCCGCCGCTGGATGACCTCGATCTGGTGCTTCACGTAGTGGCGGATCATCTGGTCGATCCGCAGCGTGCGCGGCACGCCGTCGACCAGCGCCAGCATGTTGACGCCGAACGAGTACTGCAGCTGGGTGTGCTTGTAGAGGTTGTTCAGCACGACCTTGGCCACCGCGTCGCGCTTGAGCGTGATCACGATGCGCATGCCGATGCGGCGGTTCGACTCGTCGGCGATGTTCGCGATGCCGGTGAGCTTGCCGTCGCGCACCAGGGCGGCGATGTTCTCGACCAGGTTGTCCGGGTTGACCTGGTACGGCAGCTCGGTGACGACCAGGATCGTGCGGCCCTTGGCGTCCTCGTCCATCTCGACGACGGCGCGCATGCGGACCGAGCCGCGGCCGGTGCGGTAGGCGTCCTCGATGCCGGAGGTGCCGAGGATCTGGCCGTACGTCGGGAAGTCCGGGCCCTTGATCCGGGCGATCATCGCTTCGAGGGTCTCCTCGTCGGAGGCCTCGTGGTTGTCGAGCGCCCACACGACGCCCTCCGCGACCTCGCGGAGGTTGTGCGGCGGGATGTTGGTCGCCATGCCGACCGCGATGCCGGAGCTGCCGTTGATCAGCAGGTTCGGGATGCGCGACGGCAGGACCGTCGGCTCCTGGATGCGGCCGTCGTAGTTGTCGCGGAAGTCGACGGTCTCTTCCTCGATGTCGGCCAGCATGTGCATGGCCAACGGGGAGAGCCGGCACTCCGTGTACCGCATGGCGGCGGCGGGGTCGTTGCCCGGCGAGCCGAAGTTGCCCTGGCCCTGGATCAGCGGGTAGCGCAGCGCCCACGGCTGCGCGAGGCGCACCAGCGCGTCGTAGATCGCCGAGTCGCCGTGCGGGTGGTAGTTGCCCATCACGTCGCCGACGACGCGGGCGCACTTGTTGAAGCCGCGGTCGGGACGGAAGCCGGAGTCGAACATCGAGTACAGAACGCGGACGTGCACGGGCTTCAACCCGTCACGCACGTCCGGCAGCGCACGACCCACGATGACGGACATCGCGTAGTTGATGTACGAGTTCTGCATCTCCTGCTGGATCTCGACCGGCTCGATGCGGTCGTGGTCCGGCGGCAGAGTCGTCTCGGTCACTGTTCTCTTTCCTTCTCGCCAGAAACGCCAGGACGCCTAGGTGCGCAAGCCGGACTCAGATGTCCAGGAACTTGATGCTCTTGGCGTTGCGGGTGATGAACGAACGGCGTGCCTCGACGTCCTCGCCCATGAGCACGCTGAACAGCTCGTCGGCGGTGGCCGCGTCGTCCATGGTGACCTGCCGCAGGATCCGGTTCGCCGGGTCCATCGTGGTCTCCCACAGCTCCTCGGCGTTCATCTCGCCGAGACCCTTGTACCGCTGGATGTTGTCGTCCTTGCCCAGGCGCTTGCCGCCCTCGAGGCCCGCCTTGATCACGGCGTCGCGCTCGCGGTCGGAGTAGACGTACTCCGGCTCCGCGCGCTGCCACTTGATCTTGTAGAGCGGCGGCTGCGCGAGGTAGACGTGGTTGTGCTCGATGAGCGGCTGCATGAAGCGGAACAGCAGCGTGAGCAGCAGCGTGCGGATGTGCTGGCCGTCGACGTCGGCGTCGGCCATCAGCACGATCTTGTGGTAGCGCAGCTTCGACAGGTCGAACTCGTCGTGGATGCCGGTGCCCAGTGCCGTGATCAGCGACTGGACCTCGGTGTTCTTGAGGACGCGGTCGATGCGGGCCTTCTCGACGTTGATGATCTTGCCGCGGATCGGCAGGATCGCCTGGTACATCGAGTCGCGCCCCTCCTTGGCCGAGCCGCCTGCCGAGTCGCCCTCGACGATGTAGAGCTCGCAGCGCTCCGGCTCGGTCGAGCGGCAGTCCTTGAGCTTGCCGGGCAGGCCGCCGATGTCGAGCGCGCCCTTGCGGCGGACCAGCTCGCGGGCCTTGCGGGCGGCGATGCGGGCCTGCGCCGACGACACCGACTTGGTGACGATCGCCCTGGCCTCGTTGGGGTGGCGCTCGAACCAGTCGGCCAGGTGCTCGTTCGTCGACTTCTGCACGAACGACTTGGCCTCGCTGTTGCCCAGCTTGGTCTTCGTCTGGCCCTCGAACTGGGGCTCCTTCAACTTCACCGAGATGATCGCGGCGAGACCCTCGCGGATGTCGTCACCGGTGAGGTTGGTGTCCTTCTCCTTGAGCAGCTTCTTCTCGCGCGCGTACTCGTTGACGACTCGCGTCAACGCGGCGCGGAAGCCCTCCTCGTGCGTGCCGCCCTCGTGCGTGTTGATCGTGTTCGCGAAGGTGTAGACCGAGGCCGTGTAGCCGGTGTTCCACTGCATCGCGACCTCGACCTGCAGGTCCTCGCCCTGCGCCTCGAAGCCGATCACCTTCTGGTGCACGGCCTCGCGCGTGTGGTTGATGTGGCGGACGAAGTCCTCCAGACCACCCGGGTAGTGGTAGACGCGTTCCTTCACCGCGGCCTGGTGGCCCTCGGCGTCGGCCTCCTCGTCCTCCTCCGAGACCCGCTCGTCGCGCAGCACGATGGTGATCCCCTTGTTGAGGAACGCCATCTCCTGCAGCCGGCGTGCGATCGTCTCGACGTTGTACTCGGTGGTCTCGAAGATGTTCGGGTCCGCCCAGAACGTGACGGTCGTGCCCGTCTCGTCGGTCGGCTCGCCCTGGCGCAGGTCGTGCGCGGGCTTCGAGTTCTCGTAGCGCTGGCTCCAGACGTAGCCCTGGCGCTTGATCTCGACCTCGACGGCCGTGGACAGCGCGTTCACCACGGAGATGCCGACGCCGTGCAGACCGCCGGACACCGCGTAGGAGTCGCTGTCGAACTTGCCGCCCGCGTGCAGCACGGTGAGCACGACCTCGACGGTCGGCTTGCCCTCGACCGGGTGCACGTCGACGGGGATGCCGCGGCCGTCGTCGATGACCCGGACGCCGCCGTTGGCGAGCAGGGTGACGTCGACCGTCGTCGCGAAGCCGGCCATCGCCTCGTCGACCGAGTTGTCCACAACCTCTTGGACGAGGTGGTGCAGACCGCGCTCACCGGTCGAGCCGATGTACATGCCCGGCCTCTTGCGCACTGCCTCAAGACCCTCGAGGACGGTGATCGAGGACGCGTCGTACTCATTCTTCTTAGCTGACACGGGCCTGGAGTCTCCTCGCTGATGCGGGCGGGGCCCGCACTGTGTTCCCCGACTTCCCGGGTTGTGGTGACGCTCTCCCCTGATTCTACCGGGGCACACCGACAGAACGGGGTCAAGGACACCTTTGATTCGGTCACAGACGCCCTCAAGCGCGCGTGGATGGGTGCGGACGGCCGAAAAGGGGGTTCAAATCCCCAGGTGAACGCTCATTGAGCCACAGAACGGCCGCTGAGCCCTTGACAGCGGCTCACCCGTAGGTGTCACGCGGGCCGCGGCCGGGAACGTGCCTGGGCCCGTGACGCCAGTTGGGTGCGTCGGGGCCCTTGATCCTGAGCCGGGTCACGACACCGTTGCCGACCCCGGCCGCGATCCTCTTCAGCAGGTCGCGCTGGAGCAGGCGCAGCTGGGTGGCCCACGCCGTGGACGACGCCTGGACCGTCAGCTCACCGTCACTGAGAGTGATCGGCTGCGCGTGCTCGGCGAGCTCCTCCCCCACCAGCTTCGCCCACCGCCCGAACACCTGGCCGCCCTGCAGCTGCTCGACCCAGCCGCGGTCCGCGGCGATCCGCGACGCGATGCGGCCGATCGCCTGGGGGTCGCGGTCGTCCGGTCCCGGCCCCGACCAGCGCCGACGGCTGCGGTTGACCGGTCGGCCCTTCGCCTTGCTGCCGGGCGTGCGGCCGCGGGCCTTCGCACTGGCCTTCGCGGCCTCCAGCGCCGCCCGCGCGAGGTCCGAACCGCGCAGCTGCTCACCCTCAGGTGTGAATGAACCTGTGGACAAGTCCCGATTTGTGACGGAGTTATCCACACCATCCACAGACTTGTCCCCAGATGTGTGGGCGGACACACCCGATCGAGCTACATCTTGGGGGTCCGCACCCCCGGAGTCAGGCCTTCGCTCAGACACGCCGCACCTCCCCGCCGTGCACCTCGAACCGGGCGCCGCTGAGCTCGTCCGGCACGTCCTCCGCCACCGCGGCGGTGATCAGCACCTGCTCCGCGGCGGCAGCGACCTTCGCGAGCTGCCGGCGCCGGCCGCGGTCGAGCTCCGCGAACACATCGTCCAGCACGAGCACCGGTTCGATGCCGTCGACACGCATGAGCTCGTACCCGCCGAGCCGCAGCGCGAGCGCGAACGACCACGACTCTCCGTGACTGGCGTAGCCCTTCGCGGGGAGCTCGCCCAGCGTCAGCTCGAGGTCGTCGCGGTGCGGGCCAACCAGGCACACCCCCCGTTCGATCTCCTGCCTGCGCACCCGGTCCAGCTCGGCGAGCAGCAGGTCCTCGATGCTCTCCCGGTCCTCCGGCAGGTCGCCGACGCTCGACCGGTAGGAGATGAGCGCCGGTCGCGACTCCGGCGCCACCTCCGCGTAGGCCGTGGTCACGTGGTCCGCCATGTCGCGGACCAGCTTCAACCGCGCGGCCAGCAGCTCGGCGCCGTGCTTGGCCAGGTGCCCGTCCCAGACGTCGAGCGTCGACAGGTCGGCCGACCTGCTGTGCTTCACCGTCTTCAACAACGCGCTGCGCTGCTTCAGCACCCGGTCGTAGTCGCTGCGCACGCCCGCGAACCTCGGCGAGCGCAGCACCAGCACCTCGTCGAGGAACCGCCGCCGGTCCCCCGGATCGCCGCGCACGAGGGAGAGGTCCTCCGGCGCGAACAACACGGTCCGCAGGATGCCGAGCACGTCGCGCGGACGCGGGACCGGACCGCGGTTGATCCTGGCCCGGTTCGCCTTGCCCGCCGTGATCTCGATCTCGACGAGCAGCTCGCGGTCGTCGTTGACCACGGCCGTCCGCACGACGGCGCGCTGGGCGCCGTGCCGGATCAGGGGTGCGTCCGTGGCGACGCGGTGCGAGCCCAGCGTCGCCACGTACCCGAGCGCCTCGACCAGGTTCGTCTTGCCCTGGCCGTTGCGCCCGACGAGCACCGACACACCGGGCTCGAAGGCCAGGTCGGCCCGCTCCCACGAGCGGAAGTCGCTGACCTGGAGGTGTCTGACGTGCACCCGTTAGCCCTGGGTGCTGCCCGAACCGGACGACGGACCGGCGAGGTGCACCGAGTGACCGCCGAACTGGTTGCGCAGAGCGGCGACGGCGCGCATGGCCGGCGAGTCCTCTTGGCGGGAGGTGAACCGGGCGAAGAGCGCGGCGGAGATCACCGGCAGCGGCACCGCGTTGTTGATTCCCTCCTCGACGGTCCACCGGCCCTCGCCGGAGTCCTCGACGTACCCGCGCAGGTCGTCGAGCTCCGGGTCGGACTCGAGCGCGCGCACCAGCAGGTCGAGCAGCCACGAGCGCACGACCGTGCCGCGCTGCCACGCCGTGATGACGCCGGGCACGTTGTCGACGACATCGGTCTTGTCGAGCAGTTCGAAGCCCTCGGCGTACGCCTGCATCAGGCCGTACTCGATGCCGTTGTGCACCATCTTCGAGTAGTGGCCGGCACCGACCTTGCCCGCGTGCGCGAAGCCCTCCTCGCGCGGACCCTCGGGGCGGAGCGCGTCGAAGATCGGCTGCGCCTGCTCGACGTGCTCGGCGGCACCGCCGACCATGAGCGCGTAGCCGTTCTCCAGGCCCCACACGCCGCCGGACACACCGCAGTCGAGGTAGCCGATGCCCTTCTCCGCGAGCAGTTCGGCGTGGACCTGGTCGTCGGTGAACTTCGAGTTGCCGCCGTCGATGACCAGGTCACCCGGCTCCAGCAGCTCCTTGAGCTCCTTGACCGTGTTCCTGGTGATCTCGCCGGCCGGCACCATCACCCACACCGTGCGCGGTGCTTCGAGCTTGGACACCATGTCCGCCAGCGACTCCGAGTCGCTGACCTCCGGGTTGCGGTCGTAGCCGATCACCTCGTGACCGGCACGGCGCACCCGCTCGCGCATGTTGAAACCCATCTTGCCGAGGCCGACGAGTCCGAGCTGCACGGTGTTCTCCCCTAACGTTTCTGGTACCCGGTAAGGGTTTTCTCAGCCGGGAAGGCGGACGGGCATCAGCAGGTACAGGTAGCCCGGCGCCACGTTCCCATCCTCGTCCACCGGCTTCAGCAACGCCGGTCGGCTGGGTGTGGTGAAGGACAAGTGGACCTTCTGCGTGCGGACGGCACCGAGGCCGTCGAGCAGGTAGCCCGGGTTGAACGCGATCGTGACCGGCTCGCCGGTGTACTCGACCGGCAGCTCCTCCTCGGCCGACCCCTCGTCGTCGCCACCGGCGGACAGGCGCAGGCCGCCGTCCACGAACTCGAGGCGGACCTGGGTGCCGCGCTCGGCGACCAGCGACACGCGCTTGATCGCCTGCTGCAGGGCGTCGATGTCGATGATCGCCGCGGCCGAGTGCTCGGAGGGCAGCAGCTGGCGGTACTTCGGGAAGTCGGCGTCGAGCAGGCGGGTCGTCGTGCGCTTGCCGGAACCGGACAGGCCGAGCAGCCCGTCGTTGGCCGCGAGCGACATCTCGACCTTGCTGCCGCCGGAGCCGAGCGTCTTGGCAGCGTCGCCGAGGGTGCGGGCGGGGACCAGGACGGCGACCTCGCCGAGGGACGCGTCGGGCTCCCACGGGAACTCGCGCATCGCCAGGCGGAACCGGTCGGTCGCCACGAGGGTCAGCTTGCCCTCGCCGATCTCGACCCGGACGCCGGTGAGCATCGGGAGCGTGTCGTCCTTGCCGGCCGCGACGGCGACCTGGCTGACCGCCTCGCCGAAGACCTCGCCGGGGAGCTCACCGATCAGCTGCGGCATGGACGGCAGCGCGGGGTAGTCCTCGACCGGCATCGTCGGGAGGCTGAACCGGGCACTGCCACAGCTGATCGTCATGCGAGCACCGTCGACCGCGATCTCGACGGGGTGGTTCGGGAGCGCCTTGGTGATGTCGGCGAGCAGACGGCCGGAGACGAGGGCGCGGCCACCGTCGGCGATCGTGGCGGGGACACCGACCTGGGCGGAGACCTCGTAGTCGAACCCGGAGACGGTCAGCGAGTCTTCCGATTCCGCGTCGAGCAGCACGCCGCCCAGCACGGGAACGGGCGGACGGGACGGGAGGCTGCGTGCGACCCAGGCGACGGCGTCGGCCAGGCCGTCGCGCTCGACGCGGATCTTCATGAGGCGTCCTTTCCTCGACAGTCGACAAGCCCGACCACGACAACGTGCCAGTGGGGGTGGGGGAGCCTCGTCCCGGCCTGAGTGTCCTCGATGGCCGAGGGCGGAGCACCACGGTAGAGCGTCCTGGCCCTCCGCGTCACTTCGGGGTTCGGGCACCGATCCCCGGGAGCCGTCCACGCTGTTTTGCTTTTGAAGAACTTCTCTTGAAGAGATCAACAGCAGTAACAGTAGGGGCTGTGGATTGTGTGGACATCCCTTGAACGCCCAGGTCAAGACACCTCACCCCATGTGGACTACAGGGGGATGGCACCCGGGGACAAACCGGCGCACCCGGGGACAGCCAGTTGTACACAGGTCTCGATCCACAGATCGTCCACAGTTGTCCCCGGGTGCGTCCCCGGGTGCGGGGCAGTTGTACCCGGGTGTTCAACAGGCTTTCGTGGCCGGATCGTGGCCCGGGTCTCACACTTTTCCAGTTGTCCCCACCCCTTCGAGTGCGCGGGCAGACGATGTTGCCCGCTCCGCACCCGGTTGGACCTCCTCCACGCCTCCTCCACCCGGGCCCGGCCGCCCCTCTCCACCCGGGTCGCGCGGCGCTCCCCCGTCCCCTCCCTGGGTGTGCGGGGACCCCGCGGCCGCTCCCGCCCCGGTGAGAGCTCACCGCGTGGCGCGGACGCGGCGCGAAGAAGAAGGGGTCCCTCCGCGGTGGAGGAACCCCTTGGCGTCTTACCCAGGTGGGATCAGGGAGCGTGGCGGGCGCGCTGCTTGATCCGGGAGGTGAGCTCCTGGACCTGGTCGTAGATGCGCCGGCGCTCTGCCATCTCCTTGCGGATCTTCTTGTCCGCGTGCATGACGGTCGTGTGGTCGCGGCCGCCGAACGTCTGACCGATCTTCGGCAGCGACAGGTCGGTCAGCTCGCGGCACAGGTACATGGAGATCTGCCGTGCCTGCGCGAGCGCCTTCGTCTTGCCGGGACCGCACAGGTCGTCGATCGAGACGCCGAAGAACTCGGCGGTGACCGCCATGATCGTCGGGGCGGTGATCTCCGGCGCGTGCGAGTCCGGGATGAGGTCGCGCAGCACGATCTCGGCGAGCTGGATGTCGACCGGCTGGCGGTTGAGCGACGCGAACGCCGTGACGCGGATGAGCGCGCCCTCCAGCTCGCGGATGTTCCGCTCGACGCGGGAGGCGATGAACTCCAGCACGTCGGCCGGGGCCGCGAGCCGGTCCTGGGCCGCCTTCTTGCGCAGGATCGCGATCCGGGTCTCCAGCTCGGGCGGCTGGATGTCCGTGATCAGGCCCCACTCGAACCGCGTGCGCAGGCGGTCCTCCAGCGTCTCCAGCCGCTTGGGCGGCCGGTCGCTCGACACCACGATCTGCTTGTTCGTGTTGTGGAGCGTGTTGAACGTGTGGAAGAACTCCTCCTGCGTGCCTTCCTTGCCCTCCAGGAACTGGATGTCGTCCACGAGGAGGACGTCGATGTCCCGGTAGCGGCGCTGGAAGGCGACCTTGCGGTCGTCGCGCAGCGAGTTGATGAAGTCGTTGGTGAACTCCTCGGTCGACACGTACCGCACGCGCATGCCGGGGAACAGGCGCTGGGCGTAGTGCCCGACGGCGTGCAGCAGGTGCGTCTTGCCGAGGCCGCTCTCACCCCAGATGAAGAGCGGGTTGTAGGCGCGGGCCGGTGCTTCGGCCACCGCGACCGCGGCGGCGTGGGCGAACCGGTTCGAGGCGCCGATGACGAACGTGTCGAAGTTGTACTTCTCGTTCAGCCGGGTCTGCGACGGCGACGGGTTCGCGGGCCGGGTGTACGGCATGTTCCCGTTGGGCGGTGCGGCCGTGGCCGAGCTCGCGGAGTTGAACGTCGGCCAGATCTCGGTGACGGCGGCGAGCGCGTCGCCGGCTTCGTCGACCTCGTCCGAGTCGCTGCCCTCCGCAGGCTCCGCACCCTCGTCCACGGGGCCGGGCGTGTCGCCGGTGACGACGACCGGAGGGACCGGCGCGACCGGAACGGGCTGCCCCACCTGCGCCGCCTGGACGGCGTGGACCGAGATCGGCGCGGTCGGCGGGCTGACCGGTTCCGGGGAGTCGACCTTCACCGCCAGCGAGACGGAACGGCCGAGCCTGCGGGACAGCGCGTCGGTGATCGGGTCGCG
This sequence comes from Lentzea sp. NPDC042327, assembly GCF_040647275.1. Taxonomy (NCBI): domain Bacteria; kingdom Bacillati; phylum Actinomycetota; class Actinomycetes; order Pseudonocardiales; family Pseudonocardiaceae; genus Lentzea; species Lentzea sp. NPDC042327. Next base: position 224,744 of record NZ_JBEZBX010000013.1, read on the forward strand.
CAGCGCGCGTTCGATCGCCTCTTTCGCGAAGTCGCTCGGTGCGGCGAGCAGGGCGGTCCCGTCCAGCAGACCGATCGGACGGGTGACCCTCATCCACGCGCGCTGCTGAGGGGACAGGTGGCTCGCGGCCAGCTCCTGCACCACCTCGGCCCACACGTGACCAAGGTCGACCTGCTGGTTCGACACCCCGCGCTCCCCTCCCCTCCACCGGAGTCCGTGACTCCACATGTGGACACGGAGAATAGAGGTATCCACAGAGTTATCCACAACTGTGCACTAAAAGGTGCGTTGTGTAGCCGGTGCTGGCGGCTCCCACACCGGCCCGGCACGCGCGAGGGAAGAACGGTAACAAGGGTGCGGGCGCCCGACAAGACGTGGCTTGGCCCACCCCGATTTGGTCGCGGCACCCGGGGGTGCGTACCCTCAGATGAGTCTCCCGCTTGCGACGGGCGCCTTTCGCGCGCCTACGTCTACTGCCGTCGGGGACGACCACAGAGGCTTTGTCAGCAGTGAAGCACCGGGAGAACCGACCGTGAGCAAGGGTAAGCGCACCTTCCAGCCCAACAACCGCCGCCGCGCGAAGACGCACGGCTTCCGGCTGCGCATGCGGACCCGCGCCGGCCGCGCCATTCTGGCCGCGCGCCGCAGCAAGGGCCGTGCCACGCTGTCTGCCTGACAGCTGGTAAGCGCAGCGTCGTCGTGCTTCCAGCGGCCGCCCGGCTCACCCGCAGCCAGGACTTCGGCCTGGTGGTTCGCCGAGGCCGCCGCGCTGGACGGCCCCGGTTGGTCGTCCACGCCTTGACGCCAGACGTGCCCACCTTGGATTCGTCCAAGGTGGGCTTCGTCGTGAGCAAGGCCGTCGGCAACTCCGTCGTTCGCCACCGCGTCTACCGCCGCCTGCGGCACGTGGTGCGCGAACACCTCTCCGGCATGCCCGCCGGAACTCTCGTCGTGGTGCGTGCGTTGCCCTCTGCAGCGGTGGCGTCGAGCGCCGACCTGGCCGCCGACTTCTCCTCCGCTCTGCGGAAGGTGCTGCGATGACCACGTTGCCCGCGAAGGTCGCGCTGTTGCCGGTGCACTTCTACCGGCGTTTCATCTCGCCCCTGCTGCCGCCCACGTGCCGCTTCTACCCGAGCTGCAGTGCGTACGCGGTGGAGGCGTTGACCGTCCACGGGGCGTTCCGCGGAACCTGGCTGACCATCCGCCGGTTGCTGCGCTGCGGACCCTGGCACCCTGGAGGCCTGGACCCGGTACCGCCGAGGCGGCAGGTCCCCGATGTATCCACCGAGGAGTAGCTCGTGCTCAACTTCATCTACTACCCGGTGTCCTTCATCTTGTGGTGTTGGCACTGGGTGTTCGGCAAGGTGTTCGGTGAGTCGAGCGGCTTCGCCTGGGCGCTGTCCGTCATCTTCCTGGTCTTCACCCTGCGCGCCATCCTGTTCAAGCCGTTCGTCGGCCAGGTGCGCTCCATGCGGCGGATGCAGGAGTTCGCCCCGGAGATGCAGAAGATCAAGAAGAAGTACCCGAACGACCGCCAGCGCCAGGCGCAGGAGATGCAGAAGCTGCAGTCCGAGCACGGCGTGAACCCGCTCGGCGGCTGCCTGCCGATGCTGGTGCAGATCCCGGTGTTCATCGGTCTGTTCCACGTGCTGCGGTCGTTCAAGCCCGGCTGGGGCGAGGTCTACTTCTTCGACAAGCAGGGCGTCGACTCGTTCGTCAACGCCAAGCTCTTCGGCACCAACCTGTCGACGTTCATCACGATGCCGGCCGACCAGCTCGCGCAGTTCGGCACCGAGCGCCTGAACGTCATCCTCGTGTCCGTGCCGCTGATGATCGTGGCGTCCATCGCGACCCACTTCACGGCCCGCCACTCGGTCGCCCGCCAGAACCAGGCCGCGCTGGACAACCCGCAGACGGCCATCATGAACAAGCTGACCCTGTACTTGTTCCCGATCGGCGTCCTGGTCGGTGGCTTCTTCTTCCCCGTCGCGATCCTGCTGTACTGGCTCTCCAACAACGCGTGGACGCTCGGCCAGCAGTACGTCGTCTACCGCCGCATCGACGCGGAGGAAGAGGAGAAGAAGGCCACCGCGGTGACCACCCGCCAGGCCCTCGCTCCCAAGCCGGGCGTGAAGCCGGTCAACCCGAAGAAGCCCGCACCCGGCGTCAAGCCGGCCAACGGTGCGAAGCGCATGCCGACCGCGGGCCCCGGCGGCTCGCCGGCCGCGCAGAAGCCGGACTCCCCGGCCGACGTGAACGGCAACTCCAACACCGAGATTCCCGGCCTGACCCCAGGCCGATCCACCAGCAAGAAGCCGGGCAGCAAGAAGCGCCGCTGATTTCGGGCGTTCGCCCCGGAGAGGAGACATCGTGTCGGAGACCTTGCAGGCGACCGACGTGGAGGCGTCGTCGTCGGACGAGGCCGAGCCGCAGTCGGAGACGCAGTCAGAGTCGGAGTCGCAGTCGCCGGGCAAGACCGAGGACCTGCTCGTCCAGGAAGGCGACATCGCGGGTGACTACCTCGAGCGCCTGCTGGACCTGCTGGACTACGACGGTGACATCGACCTGGACGTGGAGGGCGGCCGCGCGGTCGTCAGCATCGACGGCGGCGAGGACCTCTCGAAGCTCGTCGGCCCCCGCGGCAACGTGCTCGAGTCGCTCCAGGAGCTCACCCGCCTCGCCGTCCAGCAGGAGACGGGCGTCCGCTCCCGCCTGATGCTGGACATCGCCCAGTGGCGCGCCGGCCGCCGCGCCGAGCTCGCCGAACTCGGCCGCACCACCGCGGAGAAGGTCGCCGCATCCGGCGAGCGCGCCCGCCTGCATCCCATGACCCCGTTCGAGCGCAAGGTCGTGCACGACGCCGTGGCCGCGGTCGCGGGTGTGCACAGCGAGAGCGAGGGCGAGGAGCCGCAGCGCCGGGTCATCGTCTTCCCGAAGCCGTGATGCTCTGAAGTTTCGGCCCTACGGCCCCTGGTTCCGGTTGGAGCCAGGGGCCGTTCGCTGTCTCCGGGGAGGGAGCGGCGGGAGGAGATCCTTCTCGTGGAAGCCGTGCTCCCCCGCTGTCTCCCCCGTTGTGCTCGTTGGCGCTTGGCGACCGCCGCGCCCGAAGACTCCGCCGCGGCCAGCCAACGCAGCGATCACCGTTCCACGTGAAACAGCCCGACCCGCGCCGCCCACCACGTCTCCTGCCAGTTCGACTACTCCCCCGTGCCCGGCATCGAGAGCCCGCCCGCTTCTGAGATCAGCCGCCACGCTTCCGTCGGCTCCACGCCGTCCGGTCACCGATCGGGATGCCGCCGGGCGGGTGCGCCATGGTCGAGATGGTGCCCGGACCGCCCCAGGAGACGGTGTGGATGGGTGGTCTCACGATTTGCCCCAAGTTTCACGTGAAACGGTGCTCAGGATTTGGCGGAGCACACGGTGCATCCGTCATGATGGTGCCCTGGCATTCGCCAGCTTTTCCACCGGCCGCCGGAACGCCGCCGCCGCGTGGTTTCACGTGAAACGTCGGACGGAGAACATGGCCGGGGAGTTGCCCGACAACGCGAAGCTCGTCTTCGGTGAGCACGTCGAGCGTGCCGCCGAGTTCGTCAGGCTCCTGGAGGAGCACGGCGTCGAGCGGGGGCTCATCGGGCCCCGTGAGGTCGACAAGATTTGGAATCGGCACGTGCTCAACTCGGCGGTCATCGAGCAGGTGATCCAGCCGAACGAGCGGGTTGTCGACGTGGGCTCCGGTGCCGGACTGCCGGGGGTGCCGCTGGCGATTGCTCGACCCGATCTCCGGGTCACGCTCCTGGAGCCGATGGCGCGCCGGATCGCGTGGCTCGAAGAGGTCGTAGAGAAGCTCGGCCTGAGCAACGTGGCGGTGGTCCGCGGGCGGGCCGAGGAGGGTCCGGTCAAGGACCGCCTCAAGAACTGTGACGTGGTGACCGCGCGAGCTGTTGCTCCGCTCGACAAGCTCGCGCGGTGGTGCCTCCCCCTGCTCAAGGGTGGCGGGCGGATGGTGGCGCTCAAGGGCGAGCGCGCGCAGGAGGAGTTGGACCGCGACGGAACAGCTGTGCGGCGTCTTGGGGGCGTCAACGGACATGTCGTCGTCGTGGGAGCGGACGTACTTGAGGTGCCGACGACGGTGCTCATCGTCGAGCGCCAGACGCGAAGGGATCGGTGAGCGTGTACCCGGAGTTCCAAACTGCCGACGTTTCACGTGAAACTGGATCCCAGCCGAAGCCGAAGCCGACCAAAAACGGAGATGACAGCGCCGTGGTGTGGACCCCGATTGCAGAAGAGGCGGCTCGTGCGGCAAACGTGCTGCACCCTGACGAGTCCCTGCTCCCCCGCCCGAGGCACCGGCGGGTCATCACCGTCGCCAACCAGAAGGGTGGCGTCGGCAAGACGACGAGCACGGTGAACCTCGCCGCCGCACTCGCCATCCACGGGCTCAAGACGCTCGTGATCGACCTCGACCCGCAGGGCAACGCGAGCACGGCGCTCTCGGTCGAGCACCGGTCCGGCACGCCGTCCGTCTACGAGGTGCTCATCGGCGAGATCTCCATCGCCGAGGCGGCTCAGGTCAGCCCGACGTCCCCGAACCTCTACTGCGTGCCCGCGACGATCGACCTCGCCGGCGCCGAGATCGAGCTCGTGTCCATGGTGTCCCGCGAGTCGCGCCTCAAGGAGGCGCTGAGCCCGGAGGCACTGGACGAGCTCCAGCCCGACTACGTCTTCATCGACTGCCCGCCGAGCCTCGGCCTGCTGACCGTCAACGCGATGGTGGCCGCCCAGGAGGCGCTGATCCCGATCCAGTGCGAGTACTACGCGCTGGAGGGGCTGAGCCAGTTGCTGCGCAACATCGAGCTCGTGCAGCACCACCTGAACCCGGACCTCGGCATCTCCACGATCCTGCTGACGATGTACGACGGCCGCACCAAGCTCGCCGACCAGGTGACGAGCGAGGTGCGCAGCCACTTCGGCGACACGGTCCTGCGGACGGTGATCCCGCGGAGCGTGAAGGTCAGCGAGGCGCCGGGCTTCGGGCAGACGGTGCTGACGTACGACCCCGGCTCGCGCGGGTCGATGAGCTACCTCGACGCCGCCAAGGAGATCGCGCAGCGCGGGGCCAAGGGAGAGGGCGCATGACGGAACAGCGCAAGGGGGGACTCGGGCGCGGCCTGGCCGCGTTGATCCCGCAGGGTCCGCCACCCGGCGCGCCCAGCGCCATCAAGCCCGTGCTGACGGGCAACGGTGCCAAGGCCCAGCAACAGCACCAGCAGTCCCCCGTCGGCGAGGTGGCGGGCGCTGTCTACCGGGAGATCGCGGTCACCGCGATCAGGACGAACCCGAAGCAGCCGCGCCAGGTGTTCGACCCGGACGCGATCAACGAGCTGTCGTTCTCCATCAAGGAGTTCGGGCTCATGCAGCCGATCGTCGTGCGCGAGCTCGGCGGTGACACCTACGAGCTCGTCATGGGCGAGCGCCGGTGGCGGGCCACCCAGCAGGCCGGGCTCAAGACCATCCCGGCGATCGTGCGGCAGACCGCCGACGACGTGATGCTGCGCGACGCGCTGTTGGAGAACATCCACCGCGTCCAGCTGAACCCGCTCGAAGAGGCGGCGGCCTACCAGCAGCTGCTGGAGGAGTTCGGCGTCACGCACGAGGAGCTCGCCGACCGCATCGGCCGCAGCCGCCCCGTCGTCACGAACACCATCCGCCTCCTCAAGCTCCCCCTCCCCGTTCAGCGCCGGGTCGCGGCGGGCGTGCTCAGCGCCGGCCACGCCCGCGCACTGCTCGGTCTCGACGACGCCGGCGCGCAGGAGGAGCTCGCCGCCCGGATCGTCGCGGAGGGCATGTCGGTCCGCGCGACCGAGGAAGCGGTGACGATCGCCAAGAACGAGAAGCCGGCGAAGGCGAAGCAGGCCCCGCGCAAGCAGTTGCACGCGCCGGGTCTGCAGGAGCTCGCCGAGCGCCTCTCGGACAGCTTCGACACCCGCGTGAAGGTCGAACTGGGGCAGCGAAAGGGCCGGATCGTCGTCGAGTTCGGGTCAGTCGACGATCTTGAACGGATCGTCGGCCTGATGAACTCGAATCCGACAATTCGGACTTCGGAGTAGGCCCATAGGATCACCCACGGGCCTTGTGTCACGGTGACGATGACGCCCCGCATCCGAGAGGATACGGGGCGTCACCTGTTTTCCGTTGTCGACAGAGGGCCTCAGCGAGCGACGGCGCGCTCCACCAACCCCGCGTAGATCTCCCCCAGCGACTGCCCCGCTGCCTCGACGGCCATCGGCAGGAGCGAGGTCTCGGTCAGTCCGGGCGACACGTTCACTTCGAGGAAGTAAACGGTCCCGTCCTCCGCCACCACCGCGTCGGTCCGCGACACGTCCCGCAGCCCGAGCAACCGGTGGGCCGCGACCGCGAGCTCGCCGACCGCCTTCGCCGCCGCCGGGTCCAGCCGGGCCGGCGCGTGGAAGTCGGTCAGCCCGGCGGTGTAGCGGGCGGTGTAGTCGTACACGCCGGTCTCCGGCACGATCTCGACGGCGGGCAGTGCCGTGGGCCCGTCCGGACCGTCGACCACCGAGACCGCCACCTCGACGCCGGCGATGAACTGCTCGGCCAGGACGGTGTCGCCGTAGGCGAGGCAGCCGACCATCGCCGGCGGCAGCTCCGCGGCATCCCGCACCACCTGGGCGCCCAGCGCCGAGCCGCCCTGGTCCGGCTTGAGCATCAACGGCAGCCCCAGCGTCGACACCATCGCGTCGAGCACCGGCTTGGCACCCAGTTCCCGGAACGTCGCGTGCGGCAGGACCACCCACTCCGGCGTCGCCAGGCCCGCACGGGCCAGCTCAGCCTTCGCAGTCGGCTTGTCCCACGCCCGGCGGCACGCACGCGAGTCCGTGCCGACGTAGGGCACGCCGAGCATCTCCAGGATCGCCTGCACCGAGCCGTTCTCGCCCTCACCGCCGTGCAGGGCGACGACGACGGCGTCCGGGCGGTGCTCGCGCAGCCGCGTCACCAACGAGGCGTCGGCGTCCCACTCCTCCACGGTGACGCCCACCGAGCGCAGCGCGGCGGAGAGCCGGCGGCCCGAGCGGAGCGAGACCTCGCGTTCGTGGGAGAGCCCACCGGACAGCACAGCGACCATGCGGTCAGCCACAGCACAACTCCAAGGATCAGGCGGTGTCGGGCGACGGGGTCTGCGGACCGGACAGCTGCCGGCCCGTCGTCGCCCCGAAGGTCGCGGCCAGCTGCATCTCGTCCTCGATGACGTTCGCCAGGCGGCGGACGCCCTCCCGGATGCGCTCCGGCGTCGGGTAGCAGTACGAGATGCGCAGCTGGCGGGAGCCGAAGCCGTCCGCGTAGAAACCGGTGCCGGACGCGTACGCCACGCGGGCGGTCACGGCACGCGGCAGCATCGCCTTCGTGTCGATGCCCTCCGGCACGGTCACCCAGACGTAGAAGCCGCCATCCGGGATGTTCCACGTGGAACCTTGCGGCATGTGCTGCTCAAGCGCCGAGATCGCCGCGTCCCGCCGTTCGCGGTAGGCCTCGCGGTAGGTCTTGATCTGACCCTTCCAGTCCTGCGTCGACAGGTACCGGGACACGATCATCTGGTTCAGCGTCGGCGGGCACAGGGTGGCCGACTCGGCCGCCAGCACCAGCTTCTCCCGCACCGCGTGCGGGGCCAGCACCCAGCCGACCCGCAGACCGGCGGCGAACGTCTTCGAGAACGACCCGAGGTACACGACGTTGTCCGGGTCCATCGACCGCAGCGCCGGGTACGTCTGCCCGTCGAACCCGAGCAGGCCGTACGGGTTGTCCTCCACGACCAGCACGCCGTAGCTGCGGCAGATCTCCAGGATCTCAGCCCGCCGCGACACCGCCAGCGTCACGCCGGCCGGGTTGTGGAAGTTCGGGATCGTGTAAAGGAACTTCACCCGCTGCCCGGCGCGCTTGCAGGCTTCCAGCGCCTCTCGCAGCAACGAGGGCACGAGCCCATCGGCGTCCATCGCCACGTGCACGACCTGCGCCTGATAGGCCGTGAACGACCCGAGGGCCCCCACGTACGACGGACCCTCCGCGATCACCACGTCACCGGGGTCGCAGAAGATCCGGGTGACCATGTCCAGGCCCATCTGCGAGCCGACCGTCACCACCACGTCGTCCGGGTGGCCGTTGATGCCCTCCATCGCCATCACGTCGCAGATCTGCTCGCGCAGCAGCGGAACACCGTGCGCTGAGCCGTACTGCAACGCCACGAGACCCTCGGTGGCGACGAGCTGGCCGATCTCCGCGGACAGCGAGTCCAGCGGCAACGCGGCCAGGTGCGGCATGCCGCCCGCCAGCGAGACCACCTCGGGACGTGACGCGACTGCGAAAAGTGCCCGGATCTCCGATGCCGTCATCCCTGCCGTGCGCGCTGCGTAGCGGCGGAGGTGGGGGTCAAGGCTTCTGGGGCCCTGCTTGGCGGGCTGTCCGGGCATCGTCATGAGGGACTCCTGAATGGGAATTGTCCCGAGCGAGTGTAACCGTCGTCCCGTTCAGGGCACGCGCCTTCCCGGTTCCGTCACATTCGCCTACGCTCGTGTGGGTTCACTGTGTGTGTTAACGGGTGGAGGTCGGGGTGTCCCGTCGCGTCGTGGGCGTCACGCTGGACAACCTGGAGCATCTCTCCAAGCACAGCAGAACGTGCGTCTTCTGGGAACTGGCCCCTCACCTGCGCGAACAGGCCGAGGAGTACGGGGACACGGAGTTCGAGAAGGAAGCCTGGGTCTCCAGCGTCCTGCTCGAGTGGGGTTCGTGCGGCCGTCTCATCTACTGCGACGGCATTCCGGCCGGTTCGGCGTTCTACGCACCGCCCGCTGCCGTGCCGCGCAGTGCTGCCTTCCCCACCTCGCCGGTCAGCCCGGACGCGGTACTGCTGACGTCGCTCGACGTGCTCCCCGAGTTCCGCGGCGGAGGACTCGGCCGCGTGCTCGTGCAGGCCGTGGCGAAGGACCTGACCCGGCGCGGCGTGAAGGCGGTCGAGGCGTTCGGCGACATGCGGCCGGACGCCGAGGCGAGCAGTTGCGTCACGCCCGCCGACTTCCTCACGAGCGTCGGCTTCAAGACCGTGCGGCCGCACCCGCGCTGGCCCCGGTTGCGCCTGGAGCTGCGCAGCGCCATCACCTGGAAGGAAGACGTCGAGGCCGCCCTCGAACGCCTCCTCAACAGCGTCACCGTCTCGACCGCGGAACCCAGCTTCCGCCCGGCCTGAGATGTCACGCGGGGGCCCCGCGTTCCCCCGGGGGGGGCGGGGGGGCCCCCCCGGGCCGGGGGAAAGGGGAGGGGGTGGGAAAAAAGGAGGGCCAGCCGGGGGTGGTAAGGA
>NZ_JBEZBX010000014.1:0-233965 GCF_040647275.1 Lentzea sp. NPDC042327
CACCCGGTCCCATTCCGAACCCGGTAGTTAAGCCCTTCTGCGCCGATGGTACTGCACTGGTTACGGTGTGGGAGAGTAGGTCGCCGCCGAACTTAATTTGCCCTGCGGGTTGAGCGCCACAAGCGCTCCCCGCAGGGCTTTTTTTCGTGTTCCACGACCATCGAGCGAGTCATCCGGCAGTGCCGGAGCTGAGCGCTGCCAACTGATCCGCATACTCGATGCGCTCGACCCACTCCTGCGGCCACGCGGCGAGTCCGTGCGCGGCGCCGGCGAACGCCCCGGCCAACGCCGCGATCGAGTCCGAGTCGCCACTGGTCCTCGCGCCCCGCACCAGGCACCGCACCGGGTCGTCGGCGTGCCGGATCGCGCAGTACAGCCCGGTCGCCAGCGCCTCCTCCGCGCGATCCAGCCCTCGCCGGTGGCCAGGCTCGCGTCCTGCCCGTCATCGGGTTCGGCGAGGGCGGCCACCAGCCGTTCGAGCACCTCGGCGCACTCGTCCCAGCCGCGCGCGATGAAGTCGGCCGGCGTCGTCGCACCCGGCGTCCGCCACAGGGGACCCAGCCACTGCTCCAGGTAGACCGAGCGCTGTTCGCGGCAGCGGTCCAGCAACGCGGCGGGCACCTCGGCCAGGTCGCGTCCGTCGACCAGCAGCCGGGTCGCGTACGCGGTGAGCTCGGACGCGGTGAGCGCCGTGGGATGACCGTGCGTCATGGCGGCCTGCAGCTGCGACACCCCGGCGAGGACGTCGAGGTCGAGGTCGGGCACCAGTCCCACCGGCGTGACCCGCATGTTCGCACCGCAGCCCTTGGACCCCGCGATGGTCGCCTCCACCCACGGCAGGCCCTCCGCCAGGCCGCCGCACGCACGCAGACACGTCATCCCGGGTGCGCGGTTGTTCTCCGGGCTGTGCGCCCAGGACACGAACCGCTCGCGCAGCCGCGGTTCGAGCACGTCGGCGGTGTACCGGTCGACGCCGTGCAGCGCCCACGCGACGGCGAGTGCCATCTGCGTGTCGTCGGTGACCAGGGCGGGGTCGCCAACCAGGTCGTCCGGTCCGTGAGGACCGAACCGCCGGTCGATCTCCGCAACGGACAGGAACTCCGTCGGCTTGCCGAGCGCGTCCCCGAAAGCCAACCCGTACAACGATCCCGCGACTCGGTCCACGGTCCGACCCTACTTGCGCGAGCGGTTCAACGGTGTGGAACCCTTGAAGTGCATTTGTTCCGGTAGCGCGGCAACGGCAATGGACTCCGGCGGCATCATCGGAGTCGCCCAGGCGCTCTTTTCACCCGAAAGGGCCCGTACCATGGAATAAATACAAGCCATAGCGTTTTGGCGTGACTGTATTCACATCTACCGCGTACAGCAGGGACCTGGGCGACGAGCTGCGCCGCGTCCGGGAGGCCGGCACCGGCATGAGCGGGGCGGCGCTGGCCGTGCGACTGGGGTGGGACCCGAGCAAGGTGTCCAACCTGGAGCACGGCAAGGTGCGGGCCACCGACATCGACCTCGTGCAGCTGTTCACCATGTGCGGCAAGGACATCCAGTACATCGACGACTTCCGGCGCCGGTACCGGTACGCCTTCGACGAGTATGTCGTGCACGCGCCGGAGGACGTGCGCACGGCGAGGATCGGGGAGTCCGCGGCGACGTCGATCACGAGCTATTCGGTGACCAAGCTGCCCAGTCTGGTGCAGACCCACGAATACGCCGACGCGCTGCACCGGCTCGGTGGTTTCACGACCGGCGACCGAATTGCGGCGGCCGTGCAGCACCGCATGGACCGGCAAGTAGTCCTGCGCCGGAACAACCCGCCGAAATGCTTGTTCTACATCCACGAGTTCGCGTTGCAGCAACGGGTCGGCGGCCGGCGGGTGATGGAGGACCAGTGCGCGCGGCTGCTGTCCGAGGAGCACAGCGTCCGGGTCGTGCCGATGCGGGCCGTGGTGCCGTCCAGCGGCTGCGTGCTCTGGGAGTACGAGAAGGCGATGCCGGTCGTGTTCAGCGAGACCGAGCTCGCGCAGGTGTTCGTGCAGGACCCCGGTGCGATCGCGCGGATCAGGCTGGTGTTCGACCGGCTGGCCGAGGTCGCGCTGGACGAGGAGCAGTCGCTGGGCAAGCTCGGGGAGTACGCGGGGCGCCGGCGGGCCGCGCGCGACGACCAGGGGCCGCACGCGGCGTGACGGGCGGGTGCGGGGGCGCGTGGTCAGGCGCCCCCGCACCCGCAGGGGTCAGCGCCAGCCGTGGCGTGCGCGCAGGGTGTCCACGACCTGGCCGAAGGCGACCGGGCCGAGCACGGCGCCCTCGCGGCGGATGTCGTCGTCGGAGTCGAGGGCGAACACCCGGTCCAGCCGCAGGTAGGACGGGCGGCCGTCGCGGTCCCAGGCGCCGGAGCCCAGCTCCAGGTAGTCGTCGCGCGGCTCCTTCGAGGAGAGCATCAACGCGATCAGCTCGCCCTTGGCGCGGCCCACGACCAGCAGCGGGCGGTCCTTGCCGCGGTTCGCGTCCTCCTCGTAGGGCACCCACGCCCAGACGACCTCGCCGGGGTCCGCGTCACCGTCCACCGAGGGCTCGTACTCGAGCTTGGTGGCCTCCGCCGCGTCGAAGATCTCGCGGACCGCGCCCTTGGCCGGGCGGGGGTCTTCACCGTTCATCAGCACGAACGCACCCTAGTGGTGCAGAGCACGTGGGCCTCTATGGGACCATAAGGGGACACCCGTCCGATTTCCTGCTGAGGACCGCCTTGACCACGTTCGCCGACACGACGTTCACGCCGCCGGAACTCATCCGGAACTTCTGCATCATCGCGCACATCGACCACGGCAAGTCCACGCTGGCCGACCGCATGCTGCAGCTCACCGGCGTGGTCGAAGCGCGGGCGATGCGCGCTCAGTACCTCGACCGCATGGACATCGAGCGGGAGCGCGGCATCACCATCAAGGCGCAGAACGTGCGCCTGCCCTGGCAGGTCAACGGGCAGGACCACGTCCTGCACATGATCGACACGCCGGGCCACGTCGACTTCACCTACGAGGTCTCCCGTGCGCTGGAGGCCTGCGAGGGCGCGATCCTGCTGGTCGACGCCGCGCAGGGCATCGAGGCGCAGACGCTCGCGAACCTGTACCTGGCGATGGAGAAGGACCTCACCATCATCCCGGTGCTCAACAAGATCGACCTGCCCGCCGCGGACCCGGACAAGTACGCGAAGGAGATCGCGCACATCGTCGGCTGCGAGCCCGACGAGGTGCTGCGGGTCTCCGCGAAGACCGGTCTCGGCGTCGAGGCGCTGCTCGACGAGGTCGTGAAGCTGGTCCCGCCGCCCGTGGGCGAGGCGGACGCACCGGCCCGCGCGATGATCTTCGACTCGGTCTACGACACCTACCGCGGCGTCGTCACCTACATCCGCGTCGTCGACGGCAAGATCACGCCGCGCGAGCGCATCAAGATGATGTCGACCGGTGCCACCCACGAGATCCTCGAGGTCGGCATCGTCTCGCCGGAGCCGAAGCCGTCCCGCGGCCTGGGCGTCGGCGAGGTCGGCTACCTGATCACCGGCGTGAAGGACGTGCGCCAGTCGAAGGTCGGCGACACCGTCACCTCCGAGCGCAAGGGCGCCACCGAGCCGCTGGCCGGCTACCGCGAGCCTCGCCCGATGGTCTACTCGGGCCTGTACCCGGTCGACGGTTCCGACTACCCGGAGCTGCGCGAGGCGCTGGAGAAGCTCCAGCTCAACGACGCCGCGCTGACGTTCGAACCGGAGACCTCCGCGGCACTGGGCTTCGGCTTCCGCTGCGGCTTCCTCGGCCTGCTGCACCTGGAGATCACCCGCGACCGCCTCGAACGCGAGTACGGCCTCGACCTGATCTCCACGGCACCGAACGTCGTCTACCGCGTGATCATGGAAGACGGCGCCGAGCACGTCGTGACGAACCCGTCCGACTGGCCGGAGGGCAAGCGCGCCGAGGTGTACGAGCCCGTCACCAAGTGCACGATCATCGCCCCGTCGGACTACATCGGCGCGATCATGGAGCTGTGCCAGGCCAAGCGCGGCCAGCTCGGCGGCATGGACTACCTGTCGGAGGACCGCGTCGAGCTGCGCTACACCATGCCGCTCGGCGAGATCATCTTCGACTTCTTCGACTCGCTGAAGTCCCGCACCCGCGGCTACGCCTCGCTGGACTACGAGGAGTCGGGCGAGGCCGAGTCGGAGCTGGTCAAGGTCGACATCCTGCTGCAGGGCGAGGCCGTCGACGCGTTCTCCGCGATCGTGCACAAGGACCACGCCTACGGCTACGGCACGCGCATGGCCACGAAGCTGCGCGAGCTCATCCCGCGGCAGCAGTTCGAGGTGCCGATCCAGGCGGCCATCGGGTCCCGTGTGATCGCCCGCGAGACGATCCGCGCGATCCGCAAGGACGTCCTGGCCAAGTGCTACGGCGGTGACATCACCCGCAAGCGCAAGCTGCTGGAGAAGCAGAAGGAAGGCAAGAAGCGCATGAAGATGGTGGGGCGCGTGGAGGTGCCGCAGGAGGCCTTCGTCGCCGCGCTGTCGACCGAGGAGCCGAAGGGCAAGAAGTAGGAGCCGTGGCACGCCTTCACGTCGGCTGCGCCATGTGGAACCACAAGGCGTGGCCAGGGCGGTTCCTGCCGCAGTCGCTTCCCGCGGGGGAGCGGCTGCGGGCCTACGCCGGCTGGTGCAACGCCGTTGAGGGCAACACCACGTTCTACGCGACGCCCGCCCGCAAGACCGTCGAGACCTGGGCGCGGCAGACGGACCCGGACTTCCGGTTCGTGGTCAAGCTGCCCAAGGTCGTCACGCACGAGCGCCGGCTCGCCGGTGTCGAGGTGCCGATGCGGGCGTTCCTCGACGCCATCGAGCCCCTGGGCGAGCGCGCGGTCCTGTGGACCCAGCTGCCCGGCTCGTTCGGCCCGGCGGACGTCGAGGCACTGAGCCGCTTCCTGCGCAGGCTGCCCGTCGGCCTGCGGCGTGCCGTGGAGGTGCGCCACCCCGTGTTCTTCACCGACGCCGGTGCGACGTCGCTGCTGGAGGGGGCCCTCGACGACGTGGACGCCGAGTGGGTGCCGTTCGACACCGAGGTCTTCTTCCAGAGCCCGCCGACCAGCGACGCCGAGCGCGAGGCCTGGGACCGCAAACCGCGGTTGCCCCGGCGGACGCGGGCGCTGACCGACCAACCGATCGTCCGCTACCTGGGCCGCGACTCGGTCGAGGAGACGGTCGAGGGGTGGCGGCCGTGGGCCGAGGTGGTCGCCGGCTGGCTGCGGGAGGGCCGGTCGCCGACGGTGTTCCTGCACACCCCCGACAACGACGACGCGCCCGCGCTCGCCCGCCGGTTCCACGACGACGTCCGCACGCTCGTGCCCGAGCTCGACGCGCTGCCCGAACCCGAACCGGTCGAACCCGCCACGCTGTTCTGACCGCGTTTGTTGCCGGATCGGCAACGGAGTTTGCCGCTCCGGCACAACGGTGGGCATCGTGGACGGCATGACGACTGCGCAGGAGTTCTGGGAAGCCTTCTACTCGGAGCGGGACCAGGTGTGGTCCGGCAACCCGAACCCGTTGCTGGTGCGCGAGACCGCGGACCTCACGCCGGGCAGTGCGCTGGATCTCGGGTGCGCTGAGGGCGGTGACGCCGTCTGGCTCGCGCAGCGGGGGTGGCGGGTGCTCGGGGTCGACGTGTCGCAGGTGGCGCTGGACCGGGCGCTCCGGCACGCGCAGGACGCCGGCGTCGAGATCTCCGTGGAGCGGCACGACCTGAAGGAGACGTTCCCCGAGGGCCGGTACGACCTGGTCAGCGCCCAGTTCCTGCACTCGCCGGTCGAGGAGGACGGGGAGCGCAACAGCATCCTCAAGCGGGCCGCGGAGGCGGTCGCGCCCGGTGGGCGGCTGGTCGTCGGCGGGCACGCCGGGGCGCCGTCGTGGTCCGAGCACCGCGACTACTACTTCCCGACGACCAAGGACGTGCTCGACCACCTCCGGCTCGGCGACAACTGGATCATCATCACCGACGACGTGGTCGAACGGCCGCTCGTCGGGCCGGACGGTCAGCAGGAGTCGCGCAAGGACAACGTGCTGACGGTGAAGCGCCTGTACTGAAAACGCAAAGGCCACCCGCGGCGGCGTTGCCGGGGGTGGCCCACACAGGTACCGGTCAGGCGCGGATCAAGCGGTCCATCGCCTGGCGGTTGATGATCGAACGGAGCTCGCCCGTCTCCTCGGCGCTGTGGCGGGAGAGGATGGCGTCCAGTTCGAGGCGGTCGCTCTCGGTGGTGTAGCTGGCCAACTGCCGCTCCAGGCTCCGGCGCTTCAGCCGGGCGTCACGGCGGACGGCCAGGTTCGAGCGCAGGGACTTCACGGACAGGTCGTGGCGGGTCATCGTGTCCTTCCAATCTTGGTTACGATTCGATAATACACCCAGTTCACGACACCTGTACCGATGAAGAAGGTCAGCTAGCTCACGTACTCGTCGAGCAACCTCAGGGCGCGCGCGTACTTGGCCTTCAACCGCTCCTGCATGGCCGCGTCGAGGCGGGCGACGCGGGCCGGCGAGAGGTTGTCGCCGATGTCCGCGCGCTTCACCGTGACGGCCAGCGGGTTGGCGGCGACGCGGCGCAGGTAGTCCTCCTGCGGCTCGTCCGGCAGGTGCGACAGCGCCACGACCGCGTCGACCACCTCGGGCGGGCAGCCGCGGGCGAGCAGGTCGGCCGCGGTCACGGGGGTGTCCTCGACGACGTCGTGCAGCACGGCGGCCATCTGCTCGTGCTCGCCGCTCACGGCGGCCATGACCCGCAACGGGTGCCCGATGTAGGGCAGGCCCGACTTGTCGACCTGGCCCTCGTGGGCCTCGGTGGCGATCGCGATCGCGTTTTCGAGGGTGAACACGCCCTCAAGCTAAACCAGGGCTTGACCAACCGCAGTGGTCTAGTCCATTTTTAGTCCACTCACAACATGGTCGCCGCATGAGTGTGTGGAGGTGGACCATGTCCAAAACCAGACGAGCGGCGATCGCGCTGCTGTCGGCGTTCATCGCATGTGCCGGTCTGGTGTTGGTGATCAACGGCAACGCCGCCGCCGCCAACCTCGCGGCCAACAACGGGTTCGAGGCGGGCAACCTGAGCGGCTGGACCTGCACCGAGGGCACCAGCGCCACGTCCGGCACCAAGCGCACCGGCCAGTACGCGTTGCAGGGCACACCCGTCGGCCAGAGCACCGCGCGGTGCCAGCAGACCGTTTCGGTGCAACCGAACACGGCCTACAAGCTGTCGGCCTGGGTGCAGGGCAGCTACGTCTACCTCGGCGTCACCGGCGGCGTGGAGAAGAGCACCTGGACGCCCGGTTCCAGCGGCTTCTCCCAGCTGACCCTCGACTTCACGTCCGGCAGCGCCACCAGCGTGACGATCTACCTGCACGGCTGGTACGGCCAGCCCGCCTACTACGCCGACGACGTCAACCTCGACGGCCCCGGCACTCCGCCGACGTCCACGAGCACGACGACGTCGACCACCACCACTACTACGACGACCACGACGACCACCACGACGACGACGAGCAACCCGCCGATCACCGGTCTGCCCAAGCACGTGCTGACGGGCTACTGGCAGAACTTCTACAACGGTGCGCGCGCTCTGCGGCTGTCCGACGTCCCCACCACCTACGACATCATCGCGGTCTCGTTCGCCGATGCCACGGCGGTGCAGGGGCAGGTCGCGTTCAACCTCGACCCCGGTCTGAGCAGCCAGCTCGGCGGCTACACCGACGCGCAGTTCCGCGCCGACGTGAAGACCGTGCAGGCCCGCGGCCAGAAGGTGATCATCTCCGTCGGTGGTGAGAAGGGCACGATCAGCGTCGCCAACTCCACCGCCGCGACCAACTTCGCCAACAGCGTCAAGGGCCTGATCTCCACCTACGGCTTCGACGGCGTCGACATCGACCTGGAGAACGGCGTCAACGCCCAGTACATGGGCCAGGCGCTGCGCAGCATCTATGCAGGTGGCGGCAAGGTCATCACCATGGCGCCGCAGACGATCGACATGCAGAACGTCAACGCCGAGTACTTCAAGCTGGCGCTGGCCACGAAGGACATCCTGACCATCGTCAACATGCAGTACTACAACTCCGGTTCGATGCTCGGCTGCGACCAGCAGGTCCACAGCCAGGGCACGGTCAACTTCCTGACCGCGCTCGCGTGCATCCAGCTGCAGAGCGGCCTGCGCGCCGACCAGGTGGGCCTCGGCCTGCCCGCGTCGCCGTCGGGTGCCGGTGGCGGGTACCAGTCGCCCGCCAACGTCAACAACGCCCTCAGCTGCCTCGCGCGTGGCACGAACTGCGGGACGTTCAAGCCGAGCACGACCTGGCCGTCGATCCGCGGCGCCATGACGTGGTCGATCAACTGGGACGCCTCGAACAACTGGCAGTTCGCCAACACGGTCGCCCCTCATCTGGACTCCCTGCCCTAGATGATGGCGCGGTCCGGCTGACGGACTGCCTCAGATGACGGACTGACCGTCACCCCCGCCCGACGGTTCGGGGAGGCCGAACAGCCTCCCCACCGTCGGTGCGACATCCACAGTGGACGCGGCTGTCATCGAGACCCCGCGCCCCACCACGGGATCGCCACCGGCGACGAGCAGCGGCACCGGCTCGGCCGCGGCACGTCCCCGGTGCACCACCAGGTCGCCGGCCTCCGGTCCGAGGCGCAGCTCGGCCGGCCGGTGCGCCGACCGCACACCGGGCACTCGCGAGACCACCGACTCCAGGTGCCGCACGGCCAGGGCGCGGTCCGAGGCGGGGCCGGTCCAGTACAGCAGGTCGGCGCCGTCGTTCTGCACGACCACAACCCTGTTGCGCAGCAACGGATCTGTCTGGATGTGCTCCTCCGGCGACACCGGGGACCGGTCCGCTGCGGGAGTCGCGGTGACGAGGAGGACGGACCGCTCCCACCGCCCGGTCGCCCTGAGGTGCCGCACCAGCTTGCCGAGCTGCTCGTCCGCCGTGCGCGCGGTCAGCGACCGCCCCGCGGCAGCGGCCGGGGCTCCGGTGCCGAACTGCACGACCACCAGGTCCGGGTCTGCCTCGTCGACCACGGCGTGCAGGGCGTGCGAGGTGAACGCGTCCGGCGCGGTCCCCGTGACCGGCGGCCGGGGTTCCCACCCGTACGTCGCTCGCGTGCCGACCACCCGGCGCAGGTCCTCCTCCGGCAGCACCGCGCCCGTGCGGAAACCCAGCTCCGGCAAGCGTTCCAGCACCGTCGGGAACCTCGGCTCGCTCAGCCGCCGCACACCGCGCGCCCGGTCGAACACGACGTCGGCGGGCACACCGCTGCGGTCGGGCCGCACCCCGGTCAGCATCATGACGAGGTGCGCGGTGCTCCCGGCGGCCGGCAGCGAACGAGCCCGCGGGAAGTACGTGCCGTCCGCCCGCAGCGCGACGAGGTTCGGCGTCAGCGCGGTCCCCACCTCGTCCGCCCGCAGACCGGCGAGCACGACCACGTACACCCGCCTGCCCCGGCCGGTCGCGCCGAACGCGGCACCGGGCGCGGCGGAGAGGACGACCGAGCCTGCGGCGGCCCTGAGCAGGGTGCGGCGTTTCACGGACCGAGTCTCACCCACCGGCATGACCGGGAGGTGAACGGCGTTTCCTTGCGCCACCGTGAACACAGCCACTTCGCCGGGCGTTCACGGGCGCGCCCAACTAGGTTGGGCTCATGTTCCAGACGCTGGCCGTGCCCGTGATCGCCGCACCCATGGCGGGCGGCGCCTCCACACCCGAGCTGGTCGCCGCGGTGAACGACGCGGGCGGGCTCGGGTTCCTGGCGGCCGGGTACGTCTCCGTCGAGCAGCTCGCCGAGAAGGTCACGCGCACCCGGGAGCTGACCGGGGCGCCGTTCGGGGTCAACCTGTTCGTGCCGGGCACCCGGCCGACCGCCGACATCTCGTCCTACGTGGACCGGGTGACCGCGTTCGCGGGGAAGCTCGGCGCGGTGCCGGGCGAGCCGCGCTGGGACGACGACAACTACGCGGCGAAGCTCGAACTGGTGCTGGCGCTGCGGGTGCCGGTGGTGTCGTTCACGTTCGGGCTGCCCGACGTCGACGACGTGCAGCGGCTGAAGGCGGCAGGGGCGACCGTCGTCGTCACGGTCACCACCCCTGCCGAGGCGCGGCAGGCCCGGCAGATCGGCGCGGACGTGCTGTGCGTGCAGGGATCGGACGCGGGCGGGCACCGCGGCACGTTCACCGACGACGGCGTCTCGCCCGGAGGTGGCGAGCTGTACGGGACGCTCGCCGCGCTCCGGCTGGTCAGGGGCACCGTCGACCTGCCGGTGATCGCGACCGGCGGGCTGGTGCACGGCGCCGACGTCGCGGCGGTGCTCGCGGCCGGTGCGGTCGCGGCCCAGCTGGGCACCGCGTTCCTCGGCTGCCCGGAGGCGGGGACCGCCGCGCCGCAACGGGAGGCGTTGCGCGCGGGCGGCCGCAGGACGGCGCTGACCCGTGCGTTCAGCGGCCGGCTGGCGCGCGGGCTGGTCAACCGGTTCCTGGTCGAGAACACCCCGCACGCGCCCGCCGCGTACCCGAACGTGCACCACCTCACGAAACCGGTGCGCGCCACCGGTGAGCTGGAGGCCATGTCGCTGTGGGCGGGCACCACCTACCCGCTCGCGCCGGCCGCACCGGCCGCCGAGGTCGTGCGCAGGCTCGACGCGGAGCTGCGGGAAGCGGTCGACGCGCTGGCGCAGAGGTTCGCGCGCGGCTAGGAACGGTCCGGTGACCTCACTCGCGGACGGCCGGCACTGGACCGGTTCCGCTGCCGACGCTCGGCGAGCTCGTCGGTCAATTCGTTGGCGAAGCGGGGTGAGCGCGGCTATGAAGGACGGTGTGACCTCGCTCTCCGATGAGACGTTCCAGGCGATGATGGACTGGACGCCCGCGTTCGCGACCATGGTCGGCCTGCCCGGCTGGGACGACCGGCTCGACGACCTCAGCGTCGAGGGCCACCAGGCCCTGCGCGCCCGCCTCGCGGACATCGTGAGCCGCGTCGACACCAGCGACGAGGACCCGGTCACCAGGTCCGTGATCAGGCACCAGGCCGAGTCGATCATCACGAAGATCGACGCCCGGCTGGTCGAGCACACCGTGGCCGCGGGACTGAGCGCACCGGTCGGCGGCCTGCTCGGGCTGGCCTCCCAGGTCGACTTCTCGAAGCGGCTGGACCAGATCCCGCGGTTCCTCGACCAGGCGGCCACCCGGCTGCTCGACACCGAT
Organism: Lentzea sp. NPDC042327; assembly: GCF_040647275.1. Classification (NCBI taxonomy): domain Bacteria; kingdom Bacillati; phylum Actinomycetota; class Actinomycetes; order Pseudonocardiales; family Pseudonocardiaceae; genus Lentzea; species Lentzea sp. NPDC042327. The sequence continues at coordinate 11,278 of NZ_JBEZBX010000014.1, forward strand.
CGCAGGCCGTTGCGGCGGCACGTCGTGAACGGCGCGGCGCACCTGGAGCGGTTCCTCGCCTCGCCGCGGCAGCCGTGGGAGGGGGACGCGGACCTGCGGCCGGCGTTCGCCCGGTTCCGCGAGGTGCTGCTGTCGCTCGACGGCCGCGAGGACGCGCAGGCCGGCCTGTGCTGGCTGCCGGAGGGCGAGCAGAACTACGCCCGGCTGGTCCGCGACTACACGACCACGGCCTACACGCCGGCCGAGCTGCACCGGCTCGGGCTCGACCTGATCGCCCGGCTGCGCGAGGAGTACGCGGAGGTCGGCGCACGGGTGTGGGGCACCTCGGACGTCACCGAGATCTTCACGCGGCTGCGCACGGAGCTGCTGTGGGACAACGAGGGCGACATGGTCACCAGCGCGGTCGAGGCCGTCGCGCGAGCCGAGGCCGTCGCGCCGCGGTGGTTCGGCCGGCTGCCCAAGGCGCCCTGCGAGGTGCGGCTCGTCCCCGAGGTGGACCGCGAGGTCGCGCCGCTCGCGTACTACATGGACGCCGCGCTGGACGGCTCCCGTCCCGGCGTCTACTTCCTGAACCCGTTGGGCGCCACCGAACGCAGCCGCACGCTCTCGGAGGTGACGGCGTTCCACGAGGCCATCCCCGGCCACCACTTCCAGATCACGATCGCCGCCGAGACCGACCTGCACAACGTGCGCAAGTTCGCGTTCATCGACGCCTACCTCGAAGGCTGGGGCCTCTACACCGAGCGCTTGGCCGAGGAGATGGGGCTGTACTCGTCCGACGAGCAGCGGCTGGGCATGCTGTCGCTCGACGCGATGCGCGCAGGGCGGCTCGTCGTCGACACCGGCCTGCACGCCCTCGGGTGGTCGCGCCGGCAGGCCGTGGACTACCTGCGCGAGAACACCGTGATGACCGCGCCGGAGATCGAGTCCGAGGTCGACCGGTACATCGAGACGCCGGGGCAGGCGCTCGCGTACATGGTGGGGCGGCTGGAGATCCTCCGGTTGCGCGAGGAAGCGGCCACCCGGCTGGGCGACCGCTTCGACGTGCGCGCGTTCCACGACCTCGTGCTGGCGAACGGCCCGGTGCCGCTCGCCACGCTCGACTCCCTGGTTACCGCTTGGACTCCTTCTCCATGACGGAGTTGCGCTTCGAGTAGGTGAAGTAGACGACCAGGCCGATCACGAACCAGACCGCGAACCGCAGCCAGGTCTCCGGCGTGAGGAACGTGATCAGCCAGATCGAGAAGACGACACCGATGATCGGCACGACCGGCATGCCCGGCGTCTTGAACGTGCGCGGCAGGTCGGGCTGCTTGTAGCGCAGCACGACCACGGCGACGCAGACGACGACGAACGCCAGCAGGATGCCGATGTTGGTGAGCTCGGCGGCCTCCGCGATCGGCAGGAAGCCCGCGATGACCGCGGAGGCGATGCCCAGCACCCAGGTGATGCGCGTCGGCACGTGCTTCACCGGGTGCGTCTTCGCGAACCACTGCGGCAGCAGGCCGTCGCGGCTCATCGAGTAGCCGACGCGGGCGGCGCCCAGCAGGAACGTGAAGAGCACCGTCGTGATGCCCAGGATCGCACCGACGGAAATGATGATGCCCAGGGCGGGCAGGCCGATGTCGGCGAAGGCCGTGGCGAACGCGGACTCCGCGTCGACGTCCTTGTAGTTGACCATGCCGGTGAGCACGAGGCAGGCCAGCACGTACAGCACCATCGACACGGCGAGCGAGTAGATGATCGCCTTCGGCATGTGCTTCTGGGAGTCCTTCGACTCCTCGGCGGCCGTGGACATCGCGTCGTAGCCGAACACCGCGAAGAACACCGTCGCCGCACCCGTGAGCGCACCCGAGATGCCGAACGGGAAGAACGGGTTGTAGTTGTCGGTGTTGATGTGGAACGCGCCGACGACGACGACCAGCGCCACCACGGCGATCTTGAGGTACACCAGCGTGGTCTCGAAGCGCGCGGCGTTCTTCATGCCCTGGTTCAGCACGAACGCGATCAGCAGGCACAGCAGCACGGCGAACAGGTTCACCTTGTACGTGCCCGCGGCGACGCCGTCGGCCTCGGTGCCCGGTGCGCCCAGCATCCACTGCGGCAGGTGGACGTTCAGCAGCGACAGCAGCTCGGTGAAGTAGCCGGAGATGCCGATCGCGACCACCGCCACGATCGCGGTGTACTCCAGCAGCAGGTCCCAGCCGATGAACCAGCCGACGATCTCGCCGAGCACCGCGTAGCCGTAGGTGTAGGCGCTGCCGGCCTTGGGGATCAGGCCCGCGAACTCCGCGTACGAGAACGCCGCCGCCGCGCTCGCGATACCGGCGATCAGGAACGACACCAGCACCGCGGGACCGGCTGTCTTGTTCGCGACGGCACCGGCGAGCGAGAAGATGCCCGCGCCGATGATGCCGCCGATGCCGATCGCGGTGAGCTGCCACAGGCCCAGCGTTCTGGTGAGCCCGTCGCCCCTGTCCTCGGCGATCCGGTCGATGGGCTTGCGCCGGAAGACGCCCTGTGTGGTCATTGCCTAGCTCCCTTGAAGAGTGGGTCCGGGCGAACCTATTCGGGACCACTGTCACGCGGTTTGTCCGAACCCACCAATCAGGGAACCGATTTTTGGCTTCCGGTGCTGTTTACGGCCTGCTGAACACGATCTTTCCGGCGGTCTCGCCGTCCAGCATCGCCCTGAGGCCCTGCTCGGCGTCCTCGAACCGCAGCTCGGCGCCGATCTGCGGCCTGAGGTCGTTGAGCGCGCAGAACCGGATCAGGTCGCCCAGCTCCTCGCGGGTGCCCATGGTCGAGCCGACCACGCGCAGCTGCAGGAAGAACAGCCGCTGCAGCTCGGCCGCCGACGCGTCACCGGACGTCGCGCCGGAGATGACGACGATGCCGCCGGGCTTGAGCGCCTTCATCGAGTGCGACCAGGTGGCCTTGCCGACGGTCTCGAACACCGCGTCGACCCGTTCCGGCAGGCGGGCACCGGACTCGAAGGTGTCATGGGCGCCGAGGGTCTGCGCCAGAGCGCGCTTCTCCTCGGTGCGGCCGGTGACCCAGACGCGGAACCCGGCCGCGCGGCCGAGCTGGATGAGCGCGGTCGAGACACCGCCGGACGCGCCCTGCACGAGCATCGTCTGACCGGGGCGCAGGCCCGACTTCACGAACAGCATCCGGTACGCGGTCAGCCACGCCGTGCCCATGCACGCGGCCTCGGCGAACGTGAGGTCCGCCGGCTTGGGCAGTGCGTTGCGGGCGGGGACCACGACGTAGTCGGCGAACGTGCCCTGGTGCTTCTCGGTGAGCAGCGTGCGCTTCGGGTCGAGGGTCTCGTCGCCGTCCCAGCCGGGGTCGCCGATGACGGAGTGCAGCACCACCTCGGTGCCGTCGTCGAGGACGCCCGCGCCGTCGCAGCCCAGGACCATCGGGAACTGCTCGGGCTTGATGCCGACCCCGCGCAGCGTCCACAGGTCGTGCATGTTGAGGCTGGCCGCCTTGACCGCGACCCGCACCCACCCGGCGGGCACCTCGGGGTCGGGGCGCTCGCCGACGCGGAGCGAGGCCAGCGGGTTCTCGGGACTGGGTTCTGCTGCGTAAACGGCGAACATGGTTCGCAACATACCCAGCGGCGTCCCCGCCGACCGCCGTGACCCGGCTCACCAGGCTAGGCTCGTGCGGGTGGACGGGCTTTGGCAGTGGTGGGACGGGGTCGAGCTGTGGCTCGTGCAACTGCCCGTCGCCGTGCAGTTCCCCCTCGTGATGGTCGTGGTGCTGCCGCTGTGCCTGGGCGTGGCGCGGCTCGTCGACCGGGTGGCCGACTGGGGTGCCAAGAACCCGGCCTCCCTCGCACCCGAGCCGGAGGACGGGGCCTCCGATCCCGAGTCCGAAAAGGTCGCCGTATGAGTCCCGGTCGTCGCCTCACCGTCGCACTCGTCGGCCTGGTCCTGCTGGTCCTGGTCGGCTGGTTCGTGCGCGACGGCGCCTCCGAGCCCGAACCCCGGTCGAGCGCGCCCACCAGCAGCGCGAGCAGTGCGCCCGGCACGGCACCCGCGGTGCCCGGCGCGCAGGAGTCCGGCCTTGAGGTGAAGCCGCTGTCGTCGCTGCCGCCCGAGGCCGCGAAGACGTACAAGCTGATCGGGGGCGAGAGCCCCATGCCGTACCCGAAGAACGACGGCGTGACGTTCGAGAACCGCGAGAAGCGGCTGCCGCAGCACAAGTCCGGGTACTACAAGGAGTACACGGTGCCGACGCCGGGCAGTCCCGACCGCGGCGCGCGCCGGCTCGTGACCGGGGACAAGCGCGAGGTCTACTACACCGGCGACCACTACGCGTCGTTCGTCGTCGTGGACGTGAAGAAGTGAAGCGGCACATCCTCGTTTCGGAGAAGAAGGCCGCCATCGGCGCCATCGCCGAGGCGTTGTCGTTCCCCTCCTGGTTCGGCCAGAACCTCGACGCGTTGTACGACAGCCTGACCGACCTGTCGTGGCTGCCCGCGGGGGAGTACGTGCTGGTCGTGCCCGCCGACCTGGACGCGTCCGTGTCCGAGGTGCTGCGCGACGCGGCGAGGCAGACCGCCGGATCAGGCGACCGGACGCTGCGGGTGGTTCGCACGGAACGGTGACCCGGCCTGCGCGAAAGCCGCCGGTACCGCTTTCGCGCAGGGCGTCATCGAGGCGCCGCCTGGTTCTGATGTCCGACGTGTCAGTCCTCGGCGGGCACCCAGGACGGCTTGCGCTTCTCGCGGAACGCCGTGATGCCCTCCTGGCCCTCGGGGCCGCCGAAGTGCTGCGCCGACAGCGCGAGCATGTCCGCGAACACCTCGCCGAGGTTCGTGGACCGTTCCTGCTGGAGCATCCGCTTGGTCGCGGCGAGCGCGTTCGGTGCGCCCAGCGCGAGCATGTCGGTGTAGCGGCGGACCTCGGCGTCGACGCCGTCGAGCGGCACCGCGGAGTTGAGCAGGCCGATCTCGACCGCGCGGGCGGCGCCGAAGGTCTCGCCGGTGAGGAACAGCTCGTGCGCGGCGCGGGGGAGCAGGCGCGGCAGCACCGTCACCGAGATGACCGCCGGCACCACGCCGATGCGGACCTCGCTGAACGCGAACGTCGCCTCGCGCGCCGCGACCGCGATGTCGCAGGCAGCGACGATGCCGACACCACCCGCGCGAGCAGGGCCGTTCAGCGCGGCGACGACCGGCTTGGGGCTGGTCCAGAGCTGGTCGAGGATCGCGGGGAACTCGTTGACGCCCTGGTCGCCGGCACTCGCACCGGCGGCCTCCTTGAGGTCCATGCCCGAGCAGAACACCGGGCCCGTGTGGGTCAGCACGACCACGCGCACCCCGTCGTCGGCGGCGGTCGCGGTCAGGTGCTCGCGGAGCTCCCGGCGCAGCTGCGCGGACAGGGCGTTGCGGTTGTGGGGGGAGTCCAGCGTGATCGTCGCGATGCCACGCCGCACCTCGTAGTGGACCAGCTCGTCTGCCATGGCGCTGACCTTAGCTGCCGAGTTTCGCCGCGGTGGAACGGCTGCGCGCGGCCCAGTACGAGTGGGCGAACCGCGTCAGTGCGCAGGTCTCCGTGGAGGACCTGCGCACTGACGCTCGACACGATGACCGAGCTGTCGCTGCTACGTCCCGATGCCCGGCAGGGGGTGGGGCACCGGGGCGGTCAGCCGATCGTCGTGGTCGTCAGGACGGGGCTGGGATCCGGGTAGCCCTTCGCGGCGGCGTTGACCGGGAACCCGAGCACCGACACGACGGCGGTGAAGGTGAGGCCGGGGGCGTCGTAGCTGCTGCCACCGAGCTTCGTGGTGATCGTGCCGGAGGCGTCGGCCTGCAGGGTGATCGTGACCACCGGCAGCTCGAACGCGGCACCGCCCTTGAGCGGACCGGGCACGGAGAGCACGACGTCGTTGCCGGACAGGGCGATCGCCGGCGTGCCGCCCAGCCCGGACCCGCCGGACAGCGACGCGGACCGGAACTTCGAGCCGGCCGGCACCGGCAGCCGCAGCGCGAGCCCCTTGATCTCCCGCACCTGCCGCCCGGCCGCCTCGGACGGCACCTGGTTGGGCGCCGGGTCGACGGTGACCTTGACGACCCCGTTCGGTGCGACAGTGGCCGGTGCGGACGCGCTCACGCCCTGGTCGAGCGTGAAGTCCGACGTCTGCCCGACGGCGGTCGCCCTGAGCTTGAAGGTGATGGTCTGCGGAGCTGCTGACGCGTTCGCGGTGAACACCAGCATCGGTACCAGTAGCAGTGAAGCGACTCCGGCCAGCCTCATGGTCTCTCCCCGTTGAGTGGACGAGGGGCACTCCCAGCACGCGACGTGGTTCTCTGCCTACTCATGAGTAAGTTTCACGTCAACACCTCGCGCCGCACATCGCCCGAACGGCGCTGCGGACCCGATCTCGCGGCGGCGTCCGGAAGTGTCACCCGGAACGGCGAAGGGCGGTCTGCCGCAGCAGACCGCCCTTCGGTTCGTCTTCGCCCTAAGCGGAGCGGGCCACCGGCTGACGGGCCAGGGCCTCGTCGTACCGGTCCAGCACCAGCTGCGCCACCTCGACGTCGTCCCCCAACGGCCGCGCCACCAGCACGTCGGGTCCGGCCAGCGCCGCCACCTTGTCCGGCAGCAGGCCCGGTGCCAGGAACCACGACGCGACGGCGATGCGGCGGGCGCCGCGGGCCTTCAGCCGTTCCACGGCCTCGGGCACGGTCGGCGTGGCGATCGACGCGAACGCCGCCTCCACGCCGGCCCAGCCCGACTCCCGCGCCCACCGCCGGGCGACCCGTGCCACGGCCTCGTTGGCCGGTGCGTGCGAGGAGCCGGCGCCGGCCACGACCACGCCCAGGGACCGGTCGCCGAACGACACGCCGGCCTCCGACAACCGCCGCAGTGCCGCCGACTCCAGCCGCGGGTCCGGTCCGAGCACGTCCGCCACCTCGGCGGGCACGCGCGACTCGGCCACCGCGGCCGGCACGTCCACCCGTGCGTGGAACGCCTTGCCCAGCAACAGGGGGACGACGACGGAGGGCTCGCGCAGCACGTCGTGCAGCCGCGGGGCGCACAGGTCCAGGAACGCCCCGCGCACGTCGAGCTCCGGGCGCAGCGAGCGCACCACGTCCAGCAGCGCGTGGATCGACGCTGCCGAACGCGGGTCGCGGCTGCCGTGCGCCACGGCGATCAGCGGGGTCACAGCGCCCCCGTCAGGCCGCGGGCGCGCAGCACCGCGCGTTCCATCGGGCGGAACAGCAGCAGCTCGATGCCGATGCCCACCAGCAGGATCAGGAAGATCGCCGCGATCACCATGTTGATGTCGTTCAGCGACGACCCGTTGTGCAGGTACTGGCCGAGGCCGGTGCCCAGCTGCGGCGAGGTGGCGATGATCTCCGCGGCCATCAGCGAGCGCCACGAGAACGCCCAGCCCTGCTTCAGACCCGCCAGGTAACCGGGCAGAGCGGCGGGCAGCAGGATGTGCCGGGCCGAGGCCAGCCTGCCCGCTCCCAGCGCGCGGCCGACCCGCGGCAGCAGCGGCGGGATCTGGTCGATGCCCGCCACCAGGCCGTTCGCGATCGACGGCACCGAACCCATCAGCACGACGAAGTAGATCGTCGACGGCGTCACGCCGAACCACAGGATCGCGGCCGGCACCCAGGCCACCGACGGCAGCGACTGCAGGCCGGTCAGCAACGACCCGATCGCCGCGCGCACCACCTTGACCTTGGCCACCAGCAGACCCAGCGGGGTCGCGATCAGCACCGCCGCGATGAACCCGAACACCGCGCGGTGCAACGAGGTCCACAGGATGCCGAAGGCCTCGCCGGAGCCGATCGAGCGCACCAGCTCGTTCCACACGTTGACCGGGGCCGGCAGCTGGAACTCCGGCAGGACCGCCGACGCCCACAGCGCCTGCCACACGCCGATGAGCAGGGCGAAGGCGATGATCGGCGGCACGCCGGTCTTCAGGAAGCGGCGCCACACCGGCGGTTTCTGCGTCTCGACGGGGACGTCGAGCGCGTCGAGGCCGGCGCCGACCTTGTCGAGCGTGTCAGGAGGCGTGGCCACTGATGACCTCTCGCAGGTGGGTGTTGATCTCGTCGAGCAGCTCGTCGCGCGAGTCCGCCACGTCCCACTCGCGCACCACGCGACCGGGGCGGGAGGACAGCAGCACGACCCGCTGGCCCAGCCGGACCGCCTCGCGCACGTCGTGCGTGACGAAGATGATCGCGGTGTTCGTGGTCTCCCACACCCGGATCAGCTCGGCCTGCAGCACGTCGCGGGTGATCGCGTCGAGCGCGGCGAACGGCTCGTCCATCAGCAGCAGGGCCGGGGAACCGTCCGCGGCCACGGTGGTGGACGCCAGCGCGCGGGCCAGCGCCACGCGCTGCCGCATGCCGCCGGACAGCTCGTGCGGGCGCTTGTCCGCGACGTCGCCCAGCCGCACCAGCTCCAGCAGCTCCAGCGCCCGCCGCTTGCGCGCCAGGCGGCCGACACCGGCGAACCGCAACGCCAGCTCGACGTTGCGGGCGGCGGTGAGCCACGGCATGAGCGCGGGCTCCTGGAACATCACGGCCGGGCGCGACGTGTTGAGCCGCAGCTCCCCCGCCGTCGCGCCGTCGAGGCCGGCCACGATGTTCAGCAGCGTGCTCTTGCCGCAGCCCGACGCGCCGAGGAGGCACACGAACTCACCGGGCTTGACCTTGAGGTCCACCCCGTCGAGCGCTACCACGGCCGAGCTGCCGTGGCCGAAAACCTTGCGGACCCCGGCCAGTTCGACGGCGGTGTCCACGGTGGACTGGAAAGTGGTCTCGAGCGTGGCGGTCATGTTCGGGTGCCTTCCCCTCGGCTTCGAAGACTACTTCTGGTCCAGTCCGGCTGCTTGCACCTGCGGCTTGCCCTGCGCCTGGAGCACCTTGTTCAGCAGCGTGAAGTCGGCGTACCCGGCGACGTTCGCGGCCTCCTTGGCCACGCCCGCGGTCACGGCGTCCTTCGCGAGCTGCGGGAAGTGCTTGGCCTGCGCGTCGGTGGTGAGCTCGATGTTGTCCCACGCGGCGTCGAGGATCTTGTCGCCGAGCTTCTTGGACGTGAGCTTCTCCAGGGCCGCGTTGGCGGTCTTCTTGGCCTCGTCCCTGTTCGCCTTCGCCCAGTCGATCGCGGCGACGTGGCCCTTCAGCACGGCCTCGACCGTCTCCGGGTGCTCCTGCAGGAACTTCGTCCGCACGATGACCACGGTGGTCGGGAACGCCCCGCCCTCCCACAGGGTCTTCTCGTCCAGCAGCACCTTGCCGCCGCCCTCGGCGACGATGCGCGCCGACCACGGCTGCGGCGCCCACGCGGCCTGGATGTCGCCCTTCTTGAACAGGTCGAGCGAGGCCGCGTTCTCCACGTTCTGCACGGTGACCTGGCCGGTGAGGTTCTTCTCCGCCAGGTACTTCTTCAGCGACACGTCCTGGGTGTTCGCGAGCTGCGGCGTGGCGACGACCTTGCCCTTGAGGTCCTCGATCGAGTTGACCTCGGGCTTCACGACGAGCTGCGCGCCACCGGACGTCGCGCCGGCGATCAGGCGAACGGCCTCGCCCTTCGACTTCGAGTAGGCGTTGATCGCCGGACCGGAGCCGATGTAGGCGATGTCGAGTGACTCGCCGAGCAGGGCGTTGACCTCGTCGGGGCCCGCGTTGAACGTCTGCGTCGTCAGCTTCGTGCCGCCCAGCTCCTTGGCGTACAGGCCCTTTTCGACGCCGATCAGCGCGGCGGCGTGGGTGATGTTCGGGAAGTACCCGAGGCGGACCTCGGCGGCGGCGCCCTTGGACTCGGCGGCGGGGGTGTCACTCGTCCCGGCGCGGCTGCACCCGGAGATGGCGGTCAAGGAGATCAGAGCGACGGCAAGGGCGGACTTGAGGTTCACGGCGGTGTGGCCTTTCAGGGACCGGGGGAGACGAGGGCGTGGTTGTCGGGGGTAGCGGTGCTACCCCCGGTACAGCTCTCCACGCCGTTCTCGAGCAGCGGCAGCGGAGCCCCGACCAGTCCGGCGGCGAGAGTGGAACCGTCACTCGCGTCGATCACCAGGAAGGACCCGGTGCGCCGGCTGAAGCTGTAGTCGTCCAGTGGAACGGGCTCTGCCAGGCGCAGAGCCACTCGGCCGATCTCGTTGAGCTCCAACGCGGCAGGGTGGTCCACACTGGACAGCGTCTGCTCGTCGAAGCGGTCGCGCAGGTCGGTGACCATCGCCTGCACGGTGCGCGTTCCGTGCTTGACGAGGACTCGGGCGCCGGGTCGCAGGGGCTTCTCCGCGAGCCAGCAGAGGGTGGCGTCCAGCTCGTCGGTGACCGTGGGCTCGTTGCCCGCCACCGAGATCAGGTCGCCGCGGGAGATGTCGATGTCGTCGGCCAGCAGCAGCGTGACGGACTGGCCGGCCGCCGCTTCGGCCAGTTCGCCATCTGCCGTGTCGATCTTCGTGACGGTCGAGCGCCTGCCGGAGGGCAGCACGACGACCTCGTCGCCCGGCGTGACCGTGCCCGCCGCGACCAGGCCCGCGTACCCGCGGTAGTCGAGGTGCTCGGCCGTGCGCGGGCGGATCACGTACTGCACCGGGAACCGGAACGGGGCGTCGTGCGGGTCGGGCTCGACCGGAACGGTCTCCAGGTGCTCCAGCAGGGTCGGGCCGGAGTACCAGGGCGTGTTCGCGGACTTCTCCACGACGTTGTCCCCGGCCAGCGCCGACACCGGGATCTCGACGACCGAGTCCTCGGTGTAACCCAGGGCCGTGGCGTGCGCGGTGAACTCCTTGGCGATGCGCGCGAACGTCACCTCGTCGTAGCCCACGAGGTCGATCTTGTTGACCGCCAGCACGAGCCGCGGCACGCCCAGCAGCGCGAGAACCGCCGCGTGGCGCCGGGTCTGCTCGATGACGCCCTTGCGCGCGTCGACCAGCAGCACCGCGAGCTGTGCGGTGGACGCGCCGGTGACGGTGTTGCGGGTGTACTGGACGTGCCCCGGTGTGTCGGCGAGGACGAACGACCGCTTCGGCGTCGCGAAGTACCGGTACGCCACGTCGATCGTGATGCCCTGCTCGCGCTCCGACCGCAGGCCGTCGACCAGCAACGACAGGTCTGGCGTCGCGAGACCGCGGTCGGCGCTCGCGCGGTGCACGGCGTCGAGCGTGTCCGCGAGCACGGACTTGGTGTCGTAGAGCAGCCTGCCCACGAGCGTGGACTTGCCGTCGTCCACGCTGCCCGCGGTGGCCAGCCTCAACAGGTCGCTCATCTAGAAGTACCCCTCCCGCTTGCGGTCTTCCATGGCGGCCTCGGACAGCCGGTCGTCGGCACGGGTCGCGCCGCGCTCGGTCAGCCGGGACGCGGCGACCTCGGCGATCACCGCGTGGATGTCGGCGGCGTCGGACTCGACGGCACCGGTGCAGGAGCCGTCGCCGACCGTGCGGTAGCGGACCACCTTGCGCTGCAACGTCTCACCCTCGCGCGCGGTGCCCCACGGGCCCTCGGCGAGCCACATGCCGTCGCGCAGGAACACCTCGCGTTCGTGCGAGTAGTAGATGTCCGGCAGCTCGATGCCCTCGCGCTCGATGTAGTTCCACACGTCGAGCTCGGTCCAGTTGGACAGCGGGAACACCCGGACGTGCTCACCGGCGCGGTGCCGGCCGTTGTAGAGGTTCCACAGCTCGGGGCGCTGGCGCTTCGGGTCCCACTGGCCGAACGCCGTGCGCAGGCTGAAGATCCGCTCCTTGGCGCGGGCGCGTTCCTCGTCCCGGCGGCCGCCGCCGAAGACCGCGTCGAACCTGTGCTGCGTGATGGAGTCCAGCAGCGGCACGGTCTGCAACGGGTTGCGCGTGCCGTCCGGGCGCTCCTCCAGGCGGCCGTCGTCGATCCAGTCCTGGACCTTCGCGATCTCCAGGCGCAGCCCGTGCCGTGCGACGACGCGGTCGCGGAACTCGATGACCTCGTCGAAGTTGTGCCCGGTGTCGACGTGCAGCAGCGGGAACGGCACCGGTGCCGGGTAGAACGCCTTGATCGCGAGGTGCAGCAGCAGTGTCGAGTCCTTGCCGCCGGAGAAGAGGATCACCGGCCGGTCGAACTCGCCTGCGACCTCGCGGAAGATGTGGACCGCCTCGGACTCGAGGCGTCCCAACGTGTCCAGAGCCAGTGTCATCCGTGCAACCCGCATTCCGTCTTCGACTGACCGGCCCACCGGCCGCTGCGGGCGTCCTGGCCCGGCAGCGGCTTCGACGTGCACGGCAGGCACCCGATGGAGGGGTACCCCTCCTGCACCAACAGGTTCTCCAGAACACCCTTCTCGTGGAGGTAGGCGTTGAACTCGTCGTCCGACCACGGCGCGATCGGGTTGACCTTGACCAGGCCGTTGCGCTCGTCCCACTGCACGATCGGCGTGCCGGCCCGCGTCGGTGCGTCCACCCGGCGCACCCCGGTCACCCAGGCGTCGTACTTCGCGAGCTCCCGCCGCAGCGGCACGACCTTGCGCAGGTGGCAGCACCGGGCCGGGTCGGTCTGGTGCAGCAGGCCGAACTCGCGTTCCTGGTCCTCCACCGACTGTTCGGCGGCGGCGTTCACGATCCGCACCTCCGGGTAGACGACACCGACGGCGTCGCGCACGCCGATCGTCTCCGGGAAGTGGTAGCCGGTCTCCAGGAACAGCACGTCGAAGTTCGGCTTCACCTGCGCGGCGAGGTCGATCAGCACGGCGTCCTGCATGTTGGAGGCGACGACGTAGCTGTCGCCGAACGTCCGCGCGGTCCACTCCAGCGCCTCGATCGCGGTGGCGTTGGCCAGCTCCTCCTGCGCGGCCTCGGCGACGATCTTGAGGTCTTCCTTCAGATCGCTCACTTCTTCACCTCCTGCGGCAGGTTGAGCCCGACGAAACTGACCTTGAAGACACGGCGGCACCCGGTGCACAGCCAGGCGTAGGCGGGTTCCTCCTGCGGGCGGAGGTCCTCATCGCCGCAGTAGGGGCAGTAGAACGGCGTCGCGCGCTCGCTCATCGCAGCGACCCCTCCTCGGCGCGGGCGACCCACTGGGCGAACCGCTCGTCGGTCTCCCGCTGCGCCACGAAGTTCCGCACCACGCGCTCGACGTACTCGGGCAGCTCGGCCGCGGTGACCTTGTGGCCGCGCAGCTTGCGGCCGAACCCTGCGTCGAGGCCGAGGCCGCCGCCCAGGTGCACCTGGAAGCCCTCGACCTGGTTGCCCTCGTCGTCGGTGACGATCTGGCCCTTGAGCCCGATGTCCGCGGTCTGGATGCGGGCGCACGAGTTGGGGCAGCCGTTGATGTGCACGGTGATCGGCGCGGTGACGCCGTCGACGATGTCCTTGAGGTTCGCTTCGAGCTGCGTGACGAGGTCGAGCGCACGGGCCTTGGTCTCGACGATCGCGAGCTTGCAGAACTCGATGCCGGTGCAGGCCATGATCCCCCGCCGCCACGGCGACGGGTCGACCTGCAGGCCGAGCTTCGCGAGGTCGCTCTTGAGCGCCGGCACCGCGGTCTCGGCGACGTCCAGCACGATGATCTTCTGCTGCGGCGTGAACCGGACGCGGCCGGAGCCCGCCCGTTCCGCGATCTTCGCGACCTCGACCAGGACCGAGCCGGAGACGCGGCCCGCGACCGGTGCGGCGCCGACGAAGAACAGGCCGTCCTTCTGCTTGTGCACGCCGATGTGGTCGAGCTGCTGGTCGAGGACCTCCGGCGCGGGGCCGTCGATCATCTTGCGCTTGAGGTACTCGTCCTCCACGACCTGGCGGAACTTCTCCGGACCCCAGTCGGCGACGAGGAACTTGATCCGTGCGCGGTGCCGCAGCCGGCGGTAGCCGTAGTCGCGGAAGACGGAGATGACCGCCTCCCAGACGTCCGGGACCTCGTCGAGCGGCACCCAGGCGCCGAGCCGCTTGCCCAGCATGGGGTTCGTGGACAGGCCGCCGCCGACCCAGAGGTCGAAGCCGGGCCCGTGCTCGGGGTGGTGCACGCCGACGAACGCGACGTCGTGGATCTCGTGCGCGACGTCCTGCAGACCGGAGATGGCGGTCTTGAACTTGCGCGGCAGGTTCGAGAAGCGCGGGTCGCCGATGTAGCGCTCGAGGATCGTGTCGATCGCCGGCTGGCCGTTGACCACCTCGTCCTGCGAGATGCCCGCGACCGGCGACCCGAGGATGACGCGCGGGCTGTCGCCGCACGCCTCCACCGTGGTGAGGCCGACGGCTTCGAGCTGCTGCCAGATCGTGGGGACGTCCTCGATCCGGATCCAGTGGTACTGGATGTTCTGCCGGTCGGTGATGTCCGCGGTGTCGCGGGCGTAGGTCTGCGAGATCTCACCGAGCACCCTGAGCTGCTGCGTGGTGAGCGCGCCACCGTCGCTGCGCACGCGCATCATGAAGAACTCGTCGTCCAGCTCCTCCGGTTCGAGGGTGGCCGTGCGGCCGCCGTCGATGCCGGGCTTGCGCTGGGTGTAGAGGCCGTACCAGCGGAACCGGCCACGCAGGTCGGCCGGGTCGATCGAGTCGAAACCGCCGTGGGCGTAGATGTTCTCGATGCGGGCGCGGACGTTGAGCGGGTTGTCGTCCTTCTTGCTCCGCTCGTTGGGGTTCAGCGGCTCTCGGTAGCCGAGTGCCCACTGCCCCTCGCCGCGACGCTGCTTGGCGCGCGGTGACGTCTGCGGCGAGACCATCGCCATCCTCCGGGGTTTCGAGGCGCTCGGTGCGCGTGCGAGCCCGGAGGTGCTTGTGGTGGGGGCGTCGTCAGCGCGCCGGGCGCCGACGGGAACAAATCAGCGCGCGGTCAGGCCGAACGACGGCACATCGCGCTGGAGACACGACGGAAGTCGACGTGGCGGCGGGCCACGAGGCGGACTCCAGTCGAATGCATGACCTCAGTGTGCATGCCGCCCAGAGCGTGGTCCACCGCCAACCGGATGCTGGGATTGACGAGCGGAGGTTGACATCCTAGGCTGGTTTCACTCCGTAATACTTCTGTCACCGACAGATACTTCCCCTGGTCGAACACCGCCATTCGGGCCGCGTAGGGGACACTGGGGGTCATGCCCTCCGCTTTGCCCGAAGGCGAGCCCGTGCCCGCCGACGGTTCGCTCCCGCCCTCCGCCCTCGCCGGTGTCGGCTCCCGCCCGTTCGGGATCTACGTGCACGTGCCGTTCTGCGCGACCCGCTGCGGCTACTGCGACTTCAACACCTACACCCCCGGCGAGCTCGGCACGTCCGCCTCGCCCCAGTCGTGGCTGGAGGGCCTGCGCCGCG
The DNA here is from genome assembly GCF_040647275.1 of Lentzea sp. NPDC042327. Classification (NCBI taxonomy): domain Bacteria; kingdom Bacillati; phylum Actinomycetota; class Actinomycetes; order Pseudonocardiales; family Pseudonocardiaceae; genus Lentzea; species Lentzea sp. NPDC042327. The sequence continues at coordinate 26,536 of NZ_JBEZBX010000014.1, forward strand.
AGCTCGACCTGGCGGCCTCCGTGCTGGGGACGCCAGTGCCCGCCGAGACCGTGTTCGTCGGCGGTGGCACGCCGTCGTTGCTCGGTGCCTCCGGCCTGGCCGACGTGCTGGACGCGGTGCGCCGGTCGTTCGGCCTGGCTCCCGGTGCCGAGGTCACGACCGAGTCGAACCCGGAGTCGACGTCGCCGTCGTTCTTCGAGGGCATCCGCGCCGCCGGCTACACGCGGGTGTCGCTGGGCATGCAGTCCGCCGCCCGCCACGTGCTGCGGGTGCTCGACCGCAAGCACACCCCCGGCCGTCCGGTCGACGCCGCACGGGAAGCGCGCGCCGCGGGCTTCGACCACGTCAACCTCGACCTGATCTACGGCACACCGGGTGAGCAGCCGGCGGACCTGGCGGCGTCGCTGGACGCCGTGCTCGACGCGGGCGTCGACCACGTCTCCGCCTACGCGCTGATCGTCGAGGACGGCACCGGCCTCGCGCGCCGCATCCGCCGCGGCGACCTGCCGATGCCGGACGACGACGTGCTCGCCTCGTCCTACGAGCTGGTCGACGCGAAGCTGAGCGGCGCCGGGTTCTCCTGGTACGAGGTGTCGAACTGGGCCACCTCGGTGGAGGCGCGGTGCCGGCACAACGTCCTGTACTGGAAGGGCGCCGACTGGTGGGGCTTCGGGCCCGGCGCGCACAGCCACGTCGGCGGCGTCCGCTTCTGGAACGTGAAGCACCCGGCGCGGTACTCGTCGTTGCTGGCCGAGGGGAAGTCCCCGGCGGCGGGCCGGGAGCTGCTCACCGCCGAGGACCGCCGCGTCGAACGCGTGCTGCTGGAGCTGCGGCTCGCCGAGGGCCTGCCGGTCGACGTGCTGGACGCGGCCGGTCGCGAGGAGGCGGAGCAGGCGGTCGCCGACGGCTTGCTGGAGCCGTTCGACGACCGCTGCGTGCTCACCGACCGCGGGCGGCTGCTCGCCGACGCCGTCGTCCGCAGGCTGCTCCCGTAGCTAGCGGGCCACTGGCGGGGGATCAGCCGCCGATCGCCGCCTGTACCGCTGACAGGACGGCAGAGGCGTGCCGGGGTGTGCAGATGAGCAGGTCCGGCAGGTAGGGCTTGGGCCGGTTGTACTCCAGCGGTGAGCCGTCGATGCGGGAGGCGTGCAGGCCCGCCGCGAGCGCGACGCCGACGGGTGCGGCGGAGTCCCACTCCCACTGACCACCGGCGTGCAGGTAGACGTCGGCCTCGCCGCGGACCACCGCCATCGCCTTCGCGCCCGCCGACCCCATCGGCACGAGCTCGGCGCCGAGGGTGTCGGCGACGGGGGCCGCGAACTCGGGGGGTCTGCTGGCGCTCACCACGATCCGCAGCGGGCCGCTGGTCTGGGCGGCCGTGGTGCCGCCGGTCGTGTAGACGGCGTCCAGCGCGGGTTGGGCGACGGCGGCGTCGGTGATGCCGCGGCCGCGCTGCCACAGCGCCACGTGCACGGCCCAGTCCGCGTGGTCGGCCTGCCCGTACTCGCGGGTGCCGTCGAGCGGGTCGACGATCCACACGCGGTCGGCGGACAGGCGGGCGGTGTCGTCGTCGCCCTCCTCGGAGAGCACGGCGTCGGCCGGACGGGCCTCGGCGAGGGCCTTGACGAGCAGCTCGTGCGACTGCTCGTCACCGGCCTTGCCGAGCTCCTTGCCGCGCAACGGTCCCCGGCGCAGCTCCTGCAGCAGTTGCCCGGATCTCTCGGCCAGCTCGGCGGCGAGCTCGACGTCCGAAGTCATGGCACCTCCTCCTCGGTCAGCGGTTGCGCACGACGAACCCGATCGTCGCCGCGGCCGCCACCATGAACGCGATCAGGCTCAGCGCGATCGGCAGGCCGACCTCGCCGGCCAGGAACCCGATCGTGGGCGGCGCGAGCAGGATGCCCCCGTAGCCGAGCGTCGAAGCGACAGCCACCCCGTTCGGCCCACCGAGCTGACCGGCGCGGGCCATCGCCACCGGGAAGATGTTCGCGAGACCGAGGCCGGTCGCGGCCAGGCCGGCGAACGCCAGCGGCAGGCCGGGGGACAGCGCGGCGACCAGTGTCCCGGCGCACGCGAGCGCACCGCCGATGACGACGACCCTGGTCTGCCCCAGGCGTTCCAGCAGGCGGACACCGGACAGGCGGCCGACGGTCATGGTGCCCTGGACGACGGCGTAGCCCGCGGCGGCCAGGCCCTGGCTCGCGCCGAGGTCGTCGCTCAGGTGCAGCGGGACCCAGCTGTCGAGCGCACCCTGGCTGTAGGCCGCGCACAGGCCGATGAGGCCGAACAGCAGCACACCGGAGGTGAACTTCGGCAGCCGCAGGCCGGTGGCGCCGTCGTCGGCGTGCGAGCTGGGCAGCGGGTGCGCCAGCAGGACCCGGCCGAACCACGCCGTGATCAGCAGGCCGACTGGGGCGAGGAGCAGCATGTGCGCCGTGGGTGTCAGGTGCGAGGCCAGCAGGCCGCCGAGTCCCGCGCCGGCGAGGCTGCCGAGGCTGTTCGCCGCGTGCAGGCTGGGCATGACCGGGCGCTGCACCGCCTCGACGAGGTCGATGGCGACGCTGTTGACCGCCACGTCGATGCCGCCGTACGCGACGCCGAACAGCAGCAGCGACAGGCCGAGCGTCAGCGCCGAGTGCGTGAACGTCGGCAGCACGACGCTGACCGACAGCAGCGCGGCCGTGGCGATGGTGACCTGCCTGCTGCCGAAGCGCTGGCAGAGGCTGCCCGCCACGCTCATGGTGGCGACCGCCGAGCCGGTCATCGCGAAGAGCGCGAGGCCGAGGGCACCGGGTGTGGCCGCTGTCTGGTCCTTGATCGCGGGGATGCGCACCGCCCAGCCGGCGAAGAGGAAGCCGCCGAGCGCGAAGAACATGGTCACCGCGATGCGCAGCTGCACGAGTGCAGCCGGTGCCGGGTTCGTGGTCGTGGATAATTTGTTCATCGGTGGCACAAAATGAGTGTAGGGGCATGACGGAGACGAGGCCAAGGCTGAAGCGGGGGCACGCCGTCCTGGGGCGGGTGCTCTCGCTGGTGCACCTCGGGCAGGTCGCGACACGCGCTGACCTGACCGCTGAGCTGGGCGTTTCCCGCGCGACGACGGGTGCGGTGACCGCCGAGCTGGAGGCGCTGGGACTGATCCACAACGACACCCGTCCGGGGGCACCCGCTACGTCGCGTGGCCGGCCGTCGCACCGGATCGTGCTCGACCCGGACGGCCCGGTCGTGCTGGCGGCGCAGGTGCACGTGGACGGGTTCCGGGTGGCTGTCGTGGGCCTCGGCGGGGTGGTCGTGGCGACCGCGGCCGAGCGCTCGCCGGTCGGCGCCGATCCCGCGGACGTGCTGTCCGCCGTGGTGGGCGCGGGTGCCGAGCTGGTCGGGGGGACCGGCCGGCGGTGCGTGGGCGCCGGTCTGGCCGTGCCGTCCGCGGTGAGCCGCCCCGGCGGGACGGCGTTGAACCCGCTGCACCTGGCGTGGCCGGTCGGCGCGCCGGTGCTGGCCGTCTTCACCGAGCAGGTGCACCGGGCAGGGCTCGCGGTGCCGGCGTTCGTCGCGAACGACGTCAACCTCGCCGCGCTGGCCGAGCACCGGCACGGCGCCGGCCGGGGTGCCACGCACCTGCTGATGACCGCCACCGGGCACCGCGGTGTCGGTGGCGCGTTCGTGGTCGGCGGACAGCTCTACACGGGCAGTTCCGGGCTGTCGATGGAGGTCGGTCATGTCACGGTCAACCCCTCTGGTCGGTGGTGCCACTGCGGCAACCGGGGCTGTCTCGACGTGGAGACCGACCCGATCGGGCTGCTGGAGGCGGCCGGGCGCGAGGTGCGACCGGACGTCGCGCCCCTCGTCCAGGCCGAGGAGCTGGTGCGGGACGGGCATCCCGCGGTGCGGGGCGTGGTCGAACGGCTCGCGGTCGGCCTCGCCGGGCTGGTGAACGTGCTGAACCCGGACCGGATCGTGCTCGGCGGGCTGCACGCGGCCCTGCTCGAACGCGAGCCGGAGCGGCTGGCCGCGCTGGTCGCCGGCCGTGGTCTGTGGGAGCGCAGCGTGCCGCTCGTGCCGGCGGAGCTGGCGCACAACAGCCTGGTCGGGGCCGCGGAGCTGGCGTGGCAGCCGGTGCTCGACGACCCGCTGGGGGTCCTGGGTTAGCACGGCACCCCCAGCGCGCTCGTCACGGACCGGGCCACCGCCGCGGCCTGCGCGCGGATCTCCGGGAACGCCGTCGTCTCCCAGAGGTTCCCGCGCCGCAGCGCACCGAGCGTCCACAGTGGAGCGCCACCGCGCACCCGGCCGTCCGGCAGCGTGTCGAAGCCGAGCCCGAGCGGTCCGGGGGTCGCGTGGCCGTCCGCGAGCAGGCCGGCGACGAGCGGGTCGGGGCAGCGCCGCACGTCGTGGCGCACGCCGGTGCAGTTGACGACGGTGCCCGCCGTGAGCTCGGTCCCGTCGCCCAGCCGCAGGACGACCCCGCCGGGGACCATCCGCACACCGGTGACCCCGGTGCGGTGGGTGCGCAGCTCTCCCGCGCGGCGCAGGCGGACCAGCGTCCGCGCGGTCGTGCCGGGCATGCGGTGCCGGTGGACCTCCCACGACCGCAGGTCCTCCGCGAGGAACCGGGAGCGGTCCGGCAACGGCAGCAGGTCCCACAGCCGCGCGGTGACCGGGCGGAGGCTGTCCAGCGCGGGCCGCCAGTCGCCGTGGCGCCGCAACGACTCCCGCACGTGCGCCGACACCACCCGGCGGACGTCGTCGAGACCGGTGCAGCCGGCGAGCTCCGGTGGCCGCATCGGTTGTGCCGGGCGGTGGCGGCGTGGCAGCAGGCCGGTGCGCGACACGGCGTGCACCACGCGACCGGGCCGGCCGAGCGTCATCGCGAGGTCGACGGCGGTCAGGCCGGTGCCGACCAGCACGACGTCGCGGTCGTCGCGGATGCGCTCCAGCGCGCCGGGAGCCCAGGGGTCCGGCACGAACGCGGCCGAGTCCGGGGTGTCGGTGGGCACCCAGTCGTCGCGGGTGCCGACCGCGCCCAGCGCGAGAACGGCGGCGTCGGCGAGGAGGAAGTCGCCCGCTGCCAACGAGATCCGCACGGCACCGGCGTCGTGGCCGATCCTCGTCGCGCGGTCGCGCACCACCCGCAGCCGGCCGGGGTGGCGGGCCGACACGCCGTCCAGGTGAGCGGCGAGGTAGGCACCGAACACCCGGCGCGGCACGAAGTCCGCCGCCGCCACCCCGGCCCACCGCGCGAAGTCACCGGGGTCGTCCTCCCGCGCGCTCATCTTCCCCGCGGGGACGTTGAGCAGGTGCCGGGGGTCGTCGGTGCGGTAGGCGACCCCGCGCCCGCGTTCCTCGGCCGGGTCGACCAGGCACACGGCGGCACCGCGCTCCAGCAGCCGGGCCGCTGTCGTCACCCCGGCCGCGCCCGCCCCGATCACCGCGATCACGCCGCGCCCACCCCGGCGGGCTGGGCGCACGACAGCGAGCGCACCAGGCTGAGCACCCCGAACCGGGAGCGCCCCTGCGCGGAGGCGGGCCGCACCACGCCGCTGACGAGCAGGCCGCGCACGAGCCGCGCGCAGGTGCTCGGCGGCAGGCCGGTGGCGGTCACGGCGTCGGTGACCGACCAGGCGCTGTCGAGCAGCGACAGGCGTTCGAGCAGCACGCGTTCGGCGCCGTCCAGCGCGTCCAGGCGTGCCGTGATGCGGTCGCGCAGGCCGTCGAAGAAGCCGAACGGGTCGTCGTTCACCTGGTCGCACAGGGCGTCCGGCTCGTAGACCGCGAGCCACTGCGCGACCGAGGCCAGCACCGCGGGGATGCCGTCGGTGCCGCGGGCGAGCCCGGCCACCGCGTGCAGGTTGGCGTCGGTGAGCCGGAAACCGGGACGGGACTGGCGCGCGTACCGGATGAGCAGCTCGACCGACGGCACCCGCGCGACCTCGGCCGGGCCGGTGTGGCGGTGCGGGACCGCCAGCGGACCCAGCGGGACCACGCGTTCGCCGGGCAGGCGCAGCGGGTCCGCCGCGGTGATCAGGACGCGCACCCGCGGGCAGTCCTGCAGCAGCGCCAGCGCCAGCTCCGGCCGGTGCGCGGTCCAGGAGTCCAGCACGACCAGCGCCGGTTGGTCGGCGATGATCTCGGCCAGCTCACCGGCACCGTGCCCGCGCAGGGCGTCGAGACCGGACCGCAGCACCGCGCCGAGCTGCGCGGGGGCGCGCACCGACGTCGGGTGCAGCGGGTCGGGCGAGGACCACAGCACCGCCAGTCCGTCCATGTCGTGCAGCGCCACCGCCACCTCCAGCGCGAGGCGGGTCTTGCCCACGCCGCCGAGGCCGGTGATCGTGACGAGCCGGTCGCCGCCCGAGCGCAGCGAACCGGCCAGCGCGGCCAGTTCCGCGCGCCGTCCGACGAGCGCGTCGATGGGCGAGGGAGGGGGCATCTCGCTCGTCGCGAACACGAAGCGCAGGTCCTCCGTGGTCACGCGCCGACCCGAGGCCTCCTCGATTTCCGTGTGTTCCCGACTGGTCAGTCCCAGCGCATTGGCCATGAGCCGCACGGTCTCCCTGCGGGGTTGCTGGGAGCTGCCGAGCTCGATGTCCCTAATCGTGCGCACGCTGACGCCCGACAGTTTCGCCAATTGGCGTTGCGTGAGGCGCCTATCTGTTCGGTATTTCCGGAACAGCAAGCCGAGTTGCCGTTGCGTTAAGGAATCCATGCAGACCAGACCCCCGAGTCGTCGGTTGTCGACAGAATGCCGGTCCGGTGTACCGCATCGATTCCGTTTTGGCTCCCCTCACGCTGTGCAACTCGTGGCTGGTATGTACGGGTGAATATTCCACTTCCGTGTTTAAAAGGAACTAATGAAGCTGAATCCAGCACAGGCGGTGCGCTGGGTCGGCATTCTGGGTGAAGTGGAATGATCACCGCTGACATGGGGGGCGGGTGTGGAATTTCGTGTGCTCGGCGCGTTCGAGGCGTGGTCGGGCGGGTCGAGGATCCCGTTGGGCGGTGCACGTGCCGAATGCGTTCTCGCGGTGTTGCTGCTGGAGCGCAACCGTGCGGTCATGGTCGAGCGGCTCGTCGAGGCCGCCTGGGGTGAGCAGCCGCCGATGACCGCGGCGACCCAGGTCCGCAAGATCGTCGCGGACCTGCGCAGGCGGCTGCCGGGCGGTGCGGGGCTGATCGTCACCGACGGCGCCGGCTACCGGGCGGTGGTGCAGGACACCCAGACCGATCTCGGGCTGTTCGACCTGCGGGTGCGGCAGGCCCGCGAGGCAGAGGACGCCGCCGGGGTGATCGAGCACCTGACCGCCGCGCTGTCGCTGTGGCGCGGTCCTGCGCTCGCGGGCATCGACAGCCCGGTCGTCCGCGCGGCCGTGGCGGTCCTCGACGAACGCCGGATCGCCGCCGCCGACCAGCTGATGGAGACCAGGCTGGAGCTGGGCGCGGCACGGGAGCTCGTCGCCGACCTGCGCGCGCTGCTGGACGAGCACCCGCTGCGCGAGACCACCCGCGGCCAGCTGATGCTCGCGCTGTACCGGTCGGGCCGGCAGGCGGACGCCCTGCGGGTCTACGAGGAGGGGCGCCGGCTGCTCGCGGACGAGCTGGGCATCGACCCCGGTCCGGAGCTGATGCAGCTGCACGAACGCATCCTGCGCAACGAGCCGGAGCTCGACACCGCCGTGCACGCGCCGCAGGAGACGGCGGTGCCGCAAGCGTTGCCGTACGACATGACCGACTTCGTGGGCCGGGTGGACGAACAGCGGCGGATCAGCGAGTTCGTCGGCGGCCGGGCCGGCCGGGGGCTGATGATCGTCGCGGTCGACGGGATGGCCGGTGTCGGCAAGACCTCGCTGCTCGTGCACATGGCGCACCGGCTCGCGGACGGCTTCCCGGACGGGCAGTTCTACGTCGACCTGCTCGGGTACGCCGTCGACCGCAAGCCCATGGACCCGGTCGAGGCGCTCGGGACGGTGCTGCGGCAGGCCGGTGTGCCGCGCGACCAGCTGCCCGACGACCTGTCCGCGCGAGCCGTGCTGTGGCGGATGCGCACGGCGGGCCGGCGGATCATGGTGCTGCTGGACAACGTCGTGGACAGCGCTCAGGTCAGGGCGTTGCTGCCGGGGTCGTCCGACGGTCTCGTGATGATCACCAGCCGGTCCCGGCTCACCGGTCTCGACGGCACGCTGTCGCTGTCGCTCGCACCGCCGCCCGAGGAGGAGGGGCTGGAGCTGGTCCTCGGCATCCTCGGCGACGACCGGGTCGCCCGCGAACCCGAGGCGGCCCGCGACCTCGTCACCGCCTGCGACCGGCTGCCGCTCGCGATCCGGATCGCCTGCACCCGGCTGCACAACCGGGAGCGCTGGACGATCCGCTACCTCGTCGACCGGCTGCGGGACGAGGAGCGCAAGATGAGCGAGCTCGCGGTCGGCGACCGCAGCGTCGCGGCCGCGATCGGCCTGTCCTACGACGCGCTCGAACCCGGCCACCAGCGGGTGTTCCGGCTGCTCGGCCTGGTGCCCGCGACCGAGGTCGACGTCCACGCCGTCGCGGCGCTCGCCGACATGGCGCTGGGCAGGGCCGAGAGCGTCCTGGAGGACCTGCTGGACGTGCGGCTGGTCGTGCAGCTCGCGCAGGGCCGGTACGGCCTGCACGACCTGGTGCACAGCCTGGCCCGCTCGCTGGTGGGCCGGGTGGAACCGCCGGGGCTGCGCACGATGGCGGTGCACCGGCTGCTCGACTACCAGCTCTGCGCCGCCGGCGCCGCGGCCGACCTGCTGGTGCACCGCCGGGCCCGGCCCCGGCCGCGCTACCTGTACCCGCCCGCGCAGCTGCCCCGGTTGCGCACCAGGAACGACGCGGTGACGTGGTTCGACGCCGAGTGCGGCGGGCTGCTGGCCGCCGTGCGCGGTGCCGCGGCCGACGAGCTGCACGAGCACGTGTGCCACCTTTCCGAGGCGCTGCACCCGTACCTGCGGCTGCGCGGGCGCATGACGGACATGCTGTGGGTGCACGAACAGGCGCTGGAGTCCGCCCGCGCCACCGGTGACCGGACGCTGGAGGGACGGGTCCTGCACCGGCTCGCCACCCCGCACTGGCACTTCGGCCGGCTCGGGCAGGCCCGCGAGTGCGCGGACCAGGCGCTCGCCATCGCCGTGGAGGACGGCGACGTGGTGCTGCGCCGGGCAGCAGAGGCCGCGATCGGCAAGCTGCTCAACGAGTTCGGCCGCTTCACCGAGGCGTTGCCCTACCACCGGGCCGCCGCGGAGGACGGGCACCGGCTCGACGTGTCCTGCGAGGTGGCCGTGCTGGTGGACTACGCCTCCGCGCAGGCCGCCGTGCACGACTTCACCGCCGCCCGGCTCACCCTGGACTCCGCGCTGCGCCTGGCGAAGGACAGCGCCTCGCCCGGCGACGAGGGCATCGTGCTCGCCCGCTACGCCGACGTGTGCCGGCGCGAGGGCAGCCTCGACGAGGCGGGGGAGCTCGGGTCGTACGCCTCGGCGTTGTTGCGGTACCTGGCGAACCAGGCCCAGGCGGCGTGGGCGGCGAACCTGATCGGCCGCGTGCACTACGACCGCGGCGAGCTGGACGTGGCGCTGGAACGGCACGACCGGGCCCGCAGGCTCGCCGAGGACACCGGGTTCCGGGTGGAGATCGCCCGTGCCCTCGACGGTGCCGCGCGGGTGCTGGCCGACCGGTCCGACACCGGTGGTGCGGCGGAGCGCTGGCGGATCGCGTTGCGGCACTTCGAGGAGATGGGCGTGCCGGAGGCGGCGGTGGTGCGGCAGGGGCTGGCCGCCGTCAGCTGACCGGCCCCGCCGCAGGTCACACCGCCTCGATCAACCCGACCGCCGCCGTGCCGCCGCTGCCCTCCTCGACCAGCACGAACCCGCCGGTGGCACGGCTGTCGCGGTACCGGTCCGCCACCAGCGGGTCGGCGAACCGCAGCCGGATCGTGCCGATGTCGTTGAGCGCCAGCGACTCCGCGGGCTCGGAGCCGAACGTGCTCACGTTCAGCCGGCTCTCCACCGCCTCGACGACGGCCCGCGACTCGCTGGTGGTGTGCCGCACGACGTACCGCGCGCCCGGTTCCAGCGGGGTGCCGGTCATCCAGCACACGGTCGCCGCCACCGCGGAGGTGACGGTGCCGGGCGTACCGGTGCTGATCATCGCGCCGCGGCCGGCGTCGAGGTCGTCGGCGATGCTGACCACGACGGACTGGCCGGTCGTGGCGCAGGACAGCGGCCCGTCGTAGGTGTCGATCGCGGTGATCGTGGTCTGCCAGCCGCCGGGCTGCACCACCACCGGGTCGCCGACGTGCAGCGTGCCGGAGGCGACCCGCCCGCCGTAGCCGCGGAAGTCGCGGTGCTCCGGCGTGCGCGGCCGGATCACCAGCTGCACCGCGAACCGGCCACCGGGTGAGGGTGCCGGCGGCAGCACCAGGTCCTCCAGGTGCGCGAGCAGCGGAACGCCGCCGTACCAGGGGGTCTCGTCCGACGGGGTCACCACGTTGTCGCCGCGCAGCGCCGAGATCGGGATCGCGGTCCACGAGCTGTCGCAGACCCGCGCGAACTCGGCGACCACCTCGTCGAACACGTCCTCGCGGTAGCCGGCCAGGTCCATCTTGTTCACCGCCAGCACCACGTGCCGGATGCCGAGCAGGCCCGCGATGGCGGTGTGCCGCCGGGACTGCTCGGTCAGGCCGGTCCGCGCGTCCACCAGCACGACGGCGACGTCGGCGGTCGACGCCCCGGTCACCATGTTGCGGGTGTACTGGACGTGCCCCGGTGTGTCGGCGAGGACGAACGACCGCTTCGGCGTCGCGAAGTACCGGTACGCCACGTCGATCGTGATGCCCTGTTCCCGTTCCGCGCGCAGGCCGTCCACCAGCAGCGCGAGGTCGGTCTCCGCGTACCCGCGGCGCCGGCTCGCCGACGTCACGGCCTGGAGCTGGTCGGCGAGCACGGCCTTGGAGTCGTGCAGCAGCCGGCCGATCAGCGTGCTCTTGCCGTCGTCGACGCTGCCCGCCGTCGCTACCCGCAGCAGTCCCGGCATCAGAAGTACCCCTCCCGTTTGCGGTCTTCCATGGCGGCCTCGGAGGCGCGGTCGTCCGCGCGGGTGGCGCCGCGTTCGGTCAGCGTGCTCGCCGCGACCTCGTCGACCACCTCGTCCACAGTGGACGCGTCGGAGCGCACGGCACCGGTGCACGTGGTGTCGCCGACGGTCCGGTAGCGCACGGTCTCGACGCACACCTCCTCGTTCTCGAAGGGAGGTGTGAACGGGGTGACGGCGATGAGCATGCCGTCGCGCCGCACGACCTCCCGCCGGTGCGCGTAGTAGATGGACGGCACCTCGATGCCCTCACGGCGGATGTAGCCCCACACGTCGAGCTCGGTCCAGTTCGACAGCGGGAACACCCGGACGTGCTCACCGGCGCGGTGCCGGCCGTTGTAGAGGTCCCACAGCTCGGGCCGCTGGTTGCGCGGGTCCCACCGGCCGAACTCGTCGCGCACCGAGAACACCCGTTCCTTCGCGCGGGCCTTCTCCTCGTCGCGCCGCGCCCCGCCGAGCACCGCGGTGAACCGGTGCCCGGCGATGGCGTCGAGCAGCGTGACGGTCTGCAGCGGGTTGCGCAGCTGGCCGGGCTGCTCGGTGACCCGGCCGCGGTCGATCGAGTCCTGCACGGAGGCCACGACCAGCTCGACGCCGAGCTCGGCCACCCTGCGGTCGCGGAACTCGACCACCTCGGGGAAGTTGTGGCCGGTGTCGACGTGCATGACGGGGAACGGGATCTTCCCCGGCCAGCAGGCCTTCTCGGCCAGCCGGAGCATGACGATGGAGTCCTTGCCGCCGCTGAACAGCAGCACCGGCCGGTCGAACGTCGCCACCACCTCCCGCAGGATGTGGATCGACTCGTCCTCCAGGTCGGCGAGCGCGGCCTCCCGGTCGCCCAGCCGGTGGTCCACCGCGGTCAGCGTCATCGCAGCATTCCCTTCTCGCACAGCAGGGCCACCACCGCGTCGGCGCTGTCGTCCACGGTGTTGCCGCGGGTGTCCAGCCGCAGCTCCGGTGCGGGCGGTGGCTCGTAGACGTCGTCGACCCCGGTCAGGCCGCGGATCGCGCCGGCGCGCTGCTGGGCGTACAGGCCCTTCACGTCCCGTTCGGAGCACTCCTCCACGGGCGTCGCGACGTGCACCTCGACGAACGGCGTGCCGCTCGCCTGATGGCGCCTGCGGACCTGGTCGCGGGCCGCGCGGAACGGGGAGATCACCGCGGCGAACACGAGCACGCCGTTGCGCGCCAGCAGGTCCGCGACGAACCCGATGCGGTCGATGTTGGCCTCGCGGTCGGCGCGGGAGAAGCCGAGGCCCGCGGACAGCGTCTGCCGCACCTCGTCCCCGTCGAGCAGCTCGACCCGGCCGGTCGGCAACCGGTCGGCCACCGCCCTGCTGAGCGTGCTCTTGCCCGCGCTGGGCAGGCCGGTGAACCAGACGGTGCCGCCGCCGTTGACGGCGAGCGGCGACGTGTAGCCGGCAACGTGCGTCACCTGTTCCTCCCGGAGGTGTCGGGACCGGTGAAGTGGCGGTCCGTGAAGGCGTTGGTGAACTTCCCGGCCGGGTCGTAGCGGTGCAGCAAGGCCCGGAAGTCCGGCATGCGCTCGTACTCGGCGGTCGCCACGGACGTCTTCGCCCAGTGCGGCCGTGGCGAGAACGGCGCGAGCTGCCGTTCCACGAGCTCCACGACCGGCAGCACGACCGACATGTCGGAGGTCCACGTGAAGTGGATGCTCACCGTCTCGCGGCCGTAGCAGGTGCTCAGCCAGAAGTCGTCGCGCGCCGCCGTGCGGACCTCGCAGATCTGCAGCGCCGGCCGGATCCGCTCGCGCACCTCGCCGAGCGCGCGCAGGGCGGCGACGGCGTCGGTCGCCGGGATCATGTACTCGGACTGCAGCTCGTCACCGGAGCTGCTCGGCGGCTGGTCGGAGCGGAAGTGCGGCAGCCGTTCGAACCACGGCCCCGGCACGCCGCCCTGGGTGGTGCAGCTGACCGGGTCCACGCCGTCGACCGGGTGCCGCGGCCCGTCGGCGGGCACGGCGGTGAACCACGACGGCAGCGTCGCCGGCTCGTCCACGCGTTCCTGCACCCACACCTGCGTGAGCACCGGTTCTCGCCAGTCGGTGAACAGGCACACGCTGTACGCGCACGACATGAGCTCGGCGAAGTGGTCGTCGAGCACCTCCAGCGGCAGGCCCTCGTACACGCGTTGCCGCACCTGGTAGGTCGGCACGAGGTCCAGCGTCAGGTGCGTGACCACGCCCAGCGACCCCAGCCCGACGACGACGCCGGCGAAGTCGGGGTCGTCGCGGCCGATGCCGACGACGTCGCCGTCGGCGGTCACCAGCTCGAGCTCGCGGACCGCCGCGGACAGCACCTGGTTGCGCACGCCTGAGCCGTGCGTGGCCGTCGCGACCGCCCCGCCGACGCTGATGTGCGGCAACGACGCCATCGCCGGCAACGCGAAGCCCGCCGCGTCCAGCCGGGGTGCCAGCTCGGCGTAGCTCAGCCCGGCCGCCACCCGCGCCGTGGCACGGGTGGCGTCGACGTCGACGACGGGCGGCAGGTCGGCCACCGACACCAGCACACCGGGGCAGTCGGCCAGGTCGTTGAACGAGTGGCGGGTGCCCAGCGCCCGCACGTGCCCGGCGTGCGCGACGGTCTTGCGCACCTGCTCGACGGTGGCCGGCCGCACGAACTCGGTCGCGGTGTAGTGGACATTACCGGCCCAGTTGCTGGTCACGGCCCCGCCTCCGCGTCTGCCGGGTCGCCCGCGGTGAGCTTCAGCACGACGCCCTCGTGGTCGCTCAGCTCCAGCGGTCGCAGCGTGACGACGCCCTCGCGGCCGGTCCGGGTGGACAGCTCGACCCGCCCGGCGGCGGCACCGGGCACGTCGAACGCCACCGGGTGGCCGGCGAAGTTCAACGCCACCAGCAGGTCGCCCCGCCGGTAGGCGAACACGTCCGCCGGGCTGTCCAGCGACACGTAGCCGCCGCGCAGCAGGTCCTCGCTGCCGCGCCGGTAGGCGATCAGCCGCCGGTACAGGTTGAGCAGCGACCCGGGGTCGTCCTCCTGTGCCTCGACGTTGACCATGTGCTGGTCGGCGGCCAGCGGCAGCCACGGCGTACCGGTGGTGAACCCGCCGGTGGCGTCCCACTGCATCGGCGTGCGCTGCCCGTCGCGCCCGTCCACGTCCTGCTCCAGGGCGGGCGGGGCGTCGGCCATGCCGATCTCCTCGCCGTAGTAGACGCAGGCGACACCGCGCAGGGTCAGCATCATCATCGCGGCGACCGGGGCGTGCTCGGCCCCGTACCGGCTCACGGTCCGCGAGATGTCGTGGGTGGACAACGCGTAGGTGGGCACCGCGTCGGTCCGGGTGTGGGCGATCAGCCCGTCGACGCACGCGCGGAACGCCCTGGCGTCCCACGGCTGCTCCCAGAACGCGATGTGGAACGCCGTCTGCATCCCGTCGCCGCCGAAGTAGGTGGCGAGCCGGGCGTCGTCGCTGATCGGCACCTCGCCCAGCGCGAACCGGTCGCCGTACCCGTCGAGCACGACCCGCATGTCGCGCAGCACGTCGTGCACCTCGGGCAGGTCGAGGTTGCGCTGCCGCACCGAGGGGTGCGTGAAGTGCCGGCGCGCGTGGGCGACCTCCGGCGGGTTGTCGCGCAGCTGCGGGTCCTTCATCAGCCGGTGCGCGACGTCGATGCGGAACCCGTCCACCCCGCGGTCGAGCCAGAACTGCCACACCTTGCGGATCGCCGCGTGCACGTCCGGGTTGCGCCAGTTCAGGTCGGGCTGGCCGGGCGTGAAGCTGTGCAGGTAGTACTGCCCGGTCGGCTCGTCGAGCCGCCACGCCGTGCCGCAGCGCTCGAACGCGCTGAGCCAGTTGTTCGGCGGGCCGCCGTCCGGTGCGGGATCGGCCCAGATGTACCAGTCCCGCCGGGGGTTCGTGCGGTCCGACCGCGACTCCAGGAACCACGGGTGCCGGTCGGACGTGTGGTTCATGACGATGTCGACGACGACCCGGATGCCGCGCTCGTGCGCCGCCGCGACCATCGCGTCGAAGTCGTCCAGCGTCCCGTGGACGGGGTCGACCGACTCGTAGTCGCTGATGTCGTAGCCGAAGTCGGCCTGCGGTGACGGGTAGAACGGCGAGAGCCAGATCGCGTCGGCACCGAGCCGCGCCACGTGGTCCAGCCGGGCGGTGATGCCGGGCAGGTCGCCGATGCCGTCACCGTTCGAGTCGGCGAAGCTGCGCGGGTAGATCTGGTAGAGGACGGCGTCGCGCCACCACTGGCCGCTCATAGGTCCACCTTCGTCATGCCTGCCGCGAAGTACCGGTCACCCCGCACGGCACCGGGCGGTGCGACCTCGTCGAGCAGGGCCAGCTCGTCCGCCGACAGCTCCACGTCGAGCGCGCCGGTGTTTTCCTTGAGCCGCACGGAGTTCTTCGTGCCGGGGATGGGGACGACGCCCTGGCGCAGCACCCACGCGATCGCGAGCTGCGCGACCGAGACGCCCTTGGCCCAGGCCAGCTCGGCGACCCGCGCGACGACCTCGTTGTTGTGCGCCAGGTTCTCCGGCTGGAACCGGGGGAGCTGCCGGCGGAAGTCGTCCGGCCGCAGGTCCTCGAACCGGCTGAACCGGCCGGTGAGCATGCCCCGTCCCAGCGGCGAGTAGGCGACGAACCCGATGCCCAGCTCCCGCAGCACGCCGAACAGCTCGGCCTCGGGGTCGCGGCTCACGAGCGAGTACTCGGTCTGCACCGCGGTCACCGGGTGCACGGCGTGCACCCGCCGGACCGTCGCCGGCGCGGCCTCGCAGATGCCCAGGTGCCGGACCTTGCCCTCCCGCACCAGCTCCGCCATGGCACCCCAGGTGTCCTCCAGCGGGACGCCCTTGTCGATGCGGTGCTGGTAGTAGAGGTCGATGTGGTCGACCCCGAGGCGCCGCAACGACCCCTCGCAGGAGGTGCGGACGTACTCCGGGTGGCCGTTCACGCCGACGTTGTCGCCCGCGCCGTTCTTGAGGTTGCCGAACTTGGTCGCGATGACGACGTCGTCGCGGCGGCCGCGCACCGCCCGGCCGACCAGCTCCTCGTTGGTGTACGGGCCGTACATGTCCGCGGTGTCCAGGAACGTGACGCCGAGGTCGAGCGCCTCCAGCAACGTGCGCAGCGACTCGGTGTCGTCCCAGGTGTCGTAGAACTGCGACATGCCCATGCAGCCCAGGCCGAGGTCGGACACGACCGGCCCGTTCGCTCCGAGCCCGCGCATCACACCACCTCCACGGTCACGGCGGACCTGATGAGCCCGGCCCAGTCGGTCAGGTGCCGGTCGGGCAGGTAGCACTCGCTCACCCGCCGCCGGGCGCCCTCACCGAGCCGGCGCGCCAGCACCGGGTCGGTGAGCAGCCGCCGGATCAGCGCCGCCGTTGTGGCCAGGTCGTGCGGGTCGTCGACGAGCAGGCCGGACTCGCCGTGCACGATCTGCTCGCGCAGCCCGCCGACCGCGCTCGCGACCAGCGGCTTGCCCTTCCACATCGCCTCGGTCGCGGTGAGGCCGAAGCCCTCGGCGATGCTCTTCTGCACCACCGCGGTCGCGTGCCGCTGCAACGCGTTGACCACCAGCGCGTTCTCCCGCAGGTCGGTCATCGGCAGGCAGAGCAGCTGGACGCGCCGGCGGTGCTCGACCGGCAGGGCCTTCCACTGCTCCACGCACTCGTCCCAGAACCGGTGGGCGTCCGGGTCGTCGGCGACACCGACGACGTCCGCGCCCGCCAGCGTGAGGCAGGAGTTCTCGACATCGGCGTCGAGGAACGCCCGCAGCACCCCGGCCATGTCCTTCAGCTCGTCCCACCGCGACACCTGCACCACCATCGGCACGTCGGCCGTTGGCGCGACCTCGCGGACGATGGTCGCCTTGTGCCGCACGGTGACCTGCTCGCCCACGGGCGGACGGATGGTCACCGGGTCCGCGGTGCCCGCGACGATCTCGGTGCGCCGCAGGATCGCAAGCGTTTGCTCGTCCGTGAGCTCCAGGTTCTTGGGGGCGCACGGGTCGATCGACGGCGGGATGATGTGCGGCCGCGGCGCCCAGTCCGGGCAGGCGTTCCGGGTGAGGAACACCGTGGCGTCGGCGTTCTCCACGAACCTGCGCAGGAACGCCCAGCCCTCCTCGGTGTGCTCGTTCGGCTCGTCCGTGCCGATGTGCCTGCGCCACACCGCCGTCGCACCGAGCCTGCGGGCGACGTCGACCAGACCGGCCGGCTGCGCCTCGTGCACGACCACCAGGTCGCCGGGCCGGATCCGGGCCGCGAGCGCGCCGCCTTCCCGCTCGGTCGTCGCGCGGTAGTGCTGCAGCTGCTCCGGTCCCAGCGGCTCGGAGTCGCCGGGCGCGCCGTACAGCCTGGTGCACAACCGCTTCGCGATGGCGAAGAACTCGGCGTCACCGTCGATGACCAGCCAGCGCGTGTCGATCCCGAGTGCGCGGGCCAGCGGCATCAGCGCGTGCAGCAGCTCGGCCACGCCGCCGCCCGCGGCCGTCGAGTTGACGTTCCACACGGTCCGGCCGTGCAGCGCCCTCGACGCCTCCTCCGCGGTGTCCCGCAGCGCTTCCATCCGTTCGTCGCCGAACACCTCCCGGTACGGGGTCAGCGGTGCGGCTCCTATCGCGACCTCATGCACGGGCCACCTCCTCGGGTGCGGCCTTCTTCTGCTGCTCGAAGCCCTCGGTGATCCACACGCCGGACCAGAACTCCGGGTCGGAGGGCAGGACCAGCTCGATCAGCGTCGGCCCTGTCTCCTCGGCGGCCACCTGCAACGCCTGCGCGAACGTCTCCAGCCGGGTGGCGCTGCGGTCGCGGTCGAGCCACTCGCCCAGGTCCACCCGCCAGCTGCGCACGCCCCACGCCTCGGCGATGTCGACGTACCGCATGCCCGCGGCGTTGTCGAGGTACTGGCCGTGGCCCGCGTCGAGCCAGCCCGACGGCCGCGACTGCTTGCGCAACGACACCGCGCCACCGTTGTTGCACACGATGAACGTGACCGGTGCGGACTCCTGCACGGCGGCCGCGAGGCCCTGCACCGAGTTCGTGAAGCCCTGGTCGCCCAGGGTGCAGAACACCTTCGCCGCCGGCTCGCCCAGCGCGAGGCCGGTCGCGATCGTGATGCCGCAGCCGACGAACCCGCCGTGCCCGCCGAACACCCGCAGCCCGTGCGGGAACTGGTCGTAGTCCTCGGCGAGCATGCCGCCGAACATCTGGCTGTCGTCGACCAGCACGGCCCGGCGCCGAGACCGCGCAGCGGCAGCGCCGATCGCCCGTGCCACCCCGGTGCGGATCACGGCGGCCTCCGCCGGCGGCGTCTCCCCCGCGGGAGCGGGCTCGTCGGAGAGCCCGGTGTACCAGCTGCCGTCGAGGTCGGGTGCCTCGTCGGTCAGCTCGCGCAGCGCGGCCACGACGTCACCGGCCACCAGCACGTCACCGGCTTCGAGGTAGCCGTTCTTCTCCACGGCCGCGGGCTTCGTGTTCACCGCGATCTTCGGGCAGTCCGGCAGCGGGCCGACCACCCGCGGGTACATGTTGCGGTCCTCCAGCGTGATCAGCAGGTCGGTCGTGTCGAGCACCGCGCGGTGCATCGGCGACTTCGGGTCGTACCAGCCGATGAACTCCGGCACGTCCGCGGTGTGCAGCCGTTCGAACAGCATCGGGCCGCGGCGGTACTTCACCTGCAGCACCGGTGCTCCGGTGCGGGCGCAGAACGCGGCCAGCGCGGCCTGCACGCCCCGGTGGGTCAGCGCGTAGTCGTCGATCAGCACCGCGGGCCTGCGGGCAACCGCGAGCAGCTCGGCCGCCCGGTTCAGCGCGCCCTCGTCGAACGCAGGCTGCTCGGCCACCGGGATGAGCGGCAGCGCCGTCAGCGGCAGCCACTCCGCCTCGGCCACGTCCTGCGGCAGCGCGAACAGCACCGGCCCGTGCGGGGCCTGGCGGACGTCGTCGATGGCCTGCAACAGCTTCGTGCCGAACTCCTCGACGTAGCCGCGCGGGTCGTCCTTGGGCACGGCACCGAGCTCGAACCACGACTTGGCGAAGTCGCCGGAGGCCGCGATCAGGTCCGGTTCGCCGTGCGGCGGCAGGAACGGCTGCGAACCGGTCGACGGCATGCCGACCACGGCCAGCGTGCCCATCTCGTTGCGGCGCAGGTCCGCCAGCGCACCCAGCGCGTTGGTGAGGCCACGCGCGCCGTGCAGGACCGCCGCACCGGTGCCCGCCTGCAGTCGGCTCGCGCCACCGGCCTGGAACAGCGACTCGCGGTCGCCGCGGCCGTTGACGAGCAGCCCGACCCGCGCCAGCGCGTCGCACAGCGCCAGCTCGGACGTGCCGGCGTAGGCGAACGCGACCCTGGTGCCGCAGCGGTGCAACGCGAGCGCGACGGCCTCGGCGCCGGTGAGCTTGACGTCGTCGTAGTCCGGGATCGCCGCCAGCACCATGTGCTCGATGGCGGACGCGGACCCGCGCAGCACGGCGGCGACGGCCTCGACGAACGCGTCGGTGCCGTGCTCCTGGACCAAGCCGAGGGTGAGGCCGTTGTACGTGCCGGTCGGGCGGCTCAGCAGCGTCCGCACGACGTCGGACACCGTGCCGCCGGAGTTGCAGGCGGTGCGGACCTCGTTGGGGTACAGGCCGAACCCGCTCAGCGCCTCGTAGTCGGGGTGACCGGAGACGACGCTGACGTCGAGCACCAGCGCGCTGTCCTGGTCGAGCTGGTCGAACGGGACGCCGTTGTCCTGGGCGAGCGTGACGTGCAGTTTGTAGAGCCCCGGCAGGTCCGGCACGCGGGTGCGGACGGGCACGCGGGTGACGGCCTCCGGCGGCAGCGACTGGGGGAGCGCCGACCGGATCGGCTGGGTGGGCACCTCGCTGCCGTCGGCGGCGGTCCAGCGGTGCACCACGCGCACCGGGAACGGCGGTGCCGGCGTCAGCACGCCCGCACCGGTGTTGCGCACCAGGCAGTCCAGCGTCAGCAGGCCACCCGCCTCCGCGTCGTCGACGACCGGGCCGTCCAGCGTGATCGAGGCGTGGCACTCGTCCTCGGCCAGCGGGTCGCCGACCGCCCACAGCCGCCGCGGCCGCACGCCGAGCCGGTCGAACATCTGCCACTGGCCCTGCTCGTGCACGCGGGTCTGGTTGGCGCCGAAGCCCTGCCGCGCGCCCTCGACGAGCGCGGCCGGTGCGAGCGCCAGCGCGTAGACCTCGCGGGCGGGCAGGTTCACCACGCCGAGGACCGACCAGTTCGCCCGGTCGACCACCGCGACCGCCGCCGTCTCGACCGAGGTCGCGGCGTGCCGGTGCGGGCTCAGGCCGACGAACAGGTGGTGGCCCGCGGCGACCAGGCCGCGCGGCCAGCCGGGCAGGGCGAGCCTGCGCTGCTGGGTGCGGTCGGTGTCGTCGATCTCGACCAGGTCACCGGTCGCGGAGTCGCAGACCAGCCACGTGCCGTCGGCGTAGTACGGGTTGTGCGGTGCCTTCAGCCCCTCCAGGACCGGTTCGCCGGTCTCCAGGTCGACCACGCGGCCGCTCGCGGGCTTGCCGTTCTCGTCCCAGCCGCGGCGGCGCAGGAACTCGCCGAACCCGCACACGACGGTGCGGTCGCCGTAGCGGGCGAGGCTGTTGAGGTGCCAGCTGTCCGCCTCGCCGGGGGCCTGCCAGCGCCACGCCACCTCACCGTCGGGGCCGACGCACTGCACCTCGTTCTGCATGGTCGCGGCGACCAGCACGTTGCCGTCGACGACGAGGATGTCGTGCGGCGTGGAGACGTTGTCGAGCCGGTGGTAGCGGCGCACCCCCGTCTCGTCGTAGACCACGAGCTCGGCGGGGCTCCCGTCGGCGCTCCACAGGCAGCGGTACAGCAGGCCCTCGCCGGCGCACAGGCCCGAGCTGGAGATCCGGTCGATCTCCTCCACGGCCTCGCCGATCGCGAACAGGCCACCGCCGATCGTGTGGTGCGCGTCGAAGCAGGACGCCAGCAGCCGGTGCCCGTCGGGCAACAGCCCGTCGAGCCCGATCAGCTCCGCGGTGCTCTTCCTGTCGGTCGTGAGACTCATCAGGACTCCTGCCTGTCTCGCGTGGTGGAAAGAACGGTGTCGGCGATCGCCTCCGGGTCGTCCCCGGTGTCGACGACGACGTCGAAGCCGCCGTAGGCCAGCACTGCCTCGCGCTCGGGGTCGGTGCCCGGCAGCGCGACCGCGCGGCGTTCGCCCTGGTGCTTCTGGATCTCCTCGACGGCCGCGGCGATGCGGTCGTGGTCGCGGCCCGCGACCGCCACGTGCGCGGCGGAGGCGGTGAGCCGTTCCGCGACGCCGATCGCGACGTCATCCGGCAGACCCGTGACGAGCACGACCTGACCGGCCAGCCGCCCGTCGCGGGGGACCAGCTGCGGTTTCATCCGGATCAGCGGCCAGTACTCGTCGGCGGTGCTCTGCTCCTCGGTGAGCGTGACGTAGCCACCGGCCGCGTCGGCGGCGCGGATGACGGTCATCGTCTGTCCGAAGTGGTCGGCGCACAGCCGTGCCTTCGCCGCGTCCGGGCCGGAGCAGACGACACCGATGCCGGGCAGCACGACGACGTGCGGTGCGTCGGTGCGTTTGGTGGTGGGGAAGGAGATGTACCGCTCGAAGACCGCGTTGTACCACTCCTGGTGGCGTTTGATGCCGTCCTCGATGGACTCATCGGGTGCCGGCACGAGCGGTCGGTGGCCGGCGGTGACCACGTGGTCGGGGCAGCCGGGACCCACCTGGCTCAGCTCCGGCCCGCGGGCCGACGAGGCGAACGCGACCGCCTGCTCGCTGCGGTCCACGTGCAGGATCTCGCCGCCCAACGCCTTGCGCAGCACGGGAAGCACCTCGACGAGCACGTCCTCGGGGTGCTCGTGGCGCGGCACGACCTGGCCGCCGAGGTCGGCCGGCCGGCTGATCGCGCGGCGCAGCGCGGCGGTGGACCGGGCGACGGCCTCCAGCGAGTTGCGGTAGCACTGCTCGCTCGTGCCGGCCCAGGTGAAGATGCCGTGGTTGGCGAGCAGGACGAACCGTGCCCGCGGGCTCGACCGGATCTTGCGGCCCAGCTCGCGGGCCACGTCCACGTCGAACTGCCGGTAGTCGAACCAGATGGCCTCCTCGCCGAACTCCTCCTCGGCGTACTTGCGGCCGTCCGGGAACGACGTGAGCGCGATGACCGCGTCCGGGTGGCAGTGGTCGACGTGCTCGGCCGGGATGAACGCGTGCGTGAGCGTCTCGATGCCGGGCCGCTTCTGGCCGGGCCGCAGCCCGCTCGCGACCAGGTGGTCGACCATCTCGCGCTCGTCCATCGGGCCGCCGTCGAGCACCGGCAGCAGGTCGTCCAGCCGCAGCACCGGGAAGTCCTCGTGCGTGGTCACCGCGCCGTCGCAGCCCCACGAGCTCATCCACAGCACCGCGGTGGGCTCGCCGAACTGGTCGGGCGTGACGCCCTTGACCGAGAAGTTGCCGCCGCCCTCCCTGGTGAGCGCCGGGTCGGCGCCGACCAGGTGCGAGCGGTAGACCACCTCGTCCGGCCCGACGAGCGCGTCCGCGACGGCGGCGTCCCAGCGGTCCCGCGGCTCCGTGAACAGGTCGGCCGGCACGAACGGCAGCTCGCGCTCCGGCGTGCGCAGGGCGCCACCGCCGAACGAGACCTCACGGAAGTCGCGCACCACCGCGGCGGCACCGGCCGCGCGTACGGCGGCCTCGCGGTGCGGCGGTGCCAGCGCGACGCACGTGGCGCCCGCGGCGACCGCCGAGGTGATGCCGCTGTCGGCGTCCTCGAACACGACGCACCGCTCGACCGGCACGCCGAGCCGGTGCGCGGCGAGCGCGTAGCAGGCCGGGTCCGGCTTGCCGTGCTCCACGTCGGCGGAGGTGACCGTGACGTCGAACTCCAGCCCGAGCTGCCTCAGCACCGCCGCTGCCTTGTACGGCTCGGCACCGGTGACCAGCGCGACCGGCGTCCTGGTCGCGCGCAGCGACCCGAGCAGCGGCAGGACACCGGGGATCGTGGAGTAGTGCAGGGTCTCGTTGTTGACCCGCATCAGCTCGTAGACCTCGGGGTGGCGCTCCGCCGGGATCATCGGGAAGAGCTCGCGCAACGTGTGCAGCGCGCTGCGCCCGTACACGTGCCGGTCCAGGTCCGCCGCGCTGATCGAGAACCCGTGCGAGCGCGCCAGGTCCTGCCAGAAGTCGGCGACCGACGCCTCGGTGTCGACCAGCACCCCGTCCATGTCGAAGAGCACCGCCTCGAACACGGCTCAGCCCCCGTACTCGCCGGCGAAGGCCTGCTCGGCCTCCAGCGCGGCGGGGTGGGCGAGGACCTGGGTGAGCACGCCCAGCGGCGCGGTGACCGCGTCCGCGCCGTCGGCGAACGCCTGGGTGAACTGCCCGGCGTTCTTCACCGATGCCGCGACGATGCGGGTGCTCCCGCGCCGCAGGGCGGCGAGCCGGTGGACGAGGTCGTTGCCGATGCGCGGGTCGCGCCACGCGCGGTCAACGTAGGGGATCACGCTCGCCGCGCCGATCGCCTCGGCGATGATCATGGCGTTGGGCGACTGGGCCGCGGTCAGCGAGACCGGCACGCCCTCGCGCACGAGCCGCTGGGCGAGGACGGCACCGCCGGGGGTCGCCGGCACCTTGAGCACGATGCGCTCCGGTGCGAGCTTCCACGCCTGCAGCGCCTCGTCGAGCAGGTCGCCGTGCGCGCCCGTCGGCTGGTAGTACACCTCGGGGAAGTCGGTCGCGGCCAGCAGTTCGGCCGCGTGCGTGAGCGGGTCGGAGGTGACCTGGCGCAGCAGCGTCGGGTTCGTCGTGACGCCGGTGACGAAGCCGAGCGCTGCCGCGGCGGACACGTCGTTCAGATCAGCGGAGTCCAGCAGGACAGTCATGTGGATCGAAGCCCCCGTGTCGTCGGCAGGTGACTTCGAAGCTACGAACGGGCAGGCCCCTCTCCGGCGGTTCACGGCGGACCTGCCGCCCAACTGCCGCTCCCGCTGCCGTCCTACTTCGACCCGATGTCCAATACATTGGATATCGGCGCCCGAGCCGGCCTGAGGCCTGGTTGAGCCCGGTCACAGCAGCTTCACGGACGTGGCACCCCGCAGGAAACCGGCTGGGTAAACTCGGGAGCAGTGGGACACGGGAGGTGAACAGCGGTGAACTCCGATGAGCGTCGGTTCGAGGTGCTGCGCGCCATCGTCGCCGACTACGTGTCCAACCAGGAGCCCGTCGGGTCGAAGGCCCTGGTCGAGCGGCACAACCTGGGTGTGTCGAGCGCGACCGTGCGCAACGACATGGCCGCGCTGGAGGACGAGGGCCTGATCGCCCAGCCGCACACCAGCGCGGGCCGCGTGCCGACGGACAAGGGCTACCGCCTCTTCGTCGACCGGCTGAGCGAGATCAAGCCGCTCTCGCAGGCCGAGCGGCGGGCCATCCGCAGCTTCCTCGACGGGGCGCTCGACCTCGACGACGTGATGCGCCGCAGCGTGCGGTTGCTCGCCCAGCTGACCAGGCAGGTCGCGGTGATCCAGGTGCCGACCCTGTCGCGTGCGGCCGTGCGGCACCTGGAGGTGCTGCCCATCACACCGGCGCGGCTCATGCTGGTGCTGATCACCGACACCGGCCGCGTCGACCAGCGGATCGTCGAGCTGGGCGACGTCGTCTCCGAACAGGACGTGGCCGACCTGCGCGCGTCGCTGAACCAGGCGATGGCGGGCAAGAAGCTGTCCGACGCGAGCGCCAAGGTCGCCGAGCTGCCCGACGAGATCCGCCAGGACCTGCGCGACCCGATGCTGCGCCTCGCGACGGTGCTGATCGAGACGCTCGTCGAGCACCCGGAGGAACGGCTCGTGCTCGGCGGCACCGCGAACCTCACCCGCAACGTCGCGGACTTCCCCGGCTCGTTGCGCCAGGTGCTGGAGGCGCTGGAGGAGCAGGTCGTGGTGCTGAAGCTCCTGGCCGCCTCGCGCGACCCCGGCCGTGTCATGGTGTACATCGGGGAGGAGAACGAGGCCGCCGAGATGCGCAGCACCTCAGTGGTGTCCATCGGGTACGGCAGCCGCGACAACCCGCTGGGCGGCTTGGGCGTCGTGGGACCGACGCGCATGGACTACCCGGGAACCATGGCGGCCGTCCGCGCGGTCGCCAACTACGTCGGTGAGATCCTGACCGGTCGTTGAACCAGGACTTGTGCTGAAAGATGAACACGAAAGCGAACAAGGTGGCCAGGGATTACTACGGCATCCTCGGTGTGGCGCAGAACGCGACACAGGATGAGATCAAGCGCGCCTACCGCAAGCTCGCAAGGCAGCTGCACCCGGACGTCAATCCCAACGAGGAGGCCCGCTTCAAGGAGGTGACGGCCGCCTACGAGGTGTTGTCGAACCCCGAGAAGCGCCGCGTCGTCGACCTCGGCGGCGACCCGCTCGACTCCGGTGGCGGACGCGGCGGCGGTGACCCGTTCGCGGGCTTCGGCCTCGGCGACATCATGGACGCGTTCTTCGGCGCCTCGGGCGGCGGTGGTGGTGGCCGCGGTCCGCGCAGCCGCGTGCAGCCGGGCTCGGACGCGCTGATCCGCCTCGACATGACGCTGGAGGAGTGCGCCTCCGGCGCCAGCCGCGAGCTGACCGTCGACACCGCGATCCTCTGCGACCGCTGCCACGGCGCCGGCACCGCTGGCGACTCCAAGCCGATCCGCTGCGACACCTGCAACGGCCGCGGCGAGGTCCAGTCCGTGCAGCGCTCGTTCCTCGGCCAGGTCGTCACGTCCCGCCCGTGCCCGGTCTGCCGCGGCTACGGCGAGGTCATCCCCGACCCGTGCCAGCAGTGCGCCGGCGACGGCCGCACCCGCTCGCGCCGCACCATCTCGGTCAACATCCCCGCGGGTGTCGCCGAGGGCATGCGCGTGCGCCTCGCGGGCCAGGGCGAGGTCGGCCCCGGCGGTGGCCCCGCGGGCGACCTGTACGTCGAGGTCGAGGAGCACCCGCACGAGATCTTCGAACGCGACGGCGCCGACCTGCACTGCGTCGTGCAGATCCCGATGACGACCGCCGCGCTCGGCGCCACGCTGCCGCTGAAGACGCTCGACGGCGAGGAGGAGCTGCAGATCGACCCCGGCACGCAGCCCAACACGCAGCTGGTGCTCACCGGCCGCGGCATGCCGAAGCTGCGCTCCACCGGCCGCGTCGACGGCCGCGGCGACCTGCACGTGCACCTCGACGTCGTCGTGCCGACCAAGCTCGACGCGGCCCAGTCCACGCTGCTGCGCGAGCTGGCCGAGCTGCGCGGCGAGAGCGAACCGTCCCTGTCGCACAACGGCAAGGGCGGCGGCGGTCTGTTCTCCCGCCTGCGCTCCTCCCGCGGCAACCGGTGACCCTGCCGGTCTTCCTCGTCCCCGCGCTGCCCTCGGGTGAGTCGTTCGTGCTGGACGGCCCCGAGGGCCGGCACGCGGCGACGGTCAAACGGCTGCGCGCCGACGAGGAGCTCGTGCTGTCCGACGGCTCCGGCACCCAGGTCCGCTGCGTCGTCGTGGCGGTCCTGGACAAGGACGCCCTGTCGCTGCGCGTCGTCGAACGCTGGACCGAACCCGAACCGGCCCCCCGCGTCGTCCTCGCCCAGGCGCTCGTGAAGGGCGACCGCGGCGAGCTCGCCGTCGAACTGGCCACCGAGGCCGGCGTCGACGGCGTGCTGCCCTGGCGCGCCGCCCGGTGCGTCGCCAAGTGGGAGGACGGCCCGCGCGGCGCCAAAGCCCTGGGCCGCTGGCGGTCCACGGTCCGCGAAGCGGCCAAGCAGGCCCGCCGCGCCCGCGTGCCGTTCGTCGACGAACCGGTCAGCACCGCGCAGCTGGCACAGCGCGTGTCGTCCTCGGCGCTGACGCTCGTGTTGCACGAGAGCGCCACCGACCGGCTCGCCGACGTCGCACTACCCACCGCAGGGGACGTCCTGCTCGTCGTGGGTCCCGAAGGCGGGATCACCCTCGACGAACTCGACGCGTTGCGATCTTCGGGTGCACGAGTGGTCCGATTGGGCCCAACCGTTCTGCGTGCATCTACCGCCGCAGCCGTTGCTCTTGGTGCCATCGGGGTGCTCACCCCCCGCTGGTGACCCCGATCACTCCCGAGATGAACACCCGATGGATTGGCTTGACGAGAGTTGTAGCGAATCCCAGGCCCTCGGGGTTACCCTTGTCCACAGAGGGGATGATTGGTCTATCCGGAAACGGAGTAGACGATTAGGCCCTTCTGCCCAAAAGACTCGCCGGACACCTCCCCCCTCGGTCCGGCGTCGGCGCCTCGCGGCGAAGCGACCCCCAGGCTTCGGACCGCGGGGCGCCTCCTTATTTCTCCCGCCTCGCGCGCTCGGCGCTGCGCGCCTTCGCCGCTCGGCGAAAGAAGGTTGTTTTTTGGGGGCCGAGCCCCCAAACCCCAGCCGGGCGGCTTCGCCCCCGGACCCCCGGACCAGGTGCCTGCTGCCCTCATCTGCTGCCCCTCCTCTGCCGTCCCTCCTCACCCTCACCTGCTCTTTTTGGGCCTTCCCACCTGCCCTTTCCGGCTCGTTTCCCTCTTCGCTGGCGGCGGCCTTACCGTCCTGGCGATTGGCGTAAGTTCGGGTGTGTGCAGCGGATTGCTTACGGTGACCATCCCAGTCAGTTCGGTGAGCTTTGTGTTCCCGAAGGGACTGCGGAGGGTGCTGTTGTCGTCATCCACGGTGGTTTTTGGCATCAGCGGTACGGGCTCGAGTTGGGGCGGCCACTTGCCGATGTGCTCGTGCGGCGCGGATTCACCGTGTGGAACGTCGAATATCGGCGTGTCGGCGGTGGCGGTGGGTGGCCGGTAACCGGACAGGACGTGCTGGCCGCCATTGATGCCGTCGACATCGGGCCCGTCGTGACATTGGGGCACAGCGCCGGGGGACACCTCGCCGTGTGGGCCGCCAAGCACAGCGACCGGGTCGTCGGCGCGGTCGCGCAGGCCGCGGTCCTCGACTTCACCCGGCACATCACCGCACGGGCGCTGGAGCTGTGCACCGAGGAGCAGTTCGCCGAGGCGTCACCGGCCGCGCTGGTGCCGATCGGCAAACCGGTGGTGTGCGTGCACGGCGACCGCGACGAGGACGTGCCCGTGGAGCAGAGCACCGGGTTCTGCGCCGTGGAGCCGCAGGCGGAGCTCGTCGTCGTCGAGGGCGCCGGGCACATGGACGTGATCACCCCCGGCACGGCGTCCTGGCAGCGGTGCGAGGAGGCGGTCGTCCGGCTGGCGCGCGGCTGCTAGAAAGGGCCGGTGCCGAAGGTTGTCGACCACGAGGAACGCCGCCGCGAGCTGGCCGAGGCCGTCTGGCGCATCGTGCGGCGCGACGGGATCGACCACGCCTCCGTGCGGGCCGTAGCGGCCGAGTCCGGGTGGTCCAGCGGGTCGCTGCGCCACTACTTCCCGACGCAGGACTCGCTGCTGGGCTTCGCGATGGAGCTCGCCTACCGGCGGTTCCTCGCCCGGTTCGAGCAGATCGACCCCGCGCTCGGCAACCGCGAGCGCGTGGCGGCGATCGCCCACGAGATGCTCGCGCTGGACGAGGACCGGCGGGTCGAGGCGGCGGTGCTGCTGTCGTTCCTGCCGCGGGCACTGGTGGAACCGTCGCTGCGCGAGCTGGAGCGCTACGGCACGCGCGAGCTGTACAACGAGGTCGCGCGCGTGTTCGCCGCCGCGGCGGAAGCAGGCGAGCTGCGCGCCGGCGTGGTGCCGTTGAAGGCGGCCCGGAGGTTCATCGCGCTGGTCGACGGGCTCAACGTCCACCACCAGCTCGGGCCCGACGAGCTCACCGCCGAGGAGATGACCGAGGCGGTCGACGACCAGCTGGCCGCCCTGTTCCGCTGAACCCCGCTAGCGTGTGAGCGCATGGCCTGTTTGTTCTGCAGCATCGTCCAAGGCGAGATCCCGGCGACCGTCGTGCACGAGACCGCGACGACGCTGGCGTTCCGCGACATCCACCCCAAGGCACCCGTGCACGTGCTGCTGATCCCGCGCGCGCACGTCCCGCACGCCGTGGCACTCGACCGCGACCAGCTCGGCGACCTCTTCGCCGCCGCGAAGGAGGTCGCCGAGGCCGAGGGCGTCGCGGAGAGCGGCTACCGGCTGCAGTTCAACACCGGGACCGACGGCGGGCAGGAGGTCTTCCACGCCCACCTGCACCTGCTCGGCGGCAAACGCCTCTGACGAGGGCCCTTCCACCCGGGTGGCCTCGCCCCACGACCTCAGACCGTGTGCTTGCTCGAGCTCGACGACCTTCGTGCCGAGGTCGTCGAGCTCGCGATATATCGGATATCGGTGTGGTCAGCTCGCCCGTGTACTGCGGTTCCCGTCGAGTTCCCGCGTCACCCGAGTGCGTGCGAGGCGGGGGCGAAGTAGCGCGACCGGTCACCCGGCACGTCGTCGGCACCGCACACCATCAACGTGCACCCGCCGCCGCCCTGCTCGAACCCCCGTCCCCGCAGGAAGGCCGCCACCTCGGCGTCACCGGTGTCCACGCGGACCCGGCCCGCACCGGCGGCCACGTCCACGAGCATCGCGCACGCGACCTCAGCCGACGGCGCGATCAGCGGCCCCACGGTCTCCCCGGCCGGGTTCGGCCGCGTCGCGACGACGCCGTCCGCCGACATCAGCACCCGGTACGGCGACGCCGGGTCGAGCAGCCGCTCCCACAGCAACGGCCGCGTGAACCCGCTCACCTCCTCGTCCAGCGCGGCGAGCACGGGCAAGTCTGCGGGCGTCGCCGGCCGCGTCATCCCGCTCGCGGGACCGGTGAGCTCGCCCTGGAGCTCGACCGTTGCCCCGACGGGGTGAAAGCCGAGCCGCGCGTACAGCGGCTCACCCATGGCCGTCGCGAACAACACCGAAGGACTGATGTCCAACACATTGGTCATGAGCTGAGTGCCGATGCCCCTGCGTCCCGCCCACGAACCCACCAGCACACCGCTGATGGCCTGCATCTGCGGGTACGGCGTCGTCACCGCGGTGCCGAGCAACCCGGTCTCGTCGAACGCACCCCACGCCGGCCCCAGCGCGAGCATCAGCTCCCACTGCTCGGGCGTCCAGGCCCAACCCCGGTCCGTGATGAGCTTCATGCAGTCGGGTACGTCGGCGACGGTCAGCCTGCGGATCTCCACAACCGATGAGCACACACGGTGAGCAATCCGGTAGCCACTCATTTTCGGCCGGACTAGCATCGTGGCCATCAGATCCGAGCGACAGGAAGCAGGCCGGGGCCTCGTGGCCGAAGAAACACAGCAGAGCAACAAGGAAGGTCAGTCCCGGTTCGCCGTGCCCGACGGTGCGGTGCTCAGCCTGCTGGGGTCGCGCGACGAGAACCTCCGCCTCGCCGAGGAACTGCTCGACGCCGACGTCCACGTGCGCGGGAACGAGATCACCCTCTCCGGCGCCCCCGCCGACGTCGCCTTCGCGGAACGCGTGTTCACCGAGCTCGTCACCCTCGCGAGCCGCGGTCAGGCCGTCGACACCAACACCGTCCGCCGCACCGTCGCCATGCTGAGCGCGAACACGGACGAGTCGCCCGCCGAGGTCCTGAGCCTCGACATCATCAGCCGCCGCGGCCGCACCATCCGGCCGAAGACGCTGAACCAGAAGCACTACGTCGACGCCATCGACAAGAACACGATCGTGTTCGGCATCGGCCCCGCGGGCACCGGCAAGACCTACCTCGCCATGGCCAAGGCCGTCCAGGCCCTGCAGGCCAAGCAGGTCAACCGCATCATCCTGACCCGCCCGGCCGTCGAGGCCGGCGAACGCCTCGGCTACCTGCCCGGCACCCTGTACGAGAAGATCGACCCGTACCTGCGCCCGCTCTACGACGCGCTGCACGACATGGTCGACCCGGAGTCGATCCCGCGCCTCACGCAGGCGGGCACGATCGAGGTCGCACCCCTCGCCTACATGAGGGGCCGTACCTTGAATGACGCGTTCATCATCCTCGACGAGGCGCAGAACACGACGCCCGAGCAGATGAAGATGTTCCTCACCCGCCTGGGCTTCGGCTCCAAGGTCGTCGTGACCGGTGACATCACCCAGGTCGACCTCCCCGGCGGCCAGCGCAGTGGTCTGAGGGTCGTCCAGGAGATCCTCGACGGCGTCGACGACGTGCACTTCTCCGTGCTGACCAGCCAGGACGTGGTGCGCCACCGCCTGGTCGGCGACATCGTCGACGCGTACGAGAAGTGGCAGGTCGACCAGGACGCGCTGGACCAGAACGGGCGGCACCAGGGACCCGGTGCACGGCGGGGGAACCAGCGGCGGGGACGATAGGCGCCGTGAGCATCGAGATCGCCAACGAGTCGGGCGTCGGGGTCGACGAGGGTTCCATCGTCTCCGCCGCCCGCTTCGCGCTGGACCGCATGGGCGTGAGCCCGCTGGCCGAGCTGTCCGTCCTGCTCGTCGAGCTGGACGTCATGGCCGACCTGCACGAGCGCTGGATGGACCTGCCCGGTCCCACGGACGTCATGGCCTTCCCCATGGACGAGCTGGACTCGGCCCGCAGGCCCGACGCGGCGGGGCTCGGTCCCGCGCTGCTCGGGGACATCGTGCTGTGCCCGGCGTTCGCCAAGGACCAGGCCAAGAAGGCGGGCCACGGCCTGCTGGACGAGCTGCACCTGCTGACCGTGCACGGCGTGCTGCACCTGCTCGGCTACGACCACGCCGAGCCGGCCGAGGAACGTGAGATGTTCACGTTGCAGAACCGCATCCTCGCGGACTTCCGCGCGGCGCGGGACGAGGCCGAGCGGGCCGCGCACCAGCGCAGTGCGGATGACAAGGTGCTCGGCGCCGTCGGTCTCGACGAGCAGAAGCCGCTGCAGCACCCCGAAGAAGACTGATCGCGCCAAGAGAGACTGAGAATGAGCGAGAGCCCTGCCGGTCTCCTGCTGCTGGCCGTCGTCCTCGTGCTCGCCGCGGGCCTGTTCGCGTGCGCTGACGCCGCGCTGGGCACCGTGTCGAGTGCGCGGGTGGAAGCACTGCAACGGCAGGGCCGGTGGGGGACCGGCCAGCTGTTGCAGGTGCTCAACGACCGGCCGCGGCACGTCAACCTGTTGCTGCTGCTGCGGCTGTTCTGCGAGCTGTCCGCGACGGTGCTGGTCACGGGCGTGTTCCTGCAGTACGTCGAGGAGGACTGGCTCGCGGCGCTGTACTCGTGCCTGAGCATGCTGGTCGTGTCGTACGTGCTGGTGGGTGTCGGGCCGCGCACGATCGGCCGTCAGCACCCGTACGGCGTGAGCTTGGCCGCGGCGGGCACGGTCCGCCAGCTCGGCCGGGTGCTGGGGCCGTTGTCGAAGCTGCTGATCCTGATCGGCAACGCGATCACGCCGGGCAAGGGGTTCCGCGAGGGCCCGTTCTCCTCCGAGGTGGAGCTGCGCGAGCTCGTCGACATGGCGCAGGAGCGCGGTGTGGTCGACGAGGGCGAGCGGGAGATGATCCACTCGGTGTTCGAGCTGGGTGACACGATCGCCCGCGAGATCATGGTGCCGCGCACCGAGATCGTGTGGATCGAGCAGGCCAAGTCGCTGCGGCAGGCGCTCGCGCTGTCGTTGCGCACCGGCTACACCCGCGTGCCGGTGATCGGGGAGAGCGTCGACGACATCCTGGGCGTGGTGAACCTCAAGGACCTGATGCGGGCGACGCTCGCGGAGGACGAGAACCCCGAGCACGTCGCCGAGCTGATGCGGCCGGTGAGCTTCATCCCGGACACGAAGCCGATCGCGGACCTGCTGCGGGAGATGCAGCTGTCGCGGCGGCACATGGCGATCGTGGTCGACGAGTACGGCGGCACGGCGGGGCTGCTGACGATCGAGGACATCCTCGAGGAGATCGTCGGCGAGATCACCGACGAGTCCGACACCGACGACCGTCCGCCGGTGGAGCACCTGCCCGACGGGACGGTGCGGGTGAGCGCGCGGCTGCCGGTCGACGACCTGGACGCGTTGTTCGGCACCGAGCTCGACGACCACGAGGTGGAGACCGTCGGCGGCCTGCTCGCGCAGCGCCTGGGCCGGGTGCCGCTGCCCGGCACGGAGGCGGAGATCGCCGGTCTGCGCATGCGGGCGGAGGGCGGCAAGGACGAACGCGGCCGCATCAGGGTCACCACGGTGCTGGTGCGCCCGCTGCCCAACCAGGAGGAGAAGGATGACTGACGCCGGTGTCGACGGCCTGGGTGCCGAGGACGCGAAGCTCGTCACGCTCGCGCGGTCGGTGCGTGCGCGCAACGGTGCGGCGGAGGGGGCCGCGGTCCGCGACCTGGACGGGCGCACCTACAACGCGTCCACGGTGTCGTTGCCGTCGTTGCGGCTCACCGCTCTGCAGGCGGCCGTCGCGGCTGCGGTGTCGAGCGGTGCGGAGGGCTTGGAGGCGGCGGTCGTGGTGACCGACGCGGGCGGTCTGGACGAGGCGTCCGTGGCGGCGGTGCGGGATCTCGCGGCAACTGCGCCGGTTTTTCGTGCAACTTCGGCCGGAGAGGTCGCGGACGTGGTGCGCTGACCCCGTGGGCGGGGGAGCCCGCCTGGTACGAGGGGGAAGTGCGGATGAGACGTTTGACCGCTTTGTTCAGCGTGCTCGCGATCGCCGCGGGCACGCTGTTCCTGTCCGGGCCGGTGGCGCACGCGGCCTGGAGCGACTGGACCGGGCACGGCGGGCAGGTGTACGGCACGCCCGCCGTCACGACGTGGGGTCCCGGCCGGCTCGACGTGTTCGCCGTGGGCACCGACTACGCGTTGCGGCACCGGGTGTACGAGAACGGCCGCTGGCACGACTGGGAGTCGCTCGGCGGCTACCTCACGACCTCGCCGTCCGCGGTGGCGTGGGGTCCCGGCCGCATCGACGTGGTGGCCGGTGACGCCGCGGGCGGGGTGCAGCGGCTGGTCTACGACGGCGTGTGGCGCCCGTGGGAGACGCTCGACACCGGCACGTACCGCTACGGCGCGGCGATCTCGTCGCGCGGTCCCGGCCGGCTCGACCTGTTCACCGTCGGCCGCGGCGGCGCCGGGGACACCGGTCTGCACGTGAAGAGCTTCGCCGACGGCACCTGGTCGGGCTGGACCGCGCTGGGCGGCGACCTGGCCTCGACGCCAGCGGCGGTGTCCTGGGACGCGAACCGGGTCGACGTGTTCGCCAAGGGCGCCGACAGCTCGCTGCACCACACGTGGGCCGACAACGGCGTGTGGGGGTCGTGGGAGTCGCTGGGCGGGGGCATCGACCAGGCACCGGGTGTCGCGTCGTGGGCGCCCGGCCGGCTCGACGTGTTCGCCCGCGGCACGGACAACTCGCTCTACCACAAGGCGTTCGACACGGTCTGGCACGCGTGGGAGTGGCACGGCGGGGTGCTGTCGTCCGGTGCCGCCGCGGTGTCGTGGGGCCCGAACCGCATCGACGCCTTCGTGACCGGCAACGACAGCGCGGTGCACCAGAAGGCCTGGTCCTGACGGTCGTGTGTGGCGTGGAATAGCAGATCCCGGGACCGGCGACAACCCCGTTGCCGGTCCCAGGGACAATGGCGGGATGGATGGTTACCGCTCCGGGTTCGCGTGCTTCGTCGGCCGCCCGAACGCAGGGAAGTCGACGCTGACGAACGCGCTGGTGGGCACGAAGGTCGCCATCACGTCGAGCAAGCCGCAGACGACCCGGCACACGATCCGCGGCATCGTGCACCGCGAGGACGGCCAGCTGGTGCTGGTGGACACGCCGGGGCTGCACCGGCCGCGCACGTTGCTGGGTCAGCGCCTGAACGACCTGGTGCGCGAGACGTGGTCGGAGGTCGACGTGGTCGGCTTCTGCGTGCCGGCCGACCAGAAGGTCGGGCCGGGCGACAAGTTCATCGCCGCCGAGCTGGAGAAGGTCGCGAAGCGCACGCCGGTGGTCGGCATCGTCACCAAGACCGACCTGGTGTCGCAGCAGCAGGTGGTGGAGCAGCTGCTCGCGTTGCAGAAGGTCATGGAGTTCGCCGAGATCATCCCGGTGTCGGCGGTCGACGGCTTCCAGGTCGACAAGCTCGGTGACCTGCTGCTGGGCAAGCTGCCGGAGGGCCCGCCGCTGTACCCGGACGGCGACCTGACCGACGAGCCGGAGCAGACGCTGGTCGGCGAGCTGATCCGCGAGGCCGCGCTGGAGGGCGTGCGCGACGAGCTGCCGCACTCCATCGCCGTGGTGGTCGAGGAGATGCTGCCGCGCGAGGGCCGCGACGACCTGATCGACATCCACGCGTTCGTGTTCGTGGAGCGGCCGTCGCAGAAGGCGATCATCCTGGGACACCGGGGTGAGCGGCTCAAGCAGGTCGGCACGGCCGCGCGCAAGCAGATCGAGGCGCTGCTGGGCACCCGCGTGTACCTGGACCTGCACATCAAGATCGCCAAGGACTGGCAGCGCGACCCGAAGCAGTTGCGCCGCCTGGGCTTCTGATGGCGAACCTGTACCGCGACACCGGGATCGTGCTGCGCGTGCAGAAGCTCGGTGAAGCGGACCGGATCATCACCTTCCTGACCCAGCGGCACGGCAAGCTGCGCGCCGTGGCCAAGGGCGTGCGCCGCACGACGTCGAAGTTCGGCGCGCGGCTGGAGCCGTTCTGCCACGTCGACGCGCAGTTCCACCCCGGCCGTTCGCTCGACATCGTCACGCAGGTGCAGACGCTCGACGCGTTCGGCGTGGGCATCGTGGACGACTACCAGCGCTACACGGCCGCGTGCGCGGTGCTGGAGACCGCCGACCGCCTCACCGCCGAAGAGGGCGAACCGGCCGTGCGGCTGTACCTGCTGGTCGCGGGCGCGCTGCGGGCGTTGGCGGCGGCTGAGCGCGATCCGTCGCTGGTCCTGGACGCGTTCCTGATGCGGGCGATGTCGTTCGCCGGGTGGGCGCCCGCGGTCAACGAGTGCGCGAAGTGCGGTGACCCCGGTCCGCACCGCGCGTTCAGCGTCCAGGCCGGTGGGTCGGTGTGCCCGAACTGCCGTCCGCCGGGGTCCGCGTCGCCGTCGAGCGACACGCTGTCGTTGCTGTCCGCGTTGCTGCACGGGCAGTGGGACGTGGTCGACGGGATTCCGCACCTGGCCCGCCGTGACGCGAGTGGGCTGGTCGCGGCGCACCTGCAGTGGCACCTGGAGCGGCAGCTGCGGTCGTTGCCGTTGGTCGAGCGCAAGGCCCGTGCCGACGAAGGCTAATGTGGCGCCTACCGACAACGGTTTTCGCCCGAGAGGATGCCTGGTCCAATGCTGCGTCGACGTCGTGCCGAGGCTGAGAAGCGCGTGCCGCGCCCGCCGGAGCCGCACCCGTCCGGCGCTGTGCCCCCGGCGATCCCGGCCGAGTTCGTGCCCAAGCACATCGCGATCGTCATGGACGGCAACGGCCGCTGGGCCAACCAGCGCGGCCTGTCCAGGGTCGAGGGCCACAAGCGCGGTGAGCAGGTCGTCGTCGAG
The DNA here is from genome assembly GCF_040647275.1 of Lentzea sp. NPDC042327. Lineage (NCBI taxonomy): Bacteria > Bacillati > Actinomycetota > Actinomycetes > Pseudonocardiales > Pseudonocardiaceae > Lentzea > Lentzea sp. NPDC042327. Next base: position 63,096 of record NZ_JBEZBX010000014.1, read on the forward strand.
GTCGCCAAGGGCGCGATCGAGATGGGTGTGAAGTGGCTGTCGTTGTACGCCTTCTCCACGGAGAACTGGCGCCGCAGCCCGGAAGAGGTCCGCTTCCTGATGGGCTTCTCCCGCGACGTGATCCACCACCGCACCGACGAGCTCGACGAGCTGGGCGTGCGGGTGCGCTGGGCGGGGCGCCGGCCGCGGTTGTGGCGCAGCGTCATCAAGGAGCTGGAGGTCGCGGAGGAGCGCACCCGCGACAACGACCGGCTGAACCTCGCGATGTGCATCAACTACGGTGGCCGCGCCGAGATCGGTGACGCCGCCCGCGAGATCGCGCGGCTGGTCGCCGCCGGGCAGCTCAACCCGGAGAAGGTCGACGAGAAGACCCTCGCCCGCTACCTGTACCAGCCCGAGATGCCGGACGTGGACCTGTTCATCCGGCCGTCCGGCGAGCAGCGCACCTCGAACTTCATGCTCTGGCAGTCCGCGTACGCCGAGCTGGTGTTCCAGGACATCCTCTGGCCCGACTTCGACCGCCGCGACCTGTGGCGCGCCTGCGAGAAGTTCGCCGAGCGCGACCGGCGCTTCGGTGGTGCGGTCGACAAGCCCGACTCGGAGGTCTCGTGAACGCCACAGGTGACGCCCTGGAGTCCGCCCGCAAGGCGCTGGAGCTGTTCCACGACGTCGCGGTCGACGACGACGGCGCGCTCAGCTTCCGCCACGGCGACGTGCCGTGCGCGGTGCAGGGCATGGAGCTGGCCGACGGCCTGACCGTTCTCTCGCTGACGTGCGTCGTCGCGTGGGACCTGCCGGCCGACGCCGCCGTCTGGGTGGCGGAACGCGCTGGTCAGGGCCTCTTCGGCACGCTCGGCGTGATCGCGTCCCAGCGCGGTGTCGACGTGATGCTGCGGTACGCGTTCCCGGCGGACGGGCTCAAGCCCGAGCCGCTGAGCACGCTGCTCATGCTCGTCGTCTCGACCGCGTCGCAGGTGCGCGGCGAGCTGCTGTCCCGCTTCTCCTAGCTTTTCAGAAAGGAACCCCTTCCATGGGTGGCGTGATCATTTACGAGCCGGAAGAGGACTCCGAGGTCAACGAGTTCCCGTGGACGGTGACGTTCGAGCCGTCCGGCGGGGAGGAGTGGGACTCCTTCATCTGCGGGCCCTACGAGCGCGACCACGCGGTGGCGCTGGCCGAGGCCGTGGCGCTCGACGACACCGAGGGCGGCGTGCTGGCCGTCGTCGCACCGATGCTGCCGGCGCTGAGCGCGGCCGACGTCATCGCGACGATCGAGGACCTGCGTGAAGCCGCGGCCGAGGAGGACGAGGCCGAGGACGACACCGTCAACGGCACCGCGGTCGACTTCGACGACGAGGAGCTCGTCGAGGAGGAGGCCGAGTTCGCGGAGCCGCCCTCGCCCGAGGAGATCCGCGCGGGCATGGAGCGCACCTACCGCAGGCTGCTGGACGCGGAATGACGATCACCGGCGAGATCCGCTCGCCGAAGCGCCGCTCCGGCCCGCCTCGGCTGAAGATCACGTCGTTGGAGGTGCTGTGCGGGGTGCTCGTCCTCGCACTGCTCTTCCAGTCCCGGCTCGTCGACCTGCTCGACGTGCCGAAGCTGCGCACCGCCTCGACGGTGTTCGTCGCCATCTGCGTGCAGGCCATGCCGTTCCTGGTGCTGGGCGTGCTGATCTCGGGCGCGATCGCGGCGTTCGTCCCGGCCTCGGTGCTGCGCAGGGCGCTGCCGTCGAAGACGGCGCTGGCGGTCCCGGTCGCGGGTGTCGCGGGCGTGGCGCTGCCGGGCTGCGAGTGCGCGTCGGTGCCGGTGGCGCGGCGGCTCATGCAGCAGGGCGTGGCACCCGCGGTGGCGCTGACGTTCCTGCTCGCGGCCCCCGCCGTGAACCCGATCGTGCTGGTCTCGACGGCGGTGGCGTTCAACGACACCCCGATGATGGTCGTCGCGCGGTTCGCCGGCTCGCTGCTCACGGCGATGGTCATGGGCTGGCTGTGGGTCCGCTTCGGCAAGGCCGAGTGGATCGCGGAGCGGGCGCTGGCCCGCATGAAGGACAACACCGGCGCCAACAGGTGGACCGTGTTCGCCGAGAGCGCGCGGCACGACCTGGTCGACGCCGGCGGGTTCCTCGTGCTCGGCGGCCTGTTCGCGGCGGCGTTCAAGACGTTCGTGCCGGTGGCCTGGATGGAGACCATCGGCGGCCAGATCGTGCTGGGCGTGCTGGTCATGGCGGTCCTGGCGGTCGTGCTGTCGCTGTGCTCGGAGGCCGACGCGTTCGTGGCCGTCGCGTTCTCCGCGCTGCCGCTGCTGCCGCGCCTGGTGTTCCTGGTCGTCGGCCCCGCCGTCGACGTGAAGCTGATCGCCCTGCAGGCGGGTGCGTTCGGCAGGTCCTTCGCCTTCCGCTTCGCACCCGCTACCTTCGTGGTGGCGATCTTGTGCGCGGTCCTGACCGGGGTGGTGCTGCTGTGAGGCGGGAAACCCAGAACATCCTGCTGGTCCTGCTCGGCGGTGCGCTGCTGAAGATCAGCTTCTCGGGCCTGTACCTGCGCTACGTGAAGCCGGGCCTGTTGCCCCTGCTGATCGCGGGCGGCGTGATCATGATCGGCCTGGCGCTGTTCGCGATCGTCCGCGACATCCGCGCGGCCAGGCCGGTCGAGGCCGCGGACCACGACCACGCCGAACTCGGTCACGAGCACTCGTCGCGTTCGACGTGGCTGTTGCTGCTGCCGGTGCTCGCCGTGTTCCTGATCTCGCCTCCCGCGCTGGGCGGTGACGTCGTGGGCTCTGCCGCCGACACCAACCAGACGCAGCGCGCCCGCAACCTGCTCGGCGAGCTGCCCTCCGGTGACGTCATCCCGCTGTCGATGACCGAGTTCATCACCCGCACGGCGTGGGACGAGTCCGGCACGCTCGACGGCCGCAAGGTCAAGCTCACCGGCTTCCTGACCCGCGCGGAGGGCTCGACGTACGTGGCCCGCATCGCGATCTCGTGCTGCGCCGCCGACGCCCGCCCGCTCAAGGTGAAGCTGCTCGGCGACGTGCCGGCGCTGCCCGACGAGCAGTGGGTCGAGGTGACCGGCCAGGTGGTGCCGAAGTCGGCGTCGGAGCAGACGTCGTGGGTGCCGAGCTTCACCGTCGAGTCGTCCGACCCGGTCGCCGAGCCAGCCGAGCCCTACGAGTCCTGACCGTCCGTTCCCGCGTGCACGCGGGGACCTTTCGTACTCCACAACGGTACGAAAGCTCCCCGCGTGCACTAAGCCGGTGGCCGAGTCGGCCGAGCCCTACGAGAGCTGAGCGGCCGTTCCCGAGTGCACGCGGGGACCTTTCGTACCCCACAACGGTACGAAAGCTCCCCGCGTGCACTGGGCCGGTGGGCTACTTGAGGCCCTTGGCGGTGCACTCCGCGCACGTCCCGAAGATCTCGACGGTGTGCGAGACCTCCGAGAAGCCGTTCTCCGCCGCCACCCGGTCCGCCCACTTCTCGACCGCGGGGCCCTCGACCTCGACGGTGCGGCCGCAGTGGCGGCACACCAGGTGATGGTGGTGGTGGGCGGAGCAGCGGCGGTAGATGGCCTCGCCGGTGTCCGTGCGCAGCACGTCGACCTGGCCCGCGTCGGCCAGCGACTGCAGGGTGCGGTAGACCGTGGTCAGGCCGATGCCCTCGCCGCGGCGGCGGAGCTCCTCGTGCAGTTCCTGGGCGCTGCGGAAGTCGTCGAGCTGGTCGAGCAGGTTCGAGACGGCCGTGCGCTGCTTGGTGGACCTGAGTCCGGTCACAACTTCTCCTCGACGTGCGTCACAGCGTCTACCACTATGTGCGCCAGGTGTTCGTCCACGAGCCGATAGACGACCTCGCGGCCATGCCGTTCGCCGTGCACCACGCCCGCTGACTTGAGCACGCGCAGGTGCTGGCTGATGAGCGGCTGAGCGACGCCCAGCGCCTCGACCAGCTCGTGCACGCAACGGTCGTGTTCCTGCAGTTGGAGCACGATGGCGATGCGCACGGGAGCGGCGAGTGCGCGGAGCAGGTCGCCGGCCGCGGCCAGGGTCTGCGCGGAGCGCGGTGGCAGCGGTGCGGGGGCCGCGCGTTCGGGGGAGTGCTCGCCGTGCAGCTGGACGGTCATGGCGGCACACCTCACCTGGTAGGGATTTTCAGAACCAATTCTAGTGCGATGAGGACGAGTACCAGCAGGACCACCACGCGCAACGTGCGGTGAGCTGGGGAAAGAACCTTCCAGGTGGCGGCCAGGAGGGCGACGGCACCGACGATCAGGACGCCCAGCAGCACCGCGCCGACCGTGCCGCCGACCAGGACGCCCGTGACGAACAGGGCGAGCACGGCGAGGAACGCCACCGCCGGGCGCACGCGGGCGAGCGGGCCGTCGCCGGGCAGGAGAGGGCGCTTGGAGTTCACCGTGCCATCCTTGCACCGTGCTGCTCGTGTGCCGGTTCCGCGTGTCCGACCCAGAGGCGTTCACCGCGCGGGTGAGACGCGCCCTCGAGCTCCTGACCGCCCAGCCGGGATGTCTCAGGGGCACATTGGCGCGGTCCACCGACGAGGACGACCGCTGGGTGCTCACGGTGGAGTTCGAGTCCGTGGTCGCCTACCGGCGGGCGATGTCGCCGTTCCCGGTGCGCGAGCACGTGGTGCCGTTGCTCTCCGAGGCGTTGACCGACGAGCCCGCGATGTACGAGCCGACGCTGACCAGCACCGGCGGTGCGGTCGAGGAGCACACGAGCCTGCTCGCCGAGGACGCGTTCACGGTGCGGCTGGGCGAGGCGGCGGGCCCGGCTACGCCTCGGCGATAGCCCGCATCTCCTCGACCCACTCGTCGTGCGAGTCGTGGGGGAGCAGCTCCAGCGCCCTGCGCGCCGCCGCCGCGGCCTCCTCGGTGCGGCCCAGCGCGTGCAGCGTCTTGGCCTTGCCGCTCTCCGCGTACGCCTCCGGCGTCTTCTCGAACGCCTCCAGCGCCTCGTCGAAGCGGCCGTTCTCGAAGTAGTACCAGCCCAGGTTGTTGTGCAGCGGACCCAGCCAGCGGCCCAGCTCCGGGTTGCCCCCGACCAGCTCCAGGCCCTGCTTCGTCCACTTCTCCGGGTCGTCGACCAGCGACGCCATGTGCGCGGCGTCCACGGCCAGCGACAGGTCACCGCGGGTCTTGGCGAGGATGAACGCCGCCACGAACAGCGGTTGCGCCGCCTGCGGGTCACCGGCGGAGCGGTGCAGCCGGCCGCGTTCGAGCAGCACCCGCACACGGCCGGTGGAGTCGGGTGCGATCAGCGCCTCCGCCTCGTCGACGAGCGCGTGACCTGCGGCGAAGTTCTCCCGCAAACCCTCGGCGCGGGCGAGCTGGGTCAGCACCTCCGCCCGCTCGTCGTCGGTGCGCACGTTCTCCAGGAACGCGCGGAACCGCGCCTCGGTGCCGTCGAGGTCGGCGAAGTCCCACAGCTCCCGCAGCCGGTCTTCCATTCGTGCAGGGTAAGGCTCCGGTCGCCCGTTCGGGGCGCGACGTGACGGGCTAGGCTGTGGCCCCCGATTCTCATTCCCCCGTTGGAGTTCGAAGTTGGCCGCCGATCGCATCGAGACCGTTGTCAGCCTCTGCAAGCGCAGGGGGTTCGTCTACCCGTGCGGGGAGATCTACGGCGGTACCCGCTCGGCGTGGGACTACGGCCCCCTGGGCGTGGAGCTCAAGGACAACATCAAGCGCCAGTGGTGGAACTTCATGGTCCGCGGCCGCGAGGACGTCGTCGGCCTGGACTCGTCGGTCATCCTGCCGCGTGACGTGTGGGTCGCCTCCGGTCACGTCGAGGCGTTCGTCGACCCGCTGATCGAGTGCGAGTCGTGCCACAAGCGGTTCCGCGCGGACACCCTGTCCGAGGAGTACGCCGAGCGCACCGGCAAGGAGGTCGCCGAGGGCGACGTCTCCGACGTGCCGTGCCCCAACTGCGGCGTGCGCGGCAAGTACACCGAGCCGAAGATGTTCAACGGCCTGCTCAAGACGCACCTCGGTCCGGTCGAGACCGAGGAGGGCCTGCACTACCTGCGCCCGGAGACCGCGCAGGGCATCTTCACGAACTTCCTGAACGTGCAGACGACCTCGCGCAAGAAGCCGCCGTTCGGCATCGGCCAGATCGGCAAGTCGTTCCGCAACGAGATCACGCCGGGCAACTTCATCTTCCGCACCCGCGAGTTCGAGCAGATGGAGATGGAGTTCTTCGTCGAGCCCGGCACGGACGAGGAGTGGCACCAGTACTGGATCGACGAGCGCACCCGCTGGTACACGGAACTGGGTGTGTCGAAGGAGAACCTGCGCCACTACGAGCACCCGAAGGAGAAGCTGTCGCACTACTCGAAGCGGACCGTCGACATCGAGTACCGCTTCCAGTTCGGCGGCCAGGAGTGGGGCGAGCTCGAGGGCATCGCCAACCGCACCGACTTCGACCTCACCACGCACTCCAACGCCTCGGGTGTCGACCTGTCGTACTTCGACCAGGCCACGAACTCGCGCTACAAGCCGTTCGTCATCGAGCCCGCGGCGGGTGTCGGCCGGCCGATGATGGCGTTCCTGCTGGAGGCCTACACCGAGGACGAGGCCCCGAACGCCAAGGGCGGTGTCGACAAGCGCGTCGTGCTGAAGCTCGACCGCAGGCTCGCACCGGTGAAGGTCGCCGTGCTGCCGTTGTCGCGCAACGCCGACCTCTCGCCGAAGGCCCGTGACCTCGCGACGGACCTGCGCCGCAACTGGAACGTCGACTTCGACGACGCGGGTGCCATCGGTCGCCGCTACCGCCGCCAGGACGAGATCGGCACGCCGTTCTGCGTGACGGTCGACTTCGACACGCTCACCGACCTCGCCGTGACGGTGAGGGAGCGGGACACGATGTCGCAGGAGCGGGTGGCGATGGACCAGCTGGAGTCGTACCTGGCCGCGCGCCTGGTCGGCTGCTGAGCCGCACACGGGTTCCGCAGAGCGGGTCGGGCGTCGAGCCCGGCCCGCTTTCGCGTTGTACGGGGGTGTTGTGCGCTCAGGCGGGCAACCGGAAACGGCGGGCCGGGTGGGTCGGGGCGGCGGTGAGCGCCGCTGACGCGGGTGGTTGACGTGCACGCCGTGCGCTGCGGGATCGTGCTCGTCCACCTGGTGGTGCGCGAGTGCACCGGGAAGCGGCCCTGGCCGGAACCGGAACGGCTCAGCCGTTGACGCCGAGCTTCGCGAGCAGCGCGGTGGTCACGGCGTCGATGGCTTGGCGCGCGGTGGTCCAGGACCCGGTCGGGCTCGTGGTGAGGACGGCGACGGCGTAGCGGTCGTCGAGCACGCCGGCGCTGTGCAGGTAGACGTCGCTGGGCAGGTAGTACATCCAGCCCTGCTTGGCGTACGCGCCGGTGCCGCCGAGCAGGCCGAACGCCTGGTCGAAGCCGTCGGCCGCGGTGGCGGGCGCCGCGGACAGAGCCGTGACGACCGCGTCGCGCACCGGCGAGCTGAGGACGTACCGGTAGAGCCGCACCATGTCGTCGGCCGTGATGACGACCTCGCCCCACTGCGACGGGTCGTCCGGCGCGTGCGTGCCGGTGAGTCCGGCGGCCGCGGCGACGCGACCGATGGCGCCCACGCCGTCGAACCTGGTCCAGAGCACGTCCATCGCGCTGTCGTCGCTCGCGCTCAACGCGCGATGTATCAGTTCGCGGTCCGCGTCGGTCACGGGCTGCTGGAGCGCGTCCACCGCCAGCAGCAGCTTCGACAACGACGCCGAGTAGAACTGCTGCTCGCCCTGCTGCTCGACGAGCTGACCCGTCTTCAGGTCGAGCACCGCGACGCCGACGTCAGACGCACCGCCCGCAGCTACCGCCGCCGATATGTCAGCTGCTGATATATCGGATATCGCCGACGAACCCGTATCCGATATATCGCCGGTAGCTCCGGAGTCCGGGCTGATATCCAGTACATCAGGTCCACGGAAAACTGATATATCGGATATCGGTTGGCCGTGGGCGAAGCAGGGCGCGGCGTCCGGGACCACGTAGACGGCCGCCGCGATGAGGACGATCAGCAGCCGGCGCACACCTCCAAGGTGTGCCTCACAGCAGGCGGGTGTCGAGCTTTTCCTCCTGTGCGGTTGCTGAAGAAACGTCCCTGGTCACGACGTACGCGCCGCTGCCGGGACGTTCCGCCACGGCCTCGACGAGCTCGGTGCCGCGGTAGAGCAGCCCGGCGCCGTCGTCGGTGCAGTAGGTCGTCGGCAGCACGCCCGCGGCCACCGCCTCGTGGACCTTGGGCCGGCGCTGCTCCTCGGAGTCGTAGTGCACGCCGTTGCCGTAGGGCAGCAGGCCGAGGCCGTTGGTGACGATGCGCAGGTCCGGTCCGAACGAGTCGGTCGCGCCGCCGGTGTGCCAGCAGATCGAGCCCGCGGAGACACCGCTGAGCACGACACCGGCCTCCCACGCCTTGCGGAACACCGGTCCGAGGCCGTGCACCTCCCACACCGCGAGCAGGTTCGCCACCGAACCGCCGCCCACCCACACGACGTCCTGCGCCAGCACGAACGACTCCAGGTCGTCGGTCGGCGGCATCGTGAACAGGTTGAGCACCGACACCTCGACGCCGGCGACGGCACCGGCCTCGACCACGTTGGCGTTCATCGCCCGCTGGTCGCCGCCCGCTGTCCCGACGTGGCAGAACCGCGGCTTGCGCCCCTGCACCCCGGACAGCTCCAGGGCGAAGTGGATCAGCTTGTTGAACTCGAGGTTGGTCCGGCGGCCGGAGCGGTAGCCCCCGGACGTCGCGAGGATGGTCGGCTGCTCAGCAGGCATGACGAAGATCCTCGCAGGGGCGTCAACGCGGGACCCCCGCCGTCTGGGAGCATGCTGGGTGTGCGGACGACCACCCTGAGACCACTCGCCAGGATTCGCCGGATCGTGTTGCGCCTCGTCTTCGGTGCGCTGGTCGTCGGGCTGCTGGTCGTGGGCGGCACGGCGGTCCGCGTGTGGCAGGTCGCGCGGGTGGACGACTGGACGAAGGCCGACATGGCGATCGTCCTGGGCGCCGCGCAGTACAACGGCGTGCCCTCCGACGTGCTCGAAGCCCGCCTGGGACACGCACTCGGGCTCTACCAGGAGGGCGTCGTCCGGTACATCGCCACCACCGGCGGCCGCCAGCCCGGCGACAACTTCACCGAGGGCCAGGTCGGCAAGCTGTGGCTGGTCGAGCGCGGGGTTCCCGAGGACCGGGTGCTGCAGGTCGGCGAGGGCGCGGACACGCTCGGCTCGCTGCGCGCCGTCGCGTCGGTCGCCAAGGAGCGCGACCTCAAGACCGCCGTGATCGTCAGCGACCCGTGGCACTCGCTGCGCGCCCGCACGATGGCCGAGGACGCCGGCCTGCGCGCGTGGACGTCGCCGACCAGGGTCGGCCCGAACGTGCAGACCCGCCAAGCGCAGCTGTTCTACATCAAGCGCGAGACCGGGGCGTTGCTGTACTACCGGCTGATGAAGGCGCACGCAGGCGTGTTCGACGAGCTCAAGCTCCCTAAGATCGGGTGATGGGATACACCGGCCACGACGCGGAGCGCCTGCTCGCGGAAGGACCCAAGAGCGCCGCGCTGCCGGGGGCCCGCACAGAAAAGCGCACCCCGTTCTCCCGCGACCGCGCCCGCGTCCTGCACTCCGCGGCGCTGCGCAGGCTCGCCGGCAAGACCCAGGTCGTCGGCCCTGGTGAGGGCTCCGAGGTCACCGGTGTGCCGCGGACCCGCCTGACGCACTCGCTGGAGGTCGCCCAGATCGGCCGCGGCATCGGCGAGGAGCTCGGCTGCGACCCGGACATCGTCGACACGGCCGGTCTCGCGCACGACATCGGCCACCCGCCGTTCGGGCACAACGGCGAGAGGGCGCTGAACGAGCTCGCGGGCCCGTGCGGTGGTTTTGAGGGGAACGCGCAGACGTTCCGCATCCTCGCCCGCCTCGAACCCAAGTCGCGGCACGGCCTCAACCTCACGCGCGCGGTGCTCGACGCGGCGACGAAGTACCCGTGGCCGCGCACGCCGGGCGTGGTGAAGTTCGGCGCGTACGACGACGACCTCGACGTGTTCGAGTGGATGCGCGCGGGCGCACCGGACCGGGCGAGGTGCATCGAGGCGCAGGTGATGGACTGGTCCGACGACGTCGCGTACTCGGTGCACGACGTCGAGGACGGCGTGCTGGCCCACCGCATCAGCCTCGCCGCGCTCGCCCGCCCCGACGAACGGGCCGCGATCGCCTCGCTGGCCGCGAAGACGTTCTCCGACGAGTCGGTCGCCACGCTGGAGGCCACCGCGCAGCAGCTCGTCGAGCTGCCCGTGATCGCGTACTTCACCGAACACGAGTACGACGGCTCGCTCGGCGCGCAGGTCGCGTTGAAGAACCTCACCAGCGAGCTGGTCGGCCGGTTCGCGAGCGCCGCCGTCACCGCGACCCGCGCCGTGCACGGCGACGGCCCGCTGACCAGGTACGGGGCCGCGCTGGAGGTCCCCGGCCAGGTCGCGGCCGAGGTGGCGCTGCTCAAGGCGATGGCCGTCCGCTACGTCATGAGCGACCCGGCCCGCCTGGCCATGCAGGCCGCGCAACGCGAGCTGATCACCGAGCTCGTCACCCGCCTGCTGCGGCGCCCGGAACTGCTCGACCCCGCGTTCCGCCCGGTGTTCGCCGCCGCCACCACCGACGCGGCCCGGCTGCGCGTCGTGGTCGACCAGGTCGCCCTGCTGACCGACGCGCAGGCCGTGGCCTGGCACCGCGCATCGGCGTAGCTTCGGGGGAACAGGAGACGGGTACCCACCGGGTCCGCGCACCTTGGAGGAGGGTCTTCGTGACCGATCAGGCCGACTTCGCACTGAACCTGCACCGCGTCGCCGTCCCTGATCCCGCCGAGACCGCCTGCTGGTCGCCGTTCTCCGTGGCCAGCGCGCTCGCGCTGGCCCGCGCGGCCGCCGCAGGGCCGACCCGCACCGAGCTCGACGCGCTGCTCGGGGACTTCTCCGACGCCGACTCGCTCGACGTGCCGGAGCTGTCCGTCGCGAACACCCTGTGGGCCGACGACGACCTGACGGTCGACCCGGCCTTCCCGCTGGCGGACTCGGTGCGCCGCACCGCGTTCTCCGACCCGCAGACCGTGCGCAAGCTCGTCAACACCGACGTCGCCGAGACCACCCGCGGCCTGATCCCCGAGCTGCTCGCCGCACCACCGCCCGCGGACGCCGCCGCGATCATCGTCAACGCCCTGTACCTCAAGACCGGCTGGCTGAACGCGTTCCCCGAGGCCGACACCGAGCAGCGCCCGTTCCACGCACCCGGCGGCGACGTCGACGTGCCGACCATGCGGGTCACCGAGAAGTTCCGCTACGCCCACCAGGGCGGCTGGCAGTCGATCGCGCTGCCCGCCGACTCCGGGATCGAGACCGTGGTCCTGCTGCCGGACACCTCGCTCGACCAGCCGCTCGACCCGTCCGTGCTCACCGCGGGCAGCCACGTGCGCCTCGAGCTCTCACTGCCCAAAGTGGACGTCCGGGCGCGGTTCAACCTCAAGGGAACGCTGCGGCGGCTCGGCGTCGAGCGCATGTTCACGCGCGAGGCCGACTTCTCCGGGCTCTCCCCGGACGAGCGGATGTTCGTCGACGACGTGGTGCACGAGGCGGTGCTGCGCCTGGACGAGGAAGGCCTCGAAGGCGCCGCGGCGACCGCGGTCACGTTCCGCACGGTGTCCTTCGAGATCCCGTCCGACCCGGTCGTGGTGACCGTCGACCGGCCGTTCCTGCTCGCCGTCCGCAACGCGCGGTCCGGCGCCGTCTACTTCCTCGCGCAGGTCGCCCGTCCCTGACCAGCCACCCGTGGGCACCATTCGCCCTGTAGGGCGAGCGTTTCGCGCGGCGAGATCATGATCTTGCCCTTACCGTTCTGGCATGACCCAGCACGGTGCCGGTGAGCAGTACGTCGTGCTCGCGGCCGCGGGCGCCACGCGGATCACCTGCTTCAGCGGCGTCACCATCCCGGTCCTGCTGCGCACCGAGTGCTACTCGAAGGCGCTGACGGCCGCGCTCGGGCTCGCACCCACGCCGGAGCTGCTGCGCGACGGCGTGCTGCCGCACTGCGTCTTCTTCATCCACGAGTACGCGCTGCGCACCGTCGTCGGCGGCAACCGGCTGATGGAGGACCAGGTCCTGCACCTGCTGTTCCACGCCCCGTCGATCAGGGTCGTGCCGGCCAGTGCGGGCGGGGCAGCGGCCATCGGGACCGACGTGGCGCTCATCCAGTACGCCCACGAACCTCCGCTCGTCTACCTGGCGAACTGGGTCACGGCCAGCGACACCGCGACCGTCGAACGGTGCGTGTGCGCCTTCCGCCGGTTGCACGACGTGGCGCTCGACAACGAACGCTCCCGCGACCTCCTCATGGAGTACGTGGCCGTCTACGACCGCTAGTTCGGGGTGTTGCGCCGCAGGAAGAGCCGCATCCCGTCCTCGCCGGGCAGCGCGCACAGCAGCAGGCGGACGTTCTGGTGCCGCACCGGGACCGCGCACGAGTCGCCCGCCAGCAGCGTTCCCGCCAGCAGGCCGGCCGACTCGTGGTCGATGTCCAGCACGAAGTCGTTGCTCATGAACTGGACCCTATGAGCTGCCAGGTCCACGACCCAGTCACCCAAAGGTGTCACATTCCGCGGAGCTGCCCCGTCCACCGGCCAGGACGAGGACCAAGGGGGTTCGCCGGTGGGGACGCCTGCCGGACCCCGGCACACTGGGAGACGTGGAGAAGATCACGCTCACCGGTGCGCAGGAGACCATGCTCGCCACGCTGTACGGCAGGGCCCTGGACAGCGAGCGGGCGGCCTCCGTGCTGCACGACGTGGAGGCCCGCCGCGCGGTCGACCGGATCGACTACGACTTCACCAGGACCGGCATGACCACCACCAGCGCCGTCGGCGTCGCCATCAGGGCGAAGGTGCTCGACGACTGGACCGCCGACTTCCTCCGGCGCACCCCGTCGTGCACCGTCCTGCACCTCGCGTGCGGCCTCGACACGCGCGTGCACCGGCTGGACCGGCCCGACACCGTGCGGTGGGTGGACGTCGACCTGCCGGACGTGGTGGCGTTGCGGCACAAGCTGCTGCCGGTGCCGACCGGCGAGTACCGGCTCGTCGCCGGGTCGGTCACCGACGACGGGTGGCTCGACGCCGTGTCGCCGGCCCGCCCGGTCGTCGTCGTGTTCGAGGGCCTGTCGATGTACCTCACCCGTGCCGAGGGGCACGCGCTGGTCCGGCGCGTCACCGAGCGGTTCGAGACCGGCGAGCTGCTGTTCGACGTCTACGGCACGTGGGGGATCAAGCTCCAGCGGCTCGTCCCGGCCGTGCGCAACGCCGGGGCGACGTTGCACTGGGGCGTCGACGACCCGCGCGAGGTCGAGGCGCTGCACCCCGGACTGACCACGGTGGACGCGCTGCGCAGCGTGGACCTGCCGCACCTGGGCGCGTTGCCCAGGTCCGGCAGGGTCCAGCTGAAGCTCGTCAGCGCGATCCCGAAGCTCCGCGACGTCGGGAAGGTGCTGCGGATGCGGTGGTGATCACCCGTGCGGCCACATCGTCAGCCTTCGACGACGAAGTCGAACTTGGCGGTGTACCGGTTGCCCACCAGCGGCCCGAGCGCGACCTCGCACTCGCGGTCGAGGTAGGCGTCGCGCCGGTTCAGCCAGGCCACGTTCATCCCGTACGCCCGCAGGTTGTCCGGGAAGAACAGCTGCGTGGTGAGGATCGGGCCGCCGCGGGCCTGCACCTTCACGTGGATGTGCGGGGTCCGGCCGGGGTAGTCCTTCGGGATGATCGTCTCCAGCACGTAGGCGCCGGAGGCGTTCGTGAACTGGTGGCCGCGCATCTTGAAGGTCGTGTTGTCGTACACGCCGCGGTCGTCGGCCTGCCAGAAGTCCAGCAGGGCGTTCTGGATCGGCGCGCACTTCATCGTGTACACGAACCCGGTGAGGCTCAGCACGATCCCGGTGACACCGGGCGTGCGCAGGTTCGTGCGCTGCGGGGAGTTGCGCTTGAAGTAGGGGCCTTCGATGTTCGACGGGGTGTCGTCGTCATCGACGCAGGTCGGGGTCAGGGGAAGAGGGGCGCTGCGCGCCGTCGTGGTGCCGGCGGCGGTCAGTGCGACCACGGCGGCCGCGCTGGTGGCGGTCGCCAGGAACGCCCGGCGGGTGGGGATCTCGTCGTGTTCGGGCATGTTCGGACTCCGGTGGTTGCAACCCGCGGCAGGGGGGCTTGGGCTGGCCAACTCGTCCGAACGTAAGCGGCGAAACGATCCAGGGACCAGTTGTGGTCCAGACCAAAAAACGCGGTCAGAACACCACGTGGGCGAGCTTGTCCGGGTTCGCCATGTCGTAGACCGCGTGCACCTTGCCGTCGTGCACGGCCATGGTGATCACGCGCCGGGACGCCTCGCCCGTCGCGGCCATGACCACCCCCAGCTCGCCGTTGACGAGCGTGGGCCGCAGCTCCGGCATGCCGTCCCGGTCGAAGCCGTACTTGCGCATGAGGCCGAAGAAGAAGCGGGCGATCTTCTCCGCGCCGGTGACCGTGTGGACCGCGGTGCGCGCCTTGCCGCCGCCGTCGCCGACCATGACCGCCTGCGGGTGCAGCAGGCCCAAGACGGCGTCGATGTCACCGCTCGACATGGCGTGCAGGAACTTCTCCAGCACCTCCTGCTGCTCGGCGAGCGCCGAGCGGGGCGGCGGTTCGGCACCGGCCACGGCCTTGCGCGCACGGGAGGCGTGCTGGCGAGCGGAGGCCTCCGAGACGCCGAGCACGTCGGCGATCTCGCTGAACGGCAGGGAGAACGCGTCGTGCAGCACGAACGCCACGCGCTGGTCGGGCGTGAGCCGGTCGAGCACCACGAGCGCGGCCATGCGCACGCCGTCCGCCTGCACGACCGACGCCAGCGGGTCGTCCGCCTCACCGGTCGTGAGCAGCGGCTCGGGCAGCCACGAGCCCACGTACGTCTCCCGGCGCACGGCCGCCGACCGCAGCCGGTCCAGGCAGATGCGGCTCACGACGGTGGTGAGCCACGCGCGGGCGTCGTCCAGACCCACGGCCTTGGCGAACTTCGGCCACGCCTCCTGCACCGCGTCCTCGGCGTCGGCGACGCTGCCGGTCAGCCGGTAGGCCACGCCGATCAGGTGCGTGCGGTGCAGTGCGAAGACGTCGGCCGCGGTCACGGGTGCAGTCTGCCACTGCCGGATTTCGGCAGGCCGTAGACTCGGGGTGTGGCAGGACGCATCAGGGAAAGCGACATCGCGTTGGTGCGTGAACGCAGCCGCATCGACGAGGTCGTGGGCGACCAGGTGTCGCTCAAGCGGGCCGGCGGGGGAGCGTTGAAGGGCCTGTGCCCCTTCCACGACGAGAAGACGCCGTCGTTCAACGTGCGCCCGTCGCACGGCACGTTCCACTGCTTCGGCTGCGGCGAGGGCGGCGACGTGATCGCCTTCGTGATGAAGGTCGAGCACCTGTCGTTCGTGGAGGCCGTCGAGCGGCTCGCCGACCGGGCGGGCATCCAGCTCACCTACGAGGGCGGCGGCAACACGATCCAGCGCGACCGGGGCACGCGCAGCCGGCTCATCGAGGCGCACAAGGCGGCCGCCGAGTGGTACGCGGAGCAGCTCGCGACGCCCGAGGCCCAGCCGGCCCGCGAGTTCCTCGCCGAGCGCGGGTTCGACGAGGCAGCGGCGCGCCAGTTCGGCTGCGGCTACGCCCCCGGCGGCTGGGACAAGCTCACCAAGCACCTGCTGGGCCGCGGTTTCGAGCTGGCGGAGCTGATCAAGTCGCAGCTGGTCAAGGAGGGTCGCCAGGGCCCGATCGACCGGTTCCACCGGCGGCTGCTGTGGCCGATCAGGGACATCGGCGGCGAGGTCGTCGGCTTCGGCGCGCGGCGGATCTTCGACGACGACCCGATCCAGGCGAAGTACCTCAACACCAGCGAGTCGATGATCTACAAGAAGTCGCAGGTGCTGTTCGGCCTCGACCAGGCCAAGCGGGAGATCGCCAAGCGCAAGCAGGCCGTGATCGTCGAGGGCTACACCGACGTGATGGCCATGCACCTGGCCGGCGTCCCGACCGCGGTCGCCTCGTGCGGCACGGCGTTCGGCACCGACCACATGAACGTGCTGCGCAGGCTGCTGATCGACGACGACGTGAACGGCGAGGTCATCTTCACCTTCGACGGCGACGAGGCCGGCCAGAAGGCGGCGCTGAAGGCGTTCGAGGGCGAGCAGCAGTTCTCCGCGCAGACCTACATCGCGGTGGCGCCCGACGGCATGGACCCGTGCGAGCTGCGGCAGGCCAAGGGCGACGTGGCCGTGCGCGACCTGGTGGCCCGCCGCACGCCGTTGATCGAGTTCGCCATCAAAGCCCAGCTGCGCTCCTACGACCTCGACTCGGTCGACGGCCGCGTGGAGGCGCTGAAGAAGATGGTGCCGTTCGTCGCGCAGATCAAGGACCGCGCCAAGCGCGACGGCTACGCCACGCGCCTGGCCTGGTGGGTGGGCTGGGACGACGAGGCCATGGTCGTGCGCCGGGTGCGCCAGGTCGCGGGCGGCAAGGCCCCGGCCGTGGCGCCGCGCGCGGACCCGAACCAGATGGCGCTGTCCGTCGACGTCGACGGCCCCGCGCGCCCGAACCCGCGCGATCCCCGCCTGGTGCCCGAACGCGAGGTGCTGAAGGTGGCGCTGCGGCTGCCCGAGTACGCGGGCCCGCTGTACGACTCGCTGCCCGACGAGGCGTTCACCGACCCGGCCTACGTGGCTCTGCACCGCGCGATCCGCGCGGCCGGCGGCGCCTCGTCCGGTCTGGCGGGCACGGCGTACCTGGACGCGATCTCGCAGAACTGCTCGCACGCGTCGGTGCGGTCGGTGCTGACGGAGCTGGCCGTGGAACCGCTGGCGGTCAAGCAGGACGACGAGTTCCGCTACGTGTCGATGGTCATCGCGCGCCTGCAGGAGGTGCAGGTGAGCAAGCAGATCGAGGACGTGAAGTCGCGGCTGCGGCGCCTGTCCCCGATCAAGGACGCCGACGAGTACCGGGCGCTGTGGGGCGACCTGGTGGCGCTGGAGGAGTACCGCAAGGCACTGCTGCAGCAGAGCGCCGGGGTGCTGTAGATGGGCTTGTGGAAGCGGTTGTTCGGCTCCGGAGCGCCGGACGGGTTCGACGGGACGTTGGAGCCCGAGGAGACCGTGGTGGCGTGGGCCGCCGTCACCGGTGGCGGGCACCTCGTCGTGACGTCGCTGGGGCTGTGGGTGCCGGGACCGCGGCGGATCGGCTGGCACCTGGTCAGCAAGGTGAAGTGGGAGAGCTCGCTGCGGGTCGTGGAGGCCCGCGAAGCCGACGTCGTCGAGTCCGTGGTGCTGCTGGAAGACCTTGCGCCGCAACGGTTCGCGCTGGAGGAACCCGGCCGGGTGATGCGCGCGATCTCGCAGCGGGTCGAGGGGTCGATCCGGCACCGGGAACGCGTGGACCCGCCCGGGGTGTGGGTCCTGCAGCGGAAGATCCCGGGACGGGACGGGTCGGTGTGGCAGGCCCGCGGTGACGCCGGGGTGGACGAGGCGGCGGTGCGGGCGGCGGTGACGGCGTTCGTCGAGAAGCAGCCGCGTTAGCGCTGTTCACGCAAGAGCTGGCGCGCTAGCAGTACGCGTGTACTGTAAGCGGCATGTGGGATCCGGCGCAGTACCTGGCCTTCGCCGATCACCGGGCGCGGCCGTTCTACGAGCTCCTGGCGCGCGTGCGGGCGGAGTCGCCGCGGCGCGTGGTCGACGTGGGCTGCGGCCCCGGCAACCTGACGGTGTCGCTGCGCGAGCGGTGGCCGGGCGCCGTGGTCGAGGCGTTCGACTCGTCGCCGGAGATGGTCGAGGCCGCGCGGCGGGCCGGTGTGGACGCGCGGGTGGACGACGTCACGACCTGGGAGCCGCCGCCCGACACCGATGTCGTGGTGTCCAACGCGGTGCTCCAGTGGATTGCGTCACACCCCGTGATCGCGCAGAGGTGGGCGGCCGTGCTGCCCGAGGGGGCGTGGCTCGCGTTCCAGGTGCCCGGCAACTACGCCGACGCCTCGCACCGGTTGATCCGGGAGGTCGCGGGTGAGCGGCTGGCGCACGTCTTCCGGGCCGAGCAGCCGGTGCTGCAGCCGGTCGAGTACGCCGAGCTGCTGACCGGCTGCTCCTCCGTGGACGCCTGGGAAACCACGTACGTGCAGCGGCTCTCCGGCGCGGACCCCGTGCTGGAGTGGGTCTCCGGCACGGCGTTGCGGCCGGTGCGGGCCGCGCTGTCCTCTTCGGACTACGACGCGTACGTCGCGGAGCTGGCACCGCGGCTGCGCGAGGCCTACCCGCGGCGAGCCGACGGCACGACGTGGTTCCCGTTCAGGCGGATCTTCGTGGTCGCTCAGGTGTGACGACCGTCTCAGGTCACCGGCTGTCCGTTGGACCAGGTGGTGGTCTTCTCCTTGGTCCAGGGCGCCTTCTCCTTGGCGACGTGCGCGGCCTCGACCGACTTCTCCTTGGCGATGTGAGCCGCCTCGAACGCCTTGTCCTTGGCCGTACCAGCGGCTTTGCGCACGGTCGGGCTTTCGGTGAGCCGGTGCCAGGCGCGCACGATCTGGTCGTAGCGCTCCCGCCCGGCCTTCGCTCCGAGCACGTAGCCGACGGCCGCTCCGATCAGCATGGCCTTCATCATCCGGTTCCCTCCCGTAACAGGCCTGGTCAGTGGTGTTCCTGGGCTAAACGGGGGGTGCCTGCAGAACCCGTTTCCAGCCTCATGTAGAGTTACCCACTGTCAGGAGGAACCAAGCCTGACGGAGACAACAGAACATTCCCCCATAGCTCAATTGGCAGAGCATGCGACTGTTAATCGCAGGGTTACTGGTTCGAGTCCAGTTGGGGGAGCTTCTCAAGACCCTGGTCATCCGACTGGGGTCTTTTGGTTTCGAGGCCCATGCGTGACCTTGGGGCCATGCGCTTCGCGAACCTCCGCCGCATCACCTCGCTGGACCCGGTGGCCGACCACCAGGAGGTCCTGCGCATCTCCGCCGGCCTGGAGTTCCCGTGGGACTACCAGAAGGCGCTGGAGTTCGCGCTGTTCCGCACCTACTGCGTCCCCACGATCTCCGGTCTGCTGGAACGCACCGGCGAGTTCGAACGCCGCCCGCAGAAGCGCTACGACGACACCGCCGTGCTGATGGCCGAGCTCGTCGAACACGGCTACGACTCCCCGCGCGGCCGCGAGGCCCTGCGGGTCGTCAACCGCCAGCACGGCCGTTACGACATCTCCAACGACGACATGCGGTACGTGCTCGCCACGTTCATCTACGACCCGATCGACTGGCTCACCCAGTACGGCTGGCGTCCTCTCTCACGCAACGAGCAACTGGCCGCGTTCCACTTCTACCGCGCGGTCGGCGCGCGCATGGGCATCCGCGACATCCCCGCGGACTTCGACGAGTACCGCGCGTTCAAGAAGGCCTACGAGGACCGGCACTTCGTCTACGCGCCCTCGAACCGCCGCATCGGCCAGTACACCCTGGACCTGTTCTGCTCGTGGTACCCGGCAGCGGTCCGCCCGGCGGTCGCACGGGCCGTGGTCGCGCTGCTCGACCAGCCGATGATCCGCGCGTTCGGCTTCACCGCGGCCCCGGCGTGGCTCAGCGCCCTCGGCCGCTTCGCCCTGCGCACTCGTGCCGCCGTGGTGCGCCACATGCCCGTGCGCCGCACCGTGAAGCTCACGAACGCCCGCAACCGCACCTACCCCGGCTACCCGAAGGGCTACCGGCCCTCGAACCTCGGCGCGAGCTCCAGCACCGCCCGCTGACCGTTCAGCACGAACCCCATCGCCCTCAGGAACTCGACGCCGGGCTCGAAGTCGCTGAGCCCGGCCTGCACCCGCGTGACCTCCGGGAACCGCTCGCGCAGCGCCCTGACCATCTCGCTGCCGATGCCCCACCGCCGCAGGTCGCCCGGCACCAGGAAGAACCCGATGCTCGCGTGCCCCGGCTCCGGGTGGTCGACCACCAGGTCCACGAACCCGATCATGCCCTCGGCCTCGGCGACCAGCAGGTGCTTCTGCTCGAACGCGGCCCCCTCCGGCAACGCGTAGAACAACCCCTGCACGTCGCCGGGCCCGGACGGGTGCCCCGTGGCGGCCTGGAACCAGTCGTCGCAGGCGGCGAACAGCCGCAGCACCTCGGCCTCGTCCGCCGGCGTGAAGTCGCGGAGGGTCAAACGCACGCGTGCAGCCTATGTGGCGCTCGCCACGGGGGCGCGCAAGGCCTGATCGGCGTGATCGGTATCCTCCTTCACGCAGTGCGCAGCCGTGCGGACGGCCGCTGCGCAGGGGGCAGTAGCTCAACCGGTCAGAGCAGCAGACTCATAATCTGTCAGGTTGTCGGTTCGAATCCGACCTGCCCCACCGGTTCGTCTGGCGCGGATCTTCTGGCGCGGTCGGGTGCTGGTCGGCGCCGGATGGCGTGGAAGGTGGATGACTCCGTGGATGTCCTGGAACCGCGGGAAGAGCAGGTCGACGAGCTGGTGGCCGAGTTCGGTGACTGGGCTGCCGGGCGGGGGCTCGAGGTCGACCTCTTCGTCGTCGAGGCGGCGCTGGACGCACGGGTTCCGCACGTCGAGGTGCTCCTGCTCGAATGGTTCCCGCGGAAGGCCACGCTGGAGCGGCCGCACTGGCCGGGTGTGCTGACCACGCTGCACCACTGGGCCGACTTCCTGACCGCGACCCGCGGTGACGAGGAGTGGAACGGGGGCGAGCTGCACGCGGCGATCGACCGGAGCGCTCCGGAGTTCCTGGCCAGGATGGCGGACGAGCGCAACTACGGGCCGGCGAAGTTCTGGGCGACCCGGATGATCGAGCACGGCGTCGACCCCGAGGACGAGGACGACGTCCGCGACTTCCTGCTGGCGGTTCAGGCCGGTGCGGTCGAGTACGACGAGGACGTGCTGGCCGAGATCATGCGCAGGCACGCGGACGGTGGTGGAGCCGACCTGCTCCTCCCCGAGTTCGGCGGGGGTGCGCCGGGGCCGTTGCCGCCGGTGCCCGTTCCGCCCGATGGCGAGCTCGCGGCACTGGCGGAGGCCACCGGGGTGGTGACCCGGTTGCGGACGCTGGTGGCGTGGGTGGGTGCCGGTCGTGCGGTGACGACCACGAAGCACCTGCTCGTTGCGGACGCCCGTGAGCTGGCAGTGCTGCTGGGACTGGACGAGCCGGGTGCGGAACGGGCGCGCGGCAGCGAGGACCTGCCGGAGGTGTCGCTGCTGGTGGCCTGGGCCAGGGCCGTTCGCCTGGTCCGGGTGGTCAAGGGCAGGCTCGTGGCGGTCAAGAGTGCGGCCGGCCTCCTGGACCGGCCGGTGGAGCTGTGGTGGCGGGCGTTCGAGGCGTACGGCGGGCTGGGGCCCGAGGCGTGCGCGCCCGCGAGCCGGCACGAGGCACCCTCTCCGCTCGGGCTGGCGCTGCGGGAGGTGCTGCTGGACCTGTGGCTGGGCCTCTACCCGGCAGGCGGGGCACCGGTACCGGTGGAGCTGCTGGCGGAGAGCGCTCACCACGCGGTGTCCGCGTGGTTCGAGGTCGGCGGGTTGCCGGCCGGTGCCCGGGAGGTGATGTGGCGGCGGGATTTCGCCGCTGTGCTCGGGGCCCTGGCGGTGCTGGGGGTGGTCGAGCTGGCGGTGTCCGCGGACGCGGAGGAGCACGCCGAGATCATCGAGCTGTCCGGCAACGATGATCCCGACCTCACCCTCGCCCGGCTGACACCCCTCGGCCGGTGGGCTGTGCAGCGGGCGTTGCGCGCGGAGGGGTTCGACGCGCCGTCCGTGGAGGAGTTCGCACAGTTCCCGCTGGAGGAGGTGTGCGAGGCGGTGGAGCCCTGCGCACCGGAGGTCGCCGAACCGGTCCTGGCTGTCTGGGTCGCGGCCAGGGACGCCGGGGAGGCGGCGGCCGAGCTCGCGGCGTTCTGCGTGGACGGGCCGTCCGCCGAGGTGCGGCTGCTGGCGTGGGCCGCGCTGGAGCACGCCGGTGCACCGGGTGCGGAGCAGGCCCGCCGGCTGCGCTCCGCAGGAGTGGTGCCGACCGAGTGGCCGGCCGTGGCGAGCTGACCTCCCGGCCGCAGCGCGATGGGAGTCCACTGAGGACGGACCGTCCGCCTGACCAGGCCCGTCACCCGGCTCCATGCGGGCTCCAGGGCTTGTGACTACCGTGGTCCCGGTGCGAGTGGCGACCTGGAACGTGAACTCCGTCAAGCAACGCGTGCCGAGGCTCTTGCCGTGGCTGGACCAGCGGCAGCCGGACGTGGTGTGCCTGCAGGAGACCAAGCTGGCCGACGACGCCTTCACCGCCCTGCTCGGCGCGGAGCTGGAGCAGCGCGGGTACCGGGCCGCGGTGTTCGGCGAGACGCAGTGGAACGGGGTTGCGATCCTGTCGCGCGTCGGGC
The DNA here is from genome assembly GCF_040647275.1 of Lentzea sp. NPDC042327. Lineage (NCBI taxonomy): Bacteria > Bacillati > Actinomycetota > Actinomycetes > Pseudonocardiales > Pseudonocardiaceae > Lentzea > Lentzea sp. NPDC042327. The sequence continues at coordinate 85,563 of NZ_JBEZBX010000014.1, forward strand.
TGGAGGACGTGGAGGTCGGTGTCGCCGGTGCGCCGGGGTTCCCGCACCAGGAGGCACGGGCCGTGGCCGCCACGTGTGCTGGTGTGCGGGTGCATTCGCTGTACGTGCCGAACGGGCGTGAGCCGGAGTCGGACCACTACAAGTACAAGCTGGAGTGGCTCGCCGCACTCAGGGACGTGCTCGCAGCCGGGCCGGCGGACGCGCTGGTCTGCGGTGACATCAACATCGCGCCCGCCGACGCCGACGTGTTCGACCCCGACGCCTTCGCCGGGCACACGCACGTGACGGAGCCGGAACGGGCGGCGCTGCGGGCGATCGAGGCGCTCGGGTTCCACGACGTCGTGCGCGAGCGGTGGCCGGACAAGCGGATCTTCAGCTACTGGGACTACCGGGCCGGCATGTTCCACCGCGACCTGGGCATGCGGATCGACCTGGTCCTGGCGAGCGACGGGGTGGCGCCGCGGGCGAAGGCCGCGTGGATCGACCGGCACGCGCGCAAGGGCACCGGGCCGAGCGACCACGCGCCGGTCGTCGTCGACCTCGACGAGGCGCCGGACGGTGACATCGGGCCCGTCGTGCCGCCGCCGTCGGCTCCGGGCGCGAAGAAGAAGGTCAAGCTGCCCCAGGCGAAGTGAGCGGCAGGGCCACGGTGAACGCGGCCCCGCCCTCGGGTGCGGGGCCCGCCGTGATCGTGCCGCCCATCCGGGTGACCAGGCCGTGCACCAGCGCCAGGCCCACACCGGTGCCGACCGGGCGGGTCTGCTGGTAGCGGGCGTGCAGCACGCCGCGGTCGAACGCCACGGGGTAGTCCTCCGGTGCGAGGCCGGGGCCGCCGTCGCGCACCTCCAGCACCGACGACACCGCGAGCACGACCGGGTGGCCCGCGGGCGTCACGCGCAGGGCGTTCTCCAGCAGGCCGTCGATCACCTGGCGCAGCCGCCGGGGGTCCGCGCGCACCACCGGGGAGGCCGTGACGTCGACCGAGAACCGCACGCCGGCCGCGTGGCAGCGGGCGTGCCACACCTCGGCGGCCGAGCGGACCACGGGGACCAGCTCGACGGCGGCGAGGTCGAGGCGGAAGTCGTCGGCGCCCAGGCGGGCCAGGTCGAGCAGGTCGGACACGAGCCGGTCCAGCCGGCGGGCCTCGGACAGGACCACCGCGCCGACCGGGGCCACCTGCTCGCCGGTGACCACGCCGTCGGCCAGCGACTCGGCGAACCCGGTGACGGCGGTCAGCGGCGTGCGCAGCTCGTGCGACACCGACAGCAGGAAGTCGCGCTGCCGGGACTCGCTGCGCTGCAACGCGTCCGCGAGGTCGTTCACCGACCTCGACACCTCGGCCAGCTCGTACGGGCCGGACACCGGCACGCGCAGGTCCCGCCGGCCGCCGCTCATCGCGTGCGCGACCCCGGCGACCCGGCGCAACGGCCGTGCCAGCACCGTGCCCAGCGCCAACCCGGCCACGCAGGCCACGACCAACCCGATGGCGAGCGCGAACAGGACGTTGCGGACCAGCGCACGCGCGTTGCCGCCCGTCTCGGTCTCCTGCACCAGCGCGAACCCGCCGCCACCGGACGGCCGCGCCTCGACCAGCAGCCGCCCGCTCGTCTTCGACACCGGTTTCCCGGTGAGGACCTCCTCGGCGTGCACGGCGCGTGCGGCCCGCGCGGCAGCCTTGTCCTGGCCGGACACCTCACCGGCCGCGGACACCGTGACGATCGCGATGCCCTGCCCCTCCAGCACCTGCTCGACCCGCCTGTTCGACACCTGGCCCGCGACGACGTCGGCCTGGTTCGCCAGGATCTCGCGGCTCACCTCGCGGGAGGTGCTCAGCACCAGGCGCGTGGACACGAACCCGGCGACGAGGACCGCGACGAACGCGACCCCCAAGCACAGCAACGCGATCCGGGTGGCGAGGTTCACGACGCGTCCGCCGAGTAGCCGACGCCGCGCACCGTCCGGATAGGACTGGAGGCGCCGAACTTCGCGCGCAGCTGGGCGATGTGCACGTCGACCGTGCGCGTCCCGGCCGCGGACGAGTACCCCCACACCGCGCTCAGCAGCTGCTCGCGGGAGAACACCCGGCGCGGGTGCCGCATCAGGTGGGCGAGCAGGCCGAACTCCGTCGAGGTCAGGGCGACCTCGGCGGAGCCGGCCCACGCGCGGCGTTCCCCGACGTCCAGCCGCACGTCACCCACCCGCAGCGCCTCGGTCGCGGTCGCGGCGGGCGTGGCCCTGCGCAGCACCGTGCGGACCCGCAGCGCGAGCTCGCGCGGGCTGAACGGCTTGGTGACGTAGTCGTCCGCGCCGAGCTCCAGCCCGAGCAGCCGGTCGACCTCGTCGTCGCGCGCGGTCACGAACAGCACCGGCGTCCAGTCGCCCGCCGCCCGCAGCGCGCGGCAGACCTCGATGCCGCTCATCCCCGGCAGGCCCACGTCCAGCACGACCGCGACCGGCGCGAGTGAGCGGACCGCGGCCAGTGCCGCGTCCCCCGCTGCCTCCAGGTGCACGCCGAACCCGTCGCGCCGCAGGTAAAGGGCCACGAGCTCGGCGATCGCCGGTTCGTCCTCCACGACGAGAACCAGGCCACGTTCCACTGCTCACCCCGGTTGGTCGATCTCGGACTCGATGCTGTTCAGCGTCGATTCCACAGCATCGAGGTCGGGGGCCGGCTCCTCACCCCGGCACGCCGTCAGCGAGACCAGCAACGCGAGCGCGGCCACCCACCTCACTTGGCACCGCAGTGCTCGGACTTGAACCTCGCCACCCGCTCGCCGGCCTGGCCGAGCCGCACGAGCTGGGCCGCGCGCAGTTTCACCCGCGCGTCCAGCACGTCCGCACGCGCCGTGTTGCCGGCCTTGCGCGCGTCGGCCGCCTTCTGCTCCAGCCACTTGGTCGAGCCGAGCGTCTCGGGCGTGCCGTTGATCCTGTCGGTCAGCGCCTTGACCTTGGCCTCGACCCGCGGCACGCGCTGCTCGCAGATCTTGCGCACCTTCTCCGGGCTGATCGTGACCGGTTCCTGGGCCGACGCGGTGCCCGCGCCGAGCAGCAGCAGTCCGGCGACGACCACGCCGATTCGTGAAATGTCCATGACGCAGAACGATGGCGGCCCGCCGTCAGAGGCAGGTCCGGCGGATGTTCGGGTTCTGCAAAGACCCGGAGGGGTTAGGCCGGGTGGGTGAAGGCGACGGTCTCGCCGAACGCGGCGGGACGGCGCCGGCTGTCCTGCGGCACGTCGAGCAACGCCCAGATGACGTGCCGTCCGCCCCCGGCCGGCGTCTCACCCATGGTGAAGTTGCAGACGGCGATGGACGCGACGTTGCGCCGCATGGTGTTCCACTGCCTGAGGTCAAGCCGTGCGGTCGTGCGCACCGCCACGGACAACTTGTCACCACGCATGCGCAGCAACAACGAGACCGGCTGCTCGTCCTCGACGTGCGACACGAGCTCCACGGCCAGCTGCGGCGCCACGTCCAGCAACGCCTGCACGCCCCACCGTTCGCACGCGCGCTCGGTGATGCGCTCTGCCACATGCGGCGCACACCGGCATGTGGGCAGCACGGCGTCCACTCGGTCCTCGTGCTGCAAACGGGTCACGTTCGCGAGTGCGGCCTCCGTGGTGGCGTGCAGCGGGATGTGCCGCGGCAGACCGCGCGCCCCCAGCGTCGACCGCAACCGGTGGTCGCCCACGACGAGGCTCAGCGAGATGCCCGGCCAGCGCGCCGCCGACAGCCACACCACGTCGAACACCACGAGCAGCGCGGGCGACTCGGCCACGAGGCCGTCGAGCTCGACGACGACGCCGACCAGCTCCCTGGTGGCGCAGTCGAGCAGCACGTCCTGCACGCGCAGGTACGTGGACCAGTCCAGGCGGCCGGTGAAACGCACCACCAGCACGCCGTTCTGCTCCCGGAGGCCGACGTCGAGACCGTGCGCGGCGGTGTCAGCGGTCATGGTCCTTCCCTCCCCGGAACGCGGGCTCCCACCTCCCACACTGGCTGTCACGACCCGGTCGCCCTAGGGGGTAACTACCCGTGTTCCGGCGTTGGTACCTCCGGGGGACCGCGTTGCAGCGGCCGATCGCACCGACCTAGGGTGCGGTGTGGGCAGCGCACTTTCCCCGAGTCGCAAAGGCAACCTGCCTGCCGACACCACTGCTTTTGTGGGCAGGAAACAGGATGTCGCCGAGGTCAGGAGACTCCTGGCGGAGTCGCGCCTGGTCACCCTGACGGGGGTCGGCGGGGTGGGCAAGACCCGGCTCGCGCTGCGGGCGGCGGCCGAGCTGCGCCGGGCGTTCCCCGACGGCGTGTGGTTCGTGGAGCTGGGCGGGCTGAACGACCCGGACCTGGTCGTGCACACCGTGCTGGAGTCGTTGGGGGTGCACGACGACACGGTCCGCCGGCACCGGACCGTCCTGGTGGAACACCTGCGCGACCGGCAGGTGCTGGTGGTGCTGGACAACTGCGAGCACGTCGTCGGCGCGATCGCCGACCTGGTGGACGGGCTGCTGCGCGGTGTGCCCGGCCTGCGCGTGCTCGCGACCAGCCGGGAACGCCTCGGCGTGGACGGTGAGCACCTGTGGCAGGTCGCGCCGCTGCCGCGGGACCCGGCGCTGGACCTGTTCGCCGAACGCGCGGCCGCCGTCGAGCCGGGGTTCGCGATCACGGCGGCCAACCACGCCGCGGTGAGCCAGATCTGCGCGCTGCTGGGTGGAATCCCACTGGCCATCGAACTGGCCGCGGTGCGGTTGCGGGTGCTGACGCTCGACCACCTGCTGTCCAGGTTGGACGACACGTTCCGGGTGCTCGGCGACGGACGGCGCGGGGGCGACCCGCGGCACCAGACGCTGCAGGCGGCGGTGGACTGGAGCTTCCACCTGTGCACCCGCGCCGAACAGGTGCTGTGGGCGCGCGCGTCGGTGTTCTCCGGCACGTTCGACCTGGAGGCCGCGGAACGGGTGTGCTCCGGTGAGAGCGTGGACACCCACGAGGTCATGCGGTCGCTGGCCGGTCTGGTCGACAAGTCCGTGGTGGTGGCCGAGCAGCACCCGTCCGGCACCCGGTTCCGGTTGCTGGAGCCGTTGCGCCAGTACGGCTTGGACAAGCTGCGCTCCGCCGGGTGCGAGCAGGTGCTGCGCGAACGGCACCGCGACCACTACATCGAGTGGGCCCGGCGGCGCGAGGAGGAGTGGTTCGGCCCGGCCCAGCCGCGGATCTTCGCGCTGACCCACCTGGAGAACGCGAACCTCCGGTCCGCGCTGGACTTCTGCTTCTCCGCCGCCGGTGACCACTGCGTCCACCTCGCCGGCACGCTGTGGTTCTACTGGGCGGGCTGCGGGATGCTCGGCGAGGGCCGGCACTGGCTCGACCGCGCCCTCCAGACGTCCGCGACCGGCCCGGTGCGGGCCAAGGCCCTGTGGGTCAACGGCTACGTGGCCACGTTGCAGGGCGACATCGCCACCTCGGTGCGCATGCTCGACGAGTGCCGCGACTACGCGCGCACGGCCGGTGACGAGTCGGCGCTCGCCTACGCCACCCACCGGCTGGCCTGCACCCACCTCGTCGGCGACGACCTGGACCTGGCCGACGAGCTGTTCGAGGAGGCCAGGAGGCGCTACCGCAGCCTCGGCGCGGTCAACAGCCACACCATGCTCGCGGGCATCGAGCTCGCGATCTCCGCTATCTTCCGCCGCGACTTCGCCACCGCGGAACGGCTCTGCGTCGAGGCGAAGGCCGTGGGCGAGGAGCACGGCGAGCTGTGGGCGCAGGCGTACGCCATCTACGTGCTCGCGTTGTGCGCGTGGGCCAGCGGCGACCTCGCGCGGGCGGACGCGCTGGGCCGCGACTGCCTGCGGATCAAGCGCACGTTCCACGACCTGCTCGGCATCGTGCTCGGCATGGAGGTGCTGGCCTGGATCGCCGCCTCGCAGGGCAACGCCCGGCGCGCGGCGACGCTGCTCGGCGCGACCAGCGAGATCTGGCGGTCGGTCGGCTACCCGATGTTCGGCTCCCGCTACTTCGGCACGCCGCACGGGGAGTGCGAGTCGGCGGTCGTCACGGCGCTGGGCGAGGCGGAGTTCCGGGTGGCGTTCCGGCACGGCATGGACCTGGAGCTGGAGGACGCGCTCGCGTTCGCCATCGGTGAGGAGCCGGCGGTACCGGAGCCGGTCGAGCCGCCCACCCCGCTGACCCGCCGCGAGCAGCAGGTGGCCGACCTGATCGCCGGCGGCATGTCGAACAAGGAGATCGCGGCCCGGCTGGTGATCGCGCGGCGGACCGCGGAGGGCCACGTCGAACGCATCCTGCAGAAGCTCGGGTTCACGTCACGGGCGCAGATCGCGACGTGGGTGACCGAACGCCGCACCTGAGCAGCACGGGGGCGCGTTAGTCGACGCAGGGGACGCCGTCGTTCGGTGGGGGTGGTGGGGGAGCGGTCGCCAGCTCGGTGACCTTCGCCCGCACCTTCTCCTGGTCGACGCGGTTCACGTCCTGCCCGCCGACGTGCGCGCCGCCCTCGACCGGCAGCGTGTCGAACCGGACCTCGGACGGCAGCTTCCCGGCCAGCTCGGCCAGGTCTAGGCCCGCGTCGAGCACCACGTCCTGCTTGGCCGTGTCGATCATCGCCGGGACCGCCGCCGGGTCCTTCAGCCGCCGCGCCACGGCCGACAGGAACGCCTGCTGGCGCCGGGTGCGGGCGAGGTCGCCGCCGGGCAGCCCGTGGCGCTGCCGCACGAACGACAGCGCCTGGCCCGCGTCGAGGTGCTGCGGGCCCGCCGGGAAGTCCGCACCCGACAACGGGTCCGCCGTCGCGTTCCGCAGGCACACGTCCACGCCGCCGAGGCCCTCCGCGATGTGGAAGAAACCGATCAGCGAGATCTCCACGAGGTGGTCGATCGGCTGGTCGAGGAACGCCGACACGGTCTGCACCTGGGCCCGCCGACCGGCTTCGCGGCCCGCGCGTTCCAGCTGGCGCTTGTCCGCCATGCCCGCGGCGCGCAGCCGGTCCTCCTCGGCGATCTTCGCGCGCCCGTAGGCCTCCTTGACCTTGCCTTCACCGCCGGAGGCCAGCGGGACGAGGTTGTCGCGCGGCACGGACATCGCCACGGCCGGACCGGACGCCGGCAGGTGCAGCAGGATCAGCGTGTTCGCGTTGTACCCGCCCCGGTCGCTCTCGCCGGCCTGCAACCGCCGCAGCACGTCGTCGGGCAGCGGTTCGCCGTGCAGGTCGAGCCGGGTGGTCAGGCCCATGATCAAGACATTGCGCCCGGACACCGACCGCGGCGCGTCGGCGGCGATGGCGTGGGAGCGCTCCACCCCGGTCGAGATCGTGGTCACCGTCGACCACGCGACGCCCGCCACGACGAGCACCGCGGCGCACACCAGCACCCACGCCGTGCGCAGGATCACGTGGCAGGCACGCCGGAAGCGGCCGGCAGAACTCATGAGATCCCCCATCCCCTCGACTATTCTACGTGCTCATGGGGGTGCAGCTGCCGGGTTTGGCGGCGCTCGCGATGCTCACGGTGTTCGCCCAGGTGGGTCTCTGGGTGGACGGGGACAACCTCGGGTGGCCCTTCGGCGTCTGGCTGGTGGGGGGCGCCGTGGTCGCCTCGGCGCTCGTGCGCCGGGTGGGGTTGTGGACGGTGGCACCGGCGCCACCGGTCGTCTTCGTCGTCCTCGCCGCGGGCAACGCGGCGTGGCAGCGGCTGGCGACGGGGCAGTCGTTCTGGGGAAGCAGCGAGGAGGTCGCCGCGGCAGCGGTCCCGTGGTTCGTCAACGGGTTCCCGTGGCTCGCGGCATCGGTCGGCGCGGCCGTGGTGGTCGCGGTCGTCCGCACGGTTTCTGGGGGGAATCGGACATGCAGGTCTTCGTCGACGGCAACGGCGGCAGACGGGTAGTGGCGAAGCTGGTCAGCGTGACGCTCGCGGGCGGGCTGGTGGTGTTCGCCGCGGTGGTCGGCGGCACGCTGCTGGCGGTGTGGTGAGGCGCACGCCCCGGTTGCACTGGCTGTCGATCCTGCTCGGGCTCCTGGTGCTGCTGTGCGTGGTGTCGTTCCACGCCCACGCCGCGCTGAGACCCGAGCCGGTGCCCGCACCGCACGCGGTGCACGAGCTGCCCGATCGCACGGTCGCGCTGGCGTTCCACGGCGGCCCTGATCCGAAGTGGACACCGCACCTGCTCGGCGCGTTGCGGGAGGCCGACGTGAAAGCGACCTTCTTCGTGCTGGGCACGCAGGTCACCCGCAACCCGGAGGTGACGGCCAGGATCGCGGCAGAGGGGCACCGGATCGGCATCGACGGCTTCCGCACCGAGGGCGACTGGGTGAACCCGCTCGACCTCGCGTTCGCGCAGGCCGCGCTCGCCGACGTGCTGGGTGTCCACACGCGACTGGTCGGCGCGCCGGTCGAGGTCGACAGCGGTGACCGCGAGCACCAGGACATCGGCACGCTGGTGCGGATGTCGCTGGCGCAGGGCCGGGGCGTGGTCCGGCTGCACGACGACGGCAGCATCGGCGCGGACATCGCCCGGCAGCTGGCGCGCACCCCCGGCCTGCGGTTCGCGCAGCTCGGGGACGGCGTGACCGCGGCAGGCCCGGCCGAACGCTTCACCGGCGCCGTCACCGGGTGGGCGCAGCGCAACGGGGGTGTGGTCGTCGCGGTGATGGGCACGGCGATCGCCGTGGCGGCACTGCTCGGCATCCTGCGCACGCTGATGCAGCTCGGCCTCGCGCACACCGACCGCCGCCTGCGCCGGGAGAGCGAGCACGCGCCGCCGCCGTGGACAGCGCCACCGGTGTCGGTGATCATCCCGGCGTACAACGAGGCCGTGAACATCGCGGCCACCGTCCGGTCGATCGCCGCGAACGACCACCTCGCCGACGTGGAGGTGGTCGTCGTCGACGACGGCTCGACCGACGGCACCGCCGACCGCGCCGAGGAGCTGGGCCTGCCCGGCGTCACCGTCCTGCGCCAGGACAACCAGGGCAAGCCGGCCGCGCTGAACGCGGGTGTCCGTGCCGCCCGCCACGACGTGCTGGTGCTGCTCGACGGCGACACGGTCTTCGAACCGGACACGATCGGCCAGCTCGTGCAGCCGTTCGCCGACAGCGGGGTCGGCGCGGTGGCGGGCAACGCGAAGGTCGGCAACCGGCAGGGCCTGCTCGGTCGCTGGCAGCACCTGGAGTACTGCGCGGGGTCCAACCTGGACCGGCAGATCCTGCACGCGCTGCGGTGCATCCCGACCGTGCCCGGTGCGGTGGGGGCGTTCCGGCGGTCGGCGCTCACCGACGTCGGCGGCGTGCCGGAGCACACGCTGGCCGAGGACACCGACCTGACGATGGCGGTCACGCGGGCGGGCTGGCGGGTGGCGTACCGGCCGCAGGCCAAGGCGTGGACCGAGGCGCCGGTGACCGTGCACGGGCTGTTCCGGCAGCGGTACCGGTGGTCCTACGGCACGTTCCAGGCGATGTGGAAGCACCGCGGCGCGTTGCTGGAGAACGGGCCGATGGGCCGGTTCGGCCTGCTCTACCTGCTGGCGTTCCACCTGCTGCTGCCGCTGCTCGCACCGGTGATGGACCTCTACGTGCTGTACGGGTTCATCGTCGCGGACGCGCCGCTGGCGTTCATCGTGTGGACCGTGTTCCTCCTGCTGCAGACCGCGAGTGCGGGGTACGCGCTGCGGCTGGACGGTGAGTCGGTGAAACCGTTGTGGGCGTACCCGTTGCAGCAGGTGGTGTACCGGCAGTTGATGTACGCGGTGGTGATCCAGTCGTTGGTCACGGCCCTGCACGGAACTCAGCTCAGGTGGATGTCGGTCCGGCGCACGGGTCGGCTCGCGGACGCACCCGGCGGTAGCGTGGCCCGCACTTGAGACCGGAGGGGACCAGGGTGGGCCGCACGCCTCTCGACACGCCTGCGCGGCAGCAGGAGGTGTTCGCCGCCGTGCTCCACGTGTTCGCCGACGTCGGCTACGCCCGGTTCAACATGGACCTCGTCGCGAGCCGCGCCAGGGCGAGCAAGGCGAGCCTGTACCAGCGCTGGCCGTCGAAGGCGCGGCTGATCGTCGACGCGCTGAGGGCGAACATGCCGGTGCTCGCCCAGCCGGACGAGGGCTCGTTCGTGGAGGACGTGCGGGCGATCATGCGGTCGTGGGGCGAGCCGAGGCCGTTCGACCTGACGGGGATCTTCCTCGGGCTGCTGGAGGGCAGCCGGCAGGACGCCGACCTGGTGCGCCTGCGCGAAGAGCACGTCGACCGCGTCTACACCGAGCAGCTGCAGGTGGCCGTGGTGCGGGCGAAGGACCGCGGTGAGCTGCCGCGCGACCTCGACGCCGACGTGCTCATGACGGCGCTGGTCTCGACGTTCGTGCTGCGGTCGGAGGAGGCCGACGTGGTCGGCGGGATCGTCGACGGCCTGCTGCGACCGCTGATCGGCAGGTCCTTCGCCACCGAACCACTCGTCAAGGAGTAGCCGCTGCGCTACGTTCGGTCGTGGATCCAAAAGAACAGATTTGTTCTGTTGAAGGGAACACCCGTGACCGAAGCTGCCGTCTGCCCCGTCCACCACGAACGCGACCACCCCCTCCAGTCGCCGACCGGCTTCGCCGACGCCGTCTCCGGCGGCCCGGTCAGGATGCTGTGGCCCAACGGCGTCGAGGCGTGGGTCGTCTCCAGCTACTCCGGTGTCCGCAAGGTGCTCTCCGACCCGCGCTTCAGCACCCGCAAGGGCGGTCAGCCGGAGATGCGCACCGACGAGGGCGAACCCGTCCTCGACGCCGACCAGCCGGGCAACATCAACGGCATCGACGGCGACGCGCACCTGCGCCTGCGCCGTCCCCTCTCACGCGGGTTCATGGTCAAGCGGATGAATCAGCTGCGGCCGCGCATCCAGGAGATCGTCGACGAGCACCTGGACGCGATGGAGGCCAAGGGCGCACCGGCCGACCTGGTCACCTCGCTGTGCCTGCCGCTGCCGTCGCTGGTGATCGCCGAGCTGCTGGGCGTGCCGCCGGAGCACCAGGAGCTGTTCCAGGCCACCGCCGGCGACCTGTTCGGCAAGAACGGCTCCAAGGACGAGTACATCGCGCACGCGACCAAGCTCTCCCAGGTGCTCGCGCCGATCGTCGCCGCGAAGAAGGCTGCGGGCACGAACGACGACCTGATCGGCCTGATGGCCAACGACACCGACTTCAGCATGGAAGAGCTGATCTTCCTCTGCATCGGGCTGCTCGCGGCCGGGCACGAGACCACGTCGAACTTCCTCGGCCTGTTCACGCTGCACCTGTTCGAGCGCCCCGACCAGCTGGCGGTCCTGCAGCGCGACCCGAGCCGCGCCGACGTGGTCGTCGAGGAGCTCATGCGCTACACCGTCGGCTCCCTCGGCGGTCCCGGCCTCACCCGGCGGGCGACCGAGGACGTCGAGGTCGACGGCGTGCTGATCAAGGCCGGTGAGTGGGTGAGCGTGTCGCTGATGGCGAACCTCGACTAGGAGCTCTGCCCGCGCGCCGACGAGCTCGACCTCGAACGCGACGCCGTGTCGCACCTCGGGTTCGGCTTCGGCCCGCACCAGTGCCTGGGCGCGAACCTCGCCCGCGCGGAGCTGCAGATCGGCCTGCGGTCGTTGTTCGAGCGGTTCCCGAACCTGCGCCCGGCCGTGCCGGTCACGGAGCTGACCTACCGCAACGACATGATCACCTACGGCGCGGCAGAGATCCCGGTGGTGTGGTGAGCGCGGTCGTCCGGATCGACCAGACCAGGTGCATCGGGGCGGGCCAGTGCGTGCTCGCCGCACCGGACGTGTTCGACCAGCGCGACGACGACGGCATCGGCGTCGTGCTGGTGCCCGAGCCGTCGGCCGGTCTGCTGCCGGGGGTGCGTGACGCGGTGGAGAGGTGCCCCGCCCAGGTGGTGACCCTGCAAGAGTGACCTGATCGGCCGTTCCGGTGAGCCGTCGTCACCGGGAATGGATTCAGCCGCCGACCGCTGACACCTCGTTGGCCCCTTCCCGGTCATGCCGTCCGTCCAGAATCGTGAGCGCGACCGCCACAACGTCGTGGCGGTCGCGCTCACGCCGGTCCAGGGAGCCGAAAGACCCTTCCCGACCAGGCCGGACAGCGAGATGGTGGCGGCGGCGCGGTGAGTACCGGCGGTGTGCGACGGGTACCTGGCGACAGGTGGCCGGCGCACGTCAGGAGGGCCAGCGATGTTCAACGGCGACGCAGTTCCCGTGCGCGTGGACAAGACCGACGCACGGCACGTGGAGGCACTGACCGGTGCGCTGCGGGCACTCGACCACGAGCACGGCGGCGGTGCCTGCCGCGACGCCTGCGTGGCGTTGCTGAGCTGGGCGAACCCGCTGCTCGACACCGGGCCGTCCAGCCGGGTGCTGCACCGGTTGCAGGTGGCCATCGCCGACCTGCACAACCTGGCCGGCTGGGCGTCGTTCGACATGGGCCTGCTGGAGTCCGCGCACGTGCACTTCGGCCGTGCGATGGACCTCGCGCGCGCGTCCGGCAACAGCGCGTTGCAGGCCAACATCCTCTACCGCATGGGACGCGTGCACCTGCACTACGACCTCGCCGAGGACGCCTTGGCGTCGTTCCAGCGCGGACTGCCCATCGCACAGGCCAGCGGTTCCACCTTGGCCGTGTCCATTCTGCACGCCAACGAGGCGTGGGCGTTCGCGAAGATGGGCGCCGAAAAGCACGCCTTGCGCCAGCTCGCGCGTGCAGAAGAAGAGTTCGACCGTGCGTCCAACGAAGACGCACCGCCGTGGGCTCGTTTCTTCGACCAGGCCGACCTGGTGTCCATCGGCGGGATGGTGCACACGGAACTGGCGCGCACGTGCGACGTGAAGTACGGGCGGACCGCGATCCCGTTGCTGACGCGCGCGATCGCCTCCGGCGGTGAGGACGCGGCGCGCAGCCAGTCGTTCCGCCTGGCCGCGCTGTCGATGAACTACCTGGTGCAGAACGAACCCGAGCCGGCGCGCGCCGCCGGCGTGCGGGCGATCGAGGTGTCCTGGCCGATCCGGTCGGTGCGCACGCGGGACCGGATGCGGCCGTTGCGGCAGGAGGTCGAACGGCTGCGGGGCAACGAGGCCGCCGACGAGCTGTCCGCGCGGCTGGGGACGTTCATGTCGGCGTCGCGCGGCGCCGCCTGAGCGGAAGGCGTCGCCGGGCCCGAGGAGAGGTTCGGGCTTCGGGCCCGGCGACGACAAGGCAGGAGCGGCACCCGGCTGGGGGGCCACAGGAACCGCTCCCGGTCACGGGATCAGCGGCCGACGACAACGCGCCGGAGGCACCGGAGGTTGACCGCTTCCTGGGCGAGAAGCATCACGTCACCCGCTGACATTTCGCTGACACCCCGGGTTACCGGCTGGTTAGGATCTGCGCCATGCCGCGGTGGGAGTTCAAGGTTCTCGGATCGTTGCAGGTCCTCGACTCGGGCCGACCGGTGGAACTGCGCTCGGCCAAACAGCGCGTTCTGCTCGCCGCGTTGCTGATGAAGCCCAACGCGCCCGTGTCGTTCTACGAGCTGATGGAACACCTGTGGGGCGAGGAGCCTTCCGGTTCGGCGCGGGCGACGTTGCAGACGTACGTCATGCGCTTGAGGCAGTCGTTGGACGACTTCGCGGACCGCAAGCTCGTGCGCACGTGGCCGACCGGCTACTCGATCCACGTCGGGGACGACCAGCTCGACCTGCTGACGTTCCAGCGGTTGCGGGCCGAGGCACGCCGGGCACCGGACCTGGAGACCGAGGCGCGGCTGCTCGGCGAGGCGGCGGCGCTGTGGCGGGGACCGGCGCTCGACCAGCTGTCGTCGCTGCGCGTGGAGCAGACCGACGTGCAGCGGCTCAACGAGCAGCGCTGGGAGGTGCTGGAGCGGCGCAACGACGCCGAGCTCCAGCTGGGACGGCACGACCAGCTCGTCGACGAGCTGCGGTCGCTGGTCGCGCACCACCCGCTGCGGGAACGCTTCTGGTACCAGCTCATGCTCGCCCTGCACCGCACCGGCCAGCAGGCGCAGGCGCTCGACGTGTACCGCAGGGCCGGCGAGGTGCTGGCGGAGGAGCTGGGCATCGACCCGAACGCCGAGCTGCGCGCGCTGCACATGGAGGTGCTGGCGGGGTCTTCCGCACCGGTGGCCGTCCAGGCGGGACCGTCGTGGCTGCCGCCCGCGGTCGGCGACTTCTCCGGCCGCGCGGACGAGGTGGCGCGGCTGACGACCGGGTTGCGCGGCGGTGGTACGTGGACGGTCACCGGGTCCGGCGGCGTCGGCAAGACCTCGCTGGCGGTGCACTGCGCACACCTGGTGCGCGACGCGTTCCCGGACGGCCAGCTGTACCTGAACCTGCGCGGCGGTGAGCAGAAGCCGGTGGAGCCCGCGGCGGCGCTGGACCGGTTGCTGCGCGGCCTCGGCGTGTCCGGCGGCGCGATCCCGTCCACTGTGGACGACCGGGTCGACCTGTACCGCGATCTGCTGTCGGACCGGCGGGTCCTGGTCGTGCTGGACAACGCGGTCAACGAGGCCCAGGTGCGGCCGTTGTTGCCAGGCACGACGTCCGGTGCGGCGCTGGTGACGTCACGGGCCGCGCTCGCGGGCCTGGAGGCCGCGCACGTCGTCCCGCTGGACGTGCTGCCGCCCGCGGACGCGCTGGGCCTGCTGCGGTCCGCGCTGGGGGACGTCAGGGTCGCCGCGGAACCCGGTGCCGCGCAAGCGATCGTGACCTACTGCGGGCGGCTGCCGCTGGCGTTGCGGGTCGCCGCGGCCCGGCTGGTCGCCCGCCCGCACTGGCAGCTCGCGAAGCTCGCGGGCCGCCTGTCCGACGAACGCCGCCGCTTCGACGAGCTCTCGCTGGGCGACCTCGACGTGCGCGCGTCGCTGGCCCTGTCCTACGACGGTCTCGACGAGACGCACCGCCGCGCGTTCCGGCTGCTGTCGCTGGTCGACACACCGGACTTCCCGGCCTGGGTGGCGGCGCCGTTGCTGGGCCTGGACCTCGACGACGCGGAGGACCACGTCGAGGCCCTCGTCGACGCCCGCCTCGTCGACTACGCGGGCCGTGACGCCCTCGGCCAGGTCCGCTACCGCCTGCACGACCTGCTGCGCGCGTTCGGCCGGGAAGCCGCCGACGAGGACCCGGCCACCGCGCTGAAGCCGTTGGTCGAACGCTGGCTCGACCTCGTCACGCGTGCCGACGCCGACCTTCCGCACCAGGGCGTCCGCCTGGCCCCGCGGGCGCTGGAGCCGTTCGACCTGGGCGACGCCGCCGAGTGGTTCGACGCGGAGTGGCTGAACATCGGGGCGGTCCTGACCCAGGCCGCCGCGCTGGGCCTCGGCGACCTGGCGGCACAGCTCGCGATCCGCTCGTCGGCGTTCTGCGACCTGCGGGCCCGCTTCGACGACTGGGAGCAGATCAACGACATCGGCCTCGCATGCGGTTCGGCCGCGCTGAAGCCGGTGCTGCACCAGCAGCGCGGAATCCTGCGCGCCCGGCTGCACGACTACGCCGGCGCGTCGGCGGAGTTCCGGTCGGCGCAGGAGGGCTTCGCGGCGGCCGGGGACGTGTGGGGCGAGGCGTACGGCTGGTACGGCATGGGGTGGATGCACGAGTGGAGCGGCCGCTCGCGGGAGGCCCGCGCCGCGCACCGGGAGGCGATGACCCGGTTCGTGGCCGCCGGCAACCCGCACGGCGAGGTCGAGGTGCTGTGCTCGCTGGGCGCCATCGAACGCCGGGCCGGTGGTCTGACCGCGGCGCAGGACTACCTGGAACGGGCGCGGCGCGTGGCCGGGCAGCTGGGGGACGAGCAGAGCGAGCTGATGGCGACGCTGGAACTGGGGCGGCTGCACCAGTTCACCGGCGAGCTCGACCTGTCGGCGGCGTTCCTGCGGTCGTCGCTGGCCGCGGCGCAGAAGCTCGGCGACCCGGACATGGCGGCGAACATCCGGTTGTTCCTGGCCGACACCCTGGTGCGCTCCGGTGCCGTCGCACCCGCGCAGGAGCAGCTGACGGCGGCGTGGGAGTTCTTCGAGGAGCACGACGACCGGCAGGGGCGCATCTGGGTGTGGCGCCTGCGGTCCGGCCTCGCGGCCTCCGCCGACGAGGCGCTGCGACTGGCCGGGCTGGCGCTGAAGGCGGCGCGCGAGATGGACTCGCCGCCGGAGCTGGGGCGGTCGCTGCGGGTGATGGGCGACGCGCTGGAGCGGTGCGGGCGCGGCGACGAGGCCCGCGAGCACTGGCGGCAGGCGGAGGAGACGCTGACCGCGGCCGGGTTCCAGGCAGAGGTGGACGAACTGCGGCTCACGACGTCCTGATCCTGGCTCGACGTCGTCGTGGTGCGGCGCGGTGGTGCCAGGCGACGGGGCACGGATGTCGCCTGGCAGCTCCCAACGGCTACCGCGCGCGGATCAGCTGACCGTGATCGCGCCCGCCGGGCAGAGGCCGGCCGCTTCCTGCGCGGTGGCCTCGTGCGCGGCGTCGGGGTGCTCCTGCAGGAGCACCACCGTGCCGTCCTCTTCGTTCTGGTCGAAGAGGTCCGGGTCGGTCAGGACGCACATCCCCGAACCGCAGCACTTCGACTGGTCGACGGAAATCTTCATGCTCACCACGCTACTGGCAACGAGTGGACCCCGTAGATGCCCATGTCGGTCCGCAGCGGCACCTCCTCGGGCGCGACGTCGAGCCGCAGGTCCGGGAACGCCGCGAACAGCCGGCTGAAGCCGATCCGCATCTCGATGCGGGCGAGCTGCTGGCCCAGGCACTGGTGGATGCCGTGGCCGAACGCGACGTGGCCGGAGGCCGGGCGGCGCAGGTCGAGCTCGTCGGGGTTGCCGCCGAACTTCTCCGGGTCCCGGTTCGCGGCCGGCACGTGCATCACCACGGTGTCACCGGCCTTGATGAGGTGGCCGTCGATCTCCACGTCCTCCAGCGCCGTGCGCGATGGTCCGAAGTGGATGATCGACAGGTACCGCATCAGCTCCTCGACGGCGTTGTCGACCACGTCCGGCTCGTCGCGCAGGATCTTGAGCTGGTCCGGGTGCTGCAGGAGCGTGAACGTGCCGATGCCCAGCATGTTCGCCGTGGTCTCGTGGCCGGCGAGCAGCAGGAGCAGCGCCATGTTCGACGCCTCCTCGTCGGTCGGCTCACCCGTGGCGATCAGGTCGCTGATCATGTCGTCGCCGGGGTTCGCCTTCTTGCGCTCGATCAGCTCGCGCATGAACTCCTGGATGCGCGCGAACGCCGCCATGGACTCCTTGACGGGGGTCTCCAGCGACAGCATCTTCGCGGTGTCCTCCTGGAAGCGGTGCCGTTCGTCGTAGGCGACGCCCAGCAGCGCACAGATCACCAGCGAGGGCACCGGCAGCGCGAACTCCTTGACCAGGTCGGCCTTCCCGCCCAGCGAGCGCATGTGCGCGATCTGGTCGTCGACGATCTGGCCGATCCATTCGGACAGCTGGTTCATCCGCCGCACGGTGAACTGGCCCTGGAGCATCTTGCGCAGCCGGGTGTGGTCGGGCGGGTCCTGGCTGAGGAACAAGCCCGGCTGGACCTTGCGGTTCTCCGGTGGAGCCTCCCCCTGGAACCGCAGGTCCAGCAGGTGGTGCTCTTCGGGGCGGTTGGTGAACTTGGGGCTGCCCAGCACCTCCCGCACCTGGTGGTGGCCGGTGACCAGCCAGCCGAGGTGGCCGTCGGCGAACTTCAGCCTGCTGATGCGGGCCTTCTCGCGGATGGCGGTGATCTCGGCGGGCGGGTCGAACGGGTTCTGGCGGGTGGTCGGCAGTTGTTCGGAGATCAGTTCGGTCATCTCGCACACCTCCCAGTGCTCAGTAGAGGACCTGTTCCGAAGCTACAGAACTTTCACGACTCCGTGAAGGTGAATTGAGGATCACGGTGCGCCACCGGCCGAAATCTGTCCGCATCTGCCGGTCGTGGGTCGCGACGGCCACGGCGGCCCTCGTCCGCAGCAGCGCCTCGGTCAGCTCGTCGACCAGTGCGATCGACAGGTGGTTCGTCGGCTCGTCCAGCAGCAGCACGTGCGGACCGGCGCTCAGCGCCACCGCCAGCGCCAGCCTCCTGCGCTGACCGGTGGACAGGAGCCGGACCGGCCGCGCGACGTCCCCCGCCGTCAGCAGCCCGAGCTCCGCCACCCGCGGGCAGACCTGCGCCGCGGTGGCGTCCTCGTCCTCGAACGACGACTCCTGCGCGAGCAGCGCGACCCTGCCGGCGTGGTGCACCGTCCCGCGAGCAGGCGCGAGCCGACCGGCGAGGACGCTGAGCAACGTGGTCTTGCCGGCCCCGTTCGGGCCGGCGACGAGCAGCTTCTCGCCCGCGCTGAGCGAGATCGGCTCGTCCAGCACCAGCCGTCCCGGCACCTCGAGCGGCGTCGCGTGCAGCAGGTCGCCGCTCGCCGTCAGCTCCGGTGGCGTGAAGCGCAGCGGGGGCGGGGGAGCGGCCACGCGCTGGTCGTCGAGCTCCTCCAGCCTGCGGGCGACGGTGCGCATCTTGTTCGCCGCACGGGTGCCGCGCTTGTGCTTGAACGCGCCCTTCGGCGGCCGCCAGGCGTCCTGCAACCGGCTCTGCGCGCGTTCGACCCTGTCGGCCAGCTCGTCGTGCTCGGCGGCCTCCTGGGCGAACCGCTGCTCCCAGCGCTGCCGTTCGGCGCGCTTGGCCTCCTTGAACGCCCGGTAGCCGCCGCCGTGCAGGCGCACCTCGCCGTCCGGCGTCGGGTCCAGGTCGAGCAGCTGGGTGCAGACGTCGTCGAGCAGCGCGCGGTCGTGGCTGACCAGCACGGTCACACCGGGGTGCTGCCGCAGGCGCTCGGTGAGGAACCCCAGTGCCGCCGCGTCCAGGTGGTTCGTCGGCTCGTCGAGCAGCAGGACGTCGGCGCGCTCGGCCAGCAGGCACGCGAGCCGCACCCGGTAGCGCTGCCCCACCGACAGGGTCGCGAGCGGCGTGGCCCGGTCGTGGTCCGCGTCGAGCGCCTTGAGCGCGATGCCGGCCCGGCGCTCGGCGTCCCACGCCTCGACGTCCTCCGCGTGCGCCAGCGCCCGCTCGTAGCGCGGCTCGTCGAACGGCTCCGCCGCACTGTCCAGTTCGGACAGTGCGAGCCGGCTCACGCGCAGCGCCTCGTCCAGCAGGTCCCCCACCGTCTCCCGTTCCTGGAACGGCATCTCCTGTCGCACCAGGCTCAACGAACCGTGCCGGGTGACGGTTCCCTGGTCGGGTGCGAGGTCGCCGGCGAGCAGGCGGAGCAACGTGGTCTTGCCACGGCCGTTCTCGCCGATGATGCCGAGGCGCTGCCCGGCGGAGACCTTCAGCGAGACACCGTCGACGACGGGACCGCTCTCATAGCCCTTGGTGAGGTCTTGGGTCGTCAGATGAACATGCGAACGCATGCCGGATCCTCTTCTGGGTACGTGAAATCAGGACGTGTGGCTGGGCGACACGTCCTGGCTCAGAGGTAGAAGACCCCGTACCCGAATCCCATGAGACCCACGGTACCTACGGTCGCAACGCCTTTTCGACGGCCCGGCGCAGGTCCTGGCGGCTCTCCTCGGTGCCCGGCTCCGGTCCCGAGGTGCTGCCGCCGCCGACGAGCCGGTAGAAGAGCAGGCCTTCGAGGAACGCCATGATGTGCCCGCCGGACGCCTCCGGGTCCTCGTGGCCCAGTGCCCGCGCGAGCTCCGTCGCCCGTTCCCGCGGGGAGTGCGCGAGGATCGAGCGCAGCTCCGGGTGGTGCGTGGCCTCCAGCATCGCCGCGTACCGCGCGAGCGTCCGGTTCCGCTCCACCAGCCAGTTGTCGACCGTCCTGGCGAGACCGCCGGCCAGGTCGTCCCGGTCGAGGACGACCTCCTCCTGCTCCTTCAGCGCGAGCCGTTCGACGAACCCCTCGACCAACGCCTTGCGGGTGCGGAAGTAGGCGCTCGTCGACCCCTCCGGCAGCCCGGCCTGCCGGTCGACCGCGCGGTGCGTGAGGCCCCGCATGCCGGAGGTCGCCACCAGGTCGATCGCGGCGTCGGTGATCAGGTCCCTGCGCATGTGCTCCCCGTCATCTCTACAGCTGTAGTCTACAGGTGTAGTGTCCTCTACACCTGTAGAGGAGAGTGGCCGTGAAGGCGATCGTGGTCGGTGGCGGTATCGGGGGACTGGCGGCAGCGGTGTCGTTGCGGCGCGTGGGCTGGGAGGTCGAGGTCCGCGAGCGCGCCGCCGCGTTCGGCGAGATCGGCGCCGGGGTGGGGGTGATGCCGAACGCGCTGCGGGCGCTGTCGTGGATGGGGTTGGAGGACGAGGTCCGGCGGCTGGGGACGCCGCGGGTGTCGGGCGGCGTGCGCGCGTCGGACGGTCGTTGGCTGGTGCACCTGCCCGACGTCGGCCAGGAGAAGATCATCGCGATGCACCGCGCCGACCTGCACGGCGTGCTGCTGCGCGCGTTGCCGCCGGAGGTCCTCTTCACCGACTCCGAGGTCACCGGCGTCGAGGACCTCGACGCGGACCTCGTGGTGGCGGCGGACGGCATCAACAGCTGCCTGCGCGCGCAGCTGTTCCCCGACGCGCCGGGACCGGTGTACGCGGGCGCCACGGCGTGGCGGGGAGTGGCGCCGGGTCCCTTCGAGCTGCCGATCACGCAGACGCTCGGTCCCGGCGGCGAGGCGGGCGTGCTGCCGCTGGGCGACGGCCGGGTCTGCTGGTACCTCGCACGAGTGGCGCCGGCCGCGGCCGACCTCGACCCGGTGGAGCTGTTCGGCGGCTGGCACGACCCGATCCCGGACCTGGTGGCGTCGACCCCGGCCGTGGTCCGGCACGACGTCCACCACCTGCCGCCGCTGCGGACGTTCGTGTCGGGCCGGGTGGCGCTGCTCGGGGACGCGGCCCACGCGATGGTCCCGTACCTGGGGCAGGGCGCGTGCATGGCGCTGGAGGACGCCGTGACGCTGGCGGCCTGCGGCGGTGACCTGGCCCGGTACGACGCCGTGCGACGGCCGCGCACGCAGGCGGTGTGGCGGGGGTCGCGGACGGCCGGGCGGTTCGGGATCGAGCTGCGGTCACCGGTCGCGGTGGCGTTGCGCGATCTCGTGTTCCGCGCGGTTCCGGCGGCGGTGGCGGTGCGCGGCATGGCCCGCTTTTCGTCATGGGAGGTGCCCGCGATGCCCACGCCCGTGGGTTCACTCGACCGGGTCGAACCGGGCGGTGACGTGGATCACTGATAAACGTTCGGTTGCGGCGAGATAACGGTCGAAGACCATTCTTTGTCGCAGGCATCGTCACCCGGTTGCGGTATCAAGTACCCGCTGAGCGTGTCGGATGCGGTCCAATGATCCAACCGGTGTAGCGCGAGAGGCGGTTTTCGCCACACGAAAGCGGCGATACGGTGCCTCGCCATGACCCCCGTCCCGACTGATGTGATGCCCCGTTCCCTCACGGCGTTCCCCCCGGCGCCGGGCGAGACCGCCGGCGAGCTCGACATCGCCGAGGTGGAGGACTTCGTCCGCCTGCACCACGCCGAACACCCCGACCTGGGTCCGGTCGAAGCCCGGCTCGCCGAGGTGCACGCCGAGATCGCGGCGACCGGCACCTACCGCCACACCGCCGCCGAGCTGACCTTCGGCGCACGGGTGGCCTGGCGCAACAGCTCCCGCTGCATCGGCCGCCTCTACTGGCGGAGCTTGAAGGTGCGCGACCTGCGGGAGCTGTCCGCCCCCGCCGACGTGGCCGCGGAGTGCGTCGAACACCTCCGCGTCGCCACGAACGAGGGGAAGATCCGGCCGGTCATCTCGATCTTCTCCCCGGCCGAGCCCGGCATGCCCGCCCCGCAGGTCCTCAACGAGCAGATCATCCGCTACGCCGCCTACCGCGGGCCCGACGGCGGGGTGCTCGGCGACGCCCGCAACCTCGCGCTCACCGAGCTCGCCGTCGAGCACGGGTGGCAGCCGCCCGCGACGCGCGGGCCGTTCGACGTGCTGCCGCTGCTGGTCTCCTGCGAGGGCCACGAGCCCGCGCTGGTCGAGATCCCCGCCGACGCGGTGCTCGAGGTGCCGCTGTCGCACCCCGACCTGCCGTGGCTCGCCAAGCTCGGCGTGAAGTGGCACGCGGTCCCGGCGATCAGCAACATGCGCCTGCGCATCGGTGGCATCGACTACCCGTGCGCCCCCTTCAACGGCTGGTACATGGGCACCGAGATCGGCGCCCGCAACCTGGCCGACCACGACCGGTACGACCTGCTGCCCTACCTCGCCAAGCGGATGGGCCTGGACATGTCGTCGGAGGCGACGTTGTGGCGCGACCGGGCCCTCGTGGAGCTCAACCGCGCCGTCCTGCACTCGTTCGCCCAGGCCGGTGTCACGATCACCGACCACCACACCGAGTCGAAGAGGTTCCTGACGCACCTGGAGAAGGAGGAGGCCGCCGGACGTTCCTGCCCCGCGGACTGGTCCTGGATCGTGCCGCCCGTGTCGGGCGGGCTGACGCCGGTCTACCACCGCTACTACGACACCGGTGAACTGCTGCCGAACTTCTTCCCCTCGGCGGCCCCCGGGAAGTGCCCTGTCGCACACTGACCACGTGCAGCTCGCCAGAAGCCTGACCCTCACCGACGCCGTCTTCGTCGGGCTCGGCTCGATGATCGGCGCCGGTGTCTTCGCGGTGTTCGCCCCGGCCGCGGCGGCCGCCGGGTCCGCACTGCTCGTCAGCCTGGTGATCGCGGGCGTGATCGCCTGCTGCAACGCGTTGTCGAGCGCCTGGCTCGCGGCGCGGTACCCGCGCTCCGGCGGCACGTACGTCTACGGCCGGGAACGCCTCGGGCGGGTGTGGGGCGACCTGGCCGGGTGGGCGTTCGTGCTCGGCAAGACGGCGTCGTGCGCGGCCATGGCGCTGACCGTCGGCACCTACGCCGGCGCACCGAAAACCGTTGCCGTGGCGGCGATCGTGGCGCTGACGGTGCTCAACCTGACTGGTGTGCAGAAGTCCGCGCTGGTCACCAGGGCCATTGTGGTCGCGGTGCTGCTGGTGCTCGTCGCGACGACCGTGACCGCGCGTGAAGCCGTGCAGCCGGCGGAGTTCCTGTCCGCGGGAATCCTTCCCGCCGCCGCGCTGCTGTTCTTCGCGTTCGCCGGCTACGCGCGCATCGCGACCCTCGGAGAGGAGGTCAAGGAACCGGAGCGAACCATTCCCCGTGCCGTGGTCATCTCGTTGGCGATCACGCTCGTCGTGTACGCGGCCGTCGCGGTCACCGCGCTGAGCGCGCTGGGCAGCGACCTCGCCACGAGGACGCTCGCCGACGTGTCACCCGCGCTGGCGCCGGTGATCCGGGTCGCCGCCTGCCTGGCCGCGCTCGGCTCGCTGCTGTCGTTGCAGCTGGGCGTCAGCCGGACCGCTCTGGCGATGGCGCGCGACCGCAGGCTGCCGGGTCTGCTCGCGGACCTGCGCGCCGCCGAGGTCGCCACCGGCCTGGTCGCGATCGTGTTGGTGCTCACCGTCGACGTCACTCGGGCGATCGTGTTCAGCTCGTTCTGCGTGCTGCTCTACTACGCGATCGCCAACGCCAGCGCGTGGACGCTCGGTAAGCGGTTCGTGCCCGCCGTTGGGCTCGTCGGGTGCCTCACCCTCGCCGGTGCGGTGCTCTGGCAACTGTGATGTGGCCCAGGTCACCTTTGATCGCGTAACGTGCGTACGGTGAAAGTGGGAACACCCGCAGAGTCGCGGCCCGCCGAGCGTCGCGTCGCCTGCGTACCGGAAACGGTGTCGTCGCTGGTCGATGCCGGTCTGACCGTGCACGTCCAAGAAGGTGCGGGGCGCCACGCGCACGCTCCCGACGCCGCCTACCGGGCGGCCGGGGCGGCCGTGACGTCCGAGGACCCGACCGCCGAGTCCGACGTCGTCGTGTCCGTCCAACCGCTGACCCCGGAGCAGGCGTCCCGGCTGAAACCGGGCGCCGTCACCATCAGCTTCCTGCAACCCGCCACCGACCAGGACCTGATCCGCGTGTACGCCGAGCGACGGGTCACGTCCTTCAGCTTCGACCTCCTGCCCCGCGTCACCCGAGCCCAGAGCGCGGACGCGTTGTCCTCGCAGGCCCTGGTCTCCGGCTACCGCGCGGTCCTGGTCGCCGCCGAACGACTACCGCGCTTCCTGCCGATGTTCACCACCGCGGCGGGCACCGTCCCCCCGGCCAAGGTCCTCGTGCTGGGCGCCGGGGTGGCGGGCCTGCAGGCCATCGCGACCGCACGCCGCCTCGGCGCCGTCGTCGAGGCCTACGACGTGCGCAAGGCCGCGGGCGAGGAGGTCCGCAGCCTCGGCGCGAAGTTCCTGGAGCTCGACCTGGAGACCCAGTCCGGCGTCTACGCCTCCGTGCAGTCCGAGGAGTTCCTGGAACGCCAACGGGAACTGATCGGCGCCCACGTCGCCGCCTCGGACGTCGTCATCACCACGGCCGCGATCCCCGGCCGCAAGGCGCCGGTGCTCGTGACCACCGACATGCTCAAGGCGATGCCGCCCGGTTCCGTGCTCGTCGACCTGGCCGCGGAGTCCGGTGGCAACTGCACCGACACCGTTGCCGGGGAGGAGAACTGGGTCGGCGAGGTGCTGGTGCACGGCGTGCGGAACCTGCCGTCCTCCATGCCCGTGCACGCGAGCCGCCTGTACTCGCGCAACGTCCTCAACCTGCTCAAGCTGATGGTCGTGGACGGCGTCGTCCTGCCGGACCTCGACGACGAGGTGCTCGCCGGCTGCTGCGTGACCCACGACGGCCAGATCCGCAAGGAGTTGCCGTGATCGACCTGCTGACGATCTTCGTGCTGGCCGTGTTCGTGGGCTTCGAGGTGGTCTCGAAGGTCTCCACGATCCTGCACACGCCGCTGATGTCCGGCGCCAACGCCATCCACGGCGTGATCCTGGTGGGCGCGATCCTCATCACCGGGTCCGCGGAGAGCACGCTGGAGCTCGTCCTGGGGCTGCTGGCGGTGTTCCTGGCGACGGTGAACGTGGTGGGCGGGTTCGTGGTGACCGACCGGATGCTGGAGATGTTCAAACGATGACCGTCCAGTTGATGTACCTCGTCGCCGCGCTCTGCTTCATCCTGGCGCTGAAGGGCCTGAGCTCGCCGAAGTACGCGCGCTACGGCAACTTCATCGGCGCGTTCGGCATGCTGGTCGCCGTCGTCACCGCCTACGTCCACGGCGTCGTCCACAACGGACTGTGGATTCTGCTCGCCGTCGCACTCGGTGTGGTGGTGGGCATCCCGGCCGCGCGATCGGTGAAGATGACCGCCATCCCGCAGATGGTGGCGCTGTTCAACGGTGTCGGTGGCGCCGCCGCGGCACTCGTGGCGCTGGCCGAGTTCTTCGCGGTGCCCGACCCGGGGTTCCTGTTCAGCCTCGCGACGGTGCTCACGGTGCTGATCGGCTCGGTCAGCTTCTCCGGCTCGGTGGTGACGTTCCTGAAGCTGCAGGAGCTGATGACGACCCGCCCGGTGCTGCTGCCGGCCGGTCAGCAGCTCGCGATCGCGGCCGCGGTGTCGTCGATCGCCCTGTGCGCCTTGGTGGTCAGCTCCGAGTCCGGGCTGCTGCTGTGGCTCCTGGCGGTCGTCGGGCTCGCGCTCGGTGCGTTGTTCGTGCTGCCGGTGGGTGGCGCGGACGTGCCGATCGCGATCTCGTTGCTCAACGCGTTCACCGGCCTCGCGGTCGCGGCGTCGGGCTACGTGCTGGCGAACACGCTGCTGATCGTCGCGGGCACGCTCGTCGGCGCGTCCGGCACGATCCTCACCCGGCTGATGGCGCAGGCGATGGGGCGGTCGCTCACGAACATCCTGTTCGGGGCGTTCAAGACGGCAACCGTTGTGGCGCAGGGAGAAGAGCAGCGGCCGGTCAAGTCGGGCACGGTCGAGGACGTCGCGATCCTGTTGGGGTACGCGAACAACGTGGTGGTGGTGCCCGGTTACGGGCTCGCGGTCGCCCAGGCGCAGCACGCCGTGCGTGAGCTCGTGGCGCAGCTCGAACAGCGCGGGGTGTCGGTGGCGTACGGCATCCACCCCGTCGCCGGGCGCATGCCGGGGCACATGAACGTGCTGCTGGCCGAGGCCGACGTGCCGTACGAGCAGCTCAAGGAGCTCGACGACGTCAACCCCGGCATCACGTCGGTGGACGTGGCCGTGGTGGTCGGCGCGAACGACGTGGTGAACCCGGGAGCGCGCGACGAGCCGTCCAGCCCGATCTACGGCATGCCGATCTTCGACGTGGACCGCGCGAAGTCCGTGGTGTTCATGAAGCGGTCGATGCGGCCGGGGTTCGCGGGTGTGGACAACGAGCTGCTGTACAACCCGAAGACGACGCTGCTGTTCGGTGACGCGAAGGACTCGCTCACGAAGCTGCTGGCGGCGGTGAAGCAGTTGTGAGGAGCTCGGTCACCTCGTCGGCGGTCAGTGCGGGCAGCAGGCCGATCACCCCGTCGGCGCCCAGTGAACGCCAGAGGTCGGCCTCCTCCGCCGTGTGCACCTCGTCGACGCCGAACCGCACGCCGAGGCCGTGCACGGTGGTCACGAGGTCGCGCATCGGCTGGAGCAGCGGCGAGCCGGGGCCCGGTGCCGGTGCGCGGGTGATCACCGAGCGGACCGGCACCTCGGCGAGCACGGCCAGTTCGTCGTGGCCGCCGCGGAAGCCGTCGAGCGCGACGACGATGCCGCTGTCGTGCAGCACCAGCGCGTTGTCGTCGCCGGCCAGCACGGAGGAGATGTCGAGCGCGATCCGCAGCCGTTCCGGGGGCAGGCCGGTCTCGTCGAGGGCGCGTTTGACGTCGGCGACCAGGTCCTCGTCACGGGACTGCAGGGCACCCAGTGCGACGTGCAGCGTGGGAGCGCGCTCACCGAGCTTCGCCACCCAGGCCGCGGCCTGCCCGCACGCCTCGCGCAGCAGCCACCGGCCCAGCGGCAGGGACAGACCGGTCGAGTCGGCGAGCGCCATGGTGTCGTTGTGGCTCAGGTCGTCCCAGTGCAGGCGGGCGACGGCGCCGAGCAGCTCCCGGGTCTCCAGGTCGTGCACCGGCGCGTAGACGATCTTCAGCTCACCGTGCTCCCAGGCGCCGGGCATCGACGCCGCCAGCGCGTACCGGCCCCGCCTGCGCGCGTCGTCGTGCGGGTCGTGCAACGCCCACTGCCGTTTGCCGCGCGCTTTCGCCTGGCGCAGCGCGGCGTTCGCGCACCGCATCAGCTCACCCGCGGTCGCGAACGCGGGCGGCCGGTCCACCACGCCGATGCTGGCCGACAGCGCGATGCCGTGGTCGTCCACGAAGGTCGGTTCCGCGAGTGCGTCCTGGATCTCCTCGACGGTCGTGGTGACGGTGTCGGAGACCGTCAGCAACGCGAACTCGTCGCCGCCGATCCGGGCCAGCACGGCGTGCTTCTCGCCGGCGAGCTTGCCGAGCCGGTTCGCGACGATCTTGAGCAGCTTGTCGCCGGTGTCGTGGCCGAGACCGTTGTTGACGACCGAGAACGCGTCCAGGCCGAGGTGGTAGAGCGTGACCTGGTCGGTGTCGAGGCGGCGTTCGACCTGCGTCACGAAGTGCTGGCGGTTCGACAGGCCGGTGAGCGAGTCGTGCAGCAGCTGGTGGTCGAGGCTGCGCTGCAACAGGTGCAGCTCGCTGATGTCCTCGACCATCGTCACGTGGTGCGTCGGCTCGCCGTCCGCGTCGCGCAGCACCGACACCGCGAGGTGCACCCACACCGGCTCGCTGTCCACGCGGATCAGCTTGCGCTGGTCGCGGAAGCGGTCGACGTGCCCGTCGCGCACCTGCCGGTACGACGCGCTCAACGCGGCCAGGTCGTCCGGGTGGTAGAAGTCGGTCAGGTCGCGCCCGTGCAGGTCCGCGCCCGACTCCAGTCCGATGATCTCGGCCAGCGCGTCGTTCGCCTCGACGCAGCGGCCGTTGAAGTCCGTGATCACGATGCCCAGCGCGGCGGAGTCGAACACCTCCTGGAACCGCGCCTGGCTGACCTTGAGCGTGCGCTCGACCCGCTGTTTGGCCCGCACGATCGCGACCTTGATCTGCTCCTGCTGGTCGAACGCGTCCATCCGCATGGCCTGCGCGTACGCCGAGCTGAGCTGGGCGAGCACTGGCAGGCCGAAGGTGGGGGAGAGCAGCTCGATCGTGACGCGCAACGACTCCGGGCCGGTTGCGTGCAGTGACACCAGCCGTTTCGCAACCGCTTCGGGGGAGTCGGCCAGCGTGTGCAGCGCGTCGAGCAGGGTCTGCTCGATCTCGGCGTGGGACAGCGGGATGTACGCGGTCGACGTCAGCGCGTGCATCCAGCGGCGGGCGAGCTGCGGAAGTTCCATCCTGTGCACAGAGCGTACGGATTCGCCGCCGCCGGGCCAACATCGACGAGCAGGGGAGCCGGCCCGGCCGGCCCCTCCCGGCCAGGCCCGCCGGTCCGGAACCGCTGGTTCAGACCTTGCGCCCGACCGCCGCGTAGATGCCCGCCTTGTCCGGGTCCTCGGTGTTCGTGCCCTCCGGGCGCCACAGCGGCAACGGCACGATGCCCGGCTCGACCAGTTCGAAGCCGTCGAAGAACGCCTCGACCTCACCGCGGGTGCGCGGGTGCATCGGGTTCTGGCTCTTCTTCATGACCTCGACGATCCCGGCCATCTCCGCGGGCTGGAGGTCTTGCGTGAACTGGGAGAACGCGAGGTAGCTGCCCTCGGGCACGGCGTCGCGGTAGGTGGCCACGACCGCCCTCGGGTCCGCTTCCGGTGGCACGAAGTGGAAGACGCCGACGGCCAGCACGCCGACGGGCCGCGTGAAGTCGATCACGCCGCTCTCCCGCGCGGCCTTGAGCACCGCGACGGGGCTGGTCAGGTCCTCCTGCACGATCGCGGCGCGCGGGTCGCCCTCCAGGATGAGCTGGCTGTGCGCGACCGCGACCTCCTCGAAGTCCACGTACAGGACACGCGAGTCCTGGTCGGCCTTCTGCGCGATCTCGTGCACGTTGCCGACCGTCGGGATGCCGCTGCCCAGGTCGAGGAACTGCCGGATGCCGTTGTCCATCATGAACAACACGGCCCTGCGCAGGAACGCCCTGTTCAGCCGCGCGATCGTGCGCGCGTTCGGCTGCGCCTTCAGGAACTTCTCCGCGAGCGCCCGGTCGGCGGCGAAGTTGTGCCCCCCGCCGAGCAGGTAGTCGTACAGGCGCGCGGCACTCGGCTTCCCGGTGTCGACGTTCTGCGGGACCCAGCTCACCCGTTCAGACATGCGCCCAGGCTACTGAGGCACCACCGGCGAGCGGGAGGGGTAGCGCCCCGAGGCGCCCTTTCGGCCTAGCGGAAACCGGTGCCATTACTGGAACGCGTTGATGAGCAGCGACGCGACGGCGACACCCAGCGCGGTGCCGAGTCCGCGCGCGACGTTGACCATCCCGCTGCCCACACCGGCCTGGTGGTCCGGCAACGCGCCCATCACCCGTCGCGTGCACGACGGCGCGATGATGCCCAGCCCGATGCCCGCCGCGAGCAGCTGCACCACCGGCGGCACCGGCATGAGCACCGCCACGGCGGCGATCAACGCCCCGGTCCTGGCACCCGGCCGGTGGATGAGCGTCGCGGCGACCGCGAACCCCAGCGGCAGCGCGGCGATCGTGAGCCCTATGTGCGCCAACGGTTGTTTCATCGTGAACGGCAGCAACGTCATCGGCGCGAACAACGCCGCGTAGGTCAGCCCGACGCCGAGCAGCCCCGGCAGCACCGCGAGACCGGGCCTGCCGCGCTCTTCCCGCGTGCTCCTGGTGCGGGGCAACAGGTAGTGGCCCGCGATCATGGCGACGACGCCGATGGGCACGTTGATCGCGAACACCGCCTGCCACCCGTGGTGCTCGACGAGGTACCCGCCCAGCAACGGCCCCGCCGCGAGCCCGGCCGCCTGCGCCGCGGCCTGGATGCCGAGCGCCTTGCGCCGCAGTTCCGGCGGCACGTTCGTCGTGACCAGCGCGACGCTGTTGGCCTGCAACATCGCCGCGCCCGCCGCCTGCGCGATCCTGGCACCGACGAGCAGCTCGAAGTTCGGCGCGTACGCGCACGCCACCGACGCGGCCGTGAAGAGCGCGAACCCGTAGATGTAGACGATCTTGCGCCCGGCCCGGTCGGCGATCCTGCCCATTGGGACGAGCAACGCCACCAGCGTGACCAGGTAGCTGATCGAGACGATCTCCGGGTCGTGCCCGAAGTGCTCTGCCATCGCGGGGAACGCGAGCGTGACGATCGAGGCGTCCAACTGCCCCATGAACGCCCCGAAGCACACGGTCGCGATGACCAGCCAACGCGCTTTCGGCCACTGCGCGATCCACGCCGGCCTGGGGGACTCCGTGACGAACCAGTTCATCGTGGTCAGATTATATCTGACACAGAGCTATATCCCCGCGTTCAGTAAGATTTCCGCATGTCAGACGAAGCCCGCACGCTCACCGACGTCGTCACCCGCCTGCGCCGGGCGCTGCGGACGAGCATCCGTGCGGACTGGCCGTGGGAGTCCCTGCCGATGGCGCAGGTAGAGCTGCTGCAAACCCTCGCGGAACGCCCCCCGATGAAGGTCGGCGACCTCGCCGCGTCGCTGCGGCTGGCCCCCAACACGGTCTCCGGCCTGGTGTCCCAGCTGATCGACTCGGGCCTGGTCGTCCGCGGCGCCGACCCCAGGGACAGGCGGGTAGCACGGCTATCCGTCTCACCCCGTGGACACGAACAGCTGCTCGTCTGGCAGCGCGAGCACGAGAAGCGCATCGGCGCCGCACTGGGCAAGCTGGAGTCCTCGGAACGGGAGGACGTCGTGCGCGCGCTGAAGGCCCTGGACCACCTGGTGGAGCACCTTGCCGAACCGTCCTGACCCCCGGTTCGTGGCCCTGGTGTCGCTCGGCGGCGGGCTCGGCGGCGTGGCGCGCTACGGGATGTCGGCGTTCGTGCCCGGCGCACTGGGGCTGTTCGTGATCAACGTGCTGGGGTCGTTCCTGATCGGCGTGCTGATGGGCACCGCGCCGCGGCCGTTGGTCCGCGCGTTCTTCGGCGTCGGGTTCCTGGGCGGGTTCACGACGTTCTCGTCGTACGCGCTGGCGGGACGGCCTTTGTTCCTTCTGCTGACGCCGATTTGTGCTGTGGCTGCGGCTTTCGTCGGGGTGCGGGTGACGCGGTGACGGTGCTCGCCGTGTTCGTGGGGGCGGCTTTGGGTGCGCCGGCCCGGTACCTGGTCGACTGGGCGGTGAAGGAGCGGGCCGGGTCGGCGTTCCCGTACGGCACGTTGGTCGTGAACGTGCTGGGGTGCTTCCTGATCGGGTTCTTCGCGGGGACGGCGTGGATGCCGCTCCTCGGGGTGGGGTTCTGCGGTGGGCTGACGACGTACTCGACGTTCAGCTACGAGACGGTGTCGTTGCTGGAGCAGGAGAAGTACCGGGCGGCGCTGGTGAACGTCGCGGTCAGCGTCGTGCTGGGGGTGGGGGCCGCGACTCTGGGGCTGGCGCTGGCACGCTGAACGTTCCCGGCCTCCTCCGCGCCCACGATGCCGTCGGCGGCACCGCGACCGTTTCGCGCAGGAGGCCGGGCGGAGCTCAGTCCTTCAAGCGGGACAACACGTCCGGCAACGACCCGGAGTGCACGACGCCCAACCGCTGCGTCGCACGCGTCAACGCCACGTACAGGTCGGAGGCCCCGCGCGGCGACTCCTCCAGGATGCCCGAGGGGTCGACCACGACCACCGAGTCGAACTCCAGCCCCTTGGCGTCGGTCACCCCCAGCACCACGACCTGCGCGTCCTCCAGCTCGCCCGTCGACGAGTTCGCGACCTCCGACACCACGGCCGCACCGACCGAGGGCAGCAGTGCCGCGGGAACGATCACCGCCACCTTGCCGTCGCCCACGGCCGCGACCTCGGACGAGATCAGCGCCGGGACCTCGGAGGCGTACGACGACACCGACGCGACCCACGGCGGCACACCGGTGTCGCGCACCGAAGCGGGCGGCACGAGAGAAGGGTCCACCGACGCGAGCACGTCCGCGGCCACCTCCATGATCTCGGCCGGGGTGCGGTAGTTGACGGTGAGCTCGGTGAGGCGCCAGCGGTTCTGCACGTACGGGGACAGCACGGAGTCCCACGACAGCGCGCCGCCGACGTCGCCGGTCTGGGCGATGTCGCCGACCACGGTCATGGACTTGCTGGGGCAGCGGCGCATCAGCGTGCGCCACGCCATCGCGGACAGCTCCTGGGCCTCGTCCACGATGATGTGGCCGAAGGTCCAGGTGCGGTCGGCCGCGGCGCGTTCGGCCGCGGTCTCGTAGCGGTCCACGCCGTGGCGTTCGGCCAGCCGGTAAGCGTCCATCAGGTCCGTGGCCATCAGGATGTCCGGGTCGGCGTCGTCCTCCAGGTCGAGGATGTCGAGGACGCCCTGGGCGTACTCGATGGCCTGGCGGCGCTGGCGTTCGGCGCGGGCCTTGGCCTCCGTGTCGTCCTCGCCGAGCAGTTCCGCGGCCTCGTCGAGCAACGGGACGTCGGCCGGGGTCCAGTCGTCCGAGGTCCGCTGGAGCAGGTCGCGTTCCTCGCGGGTGAACTTCGACATCGCGCGGTTGCGGCGCTTCGGGTTCGCGTACAGCTCGGACAGCAGCGAGAACGGCGTCAGCACCGGCCACAGCGCCGAGATCGCGGCCTGGACCTCCTCGGACTCGCGCAGCTCGCGGCGGATGTCGTCCACGTCCGCCTTGTCCAGCAGGTGCCCGCCGAGCTTGGCCGCCACCATGCCGCCGAGCGTCGAGATGATCTCGCGTGCGAACGTGCGGCGGGCCTCGTTGTGCGGGCGGCGGGTGCGGCGGGCGCGGCCGCGGGCGTCGGAGATGGCGCGGCGGTCCAGGCGCAGCACGTCGTTGTCGAAGCGGATGTCGAAGAACGGCGGGGCCTCCTGGCGGTCGCGGATCGCGGCGGCGATCACGTCGGCCATCTGGACGCGGCCCTTCAGCGTCGCGACCTCCGGCGACTCCCTGCCCACCGCCGTGAGGCCGGGGAACAGCTCGCCGACGGTCGAGAGCAGCACGCCGGTCTCGCCCAGCGAGGGCAGGACCTGGCTGATGTAGCGCAGGAACGTGGTGTTCGGCCCGACCACGAGCACGCCGCGCTTGGCCAGCTGGCGGCGGTGCGTGTAGAGCAGGTAGGCGGCGCGGTGCAGGGCCACCGCGGTCTTGCCGGTGCCGGGACCGCCCTGCACGACGACGACGCCGTTCAGCTCGGACCGGATGATGACGTCCTGCTCGGCCTGGATGGTCGCGACGATGTCGCTCATCTGGCCGGTGCGGGAGGCGTTCAACGCGGCCAGCAGGGTCGCCTCGCCGGTCAGGCCCTCGTTGCGGGACGGCTCGACCGAGTTGATGTCGAGGACCTCGTCGTCGAGGCCGATGACCTTGCGGGAGCGCGTGCGCAGGTGCCGGCGGCGGCGCACGCCGTCGGGGGAGGCGGCGGTCGCGAGGTAGAACGGGCGGGCCGCGGGGGCGCGCCAGTCCATCAGCAGCGGCTCGTATTCCTTGTCCTCGTCGAAGAGACCGATTCGGCCGATGTAGAACCGGTCACCGTTGTGGAAATCGAGCCGGCCGAACGCGAGGCCGTTCTCGACCGCGCTGTACTGCGCCAGCTGATCTGTGTACATCGCGACGGAGGTGTCGCGCTCGGACCGCATCTGGTGCGTGCCGCCGGTTTGTCGCAACGATTGTGCGAGTCGTTTCGACGTCTGTTCGCGGAGGTCGTCGAGCCGGCCGTACAACATGGCCACGTATTCCTGCTCCGGCTCCATTTCGGCCGACCGGAGGTCATCGGAGGGGCTTGACAACGTGCCTCATTTCTCGATACCCTGCGACGTCAGGTTTTATCCTGAATCGCATTCTCCTGCCCGCACTCCGTCGTCTGAGCGCAGACTGGCTAATCTACACGCATGTCCGCGTGGTGCAGGTAGGCCTTCCGCAGCAGTGTGGTCAGTGCGACCCGCTCGGGCTCGGTCAACGACGCCAGCAGCTCCTCCTCGTGCGCCCGCGCCGCCTCCAGCCGTTGCCGCAACGCCTCGCGCCCGGCCGCGGTGATCGACACGGTGAACCGCCGCCGGTCCCGCACGTCACGCCTGCGCTGGGCGAACCCGCGGCCCTCCAGGTCGTCGAGCACCGACACCAGGTCGCTCGGGTCCATCCGCACCTGCTCGCTGATCCGCTTCTGCGCGACCGCCTCCTGCTCGGCCAGGCAGGCCAGCACCGTCACCTGGGGCCCGCGCAGCTCCCCCCGGCCCAGCCGCCGCGCCTCGCGCACCAGCTGCAGCATCAGGTAGCTGGGCAGACGCAGGAGCTGATCGATGCTCATCACTTCAGCATAGGAAAGATCTGTCACACGATCGTGGATTGCGCAGCGTGGTCGACACCCCCGGACGAGGGCCGCACGGGTGAGCATCGGGGTGACGTTTCTCCACGGAGCACCGCGGGACGGCAAGGTGGGGGTATGACGCGCGCGGAGATCGTCCGGCTCGCCCGCTGCGTGGTGCGCCGGCCCCGGTGGCAGCTCGCACTCGCGGTGCTGCTGTCGGCGTGGCTGCTCGCCTGGGTCCTGGGCCAGCTCGCCGCCCACCCGCCGACACCGCTCGGCCTGCTCTCCTGGACCGGCCTGCCCCTGCACGTCGCGACCGCCTGGGCGCAGGACCGCGCCGACGTCCTCGCCTGGCTCGCCACCCTGGGCGGTCTGAGCTGGGCGGCGACCACCGAACAGGGGCAGCTGCCCGCCCTGGCCGGCTGGTTCGCGGTGCTCGTCGCCGGTGAGGCGGCCGGGTACGAGCACGCCGTGCAACGGGCGATGCTCAGCATGCTCGTGTTCCTGGCCGTCCTCGCCGTCGTGTCGCTCACCGGGCGGCGCGCGTTCGTCGTCGACCGGGTCGCCGTCATGCCCAGGGACGTGCTGAGGGCCGCGACCACGGCCGCCGTGCTGACCGCCGTGGTGCCGCTCATCGCGCCTGGTGTGGCGCTCACCCGCCTCGTTCAGCCCTACGTGACGAAACCGCCGCGGCCGCTGAGGTCGGTTGAGGCGCCGCTGCTGCGGGAAACCGGGTGAGGTGAGCGACTACCTCCCTCCGCCCGCCCCGCCGCGCAGCGCGCTGACGCTGCGGCTGTGGCTCGCCGGCTTCGGGCTGGTCTTCAACTCGGTCGCCGGGTGGCTGGCCCTGCGCGCCGACCTCGTCTGGCTCGCCGTCGTGCTGTGGCTGCTCGCCGTCGTGTGCCTCGTCGACCTCGCCTGGGTGGCCCGCCGCAAACGGCGCGGAGATCCCGGCTGAGAACTGCCGGGAACCCGTGCTTGGGCTTCGGCCGTCCGATGGATGAAGATGTCGTTGTGCATGAAGATCCGGCCAGGGGCAGGTTGGCCAGGGTGATGCGTCGGCAGCCGGTGCAACAACGCGGTGCGGCCACCGTCTCCGCGATCCTGGACGCTTGTGCGAGCCTGCTGAACGAATACGACTACGACGACATCACCACGGCGCGCATCGTCGACGTGGCCGGAGTGCCCATCGGTTCTTTCTACCAATACTTCCCGGACAAGCGGTCCGTGGTGCACGCGCTCGCCTTGCGCGGTATGGAGGCATATCTGAGCGAGGTCGAGGAACTGTTCTCCAGCGACCTCATCGCGGACACCTGGCGCGAGGCCATGACCCAGGTCGTCGCCGTCTACATGCGGATGCTGGCGGAGCTGCCGGGCTTCGGCCGGGTGCGGTTCAGCGACATGCTGGACAGCCACCGGCTCGACTCCAGCGTCGACCAGTACGAGCTGATGGCCGAACGGCTCGCCGAGATGTTCGTCAACCGCTTCGGCGCGCACGGCGACGCACCGGTCATGCTGACCTTCCGCATCGCCGTGCAGACCGCGGACGCGTTGTTCAAGCTGGCCGAACGGGTCGACCCCGACGACCGCGCGTACGTGGTCGGCACGGCGAACGAGCTGCTCACGGGCATGCTCGGCGGCGTGCTGGAACCTCAGAGGCCGTAAGCCTCCAGCATCCGCAGCCACACCTCGCTGATCGTCGGGTAGGCGGGCACCGCGTGCCACAGCCGGTCGACGGTCACCTCGCCGACGATCGCGATGGTGGCGGCGTGCAGCAGCTCGGCCACGTCCTGGCCGACGAACGTGACACCGACCAGGGTGCGGGTGCGCTCGTCGACGACCATCCGCGCCTTGCCGCTGTAGCCGTCGGCGTGCAGCGACGACCCGGCGACCGCGATGTCGAGGTCCACGACCTTGACATCGCGTCCGGCCGCACGTGCCTCCTCCGCGGTGTGCCCGACGAAGGCCACCTCGGGGTCGGTGAACACGACCTGCGGCACCGCCACGTGGTCGGCGCTGGCCTGGCCCGCCGACCACGGCTCCGGCTCGGAGCCGCGCGACCGCTCCAGGATCGCCGACCCGACCGCCCGGCCCTGGTACTTGCCCTGGTGGGTGAGCAGCGCACGCCCGGTGACGTCACCGGCCGCGTACAGCCACCGCCCGTCCACGCCGGACACGAGACCGGTGTCGTCGATGCTCATCGGCTTGCCGTCCTTCGTCGCCGGCACCCGCCCGGTCGCGACGAGGATCTCCGCGCCCCGCACGACCCGGCCGTCCCGCAACGTCAGCGCGCCCGGCTCGACGGCCGCGGCCCGCGCGTTCAGCAGCACCTCGACCCCGTCGGCCCGCAGGCCCTCGGCGACCAGCGGCCCGACGAAGTCCTCCATGCGCGGCAACGGGCGGTCGCCCGACACCACGAGCGTCACCTTCGACCCGAGCCGCGCCCACGCCTGCGCCATCTCGACACCGACCACGCCGCCGCCGAGCACCACGAGCGACTCCGGCACCGCGCGCGCCGACGTGGCCTCGCGGGACGTCCACACCGGAGTGTCGTCGATGCCGTCCAGCGGCGGCATCTTCGGCACGCTGCCGGTGCACACCACCACGGCCAGCCGCGCCCGGTGCACCTCGCCGCCGACGGTGACCTCGCGTTCGCCGGTCACCTCGCCGTCACCGCGCAGGACGGTGATGCCGACCGACTCGGCCCACTGCACCTGACCCGCGTCGTCCCAGTCGGACGTGAACGAGGTGCGCCGCTCCAGCACCGCCAGCGGGTCGAGGCTGCCGCCGACCACGCCCTTGACCCGCTGGGCGGCCGCGAGCGCGTGACCGGAGCGCAGCAACGCCTTGGACGGCATGCACGCCCAGTACGAGCACTCGCCGCCGACCAGCTCCTTCTCGACCATGGCGGTGGACAGGCCACCGGCGGCCGTCCGCCAGGCCACGTTCTCACCCACGGGGCCACCACCGATGACGATGACGTCGAAATCCATGGCGCCACACTAGAACGGTTCTAGGTGAGCCACAGGAGGCAGAACGTGTGCCCGACCGGGTCGGTGTAGACGCGGTAGTCGTCGGGGTTGTCGCTCGCGAGCAGCTTGGCCCCGAGCGCGAGCACCTGGGACTCGGCGAGCTCCACGTCCTCGACCAGCACGTCGAGGTGGAACTGCTGCGAGCCGTGCGGGTCGGGGAACACCGGCGGCACGTACTCGGGCGCGCGCTGGAACGCGATCCGCGTGCCGCTCGCGACGACCACCACCCAGTCGGGGTCCTCGCTGCCGGCGAGGCGTTCGCCGCCGAGGAGCTTCTCGTAGAACGACGCCAGCTCGGAGGGGTCGGGGCAGTCGACCACCACGGAACGAAGTTGTCCGATCATGCCCTCCACCCTCTACCGGGAGGTGGGCAGCCGCAACGCCTGCTTGGCGATCGGGTCGAGCGCGGCGTCGCCGGCCCCGCCGGACCACACCACGAACGCCAGCTGGACGTGGCTGCCCTTCACGCCGCTCGCGAACGTCGCGTTCGCCAGCGGGTTGCCGTCCGGCGCGTTCACGCCACCGGAGCCGGGGGCCGCCACGATCGCGTGGAACGCCTTGGCGCTGGGGGCGTCCATCACGTCGAGGTCCGCGACCAGCACGGACGCCTTGCGGCCGTTGACGGTCGTCTCGTAGGTGGCGCGCTGGACCCGGCCGCACTCGTTCGCCACCAGCCAGGCCTTGACGTCGCCGAACGCCTGCGCAGCGCAGTCCTCGTCCTGCTGGGCGTCTCGGGGGACGAACGTCGTGCCGTCCACGACCACCGTCGTCGGGCCGGGCGGCGGCGTCTCCGTGGCACCGACCTGCGGGTCACCGCCGGGCAGCGCCACGACCAGCCACACGAGCAGGACCAGCACGAGCAGACCGGCGCCCGCGAGGTGGGGCCAGCGCAGCTTGACCGGCCCGCGCCTGCCCACCGGCGGTCGCACGCCGATCTTCGGGATCAGCATGGTGCTGGCGGAGGCCAGGTCGGGGGAGACGGCGTCGGAGAAGCCCTCGCCCAGCAGCGACGCGGTGTCCGGCGGCGTGCCGGTGGTCTGCAGGACGGCGAGCAGCTTGGCCGCGTGCTCGGCCGAGCACGGCACCGCCGACGTGGCCAGCTCACGTGCCGCGGTGAGCAAAGTGGACGGTTTGGGGTGCAGCACCCGCACACCGCGGTTGAGGTCCGCGGAGGGTTGCACGACCTGGCTCACGAACGGGCCGACCGCGACGACCGTGCTCACCGGCAGCGGTTCGGCGCGCATGGCCTGCAACCGCTGGGCCACCGCCGTCGCCGCCGCCACGGCCTCGGTCGCCGGGTTCGGCATGCCGTCCTGGCTGACCAGCGGCCAGCCGTCGATCGTCCACGTCCCGCCGAGCGGGGCCTCCAGCTTCACGGCGGGGTCGGGCAGGTCCACGCCCACGATCACCAGCACGCCCTTGGGCAACACCACGACCGCGTCCAGCGGCACCGGGCAGTCGGGGGGCTGCACGCCGGTCAACGCGACCCCGCCGAGCACCTCCGTGCCCGCGCCGCACGCGGTGAGGGCAGCGCGGACGTCCGCCCCGATGGCCGAGGGTTCAGCGCCCAGACGGATCAACCGCACGAGTCCCCACCTTTCCGCACGGGGGCACACCGTAGCGCTCCGGGGTCGTTCACCTGCGGCCAGTCGAGACGTTGCGTGACACCCGTCACCGGAAAGTGGATCACTCGTTGGATGGATTGTCTGCCTATGTTCACGGAGGGTCCATTTGCAGCCGTGCTGCGCTGCTCGCCGTGGTGCCCGTGGCCGCCGCCTCCCCTGTCGCGGCGGCCACGACAGGTCGTCGGCAACTCCTGGGCCGTCCGGTGGCGGGGCGTTCGACCCTGGCCCGGTGACGGTCAAGCCGCAGCACGGTCCCGCCCTGCTCGACCTGGGCACGTCCACCACGATCGTCGCCGCGGTAAACGCGCTGGAGATCACGATCACGCATCGCTCGGCAGGGGAGATCGGGACTTAAGACCTGTATCTGACCCGGTCGGGTGATGATCGAGCTGGTTCTTATGGCGGACATGCCTCAAGTCGAGGCAGAATGCAGCGAACGGGTTCCACGGTGATCACCTCACTCGGCAAAGGCGTAGGGGAAGACGTCCCTCGTCGAGTAGCGGAGGTCAGCAGTGAGCACCCGTGGCAGCACCAGTGGCGTGGTCTACGTCCACTCGTCGCCGTCTGCGGTCTGTCCGCACGTCGAGTGGGCGATCTCGGGCACCCTTGGCGAACGAGTGGACCTCAGGTGGGCAGCGCAACCCGCGGCACCAGGACAGTTGCGCGCTGAATGTGCGTGGGCCGGTGACGCCGGTACCGGCGCGAAACTCGTTGCTGCGCTGCGCGCGTGGCCGATGCTCCGTTTCGAGGTGACCGAGGAACCGTCCCCAGGTCAGGACGGAGAGCGCTTCTGCTTCGCGCCCGTGCTGGGGTTGTGGCACGCGCGCACTTCGGCGAACGGCGACATCGTCGTGAACGAGGACCAGCTGCGTGCGCTGGCCGCACGCTCCCGCGGCGGTGAGTCCTTCGCGCACGGTGTCGACGAGCTCCTCGGCGCGGCGTGGGACGACGCGCTGGAACCGTTCCGCCGTGCCGGCGACGGCGCGCCGGTCACGTGGCTGCACCGCGTCGGGTGAGCGCCCGGCCAGTCCTGAGTGGACCCCGCTACCGGTTGGGCAGCGGGGTTCGCTCGTGGTGGGTGGGGTCCCAGGCGAGCATCAGCCTGCCGTAGGTCGGCGAGGTCTCCAGCAGCTGCTCGTGCGTGCCCAGAAGAGGCGCGCCACCGTCCATGACCAGCACCCGGTCCGCCCGCAACGCCGAGCTCAGCCGGTGTGCGATCACCACGAGGACGCCTTTCCTGGCCGCGAACGCGCGCTCCACCCGCGCCTCCGCCGCCGGGTCCAGGTGCGAGGTCGCCTCGTCGAGGATCACCACCGCCGCCGGCGTCGCGTGGACCCGTGCCAGCGCGAGCAGCTGCGCCTCTCCGGCGGACAGCCCTTCGCCCGCGTGGCCCAGCCGTGCGTCCAGACCGCCCAGCCGGTCAAGAAGTGGTTTGGCCCCAACGCTTTTCACCGCCGCGAGGAGCTCGGCGTCGGTGGCCTGCGGCGCCAGCAGGGCGAGGTTCTCGCGCACGGTCCCGGTGAACAGGTAGGTCTCCTGCGGGATCAGCGCGATCGCCTGGTGCCGGACCGACGGCACCACCCGGTCCACCGGCCGCCCGCCGAACAGCACCTCGCCCCGGTCCGGTGGCATCAGACCGGTGAGCAGACCGGCCACAGTGGACTTGCCGATGCCCGACGGCCCGACGACGGCCAGGTGGTCGCCCGGTCCGATGCACAGGTTCAGGTCCTTCACCACCGGCACGGCGTCCGGGCTCCAGCCGAACGTGACGTCTCTGAGGGTGAACTCGCAGCTGACGGGCACCTCCACGCCGTCGTCGCCGGTCTGCCGCGGCGCCGCCTCCTGAAGTCGTTTGAGTGCGACCATCAGCCGCATCACGACGGTGCTCGTGGTGCGGGCCAGGCCGTGCAGCGCCGGGTTGACGCTGTTGGTCAGGTAGACGACCGCCGCCAGCACCGCGCCGGTGGTGAGCTGACCGGACGCCACCAGCGGCGGTGCGAACGCGACGAGCAGCACGACCGGTGCGAAGCCGCCGAGAGCGATCACGGTGGCCCGCAGGGCGTTCGCCCAGGCCACCGCGACCGTCGCCGCCGCCTGCTCGTCGACCTGCGCCCGGACGTCCGCGAACGCCTCCTGCTCGGCCCGGCACGCGGCGACGTCGCGCAGCCCGGTGAGCACCCCGCCGGTCGCCTCCGCGGTGCGTTCCTCGGCCATGACCGCGTTGCGCTGCCGTTTCGCCAGTGACGGCAGCAGGAACCCGAACAGCACCAGCGCAGCGACGATCGGCAGGACGACGAGCCAGACCAGCGCGGCCGCGGTCGTGGCGAGCCCGACGAGCGCGGCGACCGTGGTGACCAGCAGCGCGCGGGCCTGCACGAGCACGCCGGCGGTGGCGTCGCGGACCACCTCGACGTGACGGGTGATCATCGCGACGGCGCTGGCGTCCGGGGTGCGGCGGTGCGTCCGGTTGTTCAGCACGCCCTTGACGACCTGCGTGACCAGGGCGTCGCGCATGGGCTCGACGACATCGCCGAGCCGGGCGAACACCTGGCGCTGACCGAGCGCGCCGGCGACGGCGAGCGCGGCGAACGCGAGCAGCCACAGCAGCCCGGCCACCGGGCGGCCCGCGGCGAACCCGCTGTCCACGGCGGTGCCGACGAGCTTGCCGCCGAAGAACGCCGGGATGCCCTCCAGTGCGGACCAGGCGAGCAGGACGAGCACGCCGCGGCGGTGCCCGGCCAGCGTGGAGAGGTAGAAGCGCATCACTCGCCCCCGGTGAACACGGCGCGGTACTCCTGGTCGTCCCACAGCTCCTGGTGGGTGCCGGTCGCGCGCACCCGGCCGTTCTCCAGCCACACCACCAGGTCCGCGCGGGCCGCCGTCGCCGGCCGGTGCGTGACGACGACGCGGGTGCGGCCGGGCAGCGCGGTGGTGAGCGCGTCGTCCACCCTGGCCTCGGTGACGGTGTCCAGGCTGGCGGTCGCGTCGTCCAGCACGAGCACCTCGGGATCGCGCACGATCGCACGCGCCAGGCCTATCCGCTGCGCCTCACCGCCGGACAGCGGGGCGTCGGCGACCGGCGTCTCATACCCGTGAGGCAGCCGCACCAGCACGTCGTGCACCTGGGCGGCGACGGCGGCGGCGCGGACCCGCGCCTCGTCCGCGTCCGTTCCGTAGGCGATCGAACGACCGATCGTGGTGCCCAGCAAGGCGGGTCGCTCGAAGGCGTACCCGACGCCACCGGACCGCGCGACCTCACCGGAGTCCACTGGGGACAGTCCGCCGAGCACGGCGGCCAGCGCGGACTTGCCCGCGCCGGAGCTGCCCACGACCGCGCAGAACGCGCCGGCCGGGACGACGAGGTCGACGTCGTGGAGCGCGCCGTCGACGCTGACACCGCGCAGTTCGAGTGCCCCGCCGAGGGGGGCGCGGGCGAAGGGGCGGTGCGGTGGCGGGGTGTCGAGCACCTCGGCGATCCGGCCGGCGGAGGCGCGGGTGCGTTCCAGCACGGTGAGCTGGGTGATCTGGCCGACGATCCCCATGCCCAGCGCGGCGTAGCCGAGGGCGGCGAGCACGTCACCTGCGCTCAGCCTGCCCTGCAGCACCCCGAACCCGGCGGCCGCGAGCACCGCGACCTCCACGGCGGGCAGCAGGAGCCCGGCTCGCCACATCATCCTGGCCTGGGTGCGCCACATCCCGGCGCCCGCCGCGGCGAGCCGGGGGAGCGGCTGCAGCACGCGGCGCGTCTCGCGGTCGGCGAGACCGGCGGCGGAGATCGTGCGCAGGCCGGACACGGAGTCGAGCAGCCGGGCCGAGACCTCGCCGGAGACCTCCTGGTAGGTCAGCACGTCGTCGGCGGTGAGGCGCAGGTGGGTGCGGATCAGCAGGCCCGCCAGCGGGGCGCTGACCAGGAACACCGCGGCGAGCCGCCAGTCCAGCAGCGCCAGCGCGACGACCGAGCCCACCGACGACACGACGCTGACGAGCAGGCCGATGACCGTGACGGCGACACCGCCCGCGTTGCCGCAGTCGCCCGTGACGCGGCTGACGGCGTCGCCGTGGGCGAACGGCGCGGGGTGACCGATCGTGAGCAGCTGCCGGGACAGCCGGTGGCGCAACCACGCGGTGCCGCGGGCGGTGATGCTCGCCGCGAGCACGATCCCGATCGCGTCGCCGACGATCTCGACCGCGGCCAGCACCAGCAGGAACAGGATCGTCGC
Source organism: Lentzea sp. NPDC042327 (assembly GCF_040647275.1). Taxonomy (NCBI): domain Bacteria; kingdom Bacillati; phylum Actinomycetota; class Actinomycetes; order Pseudonocardiales; family Pseudonocardiaceae; genus Lentzea; species Lentzea sp. NPDC042327. The sequence goes on from NZ_JBEZBX010000014.1 coordinate 128,785, forward strand.
GAGCACGAACCGCCCGCCCAGCGCCATGTCGACGGCACCGGCCAGCGCGGCCGGCAGCAGCAGACCGGCGGCGGTGGTGACTGCGGCGTTGAGGAGCAGCAGCCACGGCCGGTAGTCGCGCTTGACGGTGGAGAACAGCAGAGCGTCACCGGGTTTGGTCATCGCTGTTCCTCCCGAGGGCGTCAGGGCGCATCATGAGCGAGGGCCCGACAGCTGGCCGGCTGCCGGGCCCTGCAGGTGGCGGATGAGCGGCATACTTCGCCTATGCCGCTCATCGGCCGGGGTAGCTCAGTTGTGGAACAGCTCAGCAGGCCAGCAGGCTGACGGTGCTGTGCGAGCAGGGGAGCAGCAGCGAGGCGTTGGACGCGGTGGTCGAACCGCCGCCACCGCCGCCGGAGCCGCCGCCCGCCAGCACGTTGGCCGGCGCCTCGGGGGTCTCGAGGTCCTGCATGTCGAGGATGAAGCCCATGACGGTCTCCTTGCTAAGAGGGATCTTGCTGGATCACTGCTACCGGTCCGCGAGGACCGGGGTCTGTGCCCTCCCCAGGAAGGGGAGGGGAGCGCGGCCATCCACAGTGGACGCGATGGCGAGCAGGACGCCCGCACCGCCGGTGGTGAGGTCCATCGACATCCGGCGCAGCTGCACACCGGGGAACGCGAGCCCGCCGCCGAAGCGCACGGCGTGCCAGCCCAGTGCCCGCAGGTGCTGCCGGATCGAGCGCTCGTACCGCTCGTCCGGGCGGTGGCGCGTCGCGTGGGCGAGGGTGGCCAGCTGACCGGCCCTGCCCAGCGTCAACGCCGGTTGGATGACGAACTCGCTGGTGCAGGCGTCGAGCAGGCCGGGGAGCTGCTCGACGCACGGGCGTTCCGGTGCGATGGCGGCGAGCTCGGTGAGCACGAGCGCGATGCCCGCACCGCCGATGCCGACGTAGGGCAGCGACCGGAAGTTGCCGTCCCGCACCTGCAGCGAACCGTCGAGCGCGACCATCGTCTCCGCCAGGTCGCGTTCGAGCGCCTGCTCGGCGAGGTCGAGCCAGCGGTGTTCGCCGGTGCGGTCGAACATCCGCAGGAAGAACAGCGCCGGACCGGACCAGCCGTGCAGCAGTCCCGCCCGCGCCTTGCCACCGGGACCCGGTGCGTCGGCGAGCTGCCGCGCGAGCCGTTCGGCCAGCACCTCGGCCTGCTCCGCGAAACCGTGGTCGTGCCGGGAGTCGGCGAAGTGCAGCAGGTTGAGCCCGATGCCGGACAGGCCGGCGCTCAGCCCGTGGTCCTGCGTGGTCGCGACGAGCGGCGCGTAGCTCTCGACCAGCTCGGCCGCGAGGTCGTGGTGGCCGAAGTTCTCCAGCACGTGGGCGATGCCGTGCGCGCCGACGTAGAACCCGGGCTGCTTGGGCGGTTCCCTGCGGACCGACGCGATCAGCCAGTCCTCGTGCTCGGGGTACCGGCCCTCGCCGCTCACGTCGAGCGCGTGCAGCACACCCGCCGCGCCGTAGGCGAACCCGGCTCCGCCGACCTCGAACTGCTCGATGTCGCCGGGGAACAGCCGGTCCTTCCGCTGCGGGGTGGCGCTGTGCAGGATCGCGGTCACGATCTCCTTGCGCACCAGCGTCCAGTCCGGTTCCTCGTCGTCGAACGCGGTGAACGCCGGATCCGCCGGCGGGTCGACCCGCGGCCGGAGGACGTCGACGATGCCCCGGCAGTACTCGTCGTCGAGCCCGAAGCGGTCCCGCACCACCCGCACGTGCTGGTCGAGCTTCGCGGGTGAGAGCTCCAGAACCGCGTTGAGCGGCAGGAAGATCCACAGCTTGAGCGCGGCCAGCGGGTAGGCGTCGATGTCGAAGCCGTCGCGGTCGGCCGGTGCCTGGAAGCCGGGGGCCCCGAGCGTCGGCCGGTGCAGGTCCTCGATCGTCGACGACAGCTCGAAGTCGATCAGCGAGACCTCGTCGTCCTCGTCGACCAGGACGTTCATGGTGTGCAGGTCGCCGAAGACGACGCCGCGTTCGTGCACCCGCGCCACCAGGTCCTCGACCTTGCGCACGAGGGAGAGCGCGCGGTCCCGGTAGGCGGTGACCTTCTCATCGCCGGCTTCCTTGTGCGTCAACGGGTAGTTCATCCCCAGCCACTGGCCGAGCGACCGGCCTGGCATGAACTCCATGGCGACGAACAGGTGCTCCCACTCGGTGAAGCGGTCGTACACCGCGGGAACGCCCCGCACGCCGGCGAGCCGGGTGAGCACCTCGTACTCGCGCTCCAGCCGTGCCACCGCGTCGCGCCCCTCGCGGTCGAGCCCGGCGTGCGGCCGCGCCTCCTTGAGGACGACCTCCCTGCCGTCGCTCTTGCGGGTCGCGAGGTACACGCCGCCACCGTTGGAGAAGTGCAGCGAGCTCTTGATCCGGTAGGGGAACTTCTCCGGGTCACCGGCGTTGCGCTCCGCGAGGTGCGGCGCCAGGAACTCCGGCAGCTCCACCCACTCCGGCAGGCTGAACACCGGCTTGCGCTGGTCGGCCACGAGCTCGCCGTCCGGCCCCTCGATCGCGAGCACCTGCTGCCCGTCGACCTCGAGCCACTGCTCGGAGAACCCGCCGTAGCGCACGTACAGCGGCCCCTTGCCGTAGCGCAGGTCGCTGAGGATGTACGCGCCGTGCTGCCCGTCGAGCACTGCGGCGAGCTCGGTCAGGACCTGCTGCAGCTGCTCCGTGCTCGTCGGGTAGATCGTGATGAGCTTGCCGCTGCCCTCACGGGGCGCGTACTTCGAGTTGCGCGCCAGCACGATCGAGACGGTCTGCAGGTACTTGAACGGGATCCGCCGCTCGACGCAGTAGTCGAAGGTCGCCTTGAGCACCGCGGTCGCGTTGTCCAGGCCGGCCGAGACGTGGATCTTCCACCCCTGCTTCGGCAGCTGCACCCCGTGCGGGTGCAGGTGCCGCCAGACGTTGCGCTCGGCCTGCACCCAGCCATCCGGAAGAGCGGGCAGCTGGTGCGCGAAGTCATCGCCCGGGAGGCCGCTTTCGGTGCTGCTCTGCAGATCGTAGAACCGTCGATCCGCGAAGCAGAACGCCTCGTATCTGAGATCCACCGAATTACCTCCCTCACTGTTTCGCAATTCCGTTGACGCCGCATATTCCCGCACATTTTCGAAGCTATGGCCAATCCGCCATTGGGGGCATATGGGTAACCCGTTCGTGTCCGAAAGACCCGGGGTTACCGGCGCGTATGTTGCTCAGAGTAAAGAGGTTTGGAGCCAGATCACCCGGTTGAGAGGTTTCTGATCGATGAGTCAGCTTCGCTTGCTGGGCACCTCGCTAAACGGCACCAGCGCGTTCTTTTAATTGCGAGGCGCCGACCTGCGGTATTCCACACGGTTCGCGACGTATAGTTAGGGGTGGGCAACGGTCGGACACGGCCCGTGTCCCTTGGGCTGTCCGGGTGAAGCCGAAAATCGCGACATATGCGCGTTTGATACGGCCGAATGGCGGTAGGGTTACCCCCGAAGGAACTCATTCGGAGTATGGGATTGGTCATCAGCTTTTTATGTGCCAATCATTGTCTTGCCACATGCAACCGCTGATCACGACACAATCTCAACTTTTCGAGTGAATCTTTCTTTCCGGTGTAACGGAGCACCGGGTGCGTGCGGCACGGGACCACCCCCGGTGCGCGGGGTCTAGGCTTCCCTGGTGGGGAGCGCAGCGAGTCGCTGGCTGGTGCCGGCCGTCGTGGTGATCACCGGTGCGGCCGTCGCGGCCGGAATGGTGGGCAGGGCCGTGTACCTGCGCCCCGCGGAGGCCTCGGGAGAACCCGCCGTCGCCTCCTCCGCAGGGCAGCTGCCCGGATCGCCGGAGGTGCGGCTCAGCGCGGACTCGTTCACCCACCCCGACCGCCAGCAGGTGCAGTCGGTGCTGCAGCGGTACTTCGACGCCATCAACGCCCGCGACTTCCGGGCCTGGTCGGCCGCGGTGTCCTCCCGCCGCGCGTCCCAGGCGGTCGAGGAGACGTGGCGGGCCGCCTACGAGACCACCCGCGACGGTGGTGTGGTCGTGCAGCGCATCGAGTCCGACGTGGTCGGGCGGCGGGTGCGGGCGCTCATCTCGTTCGTGTCCACGCAGGACGTCGCCAAGGCCCCCGTCGCGTTGCCGGAGGGGTGCATCCGGTGGCGGGTCGTGTACGTGGTGGTGCGGGAGGGCGGGGAATGGCGGGTGGACGAGGCCCCGGAGAACCGGACGCCGCAGATGGAGCGGTGCTAGCGGCTCGTCGCCGACCTCCACCGTTCGAGGGTTCCCGCTGACTCGGCCGCCCGACGGCTCCCGCCGGCCCGGCAACACGTCCGCGAGTGCCACCGGCTCGCGCTTGCCCACCCACCGGCCGCCACTGGCCTAAGCCGAGAAACGGCAGCGCCCCGGTCGCCGAAGCGGACCGGGGCGCTGCGCACAGCGGGAACTAGACCGAGGTGAAGGCCAGTGCCACGTTGTGACCGCCGAAGCCGAACGAGTCGTTCACGGCAGCGTCGAGCTTGATCTTGCGGGGCTCACCGGCCACCACGTCCAGCGTGACCGCGGGGTCCAGGTTCTCCAGGTTCAGCGTCTGGGGAACGATGCCGTCGCGGATCGACAGGACGGTGATGATCGCCTCCACCGCGCCCGCCGCGCCCAGCAGGTGCCCGAGGGCGCCCTTCGGGGCGGTGAGGACCGGGTGGTCGCCGATGGCCTTGCGGACGGCCACGGTCTCCGCCACGTCGCCCACCGGGGTGGAGGTGGCGTGGCAGTTCACGTGACCGACGTCGGACGGGTCGATGCCGCCGGACCGCAGGGATGCGGCGATGGCACGCGACTGACCGACGCCCTCGGGGTCGGGGGCGGTGATGTGGTAGCCGTCGGCGGAGGTGCCGATGCCCGCCAGGCGGCCGTAGATCTTGGCGCCGCGGGCCTCGGCGAACTCGCGCCGTTCCAGGACCATGACGCCCGCGCCCTCGCCGAGGACGAAGCCGTCGCGGGCCGTGTCGAACGGGCGCGAGGCCTTCTCCGGCTCGTCGTTGCGGGTGCTCATGGTGCGGGCCTGGGAGAAGCCGGCCACCGGGATGGCGGTGATGCAGGCTTCCGCGCCGCCCGCCACGACCACGTCGGCTTCGCCGGCCTTGATCATGCGGTAGGCCCAGGCGATGGCTTCCGCCCCGGACGCGCAGGCCGAGACCGGTGCGTGCACGCCCGCCTGCGCCTTGAGCTCCAGGCCCACGTGCGCGGCCGGGCCGTTCGGCATCAGCATCGGGACGGTCAGCGGCGACACCTTGCGCAGGCCGTGCTGCTCCAGGAGGTCGTCCTGGGTCAGGAGGGTGATCGCGCCGCCGATGCCCGTGCCGATGATGACGGCGAGGCGCTCGCGGTCGACGGTGTCGTCGTCGTGGCCCGCGTCGGCCCACGCCTGGCGCGAGGCGACGATGGCCACCTGCTCCGAACGGTCCAGGCGCCGCGCCTCGACGCGGGGCAGGACCTCGGTGGGGTCGACGACGAGCTGCGACGCGATCTTCACCGGCAGGTCGTACTTCTCGACCCAGTCGTGGGTCATGGGGCTGACCCCGGACCTGCCTGCCAGCAACGCGTCCCAGGTGGACGTCACGTCACCACCGAGCGGGGTGGTGGCACCCAGCCCGGTGATGACGACGTCGATGTTCGAACTCATGCGTTCTTGGTGATGTAATCCACCGCATCACCAACGGTCTTGAGGTTCGCCAGCTCGTCGTCCGGGATCTTCACACCGAACTTGTCCTCGGCCTGGACGGCGATCTCGACCATCGACAGCGAGTCGATGTCGAGGTCGTCCACGAAGGACTTGTCAGCGGTGACGTCGTCGGCGGCCACACCGGCGACCTCTTCGACGATCTCGGCAAGACCGGTCAGGACGTTGTCGCTCACTGAAGTTCCCTTTCGATTGACACACTCTGGAAAATCACGGGCACCGGACCACCTGTCCCGCGTAGGACAGTCCTGCGCCGAACCCGACCATCAGCACCACGTCTCCGCTGGAGATCTCGCCCGCCGACCGCATGTGGTCCAGTGCCATGGGGATCGAGGCCGAGGAGGTGTTACCGGATTCGACGATGTCTCGAGCGACCTTCAGGTCCTCGCGCGCACCATTCTTGCGCAGGCGCTTGGCGATCGCTTCGATGATCCTGAGGTTCGCCTGGTGCGGGACGAACACGTCCACGTCGGACAGTTCGACACCCGCCAGTTCGGCTGCGCGGATCGCCACCGGGGCGACCTGCGTCGTCGCCCACCGGAAGACCGCCTGGCCCTCCTGGTGGATGAACGAGTCGCGGTCGTCGATCCTGATGACCTCGGACATGGAACCGTCCGAGCCCCAGGCGACGGGGCCGATCTCGTTCGCGTCACCGGCGCCGACCACGACGGCACCTGCGCCGTCCGCGAAGATGATCGCGGTCGAGCGGTCGTCCTGGTGGGTCCAGTCGGTGAGCTTCTCCGCGCCGATGACGAGGATGTTGCGCACGGTGCCGGCGCGGACGATGTCCGCCGCGGTCGCGACGGCGTAGCAGAAGCCCGCGCACGCGGCGTTGAGGTCGAACGCGGCCGCTGCCTGGATGCCGATCCTCGTGGCGACCTGGGCGGCGGCGTTCGGGATGGTCGACGGCATGGTGCACGTCGCCACGATCACGCCGCCGATGTCCTCCGGCGTCAGGCCCGCGTCCTCGATCGCCTTGGTGCCCGCGATGACGGACATGTCGACGACGCCCTCGTCCTTCGCCGCGACCCGGCGGTTGGCGATGCCGACGCGCTCGCGGATCCACTCGTCGGAGGTGTCCATGCGCTGGGCGAGGTCGTGGTTGCTCACCACGGTCTCCGGCTGGTAGCTGCCGAGACCGAGGATGCGGCTGCCCGCGGCAGCCCGCGGGGCCTCGAAGGTCGTCACTGAGTCTCTCCCGCGGTGACGAAGAGCTCAGCGACCTTCTCCAGCTGGTCGGGCGTCTTCAGGGCGAGGGTGGCGGTGCCCTTCATCGCACGCTTGGCCAGACCCGTGAGCGCGCCGGCCGGCGGCAGCTCGACGGAACCGGTGACGCCCTTCTCGACGAGGGTGGCCTGGCAGACGTCCCAGCGCACCGGGCTGGTGACCTGGGACACCAGGCGGCGCAGCACCTCGGCGCCCTCGGTGACGACGGCGCCGTCCTTGTTGGACAGCAGCGGCAGCGACGGGTCCTGCGTGACGACTTCGGCGGCACGGGCGCGCACGGCCTCTTCGGCGGGCGCCATGTACCGGGTGTGGAACGCGCCCGCGACGGCCAGCTTGCGGACCTTCGACGTGCTCGGCGGGTTCTCCGCGAGCTCGTCCAGCGCGGTCCGCGGACCGGCGGCGACGATCTGGCCCGCGCCGTTGCGGTTGGCGGGCACGAGACCGAGCTCCTCCAGGCGGGCGAGGACCTCCGGCTCGTCGCCGCCGAGCACCGCGGCCATGCCGGTCGGCTCCAGCGCGCACGCCTCGGCCATCGCACGACCGCGCACGGCGGCCAAGGCGACGGCGTCGTCGGCGCTGATCACGCCGGCCATCGACGCGGCGGCCAGCTCGCCGACCGAGTGGCCCGCGACGACGACGTCGGCGGGCAGTTCGAGGCGGCGGCGCAGCTCACCGAACGCGAGCAGCGCGAGCGCCACGACCAGCGGCTGGGTGATGGCGGTGTCGACGATCTCCTCGGCCTCCGCGGTGGTGCCGAGCCGCACCAGGTCGAGACCGGTGAGGTCCGACCACGTCCGCACCTGCTTCTCCGCCCCCTCCAGTTCGAGCCAGGGGGTGAGCATGCCGGGCGTCTGGGACCCTTGGCCGGGCGCGAGGAGTGCGATCACGTCGATTACTAAAGCCGGTCGCCCCGCCGGCGCCCCATGCCGGAAAGGACGAAGTACGGCGATCGTATTTGTAGAGACCCTACAAAAGTGTCCTCGCGATGCGCCGGGCGTGACGTCACCGCAGCTCAGCGGGGTACCAGGTCGTTTGGCCCTCACTCCACCGGATGTGTGCGAACTCCGTCACAGGAGGCGGGCTACCACAGCCCCCGGGAGCGGGCAAGTCGCCCTACAGACAAAGCGACGCGAAGCACAAGTGCGTCTCGAGCGTCATGTGCATTTCTTCCCGTCATTTCCTGAACGCGCCGAAGGCGATATCTGACCGTGTTCGGGTGCACGAACAACCGTTTCGCGCACGTCTCCAGCACGCCGCCGACCTCCAGGAACGCGTCCACGGTCTCCAGCAGCGCACCGCCGGCGTCCTCCAGCGGCCGCGCCACCCGGTCGACCAGCTGCCACTCCGCCTCGGGATCGCCAGCCAGCGCGCGTTCGGGCAGCAGGTCGAGCGACCGCACCGGCCGGGGCGCCGCCGGCCAGCCGACGACCGCGCGCAACCCGCTCAGCGCGTCGCTGGCGCTGCGGTGCGCCTCGGACAGCGACGACACGGTCGGTCCCGCCACCACCGGGCCCTCGCCGAAGCCCTCGGCGATGCGGCCCAGCACGTCCTCACCGGTGTCGGTCGGCCCGCCGAGCACGACCACCAGCCGCGAGCCCTGCACGCTGAGCAGCACCGGCCGGCTCGCCCGCGCCGCCTTGCTGCGCACCGAGTAGACGATCGTCGGCGGGTCCTCCCCGCCGGGGTTGCCGACCAGCACGGTCGCCTCTGCCGCCGGGTCCCAGCCCAGCGCGGCGGCCCGCGACAGCAGCGACTCCTCCGGATCACCGCGCACGATGCCGTCCACGACCAGTGCCTCCAGCCGGGCGTCCCACGCACCGCGCGCCTCGGCCGCCGTCGCGTACGAGGTGGCGGCGGAGAACGCGATCTCCCGGCCGTACCGCAGCACGCCCTCCATCAGCAGCGCGCGCTCGGTCTCGTCTGCGGCCATCGCCGGCATCTGCTCCTCGAACAGCTCCAGCGCTATCCGGACCAGCTCGACGGTCTGGCGCAGGCTCACCCAGCGGGAGATGTCCTTGGGGGCGCTGCGGAACGCGTCCGCGGTCAGCCGGATCGCCTGCTGCCGGTCGTGCAGCCACTCGACGAACCCGGCCACGCCGTTCTGGATCAGCAGCAGCACGCTCGCCCGCTGGTCCGCCGGCATCCGCGCGAACCACGGCAGGCGCCGCTCCATCTCGGCGACGCTCGCGGTGGCGAGGTTGCCGGACGCGCGCTCGATCTTGCGCATCGTGCGCGGCGACAGGACCGGAGGGTGCACCTCCTCCTTCGTGTTCTCGGAAGTCGGGCTGCTGGTCATGTCCGCAGCCTATGCCGTGGCGGCGGACATCACCGGAACAGGTGACACAAACCCGTGGCGGCGCCTGAGCGGCCATACCTTCGGGCACCAGATGGTCTTCAGTTCGTCCGGCGCGGAGGTTTCGTCTTGCACAGGTACCCGGCACTCGCCCTCGGGGTCGTCGCGGTCATGGCCGTGGGCACGGCCGCGTCCGCCGACCCGCCCGACCCACTGGCCGAGCTCGTCGCCCAACCGGTGAAGTGGGCGCCGTGCACGGGAAAGCTGACCGAGCTGGAGTGCGCGACGCTCGTCGCGCCGCTCGACTACACCAAGCCGGGCGGCGACCGGATCAACCTGACGGTCAGCCGCAAGAGGGCCACGGCACCGGAGCGCCGCCGCGGTGTCCTGTTCACCAATCCGGGTGGACCTGGCGGGTCCGGGCTCGGCCTGCCGCAGTTCCTGGCCAAGTCCGACCTCGTGCAGGTCTACGACCTGATCGGCATCGACCCGCGCGGCGTCGGCGGCTCGACCGCGCTGAACTGCCGCACCGCGCCCGCGATCGCCGAGCCCGAGTCCCGGCCCGCGGACTCCGAGTTCGGCAAGTGGGCGGCCGAGGCGCGCGAGGCCGAGGAGGCCTGCCAGCGCTCCGCCGGCGGGATCAGGCAGTTCGTCAGCACCCCGAACACCGCGCGGGACATGGACCTCGTGCGCGCGGTGCTCGGCGAGCCGAAGATCAACTACCTGGGCTACTCCTACGGCACGTACCTGGGCGCGGTGTACGGGACGCTGTTCCCGGACCGGCTCGACCGCAGCGTCCTCGACAGCGCCGTGCACCCGGAGTGGATCTGGCACGAGCAGTTCCGCCAGCAGGCGGTGGCCTATCGGCGCGACGCCGAGGCGTGGGCGGCGTGGGTGGCGGAGCGCAACGAGAAGTTCGCGCTCGGCAAGTCCCCGGCCGAGGTGCTGGCCGCGGTGGAGTCGGTCGCCGCCAAGCTGCACGCCACGCCGGTCGAGGGCCACACGCGGTCGTCGTTCGACGGCGCCATGGGCGTCGGGTCCCGCTACCGTCCTCTGTGGACCGACCTGGCGGACATCGTGGCGAAGCTGAGGTCGGGCGACCAGCCCGCGAACGCCCAGGGTGCCCAGGCCGCCCAGCTGCTGGCCAGGACCGGGCTGCAGGAGCTGCGCTCCGGCGTGTTCGACACGGTGACCTGCGAGTCCGACTGGCCGACGGACCTGGACACCTACTACGAGGACATGCGCACGTTCCGCGAGCGCTACCCGTACGGCTACGGCATCATCCGCGCGGCACCGATGACCTGCACGTTCCGCTCGTTCACCCCGCCGGAGCCGCCGGTGCGGCTCGCGCGTGCGGGCTACCCGGTCGGCATCGTCGTGCAGGCGGAGGGCGACACGCAGACGCAGTACGCCGGCGGCCCGGCGATGGCGAGGCGGCTCGGGCACAACCTGATCACCGTCCTCGACGAGGGCAAGCACGGCCTCTACAACGGCGGCAACACCTGTGTCGACCGGAAGGTCAACCGGTACCTGATCGACGGCGCCCTGCCCGGGAGCAGCTCCGAGTGCCTGGGCGACCCGCGCCCGAACGTGCCGAAGGACGGGTCGGGAACCACGGCGGAGGCACCCGTGCTGTCGGCCGAGCACATCCAGCAGTACCTGGACGGCCGGGGCCTGAGCGCCCTCCCGTAGGAGACCCGGAAATGTGGAAGCGCCCGACACGGAGCGTGTCGGGCGCTTCCCTCTCCCCGGTCCCCACCGGTAGTTCCACTCTGGACTGTATTACGACAAAAATCCACGTCAGCCACCCTTTCGTGTCACAGTGTCGCTGTTGCTGAGTGGTCTGATCCGCGAAACGATCACCTGGTCGGAGCTTCACTCACCGCAACTTCGTTCTAGGAGGGCCCGTGGGCTCGCAAATCACCGAGGGCCTGGGCCAGGCGTGGGCGATGGTGGCCACGTTCGTGCCGAAGCTGCTCGGCTTCCTGCTCGTCCTGGTCATCGGCTGGTTCATCGCCAAGGCGCTCTCGAAGGGCGTGAGCTTCCTGCTGAAGCGCGTCGGCTTCGACAAGCTCGTGCAGCGCTCCGGCCTGACCGGTGCGCTGAAGCAGTCGTCCATGGACGCGACCGGCCTGATCGCCAAGATCGTGTACTACTTCGTGCTGCTGATCGCGCTGCAGCTGGCGTTCGGCGTCTTCGGCGCCTCGAACCCGGTCAGCACGCTGCTGAACGAGGTCATCGCGTACCTGCCGCGCATCGTCGTCGCGCTGGTGCTGGTGATCGTCGCGTCGGCGATCGGCACCGCCCTGCGCGGCCTCGTCACCGGTGCGCTGGGCCAGCGCTCGTACACCCGGCTGCTGGGCAACATCACCTACGGCTTCGTGATCGCGCTGGGCGTCATCGCCGCGCTCAACCAGCTCGGCATCGCCGTCTCGGTGACCATGCCGGTGCTCGTCGCCGTGCTCGCCACCGTGGCCGGTGTGGTCATCATCGGTGTCGGCGGCGGTCTGGTCCGCCCGATGCAGGCGCGCTGGGAGGGCTGGCTGAACCGCGTGCAGGAGGAGGCGCAGACCCGGTCGCCGATGCCGCGCGCGTCGCAGGAGGTGCCGGCGAACGTCAGCGGCCGGATGGGTGACGCCCCCACCCCGCCGTCGGGCACGCCGATGTCCGACCGGTAGTTCCCACCTGCTGGAAAGGGGCCTCGCGCAAACATCACGCGCGGGGCCCCTTCCTCGTGTTCTGACCGTTCTCCAGCTGTCGTCCAGCGCGCGGCCCGACGCTCGTCCCCACCCGAACTACCCGCTGCCGCGGTGGAGGACCCATGAAAGCTCTTGTGCTGTCCGGAGGTGCGGGGACGCGGATGCGCCCGGCCGGGTACCCGCTGCCGAGGCAACTGGTGCCCATCGCGAACAAACCGGTGCTGGAGTACGTGCTGGAGAACCTGCGCGACATCGGCATCACCGAGATCGGTGTCGTCGTCGGCGAGAACGGCAGCGAGATCATCGAGATGTTCGGCGACGGCGCCGTGCTGGGGGTCTCGCTCACCTACCTCGACCAGGACTTCGCGCTGGGCGTCGCGCACTGCGTGAAGATCGCCCGGCCGTTCCTCGGCGACGACGACTTCGTGCTGTACCTGGGGGACTACGTCCTCACCGACGGCATCGGGCAGATCGCCGACGAGTTCGCGCGGCTGCGGCCGTCCGCCCAGGTGCTCGTGGACAAGGTGGAGGACCCGCGCCTGTACGGCGTGGCGGAGGTCGACGAGAACTCGCGCGTGACGCGGCTGATCGAGCACCCGCGGGAGCCGCGCAGCGACCTCGCGATGATCGGCGTCTACTTCTTCACGCCCGCGATCCACGTCGCGATCGACTCGATCGAGCCGTCGTGGCGCGGCCAGTTCGAGATCACCGACGCCCTGCAGTGGCTCGTCACGCACGAGCGCGACGTGCGGGCGCGGATCTACTCCGGGTTCTGGAAGGACACCGGCAAGGTCGAGGACGTGCTGGAGTGCAACCGCGAGCTGCTGATGGGGCTGCGCGGCGACGTCCAGGGCATCGTCGACGACGAGTCGCGGCTCATCGGTGACGTCGTGGTCGAGGAGGGTGCGCGCGTGGTGCGGTCGTGCATCGTCGGGCCCGCGATCATCGGTCCCGGCACGCTGGTCGAGGAGTCGATCATCGGCCCGTACGTGTCGATCGGCGCGGACTGCCGGATCACCGAGTCCGGCGTGGCCGACTCGATCGTGCTCAGCGAGGCGTCGGTGCACAACGTGTCCGGCATCGAGACGTCGCTGATCGGGCGCCGCGCACGGGTCGGTTCGGCGGGCCGCCACCGGCTGGTCGTCGGTGACGGCGCACACGTGGACGTGGCCGCCGCCTGACCAGCTCACCCCTGCCTCTCCCGGCATCTGCAAGTACCACCAACTCAACATCAACCAGCACTTTTCTACTGCCAACAGCGCCGCCGGCCACCCGTGGACACAGGGCTGGTTCGTTAGACGACGAACAGGTTGGTGGTAGTCGGCGGCGATTTGATCATGTGTTGGTGGTACTTGCAGATGCCCTCGTCAAGGGGGTCAGCACAGCCAGTCGCGAAGGCGGTCGGCCTCCTGGTCGACCGCCTTCTGCCGGCTCTTCGGCACCCGGTCGAGGTAGTCGACGGTGACGCCGCGGTCCTTGCCGATCGACCAGGTGGCGACGACGTAGCCGTCGACGAGGACTGTGGGCTTGCCGCCGATGACGACGCCGAGCCGGTCGTCGGCGATGACCCTGCGGCGGTCGGCGTGGGCGAGCAGGATGTTGTCGAACTCGGGCAGGAACCGCACCGGCAGCTCGGTGTCCGCGCCGGGGCGTGGGGCGTCGGGCAGGTCGAAGAGCTCCTTGCCCGCTTCGGTGCGGAACGTCACGAGCTGTGGCCGCAGCTGTTCGAAGACCTCGCCGAGCCGGGTGGTTCCCGACCACTGCTGGGCGTCCATGACGGTCGCCGGACCGAACGCCCGCAGGTAGCGCAGGACCAGCTCGGTGCGCGGCACGGCTCGCTGCGGCTGCCCGAGCCAGTTCTCGACGGTCGTGCAGACCGCCCTCCCGCTGGTGTGCCAGAGGCCGCGGGGCGGGACCTGGACGAGGGCGAGCTTGTTGCGCAGGACGTTGCCCAGGACGGTGTGCTCGCGGTCGGGCCAGCGCGCCTGCAGCAGCTTGCCGGCGTCGGCGGTGCCCATGGCGGTGTCGTCGAGGATCTTACGGCCGGCCTCGGCGATCTCGTCGAAGTCGAGGCCCCGCAGCCGTTTCGCGAACGGGCCGCTCTGCAGCTCGCGGTCGAGCTTGAGCTGGGTGAGCGGGCGCAGTCCGAGCGCGTCCCGTGCGCTGACCAGGTGGATCGTGCCGCGCATGAGCAGCATGCGGACGGCCTGGCGACCGGTGAGCAGGTCTTCGAGCTCGGCGGGCCGGAAATCCTCGACCCTGCTCCACAGGCCGACGTAGGGCGACTTCGGTTCCTGCGCCTGGACGCCGAAGAGGTGCTCGATCGTGGCGAGCGCGCTCGTCTCGGCGCGCTCGCGCAGCAGCTGGCGTTCGATCAGTGCCCTGTTGAGCGCGTCCTGGCTCAAAGTCCCCATCGGGACAGGTTATGCCGGACGAAGGCGAATCCGGTGCCGTTCTCGCGTTCCCCGTCGTGGACGACGAGCAGGTTCAGCTTGCCGAGCACGACGTCGGCGCCGTCGGAGTGCTCGACGTCCTCGACCCGGAAGTCCTTGAGCGGCTTCATGTCGGCTTTGCGGTACACGACGAACCGGGAGTCGCCCTGGCTGGAGGCGAGCAGCACGTCACCGGCGATCGCGAGTCCCTCGGCGTCGGCTTCGAGCCACCTGCCACCGAAGCCGGGGTCCGGGCCGTCGGCCACGCACTCCTCGGTCACCGGGTCGTACTTCTGCGGCGCGCCGAACGCGCGGACCCTGTCGACGAGCTGCGGCGTGCCGAAACCGTTGGCGCGCAACGGGATGCGCCAGATCCCGACGTCCTCCTGGGCTGCGTAGAGGGTGCCGGTGGCCTCGTCGACGACCATGCCCTCGACCTGCGGGCCCTCACCGGGCTCGCCGCAGACCGTCCAGCGCGTGCCGTCGGGCAGGGTGAAGGTGTCCGGCAGCTCCAGGGTGGACACCTTGCGGGTGTCGTACCGCGCGCCCTTGACGACGTGCAGCAGCGCGATGCTCGTCTCGTTGCGGCGGCTGGTGACGACGACGTCCGTGCCGTGCACCCGGCCCGCCGCGAGGCCGTAGGCGGTGTGCTGCTCCTCGACCTCGGCCTCGGTCTTCGCGAACACCGGCCTGGTCGCCGGGTCCGTGACGTCCCTCGCACCGCGTTCGTCCACTTGGAACACCCGGATGCGGTCGCGCCCCCGGTCGCTCACGAACGCGAGGTTCCCGAGCACGTCGACGTTGTTGTACCGGCCGGGCTTGGCCCCCGGTGACGGCGGCAGCGGTGCCGGGCTCACGCCGATCGTGCGGCCGTTCAGGTCGAACGCCGCCAGGCCGCCTTCCTTGAGCGTGCCCAGCACCACACTGCGTTCCGGGTCGCGCGGGTTCACCCAGATGGCCGGGTCGTCCGCGTCGGCGGGTTCCTCGAACGTCCGGGTGACCACCATCGGTGTGATGACCGGCGTCGCGGCCGGAGTGAGGAACAAAGGCACGAGCGCCAGTGCTAAGGAGGATGACATGGTGGCAAGGTAGGAAACACCGGTATACGGCGACTGAACCACGGGGGAACAAGCCGTGTGGTACGAGATGGGACTGACGATCTTCGGGCAGAAGATCGCGTACACCGAGCTGGTCGGGCAGGTGCTGGCACTCGCCGTCGTCTTCCTGGCGCAGCGCCGTTCACTCCTGACCTGGCCGGTTCAGCTCGTCTCGGTGGCGCTGCTGTTCACGGTCTACCTGTCCTCGCACCTGGGCGGGCTGGCCACGCGGCAGGTCGTCGTCGGGCTGATCGCGCTCTACGGCTGGTACGCGTGGGTGCGCCGGCGTGACCCGGTGTTCGGCGTCGTGGTGCGCAAGGGCTCCTGGCTCGAACGCGGTGTCGTCGCCGGCGTCTTCGTCGTGGGCACGGTCGCATTCGCGCTGCTCCTGGACGCGCTGGACGCCTCGTGGGCGCCGTGGCCGGACGCCGCGATCTTCGTCGGCACCGTGCTCGCGTTCGCGCTGCAGGGCCTGGGGCTGGTGGAGTTCTGGCTGGTGTGGCTGGTGGTCGACGCGGTCGGCGTGCCGCTGCAGATCCAGTCGGGCCTGTACTTCAGCGCGTTCGTCTACGTGATCTTCGCGGGCCTGGTGGTCCACGGTTTCATCGACTGGAACCGCACCGCCCGCCGGTTGACACAGGCGGCAAAGTCTCCCCTATGAGGGGACTGATCGCGTTACTCGCCGCACTGTCGTTGCTGGTCACCGTCCCGGCCACCGCCGCGGCGGCTCCTGAGCCGCGCACCGGGTTCGAGCTCACCGGCAGGTGGACCACCGAGTCCGAGGAACAGGCCTACCTGCGCTCGCTGGGCCTGCCGCTCACCCGGATCGGCACCACCCTGCAGGGCCGTCCCGTGCAGCTCGTGCGGGTCGGCCCCGCCTCGGCCCGCACCGTGGTGCTGTTCATCTGCTCCCAGCACGGCGACGAGCCGGCGGGCCGCGAGGCGTGCCTCATCCGCATGCGCTCCCTGCCGCGCACCGGCCCGGTGACCTACCTGTTCGTCCCGAACGCCAACCCCGACGGCCGCGCCCTCGACACGCGGGGCAACTCCTCCGGCATCGACGTCAACCGCGACCACCTGCTGCTGCGCACCGCCGAGGCCCGCGCGATGGCCGCCGTGATCCGCGACTTCCAGCCCGACGTCATCCACGACCTGCACGAGTTCGGCCCGACCGCGCCGTACTACGTGAAGGACGTCCTCTGGCTGTGGCCGCGCAACCTCAACGTCGCCCCCGGCGTGCACGACCTGTCCGAGACGCTGTCCCGCTCGTACGTCCGCCCGTCGGTCGAGGCCGCCGGCCGCACCTCCGGTGTCTACGGCATCTACGTCGACCCGGTGACCGGTGAGCCGATCCGCCAGGTCGCGGGCGACGGCCAGGAACGCATCCTGCGCAACACCGGCGGCCTCAAGCACGGCATGGGCCTGCTCGTCGAGACGAACGCCGACGGCACCCCGGCGTTCCGCGTCGACTCGCACCTGAAGGCCCTCGACGGCACCCGGTCGTTCGTCCGCGAGAACCGCTCGGCCATCGAGTCCGCCAACGCCGCCTCCCGTGCCGTGCGGTCCGGGCCGGTGTACTTCGGCGGCGCCGACAACCAGGCCCCGGGCCCCTCGGACGTGCTGGCCACCCCGCCGTGCGGCTACGTCGTGACCGGCGCCCAGTACTCGGAGCACCGCGACGAGCTTGAACTGCACGGCATCAAGTCGCAGTACCTGCGCGGCGGCGACCGCATCGTGCCGCTGAAGCAGGAGGCCCGCGCGCTCATCCCGTTGCTCCTCGACGCCCGCGCCGACCAGCCCCTGTTCGCCGCCCAGCCCGTCGCCCAGTGCCAGTAGCTCGCTGACCAGCGTTTACTCACCCTGTTGCAAAAGACGTTTGCGGACGTCCGCAAACGTCTTTTGCAACAGGGACGTGCCGGTGAACTGATATATCGGTCGCGAGCTACTGCTGCGTCGTGGTCGGATGCCCGTCGTGCGAGTCGAGCAGTACAGCTACTTCGCCCTCACGAGCGACACCGTGCCCGCCGCCGAGATCACCCGGCGGCTGGGCCTGGAACCGGATGAGGTGCTCGTCCGCGACAGCGAACAACCCGAGCACGACCTCCCGCGGCGCCACGTGTGGAAGCTCGTCCACCGAGGCCCCGAACGCCTCGACGAGCAGGTCCAACTCCTCGTCGACCGCCTGCTCCCGGTCCGTGACGAGCTCGTCGAGCTCACCGCGGTATCCGATATATCAGCGAGCTTCGTCTTGGTGCGGCACGACGGCGACGGCGGGCCGTTGCGCGAGCTCACCACCGACCTGACGGCGAGCGCGGAGCAGAACCTCGCCGAGCACGCCTGCCATCTCCACCGCCACCTGCCGGGCGCGACCGTGACGCGGACCGGCGACCTCCTCGTCGCCGACAGCGGCCTGACCGACGACACGTTCAACATCGTCGCCACCGCCCGCTTCACCCCGGCCACCGCCGCCACCCGCGTCGCGGAGACGGTGGCGGCGCTGAAGGCGACCGGCCGCCCGTTCTCCTGGTGGGTCGGCCCCGCCACCACGCCACCCGATCTCGCCACCCTGCTCACCCAGGCCGGTCTGACCGCGGCCGAGACCGAGGCGGCGATGTGGGCGGAACTGCCGGACGACCTCCCCGACCCCCACGCCGACGGCCTCGACCTCCGCCGCGTCACCACCGAGGCCGAGCTCGCCGACTACGCCACCGTCCTGGCCGCCAACTGGACCCCGCCCGCCGCCACGGTCCGCGAGTTCTACGCCGCCACCGCCGCGCACGCGTTGCGCAGTCAGGCCCGCTACCTGGTCGGCTACGTCGGCGGCCGGGCGGTCTGCACCGCGGAGGTGTTCCTGCACGCGGGCGTCGCCGGCGTCTACAACATCGCCACCCTCGCCACGGACCGCCGCCGCGGCTATGGCGGCGCGATCACGTTGGCCGCCTTGCACACCGCACGCGCCGAGGGGTACCGCATCGCCGTCTTGCAGGCGTCGGAGGAAGGCGAGCCGGTCTACCGCCGACTCGGGTTCACGGTCGCGGGCCGGTTCACCGAGTACGCCGTCGATGGGGGCGGGGGGCGCTGAGCGGCCCGTGGATCTCCAGCCACACCCGTTCGCGGTGATCGTGTGGGCGAGGACGGCTCCGGTCGCCACAGTCGCGCTGAAACGGCCGGAGGGCCGTTCCACGCGAAGTGGAACGGCCCTCCGGAGGACGAAGACCTACGCGAGACCCGCGTCCGACGTGGACGGCCCCGCCGCCTGCACGTCGTCGATCTTGTACTTGCGCGCCGCCTCGACGACCTTCGACTGCTCCACCTCACCGCGCTTGGCCAGCGCGGCCAGCGTCGCGACGACGACCGACTCCGCGTCCACCAGGAAGTGGCGGCGGGCGGCCGGGCGGGTGTCGGAGAAGCCGAAGCCGTCCGTGCCCAGCGTCGTCATGTCGGTCGGCACGTACGGGCGGATCAGGTCAGGGATCGCCGACGCCCAGTCGGACACCGCGATGACCGGGCCCTGCACGTCCTTCAGCACCTGCGTCACGTACGGCACGCGCGGCTCGGCGTCCACGTGCAGCAGGTTGTGGCGGTCGGTCTCCACGGCCTCGCGGCGCAGCTCCGAGTACGACGTGGCGGACCACACGTCCGCGGAGACGCCCCAGTCGTCGGACAGCATCTGCTGGGCCTTGAGCGCCCACGGCAGGCCCACACCGGAGCCGAGGATCTGCGCGCGCGGACCGGGCGTCGCCGGGCCGTCCTGGTACTTGTACAGGCCCCGCAGCAGGCCCTCCACGTCCAGGCCCTCCGGCTCGGCCGGCTGCACGTACGGCTCGTTGTAGACCGTCATGTAGTAGAAGATGTTCTCGGCGTTCTCGCCGTACATCCTGCGCAGACCGTCCTTGACGATGTGCGCCACCTCGAACGACCACGCCGGGTCGTACGCGATCACGGCCGGGTTCGTGTGCGCCAGCAGCAGCGAGTGGCCGTCGGCGTGCTGCAGGCCCTCACCGGTCAGCGTCGTGCGGCCAGCGGTGGCACCGAGCACGAAACCGCGCGCCATCTGGTCCGCCGCCGCCCACAGACCGTCACCGGTGCGCTGGAAGCCGAACATCGAGTAGAAGATGTAGATCGGGATCATCGGCTCGCCCTGCGTGGCGTAGGACGTGCCGACCGCCGTGAACGACGCCGTGGAACCCGCCTCGTTGATGCCCTCGTGCAGGATCTGGCCCTGCTCGGACTCCTTGTAGGCGAGCATCAGGTTGGCGTCCACCGAGGTGTACGCCTGGCCGTTCGGGTTGTAGATCTTCTGCGTCGGGAACATGGAGTCCATGCCGAACGTTCGTGCCTCGTCCGGGATGATCGGCACGATGCGCGGGCCGATCTCCGGGTCCTTCGCGAGGTCGCGGACGAGCCGGACGAACGCCATCGTCGTGGCGACCTCCTGCTTGCCGGAACCGCGGCGCACGCCCTCGTAGACCTTGTCGCCCGGCAGCACCAGCGCCTTGGACTTCGTGCGGCGCTCCGGCACGAACCCGCCCAGCTGACGGCGGCGCTCCTGCATGTACTGGATCTCCGGCGAGTCCTGCCCGGGGTGGTAGTACGGCGGCAGGTACGGGTCGGCCTCGAGCTGCTCGTCCGTGATCGGGATGCGCAGGCTGTCGCGGAAGCCCTTCAGGTCCTGCAGGGTCATCTTCTTCATCTGGTGCGTCGCGTTGCGGGCCGCGAAGTGCGGGCCGAGCGAGTAGCCCTTGATGGTCTTGGCGAGGATCACGGTCGGCTGACCGACGGTCTCGGTCGCCGCCTTGTACGCCGCGTAGACCTTGCGGTAGTCGTGGCCGCCGCGCTTGAGGTTCCACACCTCGTCGTCGCTCATGGCGTCGACGAGGGCCTTCGTGCGCGGGTCGCGGCCGAAGAAGTGCTCCTTGACGTACGCGCCGTCGTTCGCCTTGTAGGTCTGGTAGTCACCGTCGGGCGTGTTGTTCATCAGGTTCACGAGCGCGCCGTCGCGGTCCGCGTGCAGCAGCGCGTCCCACTCGCGGCCCCACACGACCTTGATGACGTTCCAACCGGCACCGCGGAAGAACGACTCCAGCTCCTGGATGATCTTGCCGTTGCCGCGCACCGGGCCGTCGAGGCGCTGCAGGTTGCAGTTGACCACGAACGTCAGGTTGTCGAGCTGCTCGTTCGCCGCCAGCTGCAGCAGGCCGCGCGACTCCGGCTCGTCCATCTCACCGTCGCCGAGGAACGCCCACACGTGCTGGTCGGAGGTGTCCTTGAAGCCGCGGTCGTGCAGGTAGCGGTTGAACCGCGCCTGGTAGATCGCGTTCATCGGGCCGATGCCCATCGAGACCGTGGGGAACTCCCAGAAGTCCGGCATCAGCCGCGGGTGCGGGTACGACGGCAGGCCGCCACCGGGACCGGCGTGCGAGTACTCCTGGCGGAAGCCGTCGAGCTGGTGCTCGGACAGGCGCCCCTCCAGGTACGCGCGGGCGTAGACACCGGGGGAGGCGTGACCCTGGATGAAGATCTGGTCGCCGCCACCGGGGTGGTTCTTGCCGCGGAAGAAGTGGTTGAAGCCGACCTCGTAGAGCGACGCGCTGGACGCGTACGTCGAGATGTGGCCACCGACACCCACGCCGGGTCGCTGCGCGCGGTGCACGGTCATCGCGGCGTTCCAGCGGATCCACGCGCGGTAACGGCGCTCCACCTCCTCGTCACCGGGGAACCACGGCTCCCGCTCGGTGGGGATGGTGTTGACGTAGTCGGTGCTGATCAGCGAGGGCATGCCGACCTGGTTCTCGCCCGCGCGCTCCAGCAGCCGCAGCATCAGGTACCGAGCGCGCTGCTGTCCGCCACCCTTGAGGACCTCGTCGAACGACTCGAGCCACTCGGCCGTCTCTTCGGGGTCGATGTCCGGCAGGTGCGCTGCCAGGCCGTCGCGAATGACACGTACCCGCTCGGGGCCTGTGTTCTGCGGGCTCAAGGTGTCTCCTCGGCTTCGTTGGCGGTACACGCGCTGGCCCGGAAAACCGTGCCACGCGCTCCTATCGTTGTCCTTGCGCGACGACTTCGTCACCGCTACTGATCGGTAGTTCTGGATCGTGTCGCTCACGCGCGCGCGATAAGAGGTATGTAGAGCATGCCTGGTGCCAGTCTAAGCACCTTCACAGGGGTCCCCCACACGGCGTGTCACGTGGTCAACAGTTGCGCCGGGGGTAGCCGACAGTGTTCGCTGTCCCGTGTAGTGGACCATCCGGCGACAGTCTTCACGGGCTGTCGCCCTTGCGTAGTTGGAGGAGTGAAAACCGTGGTCGCCGCGGAAGACGCCGGCAAGATCGGCGTCGCCGAGAAGCTCGGGATCGAATCGGGCATGGTCGTCCAGGAGATCGGCTGGGACGAGGACGTCGACGACGCCCTCCGCGCAGCGGTCGAAGAGCAGATCGGGGCCGACATCCTCGACGAGGAGGCCGACGAGACGGTGAACGTCGTCTTGCTCTGGTTCCGGGAGGACGATGGCGACCTGGTGGACTCCTTGCTCGAAGCCACCAACCTCCTGGCAGAGGACGGCATCATCTGGGTGCTGACCCCGAAGACGGGCCGTACCGGCCACGTCGAGCCGAGTGACATCGCCGACGCCTCCGGGACTGCGGGCCTCTCGCAGACCTCGAACATCAGCGTGGCCGACGACTGGGCCGGCACGAGGCTGGTGTGGCCGAAGTCCGCCAAGGCCAAGCGCTGACTCGAGCACGGCCCGCATAGGCTGTGACCCACGGGCGGTTGTCACCCGTCCGTGGTTCAGTCGTGTGTCAACCGGAGAGGTCTTCCTTCATGGCGGTCGAGGTCGGTTCACAAGCCCCGGACTTCACGCTCAACGACTACAACAAGCAGCCGGTGACGCTGTCGTCGTTCCGCGGCTCGAAGAACGTGCTCCTGGTCTTCTACCCGTTCGCCTTCAGCGGCACCTGCCACGGCGAGCTGTGCCAGGTGCGCGACGAGATCGCGGCCTACGAGGACGAGAACGTCCAGGTGCTCGGCGTGTCGGTCGACAGCGTGTTCGCCCTGAAGGCCTGGGCGACGCAGGAGGGATACTCCTTCCCGCTGCTGTCGGACTTCTGGCCGCACGGCGCCGTCGCGCAGGCCTACGGCGTGTTCAACGACGCGGTCGGCATGGCGCTGCGGGGCACGTTCCTGGTCGACACCGGGGGTGTGGTGCGCTTCGCCGAGGTCAACGGCCCCGGTGAGGCCCGCGATCAGGAAGGCTGGAAGAAGGCCGTAGCCTCCTTGAAGGCATGATGTACCTGTCCGGCGCCGTGGTGGCGGCGGGCGGCACGGGCGTGTAGCTCAGCGGAAGAGCACTCGGTTTACACCCGAGCGGTCGCAGGTTCGAACCCTGTCGCGCCCATTTCACACGGGGCGAGGTGCGTTGACGCACCTCGCCCCGTTCTTCTGCCGGTGGCGCAACTTCGATCGTGATGGCATCTGGAACCGGCCAGGTCGGTGCCGTACTTTTACGGCCTGTCGGGGACGTTTGGGCCCACCACCTCCGAAGGACGACGACTCGTGAAGCGCAGGGGCAAGACGCCGCGGCCCGACCTCGGCACCGTCACGCAGGAGCAGGTGAAGCTGCTCGCGCTGGTCGAGCAGGGCGGGGTGCACCGCGGCGCTACCAGCTGGTACCTGGAGCACCGGCCCGCGAAGCAGTGGGACGCCGAGGCGCTGGAGGTCCTGCGGCTGCGCGGCTGGATCAGCTGGGTGAAGCCCGACCGCGCGATCGACCACGGCATGGCCGCGCCGGTCGACATCACGCCGGAGGGGCGGGTGGCGTTGCGGCACCACCTGCCCGACTGGGTGCTGGGGCGCAGGGCGATCGCCGCCTCGCCGCCGCGGCTGCCCGCGGTGGAGACGATCGGCGTGTTCGACGCACTGCGGTGACCGCGGGTCCGGGGAAGACGGAGAGGCCATGACGAACCTGTTGACCGGCGGCGAGCTGCGGGCTCGTGAGCACCACCGCATCGAGGACGAAGCGCGCGCGTCCGGGCCCGTGCACCCGGTGACGCTGCCGAACGGCGTGCGCCTGCAGGTCGTCACCGTCGGGCTGGAGCTCACCCGCAGGCTGCTGACCGACCGGCGGCTGTCGAAGGACAGCGACGCCTTGCAGCGGGAGATGAAACGCCAACTCGCCGCGCTCGGCAGCACCCAGACCGAGTTCGCGGGGCTGTTCGGGCCGAGCATGCTCAACAGCGACAACCCGAAGCACGCCCGGTTGCGCGGGCTCGCGGCCAAGGCGTTCACCTGGCCGGCGGTGCAGCGGCTCGCCCCGCGCGTGGAGCAGGTCACCGCGGAGCTCGTCGGCGCGCTGCCGGTGGGGGAGGAGGTCGACGTCGTCGCTGCGGTCGCCGTGCCGGTGCCGTTGCACATCATCGGCGAGGTGCTCGGTGTGCCCGAGGGCGACCGTGCGCGCGTGCGGACGTTGATCGAGACGATGATGTCGATGGAGCCGGAGGTGTCGCAGCCGGCCAGCGACGCGCTGGGCGGTTACTTCCACGCTCTGCTGAGCGGCGGCGGCCTGGACGAAAGCTCGCTGTTCGGTGCGTTGGTGGCAGCCGACGACGACGGCGACCGGTTGACCCACGACGAGCTCATGGCGATGGCGTTCCTCCTCGTAGTAGCGGGCCACGAGACGACGGCGGGTCTCATCACCAACGTCATCCACGACGCGGTCGACCACGGCCTGTGGGAACGGGTCGCGGCCGAACCCGAGTTGGCGCCGGTTCTCGTCGAGGAGACGCTGCGGCAGAACTCACCGGTCCGCAGCGCCACGCACCGGATCACCACCGAGCCGGTCGAGATCGGCGGTGTGGTGGTGCCGGAGGGCACGCTGCTGCTCATCAACCTCGGCGCAGCCGGACGCTGCCCGGTCGCGCACGAGGACGCCGCGCGGTACCGGGTCGACCGGGCGGCGACGGGGCACGCGTCGTTCGGTCACGGTCCGCACTTCTGCCTGGGGTCGGGGCTGGCGCGGCTGGAGACCGAGACCGTGCTGCGGCAGCTCACCGCACGGTTCCCGCGCGCCCGGTTCGCCGGCGACGGGCCGCCGGCCGTGACGCACAACGACATCATGGTCAGCGTCCGTGAGCTTCCCGTCGTGTTCGGCGGTCCACACGGGACGGACACCGGTCCGGCCGAGTGGAGCAGCGCAACGGGTTCTCTGTCGTAACGGGCGTGCGAGAGCCGCGACAGCGTTCAGCGGGGGATTAGGGGACCAACCCCCAATGCGGCTGACCAGGGCTATCCCCGAGTCCAACCGGGACGTAGCTTCCCCTCATGTCACTGCGCACGTTCGCCGTCGTGGTCGGTCTTGCGTTCCTCCTGGGGGGGAGCGCGATCTTGTTCGTGGCGCTGGCCGTCGAGTCGCCGAGCGGTGCGCTCGTGCAGTGCGGCAACGGCCTGGGCATCGGCTTCGACGAGTCGGCCGCCGCCGCGATGGGATCGGCCTATGTGGACATCTGCGGTGACCTGCGCCTGCGCCGGCTGTACTGGGCATTGCCCGTCATCGGCGTGGGCGCCGTGCTGCTGATCGGCTCTTTGGTCGCTTCCCGCGACGCTACTCGCCGGTAAGGTCGCGGCATGACGTGGATGGTCTACGGAGCCAACGGGTACACCGGCCGGCTCATCGCCGAGCTCGCCGTCAAGCGCGGCGAACGACCGGTCCTCGCGGGCCGCTCCGCCGAGAAGGTCGAGCCGATCGCCGCCGCCCTCGGCCTGGAGCACCGCGCGTTCGACCTCTCGCAGGCCCGCGCGCACCTGGAGGACGTCGACGCCGTCGTGCACTGCGCGGGCCCGTTCGCCCACACCGCGACCGCCATGGTCGACGCGTGCCTCAAGACCGGCACGCACTACCTCGACATCACCGGTGAGATCGACGTCTTCGAGTCCATCGCCCTACGCGACGCCGACGCGCGCAAGGCCGGCATCGTGCTGCTCCCCGGCGCCGGTTTCGACGTCGTCCCCACCGACTGCGTGGCCGCGATCCTGAAGAACGCCCTGCCGACCGCGACCCACCTCGACCTCGCGTTCGTCGTCGGCGGGGGAGCGAGCGCGGGCACCACGAAGACCTCCGTCGAGGCCGCAGCGGTCGGTGGCCGCATCCGCGAGGACGGTGCGTTGAAGAGCGTCCGCATCGGACACCGCAGGCGCACCGCCTACTTCCGCTCCGGCCCGCGCGAGGTCGGCAGCATCCCGTGGGGCGACGTGAGCACCGCCCACCGCTCGACCGGCATCCCGAACATCACGACGTTCACCCTCGTGCCCGGCGCGCTGGGACAGCTGCAGAAGGTGTTCGCCCCGGTCCTGCAGGCGCCGTTCGTGCAGAACGCCGCCAAGACCGTCGCCGCCAAGGTCAAGGGACCCGACGAACGCAAGCGCGCCACCACCCGCGCCGAGGTGTTCGGCGAGGCCTGGGACGCCTCCACCAAGGTCGACTGCGCCCTCACCACCCCGAACGCCTACAGCCTCACCGCCGACTCCGTGCTGCGCGCCATCGGCAAGGTCGCCGGCGTCGCCCCCGGCGCCCACACCCCGTCGAGCGCGTTCGGCGCCGACTTCATCCGCGAGCTCGACGGCGTCGTCGTCGGTGAGGTCCGCTTCAGCTAGCTCCCCCGGTCTGGCCAGCTCGAAGCTCACCGATATATCAGCTGCACGCAAAATACGTTTGCGGACGTCCGCAAAAGACTCATTGCAAAGGGGTTAGCGAACGACAGCGCCCAACCGGTACATCGGCGTGAGCTGCCGATATATCAGTTGGGCGCTGTCGTCGTGGAGCTGAGGGTCAGCGGGGCGCGAGCAGGCTCGTGATCTCCTGCGAGGCCGACACGGTGAGCAGGTGCTGGAGGTTCTCCGGCAGCTCTTCGCCGCGCTTCTGCTTGGCCTGCGCGTACAGGCGGCCGGCGCGGTAGGAGGAGCGGACCAGCGGTCCGGCCATCACACCGAGGAAGCCGATCTCCTCGGCCGTCTCCTTGTGCTGGACGAACTCCTCGGGCTTCACCCAGCGCTCCACCGGGTGGTGCCGCGGCGACGGGCGCAGGTACTGGGTGATGGTGATGATGTCGCAGCCCGCGTCGTGCAGGTCGGCGAGCGCCTCGGTGACCTCCTCCGGCGTCTCGCCCATGCCGAGGATCAGGTTCGACTTCGTGACCAGGCCGAACTCGCGGGCCTTCGTGATCACCTCGAGGGAGCGCTCGTAGCGGAACGCGGGACGGATGCGCTTGAAGATCCGCGGCACCGTCTCCAGGTTGTGCGCGAGCACCTCGGGACGGGACTCGAAGACCTCGGTCAGCTGCTCCGGGACCGCGTTGAAGTCCGGGATCAGCAGCTCGACGCCCGTGCCGGGGTTCATCTCGTGGATCTGGCGGACGGTCTCGGCGTACAGCCACGCGCCGCCGTCGGCCAGGTCGTCGCGCGCGACGCCGGTGACCGTGGAGTAGCGCAGGCCCATCGCCTGGACCGACTCGGCGACGCGGCGGGGCTCGTCGCGGTCGAGGTCGGCGGGCTTGCCGGTGTCGATCTGGCAGAAGTCGCAGCGCCGCGTGCACTGCTCGCCGCCGATCAGGAACGTGGCCTCGCGGTCTTCCCAGCACTCGTAGATGTTGGGACAGCCGGCCTCTTCGCAGACCGTGTGGAGGCCTTCGCGTTTGACCAGACCCTTGAGCTCCCGGTATTCGGGGCCCATCTTCGCGCGCGTCTTGATCCAAGACGGCTTCTTCTCGATCGGCGTCTGGCTGTTGCGGACCTCGAGCCGCAGCAGCTTCCGACCCTCTGGTACCACAGTCACCACCTCACCCTACGCTGCGCCCCCGCGTGTCCGGCGTCACGCACGTCCGACGGTGGGACGCCGTGCCGGACGCCGGGTGGAGCAGCCTCGTTGTTCACGATCTGTTGTTCATGCGAGTCGTGTCGACCATGAACAACGCGCCGCGCCGAGACTGTTCCTCGCCCGGAGGTGACGACCGGGTAGCCGGTGTCCTCCGACTCCCCCCAAGCGGGGGCACCGGCCCGGCCCTTCCCGCCTACGGCAGGTCGGGGGTGATTCCGGTCAGCTTGACGGTGAGGTCCCAGAGGCGGCTCGCGGCGAGGTCGTCGCGAGCCGCCGGGGTCATCCCGGCGATCGCGGGGTGGCCGCGCAGGCCGTTGAAACCGCCTGGCCCGTAGTAGAGGCCGCCGTGCGCGTCCGGTGAGGTCGCCGCGTAGAGCTGCGGCAGCGCGCCCATCTCCACCGACTGCGAGAACAGGTGGCTGAGGCGGCCGCCGAGGCGCATCACCGACGACCGGTGCGCGCTGGCCATGTTGTTGGTCAGCTCGGTGGCCGTCATGCCGGGGTGCGCGCCGATCGACGCCACGTCCGGGCAGCGGCGGTCCAGCTCGCGTGCGAACAGGATGTTGGCGAGCTTCGACTGGGAGTACGCGGCGGCGGCGTGGTACGAGCGGTGTTCCCAGTTCGGGTCGTCGAAGTTCATGCGGCCGTACTTGTGCATGATCGACGCCACGGTCACCACCCGCGCGCCTGGCCGTTGCCGCAGCACGGGGAGCAGCAGGAACGTCAGGGCCGCGTGGCCGAGGTGGTTGGTGCCGAACTGGCGCTCGAAGCCGTCGGCCGTCCGGCCGAGCGGGACGGCCATGATGCCGGCGTTGTTGACCAGGACGTCGAGCGTGCCGACCCGGTGGGCCGCGGCGCGGACGGAGGCCAGGTCGGCGAGGTCGAGCGGGAGGACCTCGGCGGACCCCCTGACCTGGCGCCGGGCCGCCTCACCGCGTTCGGTGGAGCGGCAGCCCATCAACACGTGGGCGCCTTTGTCCGCCAGCACCTGGGCGGTGCGCAGGCCGAGACCTGAGTTCGCACCGGTCACCAGCACGGTGCGGCCGGTCTGGTCGGGGATGTCCGCGTCGGTCCAACGACTCATGGGGTCATTCCTACCGCCCGGTAACTGCCGAGCGGAAGGTGGGCGTCGAGTACCGCTCGCAACACCGGCTCGTCGGCCGCGAGCTCCGCGGTCACCCGGTCCTCGTCGACGGGGCCGTCGAGCGCGGCGGCCTCCATGCGCGCGGTCAGCTTGTTGTGCCAGCGGTGGTCGAGCGCCAGCAGCAGTTCGTCGAGCGAGGAGAACACGTCCGGATCCACGATGAGCGGCGCGGACGGGTCGCGACGGGCGTCGTGCAGCACGGCGTCGAGCGCGTCGCGGCGTCGGTAGTGATCGGCCCAGGCCATGGTTCGTACCCCCGGTTTCTCGCATACCTTCGGTATGACATGACCATACCACCGGTACGTACCGCCGGTATGTGAGCTACGTTTCGTCCGTGCGAAACCGACGGGCCGAGTACTCGGAGTCGACCAGGCAGGCGCTGGTCGACAGCGCGGTCGACCTGTTCACCAAACGCGGCTACGCCGGCACATCACTCGACGAGGTCGTCAAACGCGCACGTGTGACGAAAGGCGCGCTTTACCACCACTTCAGCGGCAAGCAGGCGTTGTTCGAGGCGGCGTTCGCGCAGGTCGAGACGAAGTCGATCGAGCCGCTGGCGGCTCTGGTGACCGGCGAGGGCGAACCGTGGGACATCGCGGTCGCCGGGTTGCGCGCCTACGTCCGCAAGTGCCTCGACCCCGAATACCAGCGGATCATCGTGCACGAAGCGCCGGTGGTGATGGGCTGGGAACGCTGGCGCGAGGCGGAGGAGCACTTCAGCTTCGGCCTGCTGCGCACCGCCGTGCAGCTGCTCGTGGACGCCGGTGAGATCGAGGAGGCGCCGGTGGAGATCATGGCGCGGCTGCTGTTCGGGGCGCTGTCCGCGGGCGCGAGCACCATCGCCAGCTCGTCCGACCCGAAGCGCACGGGCCGCGAGGTCGAAAGCGCGATCCTGCGGGTACTGGAGGGACTGCGCAAGAAGTAGTCGAGTTCCGCCCTAGCGGCCCGGCGCAACGTCGATCACCACGCGGACAACGAGGTGGTCAGCATCATGATCGAACCGGTCAACA
The DNA here is from genome assembly GCF_040647275.1 of Lentzea sp. NPDC042327. Classification (NCBI taxonomy): domain Bacteria; kingdom Bacillati; phylum Actinomycetota; class Actinomycetes; order Pseudonocardiales; family Pseudonocardiaceae; genus Lentzea; species Lentzea sp. NPDC042327. The sequence continues at coordinate 158,283 of NZ_JBEZBX010000014.1, forward strand.
CGCGCCTGGGACTCGACGGCAAGCTAGCGCTGGTGACGGCGGGGACCCACGGGCTCGGTCTCGCCATCGCGAGCAAGCTCTGCGACAACGGCGCCCACGTCATCCTCACGACCTCTGCCGACGACGTCGACCTGGAGCGCGCGAAGCTCGTGCTCGCGGGCAAGCCCGGCTCGGTGACGGTCACCCAGCTGGACATCACCGACGAGCACTCGGTGCGCCTGCTCCTCGACCGGGTCAAGGAGGAGCGAGGTCAGCTCGACGTGTTCGTGCACCACGCCGTCTCGCCCGACCTCACGCCGTTGCTCAACGTCGTGGAGCCGCTGGCCAAGGCCTTCGTCGACGGCGGGCGGGTGGTCGTCGCCGGCTACACCGTGACACCGGTGCACGGCGTGATCCGCACACTCGCCCTGGAGATGGCCTGGTACCGGGTGGCCGTCAACGCCGTCGTCACCACCGTCGTCGACAACGGCCCCATGAACATCGACCCCGACCTGGTCGACCGGCTCGCCATCAAGAGCCCGTCCGGGCGGGTGACCCTGCCGGAGGACATCGCGAACGCGGTCGCATTGCTGTGCACCGACGAGGCCTCCTGGATTCAGGGTCAAGTCATCACCGTTGACGGCGGACTCGAACTGCTGGAGCGGTGGGGCGAAACGCGCTGATCTTCGCGAGGCGCATGCTCCACCGGTCCGCTCGGGTGCGACTCGAGCGGACCGGTTCGCGTTTCGGAAACCGAGCGAGGAGTGAGCGCCCGGTGACCCGCGGTCATCTGGCGATCGGCAATATTAATTGCTCATAGCGCATTCGGAGTAACGCTGGCCGCAATGGGTCCCGATGCTTGTCCTGCATGGTCACCGAGTGTAAAACTCGAAATGGTGACCTGGGGGCAACTAGGGGGTCGGATGATCAGAGTGCTGCTCGCCGAGGACGTGCAAATGGTCCGGGGCGCTTTGGTCGCTTTGTTGAATCTCGAACCGGATATTGAGGTCGTCGCGTCCGTCGCGACCGGTGACGAAATCATCGCGGCGGTGGAGAAGAACAAACCGGACGTCGCGGTGCTCGACATCGACCTCCCCGGCATGGACGGCCTTTCCGCCGCCACCGTCATCCACGACACCGCCCCCGACACCCGGACGCTGATTCTCACCAGCCTCGGCCGGCCGGGAACGCTGCGCCGCGCGTTGAACGCCCGCGTCAACGGTTTCATCCTCAAGGACGCTCCCGTCAGCGAGCTCGCGGACGCCATCCGCGGCGTCTCCGTAGGCCGCAGGGTGATCGACTCGCAGCTCGCGCTCTCGGCGTGGGACACTGACGAGTGCCCGCTCACGCCGCGAGAGCTCGAGGTGCTGCGGCTCGCCTCCGACGGCGCCGACGCCATGGAGATAGCCACGACGCTGTTCCTGTCCGTCGGCACCGTGCGCAACTACCTGACGGCCGCGACGGCCAAGCTCGACGCCCGCAACCGGGTCGACGCCGTCCGCATCGCCCGCAAGTCCGGCTGGTTCTGACCGGGCCGCTCTGGCAGCTCACCCTTTGCAATGACTCTTTGGACGACGTCCGCAAAAGACCAGTTGCAAGGGGTGGCTGTCCGAGGCGAGCTACTGAGGCGAGCTGCCAGCGATGAGCTGCCCGGCGTTGAGCTGCCTTTGCAACGAGTCTTTGGACGACGTCCGCAAAAGAGTCGTTGCAAAGGTGCAGGTCGGAGGGGTGTGAGGAGCGTGGCTGGAGGGCTGGGCGCAACTGATATATCGGTGTAGCTACACCTGAGGGTGTGCGTTGGCGCGGGCCGGGACGCACGGGATCGCGGCGTGCACGTGGAACGAGCCGTCGCCGGTGTGGCGGGCGGTGAAGGTGCCGCCGGCGGCCTGGACGCGTTCGGCCTGGTTGCGGACGCCGTTGCAGTCGAGCGAGGTGGAGCGGACGGCGGCGCCGTCGTTGACGACGTCGAGCAGGACCGTGCCGCCGCGCTGGTGGACGCCGATGGTGCAGGTGCTGGCGTCGCTGTGGCGCAGGACGTTCGTCACGGCCTCGCAGAGCACCGCGGACAGCACGGTCTCGATGGCCTCGGGCAGCGGGTCGTGGTCGAGCTCGACGCGGACGTCGATGTCGGAGGCCGCGAGCATCGCCTTGGCGGAGTTCGAGATGTCCGCGAGCGAGAGCGGGCGGTAGGCGCGGGCCAGGGAACGGACGTCGGCCAGGGCGTGGTGGGTGATGGTGAGGATCTCGCTGATGTGCTGCTTGGCGTGGTCGGGGCTGTCGGCGACGATGCGGTGCGCGAGCTCGCTCTTCAGCTTGATCGCGCTGAGGCTGTAGCCGAGCAGGTCGTGCAGGTCGCGGGCCACGCGGAGGCGTTCGGCGGCCACGGCGGCGACGGTGGTGTCGACCGCGTCCAGGGGCAGCGGGTCCGGGGGTGCCGCGACGGGGGCGGCGGGGACCGGGCGGTGCGTCGCGAAACCCGTGGCCAGGCCTGCCAGCAGCAACGCGGTCGCAGCGGTGGCCATCATGGCCTCGCCGTGCGCTGCCTGGGCGAGACCGGTGGCGATCACGGTCAGGACGAACAGCGACCAGCCGAAGAACGGGCGCAGCACGACCAGGGCGTTGCCCGCCACCAGGCCTGCCACGCCCGCCCAGGAATGCCCGAACGCGACGTACGGCAGCACCAGCAGCAGGGCCTGCGCGGCCAGCACCAGGTGCCTGCGGAGTACCGACAGCTGCCCGAAATAGGTCAGTTGCAGTACGACTAGCAGTGAGAAATCAATGGCTGAGACCACCAATTCGGGGGTGTCGCCGGCGAGCAGCAGAGCGCGGGTCAGGTCCGTCAGGCAGACACCGGCGAACAGGGCGACGATGACCGCGCGGTATCTCGGTATCGCAGGCGATGCAATCAACGTGCCCCCCAAGAGCAAACCGCCCAAGAGCAGACGCAGCACTCTCGTGATCACGACGTGCGCTCAGGCCCGAATACTAGACAGACCAGAGCAGTCAGGTCTGACTTACTGTATCGGTGCAGATCGTTGTTTCGCATTGACTCGCAGCTCAATTTCACGCGAAAGGACCAGTATTTTCGGCAACAGTCACCGCATGTGTTCGCGTGCTTACCGGACGGATCTGTTTGGGTTCGTTTGAGCATATGAATTTTTCACGCCGGCCGCAGTAGTTCGCCATCCGAGAGTCGTGGCGGGATACGTGGCGTGCGATAGCCCCGCTCAGGTGAACTTGGTGGCACGACCAAGTCGACCGCCGCTGTCAGGGGAGGATCCAATGGAGATCAAGGTTCTGGGACCGCTGGAGGCACGGGAGAACGGCGTCTCGATCGCGCCGAGCGCGGTGAAGCCCCGTCAGGTGCTCTCGCTGCTGGGCCTGCAGGCCGGGCACGTCGTCACGGTCCCGACGTTGATCGAAGAGCTCTGGGGGATGACACCGCCGCGCAGCGCGCTCACCACGCTGCAGACCTACGTGCTGCAGGTGCGGCGGCGCATCGAGGCGGCCATGCCGGGCGAGGGTCCCGGTGTCGCGAAGAACGTCCTGGTCACCCGGTACGGCGGCTACATGCTGGACGTGCCGCCGGAGGCCGTGGACGTCCGCAGCTACGAGCGGCTCGCCACCGCGGGTCAGCGCGCGTTCGAGATCGGTGACCTGGAGTCCGCCTCCCGGCTGCTGCGCAACGCCGCCGACGTGTGGCGCGGCCCGGTGCTCGTGGACGTGCAGATCGGTGTGCGGCTGGGCATGGAGGTCACCCGCCTGCAGGAGAGCCGCCTGGGCGTGCTGGAGACGCGCATCGAGGCCGACCTGCAGCTGGGCAAGCACCAGTCGCTGCTGAGCGAGCTGTCCGTGCTCACCGCGCAGCACCCCATGCACGAGAACCTGTGCGCGCAGTACATGCTCGCGCTCTACCGGGCCGGCCGGCAGTGGAAGTCGCTGGAGGCCTACCAGGCGCTGCGGGACACGCTCATCGAGGAGCTCGGGCTTGAGCCGTCCGAAAGGCTGCGTCAGTTGCAGCGGGCGATCCTGAGCTCCGAACCGTCGCTCGACAAGCCCCTGTCCCCTCGCCAGCTGGAGCGTCAGCTCGCGGGCTGAACCCCCGTCGGGAGCACATCGTGGAGACCACCGGTGCAGGTGCGTTGATCAAAGCGCTTGAGGACGTGGGCTGCGAGGTGATCTTCGGGATGCCCGGTGGGGCGATCCTGCCCGCGTACGACCCGCTGTTCGACTCGAAGATCCGGCACGTGCTGGTGCGGCACGAGCAGGGCGCCGGGCACGCCGCGCAGGGGTACGCGCAGGCCACCGGGCGGGTCGGGGTGTGCATGGCGACGTCGGGTCCGGGGGCGACGAACCTGGTCACGCCGATCGCGGACGCCTACATGGACTCCGTGCCGATCGTGGCGATCACCGGCCAGGTCAGCCGGTCGGTGATCGGCACGGACGCCTTCCAGGAGGCGGACATCCGCAGCATCACGCTGCCGATCACCAAGCACAGCTTCCAGGTGCACGACCCGGCCGACATCCCGCGGGTGGTGGCCGAGGCGTTCCGGCTCGCCGCCACCGGACGGCCGGGACCAGTGCTGGTGGACCTGCCCAAGGACGTGCTGGCCGCCACCACCACCTACACCCCGCCCAAGCCCGTCGCGCAGTCCCGCCCGGCGCTCTCGCCGATGCAGGTCCGCACCGCCGCCCAGCTCATGGGCACGTCGAAGCGCCCGGTGTTCTACGTGGGCGGGGGAGTGGTCCGCTCCGGTGCCGCGGCGGAGCTGCTCAAGCTCGCGAACTCCACCGGCATCCCGGTCGTCACCACGCTGATGGCGCGCGGCGCGTTCCCCGACTCGCACCGCCAGCACCTGGGGATGCCGGGCATGCACGGCACGGTGCCCGCCGTCGCCGCCCTCCAGCGGGCCGACCTGCTGATCGCGCTCGGGACCCGGTTCGACGACCGGGTCACCGGGTCGCTGCCGCACTTCGCCCCGCACGCCGCGGTGGTGCACGCCGACATCGACCCGGCCGAGATCTCCAAGAACCGCAAGGCCGACGTCGGCATCGTCGGCGACTGCCGCGACGTGCTCGCCGCCCTCAACGCGGTCGTCTCCCACGTCCCCGACCTCACCGAGTGGTGGGCCTACCTCGACGGCCTGCGCACCACCTACCCGCTCGGCTACGACCACCCCGAGGACGGCGCGCTCGCACCGCAGTACGTCATCGAACGGCTCAGCACGCTCGCCGGCCCCGAGGCGATCTACACCTCGGGCGTCGGCCAGCACCAGATGTGGGCCGCCCAGTACGTGCGCTACGAACGCCCCGGCTCGTTCATCAACTCCGGTGGCGCGGGCACGATGGGGTTCGCCGTGCCCGCCGCCATGGGAGCGCAGACCGGCGCGCCCGACCGCACGGTGTGGGCGATCGACGGCGACGGCTGCTTCCAGATGACCAACCAGGAGCTCGCCACCTGCGCCGCCGAGGGCATCCCGATCAAGGTCGCGATCATCAACAACGGCAACCTCGGCATGGTCCGGCAGTGGCAGACCCTGTTCTACGAGGGCCGGTACTCCAACACCCGGCTCGGCACGCACGACCGGCACCCCGACTTCGTCAAGCTGGCGGAGGCGCTGGGCTGCGTCGGGCTCCGCTGCACCACGCAGTCCGAAGTGGACGACGTCATCCTGGAGGCCATGTCCGTGCGGGACCGGCCGGTCGTCATCGACTTCGTGGTGGGGCAGGACGCCCAGGTCTGGCCGATGGTGCCCGCCGGCACCGGCAACGACGAGGTCATGGCCGCACGAGGAATCCGCCCCCTGTTCGACGAGGAAGAGTGATGACCAGACATTCGCTGTCCCTGCTGCTGCGCAACGACCCCGGTGCGCTCGCCCGGATCGTGGTGCTGTTCTCCAGCCGCGGCGTCGAGGTCGAGTCGCTGAGCCTCGGCCCCGCCGAGCGCGGTGAGCTGTCGCGCCTCGACGTCGTGGTCGACCTGCAACCCGGCCGCACGCCCGCCCAGCTCATCAAGCAGCTCGGCCGGATCGTCGACGTCAAGAGCGTCGTCGACCGCACCCACGACGAGGCGCTCGAACTGGGCGCCTGAACAACGGAGAATGGCCGCCCCGAACCTGCGGGGCGGCCATTCTCCGTTCCTGCGCCGGGGTGCCTCAGGCCGCCTTGGGGACGTGGCGGTCGACGACGCCGGCGTACTTCTCCAGCGTCTCGCCGGGGGACGGACCGTCGAGGGCCTTGTGGATGCTCTCGGCGATCTCGCCGTGGCGGTGCAGGTCGGCGTGCGTCAGCGTGACCTTCGTCGTGGCCGGGCCGACGACCTCGAAGTCCACCTTGATGAACGACGCCTTGTCGTCCTCGAAGATCGGCTGCCAGTAGGGGCCGACCCGCCACGTCATGACGAGGCGCTTCGGCGGGTCCCACTCGGTGATGGTGCCCCAGGCGATCTCCTCGCCGTCAGCGCCGCGCTCGAAGTAGCGGCCGCCGACGAACGGCTCGATCGTGATGGCCTGCCGGTCCTTGACGAAGACGTGCGACTCCGGCCACCACTCGATCGGCCGTCCGGCGAAGATCGCGAACGCCTGCTCGATCGTCGCCTCGACCGTCACCGACTTGGCGACATCGGGAGTTGAGGCCATGTGGCCCTCCTCGCGGGGTTGGGTTGCGGGTGATGTCGCTGTTCACCGTGACCGGTTTGTCTCAACCGCCGATCGAACCGAGGTCGAACCAGGACGGCTCGACCGGATGTCCAGTGCCGCCACCCATATTCGCGGTAGCGAAACCCGGCAGACCGAGGAGTTGTCGTGTCCCCAGCCAGTGTTGCCGCCTCCGTTGCGGTCTACATCGAGGTCCAGACGTTCTACGCCCGGCAGATGCGGCTGCTCGACGCGTTGGACGTGGAGGGCTACGCCCAGACGTTCACCGAGGACGGCGTCACCGACCACGCCCACCGCGGCGAGAAGGTCGAGGGCCGTGCCGCCCTGATCGCCGGCGCCAGCGCCGCGCTGCCCCGCTACAAGGGGGTCGCCGTGCGGCACTGGAACGACCACTACCTGGTCGAGGAGGTCGACGAGAACACGCTGAACGTCAGCTACGCCTCGCTCGTCACCCGCACCACGCTGGACGGCCAGGTGTCGTTCGAGCCCACGTTCTCCATCGAGGACGTGCTCGTGCGCATCGACGGACAGCTCTACACCAGGTCCCGCACGATCCACCGCGACCTGCCCGTCCAGGCCGCGTGACCTGCACACCCAGGAGGTGACGAGGTGACTGCTCAACAAACCGGGCTGGCCGCCGCCGCGGAGAAGGTCAAGCTGATCGCCGCGGAGCACGCGGTGCAGGCCGACACCACCCGCGAGCTGGCCCCCGAGGTCGTGGAGGCACTGCGCGACGCCGGGTTCGCGCGGCACTTCGTCGCAGCCGGGCGCGGCGGCTCGCAGGGCACGTTCGCGGAGCTGACCGAGGCCGTCATCACCGTGGGGCAGGGCTGCTCGGCCGCCGCGTGGTGCGCGTCGCTGTCGGCGTACTCCTCCCGGTTCGCCGGGCTGCTGCCCGAAGAGGGCCACGACGAGATCTGGGCGTCCGGCCCGGACACGTTCGTCGTCACCGGCCAGCCGCCCATGGGCAAGGGCACGGTCGTGGACGGCGGCCACCGGCTCAGCGGCCGGTGGACCTACGTCAGCGGCGTGGACTTCGCCGACTGGGCGCTGCTGTGCGGCATGGTCGGTGCCGAGGGCCGCTTCTTCGCGGTGCCGCGCGGCGACCTCACGGTCCTCAGGACGTGGGACAGCGTCGGGATGAAGGCGACCAGCAGCCATTCCGTCGTGGTGGACGACGTCTTCGTGCCGTCCCACCTGTCGCTGAACCGCGCCGACCTGCTCACCGGCACCAGCTGGTCGCCGGTGCCGAGCCACAACGTCCCGTTCCAGGCGGTCGGCGGCCTCACGTTCGTCGCACCGGCCGTCGGAGCGGCGATGGGAGCGCTCGACGCGTGCGTCTCGGTGCTGTCGGGGAAGAAGCAGTCCGTCACGTCCGCGGTCGACCTGGTCCGCGCGTCCGGTCAGGTCGAGTCGGCGAAGCTGCTCGTCGAGCAGAACGCCAGGGTGCTCGACGACCGCGAGTTCACCCCGGCCGCGATGGCGCGCAACGAGCGCAACGTCGCCTACGTGGCCGAGGTCCTGGTCGACGCGACCGGTGGCCTGGTGCGGGCCGCCGGCACCGGTGGCCTCGCGGAAGGTGGTGCGCTGCAACGGTTCTGGCGCGACGTCGTCAGCTGCTCCAGCCACGTCGCGCTGCGGTACGAGACCGCGTCCGTGCGCACCTACCCGGCGTCGCTCTTCGGCTGACGCCGGGAGAACCGGCCCCGGCGCCACTGCGCGGCGCCGGGGCCGCAGGCGTGCCGTCGTTCCGCTCCGCCGCGACCTGACCGGAACTCAAGCGGAGGGGATCACCCTGGTAGCTCGACCGGCAGTCGTCGTTTGGAGGCAGGAGGTGGGACCTCGTTCAACAAGACCGGCTCTCCAGCCACGACGAGTCCTGACCCACCCCCTGCCGTGCGCAGCGGAACATCAGTCATCTGAGGAGAAATCGTGACCTCCACCAACACCAACCCCGACCTGGAGTCGCCACCGGCGGCTGCCGCTGCGCAGGCGGCTGCGGTCGTCGACGCGCCGGCGGCCGACCCGCGCCGCTGGATCGCGTTCATCATCATGACCGTCGCGACGTTCATGGACATGCTGGACGGCAGCATCGTCAACGTCGCACTCCCCGCGATCCAGCACGGCATGGGCGCGAGCTTCGTGCAGCTGCAGTGGATCACCGCGGGCTACGTCTTCGCGTTCGCCCTCACACTGATCACCGGCGGTCGCCTCGGTGACATCTACGGCCGCCGCCGGATGTTCCAGCTCGGCGTCCTCGGCTTCGTCCTCACGTCGTTCCTGTGCGGCATCTCGATCAACCCGGAGATGCTCGTGGCCTCCCGCCTCGCGCAGGGCCTCGCGGCCGGCCTGATGGTGCCGCAGGTCATGTCGATCATCCACGTCACCTTCCCCGACAAGGAGAAGGGCGCGGTCTTCGCCATCCAGGGCACCATCGGTGGTCTCGCGGCCACGATCGCGCCGCTCGTCGGTGGCCTCCTGGTCGCCTGGAACGTCTTCGGCTGGGACTGGCGGACGATCTTCCTGGTCAACGTCCCGATCGGCATCCTCGGCTACGTGCTGGGCTGGAAGTACATCAACGAGTCGAAGGCCCCGAGCCGCATCCGCCTCGACCTCGTCGGCGTCGTCCTCGCGACCGTCAGCCTCACGGCCCTGCTGTTCCCGCTGACCTTCGGCCGCGAGCTGCACTGGCCGGCCTGGGGCTTCGTGCTGATGGCCGCCTCCGTCGTCGGCTTCATCGGCTTCGTCGCCTACGAGAAGGCCAAGCAGCGCAAGGACGGCATGCCGCTCGTGCCGCTGAACCTGTTCAAGTCCCGCAGCTTCTCCGCGGCCCTCGCGCTGATGCTGGGCATGTTCAGCTTCACCGGCATGTTCATGCTGGCGCTCTACCTGTACCTGCAGGAGGGTCTCGGCTTCTCGCCGCTGCGGACCGGTGTCACGCTGCTGGCGTTCTGCATCGGTGCGTTCATCACCGCGTCGGCCTCGGTCATCGCGCTGGTGCCGAAGTTCGGCCGCGCCGTCCTGCAGGTCGGTGCCGTCGTGATCGCCGTCGGTGTCGCGGTGCTGCTGTTCTCGGTCAGCCCCGACGTCACGAGCTGGGGCCTGGTTCCCGGGCTGCTGCTCATCGGCCTCGGCTTCGGCATGACGGCCACCCCGATCGCGCTGTTCGCACTGCAGGAGGTGCCGCACGAGGACGCGGGTGCGGCCTCCGGCCTGATCAACACCAAGCAGCAGCTCGGTTTCGCGGTCGGCATCTCGGTCGTGACGCTGGCGTTCTTCTCGCCGCTGGCCTCCCACGGCGCGACGAACACCGAGGCGCTGGCGCCGCAGTTCCGCCAGGAGATCGTGGCGGCCGGTGTCGCGGACGCCCGCGCCACCGAACTGACCGCGGCCTTCCAGACCTGTGCCACCTCGACGTTCTCCGGTACGCCGGACGCGGCGGCGTGTGGTGCGGTCCAGGCGGACCCGCAGGCCAAGGCGATCGCCGACAGGTTCTCGCACCAGGCAGCCGGTCAGTCCTTCACGGACGCGTTCCGCACCACGCTGTACGTCGGCTTCGGCTTCGCGGCCCTCGCGCTGCTGCTCGCCTCCTTCCTGCCGCGCTGGCTGAAGCAGGAGGAGTGGGGCGCTCCCGCCGAGGACGGTGCCGCCGAAGGCGCTGAGGAACCCGCCAAGGCGTAGTTCCACCCGCTGTTGCAATGGGCCCCGGACCACCCGTCCGGGGCCCTCTGCTGTGAGCACGCGGGGGCCCCGCGTGCCTCCTGGGGGAACGCGGGGCCCCCGCGTGCACGAGAACAGGCCCCCACACGGGTGGTGGGGGCCTGTGGGGTGACGGGGTGTGACGGGGGGTCAGATGCGGAACGCGGCGCCCTCGACGTCGACGGGGCCCTGCCACGGGGTGCCGTCGTTCATGTTGATGTAGGTGTGTGCCTTGGTGCTGAACTTCTTCTTGTTCGCGCTGATCTTGCCCAGGTGGCTCGCGTTGATCGAGCCGACCGGGTTGCCGTTCTCGTCGCGGTGCGCGTGGTGGGTGATCCAGAAGCTGAACTGGCCGTCCTTCGCCGCCGTCCAGACGCCCCGGCCCTCGAGGTGGTCGGGGTAGCCGGGCTTGGTCTCGCAGTGCAGCTGGTAGTCGGCGGTGAAGTCGCAGAACAGCGGCGTCAGCAGCGGCGGCTGTTCGATGTGGATGGTGACGGTGAGGTCCCAGCGGCCGACGAGCGCGTTCTCGTAGCTGGGCTTCGCGGTGGCACCGGCGGCGGCGACGACGGGTACTGCCAGCGCACAGGCGGCCACGGCGGCCATGGCCTTCTTGCGGACGTTCATGGGGGACGCCTCCGATGAGGTGGGGCAGCGGACGCGCTGAGTGTTGTTCGCGCAGCTCAAGCACCCCTGTAGCGCCAGTTGTGACCCGAGGCGGCTTCGAGGCGGGTTGCGGAGGATGGCACAAAGCGAGAGGAGCTGGGGCATGTCTGCATCGGTGACCGACGCGTTCCGCTGCCGGGCGGCCAGGACGCCCGACGCGGTCGCGCTGTCCGCGGGACACGACGTCGTGACGTACGCGGAGCTGGACAGGTGGTCCGACGCGCTCGCCGGCGAGCTCGTCGAGGCCGGTGTGCGGTCCGGCGACCGGGTGGCGGTGTGCCTGGAACGGTCGGCGCAGCTCGTCGTGGCACTGCTCGGCGTGCTCAAGGCCGGCGCCGCGTACGTGCCGATCGATCCCGAGGACCCCGAGGCGCGGGTGTCGATGATGCTCGCCGACGCGCAGGTGTCCGTCGTGGTGGGCCGGTTCTCCGCCGGGTTCACCACGCTGAAGGTGCCGCCGCGCGGGTCGAGGTCCACTGTGGACGCACTCCCGGTCGTGGCACCGGAGGACGTGGCGTACCTGATGTTCACCTCCGGCTCGACGGGCCGGCCCAAGGCGGCGATGGTGGAGCACCGCAACATCGCGAACCTCGTCACCGCGCCGAACTACCTGGAGATCACCGCACAGGACCGGTTCCTCCAGCTCGCCACGGTGGCGTTCGACGCCGCCACGTTCGAGATCTGGGCCGCCCTGCTCAACGGCGCCCGGCTCGTGCTCGCCCCACCCGGTGTGGTGCAGGCGGAGGAGCTCGGCGACCTGCTGCGCACCAACGAGATCACCGTCCTGTTCCTCACCGCGGCGCTCTTCCACCGGCAGATCGACGTGGACGTCGACGCGTTCAAGGGCCTGCACACGGTCATGTCCGGCGGTGACGTCCTGTCCGTGCCGCACATCCGGCGGCTGCGGGAGGCGCTGCCGACCGTGCAGATCATCAACTGCTACGGCCCGACCGAGACCACCACGTTCGTCACCTGCCACCGCGTCGGCGCGGACGAGGACCTCGGCGGCACCCTCCCGATCGGCAGGCAGCTGCAGAACACCGACGTCGTCATCGTCGGCGACGACGGGACACCGGTGCCCGACGGCACCGCGGGCGAGCTGTGGGCGGGCGGCGCCCAGGTGGGCCGCGGCTACTGGCAGCGCCCGGACCTCACCGAGGAGCGGTTCGTGCGCGGCAGCTGGAACGGCGTGCGCTACTACCGCACCGGTGACCAGGCGCGGCGGCGCCCGGACGGCGTCGTCGAGTTCCTCGGCCGGATGGACGACCAGTTCAAGCTGCGCGGGTTCCGCATCGAACCGGGCGAGGTCGAGAACGCGCTCACCGAACACCCGCAGGTGCGCGCCGCGGCGGTGGGCGTGCGCACCCACCCCAGCGGTGACCGCAGGCTGGTGGCGTGGGTGGTGCCCTCCGGCGAGGGGATCGACAAGCGCTCGCTGCGTGCCCACATGCGTGCGAGCGCACCGGAGCACATGGTGCCGGCCGGGTTCGTCGTGGTGGACGAGCTGCCGATCACGAGCAACGGCAAGACCGACCGCAAGGCGCTGCCGGAACCGGACTGGAGCTCGAAGGCGCTCTACGTCTGAGCGGCTCAGGACATGCGGAAAGGGGCGGGCTCGCAGGGAGAGCCCGCCCCTTTCGACGCGTCCGCTAGAGCCAGGACGGGACTTCCAGGATCTCCAGCACCGCGGCGGTCCAGACGTAGCCGGCGCCGGAGGACTGCAGGACGACCAGGTCACCCGGCTTCGGGTCGCGCTCGGCCAGCACGTGGTCGAGGCCGATCGCGATGTCCGCGGTGCCGACCATGCTGTACTGCTTGGCCCAGTCGTAGGTCGTGGAAGCGCGGTCGACCCCCAGGAGACCGCAGATCCCGTGCGTGACGATGGTCTCCGCGAGCTGCTGGTGCAGGAAGAACCGCGCGTCCGCGAGCTCGATCTCCGCTTCGTACAACGCCATCTTGAGCGAGTGCCGCACCCCGCCGCCGATCCGCGCGATCATGTCGTCGAGGTCGACGTCGGCGTTGCGCAGGAAGTCCTCGACACCGCTGTTGAGCTGCAGGGTCCGGCCGTCGAGGAACGGTCCGGTGGTCCACGGCTGGAACCCGCGCGACATCTGCTCCAGGGTGGAGTCGGCGTGGGAGTGGATCGAGCGGACCCGCGCGAAACCGGAGCGGTTGGACAGCACCAGCGCCCCCGCGCCGTCGCCGTTGACGTTCTGCTCCTCCGACGCCCACCGGTCGAAGTACGGCAGGTGGAACGCGTCGCCCGCCGTCACGAGCGCGGCCGAGGTGTCGCGGTGCGACGACAGGTAGGACGCCGCGAGGTCCACCGCGGCCATGAAACCGTTGCAGCCCTGCTTGACCTCGAACGCGGGCCCGGTGCCGCCGACGGTGTTGGCCTGCACGTAGCTCGCCGGCGTCCAGAGGTCGAGCCCCTGGTGCGACAGGGAGGCGTGCACGGTCAGGCCGAAGTCCAGCGGGCTCAGGCCGGAGCGCTCCACGGCTTCCAGACCGGCTTTCGCCGCCATGACGGGACCGGTCTCGCCCGGAGCGGCGACGCGCAGCTCCCGGTAGCCGTTCATGGCCTTCTTCTCTTCCGTGTACCGGCCGGCCGCGATGGCGTCGTCCACCGTCTCGACCTGCTCGGGCAGGTATGTGCCCACACCGGCGATGTACAGGTCATTCCACCGCATGTCGAACTCCTAGGCTGCCTGGTCCAGCTGCTTGGCGACGGCGCGCGCCGTCGGGTCCTCGTAGAAGCTGCGCAACGGGACGCGGACGCCGTACCGCTCGTGGAGCTGCTTGACCAGCTTCGACGCGAGCAGTGAATGGCCCCCCAGGTCGAAGAAGTGGTCCTGCGGCTCGATCCCCGGCACTCCGAGCACCTCCCCGAACAGGTCGCAGAGCTCTGTCTCCCGATCTGTCACGGCGTCCTCCCTGTCAGCCCTTGAGTAATGAGAACTTTGCGTTGCCCGGGTCGAGATGGGCTTGGGCCGCAACGGAAAACACCGCGTTCGAGCCGTTCTGGAGTTTGCGCCGAGGGAAGTCGTCCACGGTTGCGCGCGTCCGTCGCAAGCAACCCGGGTTGGGAGCCACACAGATGCAGACGTTCACTCCGAAATGGTCGACCGCCCTCGTGCGTGCAGCAGCGGTCACAGCCGTGGTCCTGCTCGCGTTAACGGGCCTGACCACGGCCGCGAACGCGACGGGCTGCACACCGGTTGGCAGCTGGACCGGTCACGTGACCCGCACGGACGGGGACCACCCGACCAAGCTGGTGTTCAAGGCCAACGGCAGCGTCTTCCTCACCAACGAGCAGAACACCACCACCAAGGGCTCGTGGTGGTGGACCGGCGCCACCACGTTCCACTACAAGTTCCGCGGGGAGAAGGTCTACGACGAGAACGGCGCCTACTTCGCCTACGTCGACTTCGACCAGGACGCCGTCCAAAGCGGACCGAACGGCTTCACCAGCTCCGGCCCGTCGACGTTCTTCCTCGCCGACGGCACGAACCTGGGCACGTCGGCCATCACGTTCACGATGACGCGGGTCTGACGCGCGGCCGGAGCCGGGGCAGGTCCGCCGCCCCGGCTCCGGCACGGGGTCACACCAGGAACGAGGCGTGCTCCTCCACCCACTGGCGGAACGTGCGGGCCGGCTTTCCGGTGATCCGCTCGGCGGTCGCGCCGGTGTCCGCAGGGACACCGACCGCGGCCTCCCACTGGTTCAGCAGCGAGGTCAGCACGGGCGGCGGCACGAAGGCGCTCATCTGCGCCTCACCCTCCTCGCGGGTCAGGCCGTTGACCACGAGCTCGCGGCCGAGCACCTCGCCGACGATCTCCAGCTCCCGCCGGAACGTGAGCGACTCCGGCCCGGTGAGGTCGACGACCTCGTCCTCCAGCTTCTTCTCCGTCAACGCGACCACGGCCACGTCGGCGATGTCGTCCTCGTGCACCGGGGCGACCTGCGCCTCGGGGAAGACCTGGTCGATCGTGTCGCCGGCCTGCAGCGCGTAGCTCCAGCCGAACGCGTTGCTCATGAAGGCACCCGGCCGCAGGATCGTGTAGGTCAGGCCCGACGCGACGACGGCCTCCTCCACGACCTTGTGGTGGTGTGCCAGCGGGTCCTCGTCGGCGCCCGGGAGGCCGACGGTGTTCGACGACAGCAGCACGACGCGCTCGACGCCCGCCTTCTCGGCCTCGTCGAGGAACTGCGTGATGCCGTCCGGCTCCGCGTAGAGCAGCACCTTGGAGACACCGGCGAGGGCCGCGACGAACGTCTCCTGGTCGGTGAGGTCGAGGGCGACGGTCTCCACGCCCTCGGGGACGTCGAGCTCCGCGGGGTTTCGGCCGGACGCGCGGAGGCTGTGACCCGCCGCGTAGAGCCGCTGGAGCACGCGGCGGCCCACGTTGCCGCGCGCTCCGGTGACGAGGATGGTCATGGTTGATCTCCAGAATGGGGATGGTTCGCCTGGATGGCCGATCACGCTCAGCGTCCACTCGGTCACTCGAACCGCGCTGGACCGGGGTTCAGGCCACCACTCCTAACGTGCGGAAACATCCCATGAGCGTGAGGAGCGCACGGTGGTCACCTTTCCCGTTCCCGGATCCAGCTACCGCGGTCCGGCGCCGGAGTTCGCGCGGTTCCGCGCGACGAGCCCGGTCGTGCGCCTGCCCGCCGCCGGTGGCGGCCACTGCTGGGTCGCCACCACGCAGGACGCGGTCCGCGCCGTTCTCGACGACGTGCGGTTCTCCCGCGCGGCGTCCTACGAACCGGGCGCGCCGGTGTTCCCCGGTCTCTTCCAGGCACCGCCAGGCATGATCATCTCCCTCGACCCGCCCGCGCACACCCGGCTGCGCGACCTGGTGTCGCAGGCGTTCTCGGTGGACCGGGTCGAGTCCATGCGACCGAGAATCCAGCAGCTGGTGGGAGAGTTGCTGGACCGCGCCGACGACGAGGCCAGGCAGGGACCGGTCGACCTGTTGGGGACGTTCACGTTCCCGCTGGCCATCACCGCGATCAGCGAGCTGCTCGGTGTGCCCGCCGCCGAACGCGACACGTTCGCGCGGCTGATCCGGGAGTTCGCCGCCGTGGACGCACCGGAGGTCGCGGCCGCGGCGGGGGAGCAGCTCGGCGAGTACATGGCGGCGCTGGTGTTCGGCAAGCTGCGCGCCCCCGGCGACGACGTGCTGTCGGCGCTGACGCAGGTCCGGATCGGGGACGACGGCCTGGCGGTCGACGAGCTGATCGGCCTCGGCTACACGCTGCTCGGCGCGGGCGGCGACTCCACGGCGTGCCACCTCGCCAGTTCGGTGCTGACCCTGCTCGGCCACCACCGCGACGGGTGGGTGCGGCTGGGCGGGCACCCGGAGGAGGTGCCGGCCGCGGTCGAGGAGCTGCTGCGCTGGATCGCGTTGTCCACCAACGACACCACGGGCCTGCCGCGGATCGCCGCGGAGGACGTCGCGTTGTTCGGGGTCACGATCCCCAAGGGCGACGCGGTGTTCGTGTCGACGAGCTCGGCCAACCGCGACGAGACCCTGTTCGCCGACCCGGACGTGCTCGACCTCGCCCGCACCGGCAACGCGCACGTCGCGTTCGGGCACGGCATCCACCGCTGCCTCGGCGCCCCGCTGGCCCGCATCGAGCTGACCGCCGCGCTGGAGGAGCTGACCCGGCGCTTCCCGGCCGCCCGGCTCGCGGTGCCGGAGGAGGAGCTGCGGTGGCAGCGCGCCGACATGAACCACCGGCTCGTCGAGCTGCCCGTGGACCTGCACGGCAAGGGTTTCTGACACACGAAGAACGGCCCCCGGAAAGCTTTCCGGGGGCCGTTCTCGTTGTGCGGCTACTTCTTGCGGGGTACGGCGAGTGCCGCCAGCGCTCCGCAGAAGGTGAAGACGCCCGCACCGAGCAACGCGAGCCCGTACCCGGACCCGAGCGAGTGCCGCAACGGTTCACCGGCGGCCAGCAACGAGTCCGCACGGGCCGACGACATCGTCGCGAGCACGACCAGGCCGATCGCGCTGCCCATCTGCCGGATCGTGTTCAGCAGCCCGGACGCGAGGCCCGCCTGCTCGCGCGGGACACCGGACGTGGCGGCGTTCGTGGTCGCGTTCAGCACCGCGCCCATGCCGAGGCCCAGCACCGTCGTCGGCACGAGGATCGTGCCGAGGAACGTCGACGTCTCGTCCGCTGTGGACACCCACAGCAGGCCGGCGGTCGCCGAGAGCAGCCCCGCGAGCAGCACCGGCCGCGGTCCGATCCTCGGGACGATCCGCGCCACGCCGAACCCGCCCAGCGCGATGCCGATCGACAGCGGCAGGTAGCCGAGGCCGGTCGCGAGCGCGCTCAGCCCCATCACCTGCTGCAGCACCAGGGTGAGGAAGTAGAAGGTGCTGAACAGGGCCGCGATCGCGAAGAACGCCACGACGTTCGTCGCGGTCACCGAGCGGTTGCGGAAGATGCCGAGCGGCATCAGCGGGTGGGCCGACACCGTCTGCTGGCGCAGGAACAACGCGAACAGGACCACGGAGAGCGCGAGCGACCCGGCGACCTGCCAGGAGCCCCAGCCCAGCTCGTGCGACTGCGCGATGCCGTAGACCAGTGCCATCAGGCCGATCGTCACGGTGATCGCACCCGGTACGTCGAGGCTCTTGCGGCCCCCGTTGCTGGGTGTCTCCGGCACGGCGCCGCGGATCATCGACACCAGCGCGATGCCGAGCGGCACGTTGATCAGCAGCACCCACCGCCAGCCCAGCGACTCGGTGACGATGCCGCCGAGCAGCACGCCGACCGCGCCACCAGTGCCGGACACCGCGCTCCACCAGCCGAACGCCTTCGCGCGGGCGGTGGGGTCGGTGAACGTGGTGCCCAGGACCGTGAGCGAGGCCGGTGCCATCACGGCCGCGCCCAGGCCCTGGAAGCCGCGGGCCGCGATCAGGGTGCCGGGCGAGGTCGCCATGCCGCCGACGGCGCTCGCGACCGTGAACAGCGCGGCACCGAGCAGGAACACCCGGCGCTGCCCGAACAGGTCGGCGAGCCGCCCGCCCAGCAGCAGGAAGCCGCACACCGCGATGGTGTACGCGCTGTTCACCCACTGCAGGTCGTGCCGCTCGAACCCGAGGTCCTCGTAGATCGAGGGCAGCGCGACGTTCATGACCGACGCGTCCAGCACGTTCATGAACTGCGCCAGGCAGCACACCGCCAGAACGAGCCCGAGCTTGGCACCGGGCCTGTTCAGCGTCGCCGTCATGCGCGCACCAGCCGGAAGAACGTCCGCAGCTCCTCGACCAGGACGACCGGGTTCTCCAGCGCGGGGAAGTGACCGCCGGACGGCATCTCCCGCCAGTAGCGCAGGTCGGTGAACCGGTGCTCGGCCCACGCCCTGGGCATCCGCGCGTCGGCGGGGAACACCGAGAACCCGGTCGGCACGGACACCTGCGTCAGCGGCGACTTGTTGTAGCTCTCCCAGTACAGCCGGCCCGAGGACGCGGCGGTGGCGGTGAACCAGCACACCGACACCATGTCGAGGATCCGGTCGCGGGGGATGATCTTCTCCGCGTCACCGTCGTGGTCGCTCCAGGACCAGTACTTCTCGCCGGCCCAGCCGAGCTGGCCGACGGGGGAGTCGGTGAGCCCGTAGGCCAGCGACTGCGGCTTGGTGTTCATCACCGCCGCGTACGCGGACTCCTTCGCGGCGAACTCCTTGAGCGCACCCAGGCCCTCGTAGTCGCGCTGCGTCAGCTGGACCTCCGCCTCGGGGGCGGACGCGAACGGCATGACGAGGTGGATCGCCTCGACGTGGCCGGGCGCGATGTGGCCGAGGATGCCCGTGATGAACGAGCCCCAGTCGTTGCCGTGCGCGTAGAACCTGTCGTAGCCGACACGCCCCATCAGCGTGACGAGGGAGGCCGCGATCTTCTCCAGCGTCCAGCCGGTGCCGGTCGGCTTGTCGCTGAAACCGTAGCCGGGCAACGAGGGCGCGACGACGTGGAACGCGTCGGCCGGGTCCGGCGGGTTGGTCAGCGGCTCGATGACGTCGAGGAACTCGGCGACCGAACCGGGCCAGCCGTGTGTGAGCAGCAACGGCTTCGCGTCCGGGTGCGGGGAGCGGGCGTGCAGGAAGTGGATCCCGACACCGTCGACCTCGGTCTTGAACTGGGGGACGGCGTTCAACCGGGCCTCGGTGGCGCGCCAGTCGTAGACGTTCGCCCAGTACTCGGCCAGTTCCTTGGCGTAGGCCAGCGGCATGCCCTGCGACCAGTCGTCCACGGTCTCCGCGTCCGGCCACCTGGTCGCCGCCAGTCGCCGGGTGAGGTCCGCCAGTTCGGAGTCGGGAACCTCGACCCGGAACGGCACGAGTGCAGTGTCCATGGCGCGAAGGTAGGGACGAAACCTCGAACCCCGGTCGACATCCGGGTTTCGAGCCGCCTTCGAGGTGCGCGGAGCAGGGTTCGGCGCGAGGCCAGGCCGAAATTTCCCGGAGGTGTCCCGTGCTGCCCCTTGAACTGGACGAGGAGTTCCCGTTCAGCGGTTCCTCCTACCGCGGCCCGGACCCGAAGTACGACGAGCTGCGCGCCACGTGCCCCGTTGCCAAGGTGCGCACCAACACCGGCACGCCGACCTGGGTGGTCACCGGCTACTCCGACGTCCGCGCCGGGCTCGCCGACCCCAGGCTGAGCCGCGCGTTGACGTGCGCCGAGGGTGCTCCCCAGGTCGGCGGCGCCATGACCACCACCCCCGAGATGATCATCTCGCTGGACGGGTCCGAGCACTCCCGGCTGCGCAAGCTCGTGATGGGCGCGTTCACCGTCCGCAAGGTCGAGGCGATGCGCGCGGGCGTGCAGAAGGTGTGCGACGAGCTGCTGGACGCCGTCGAGCTCGACGGCGGGCCGGTCGACCTCGTGGAGAAGCTCTGCGTCCCGTTGCCGCTCACCGTCATCGGTGACCTGCTCGGCGTGCCCACCGAGGACCTGAAGATCTTCGAGACCGACGCGCGGGCGTTCGCGACGTTCGACGAGAACGACCCGGAGGCGCCGATGCGGGCGTTCGGGCGGCTCGCCGGGTACGTCATGGGCCTCATCGCGCAGAAGCGCGAGAAGCCCGGCCAGGACATGCTGTCCGACCTGATCTCCGCGCGGGACGACGACGACAAGCTCAGCGAGCAGGAGCTGGTGACGTTCGCGTTCACGCTGATCGGCGCCGGCTTCGACACGGCAGCCAACCAGATCTCCAACTCGGTGCTGGCGCTGCTGCACGACCACCCGGACACCTGGCGGCGCCTGGTCGCCGACCCGTCGCTGATCCCGGCGGCCGTCGAGGAGCTGCTGCGGCACGTCAACCTCTTCGCCACCGACACCACCGGGTTCCACCGCATCGCGGCGGAGGACCTGGAGCTCGGCGGGCAGAGGATCGCGAAGGGCGACGCGGTGTTCTTCGTGCTGTCGTCGGCGAACCGGGACGCCGCGGTCTTCGAGAACCCCGACGTGCTCGACATCGACCGCGCCACCAACCCGCACATCGCGTTCGGGCACGGCGTGCACTACTGCCTCGGCAAGCAGCTGGGGCGCATGGAGATGGCGATCGCCATCGAGGGCCTGACCCGCCGCTTCCCCGACCTGCGGCTCGCCGTGCCGTACGAGGACCTGAAGTGGCACCAGGGCGAGATCAACCACTCACTCGTCACCTTCCCCGTCACGTGGGGGCTGGAGAACCAAGGAGAGTCATGAGCATCCCCGAGAAGCAGTGGGAGGTCAGGCTCGCCAAGCACGTCGAGGACGACCTGACCCCCGAGCACTTCGACCTCGTCGAGGTGGCCGTCCCCGAGATCGGCGACGGTGAGGTGCTGGTGCGCGTCGGCTACGTGTCGGTGGCGGCCGCCTTCAAGGAGTTCATGCGGGCCGACTGCCAGATCCCCGGCGTGCCGCCGTGGAAGGTCGGCGAGCCCGCCGGCGCCGGTGGCGTGGGCACCGTGGTGAAGTCGAACAGCCCCGACCTCGCGGTCGGCGACCTGGTGCAGTCGTTCGGGCCGTGGCAGGAGTACTGGTCCGGGCCCGCGCAGCAGTTCATCAAGCAGAACCCGCACCACGTGCCGTCACCGGTGTACTTCCTGTCGCAGGGCCCCACCGCCTACTACGGCATGGCGACCATCGCGCAGGCCGGTGAGGGCGACGTCGTGTTCGTCACCGGCGCCGCCGGCGGTGTCGGGTCGCTCGCCGGGCAGATCGCGAAGGCCCGCGGTGCCAGGGTGATCGGCTCGGCCGGCTCGCAGGCCAAGGTCGACTGGCTGGTGAACGAGCTGGGCTTCGACGCCGCGTTCAACTACAAGGACGGCCCGGTGGCCGACCGGCTGCGCGAGCTGGCACCGGACGGCATCAGCGTGTTCTTCGACAACGTCGGCGGCGAGCAGTTCGAGGCGGCGGTCCAGGCCGCCCGCCCGCACGCCCGGTTCGCGCTGTGCGGTGCGCTGGCCAACCAGGCCGGTGGCTCGGCCGAGCACCCGCGGCTCGACCTGATGACGGCCATCACGAAGCACCTGGAGATCCGCCCGTTCGCCTGCTACCACCTGCCGGAGCAGATCCAGGACTGGGTGGTCCACTTCGGACAGTGGTTGCAGGAGGGGAAGTTCGTCTTCCCGCACACGATCGTCGAGGGCGGGGTCAAGGCGGCGCCGCAGGCGTTGCTGTCGCTGCTCTCCGGCGCCTACACCGGGAACGTGACGGTCAGGTTCTCCTGATCGCGGTGATCCTGACGTGCGCCGTGCGGATGGTGCTGCCATCCGCACGGCGCACTGTCGTGATCCCGGTGCTGACGAACGCGTCACCGCTCAGCACGGCGTCCTGGGCGATCTCGACGGTGCCGGGCGGTTCGGCCATCTCCTCGGTGATCCGGTAGGAGAACGTGCCGGGCCCGGTCGCCGTCCAGGTGCCGGACCCCGTGCCACCGCCCAGGAGCGTGGCCGTGCCGTCGTCCGCGAAATCGAGCTCGCTGACCGCATCGCCACCCGGCCGGCCGACCCGTGCGCGCCATCGTCCCGTGATGTCCATGCCCCACAGGGTTTCCGTCACTGCTGGACCTGGACTCAAGGAACACCGAGCAGGGTTGGCGGCGACTGCTCTTACAGGAGAGAAAGAAGCTGGAGGCGTCATGTCGGACGCACCATTTGCCGGACAGCAGGTCGTCGTGACGGGTGGGGGAACCGGCATCGGCCGCGCGGCGGCGCTGGCGTTCGCCGACCTCGGCGCCGCGAACGTGATCATCACCGGCCGCCGCGAGAACCGGCTCACCGAGGTCGTCGCGCTGCACCCGGCCATCACCGCCGTGGTCGCCGACGTGACCACCGAGGAGGGCGCGCAGAAGGTCGTCGACGCCGTGAAGCTCGGTGGCGGCAAGGTCGACGTGCTCGTGCACAACGCCGGGATCTTCCGGTTCACCCCGGTCGCCGGTTTCGACCTCGGCACAGCCCGCGACGTGCTGGAGACCAACCTGGTCGGCCCGCTGGTGCTGACCGCCAAGCTGCTGCCGCAGCTGACCTCGCCCGGCGGCAGCATCGTGTTCGTCTCGAGCAACGCGGGCCACATCGCCGTGCCCGGCGGCGGCGTGTACGGCGCCAGCAAGGCCGCCGTGGACAGCCTGGTGCGCAGCTGGGCGCTCGAGCTCGCCCCGCAGGGCATCCGCGTCAACGCGGTCGCGCCCGCCGCCGTGCGCACCGAGGTCTACGCGGCCAACGGCCTGAGCCCCGAGGAGGTCGAGGGCTACTTCGGCTTCCAGGCCTCGCAGACCCCGCTGGGGCGCACCGGTGAGGTCGACGACGTCGTCCCGTGGATCACCCGCTTCGCCGAGCCGGCGAGCTCGTGGGTGACCGGTCAGATCATCACGCTCGATGGCGGCGCTGACCTGGCGTGAGCCAACCCGAACCAGGAGGAACCGAAAGATGACCAGCAGCGCCACCGAGCCCGGTGTGGACACGTTCCCGTACAAGCGCCAGTGCCCGTTCACCCCGCCCGCGCAGTACGCGCAGATGGCGGAGGAGGACGTCGTCGAGGTCACGCTGACCGGGTCCGGCCTGCGGATCTGGACGATCAGCGGCTACCACACGATCAAGCAGCTCCTGACCGACCCGCGGATCAGCGCCTCCCGCAAGCACGACAACTTCCCGTTCTACTTCATCGCGCCGCCGGAGTTCCGCACCGAGACGTCGTTCATCGGCTACGACAACCCCGAGCACACCAAGACCCGGCGCAAGGCGGCGGTGACGTTCACCAACCGCCAGGTGAAGCGGCTGCGCGGGCGCATCCAGGAGATCGTCGACGAGTACATCGACAAGATCCTCACGATGACGCCGCCCATCGACTTCCACCGCGAGTTCTCGCTCGCCGTGCCGATGACGGTCATCTGCGAGCTGCTCGGCATCCCGCAGGACGAGCACGACTTCTTCATCGAGCACGGCACCTGCCTGCTGGGCGGGCACTCGACACCCGAGCAGCGCCAGGCGGCGATCGTCGAGGTGAACGCCTACGTCGACAAGCTGATCACGTTGAAGGAGCAGGAGCCCGGCGAGGACCTGCTGTCCAGGGCGATGGCCGAGTACGCGGCCTCCGGCGAGGAGTACACGCGCCGCGACCTGTTCAACATGATCCGCCTGCTGATGAACGGCGGCCACGAGACCACGGCCTCGATGCTGTCGCTGGGCACCGCGGCGCTGCTGGAGCACCCGGAGGAGCTGCAGAAGCTGCTCGACGACCCCGAGGGCATGATCGAGCCGGCCGTCGAGGAGCTGGTGCGCATCGCGACCATCGGTGACACCGCCATCCCGCGCGTCGCGCTGGAGGACATCGAGATCGCCGGCAAGACCATCAAGGCCGGCGACGGCATCCTGTGCCTGGGCCTCAACGGCAACCGCGACCCGGAGGTCTTCCCGGAGCCGGAGAAGCTGATCCTGGAGCGCGGCACCCGCAAGCACCTCGGGTTCGGCCACGGCCTGCACCACTGCATCGGCGCCGACCTCGCGCGGCTGGAGATGCAGCTGGTGTGGACGACGCTGTTCCAGCGCATCCCGTCGCTGCGCCTGGCGAAGCCGTTCCTGGAGATCCCCCGCAAGGAGGGCGCCGTGATCTACGGCCTCTGGGAGCTGCCGGTCACGTGGGACCTGCCCGCGGAGGACTGACCGCACGCGCAAAGGGGCCCCGCTCACGAAGAGCGGGGCCCCTTTCGCGTTGCTCAGTCCTTCGGGATGTCCGGGCGCCGCACGTGTCCCGGGATCCGGGTGTGCTTGCTCCGCGGGAGCACGCCGTCGACGAGGTAGTCGTCGACCAGGGCGTCGAGGACCTCGTTGCCCGCCAGCGCGTACACCTCGTGGTCACCGGAGTCCTCGATGACGACCAGCGGGTGGTCCAGCAGCGCGGCGAGCTCGACGCCGCCCTCCACGCGGTCCATCGGGTCGCCGTCGGCCTGCACCACCAGGCCCTTGGGGTAACCGGGCTGCGCGAGCTCCGTCGGCGGTTCGAGACTCTCGAACGTCCGGAACGCACCGACCCACGGCTGCGCCCGCAGGACCCCGTAGCCGTACGGGTGCGTGGCCCGGTGCTTGCGGACGTCGGCGTAGTAGACCTCCAGGTCCTGCGGCCAGTACGTCTCCAGCGTGATGGCCTCCAGCACCCCGACCCGCAGGTCGCCCTCGGAGTCCTGCGGCCGCCACGTGCCCTGCCCGACGATCAGCGTCTTCGCCTTGTCGAGGTTGCCGTCGCCGAGCGCGGTGTTCAGGTCGCCGATGAGGTAGCCCAGCGAGTCCCACTGCGCCCGGTCCGTGGCCCTGGTGCCGACCGCGCCGTCGAGCAGCGTCCTGAGGTGCACCTGGCCCTGCTCGTCGAGCGCCGCCACGACCTTCTCGACCTCGGCGATGACGTCCGCGGCGTTCGTGCCGAGGTGGAAGTGCCCGTCGCGCTCCGCTGTCCACTCCGCCCACAGCTCGACGTTGCGGTAGACCGCCTCCGCCTGCGTGACGAACTGCTGGCGCCAGGTCCACTGCGGGTTGATGCACGAGTCGAGCACCGTGCGGTCGAGGTGCTCGGGGAACATCGTCCCGTACACCGCACCGACGTACGTGCCGTACGCGTAGCCGACGAACGAGATCTTCTCCTCGCCCAGCACGACCCGGACCAGGTCCATGTCGCGGGCGGTGTTGCGGGTCGTGATGTGCGGCCGCAGCTCCCCGCCCGCCTTCTGGCAGCCGAGCTCGCGCAGCCGCATGTCCTCGGCCAGCTGCTCGAACAGCGAGTCCGGCGGCCGGCTGTCGAACGGCGCCTTGGGGATCGTGACCTCGCTGTAGAGCTTGGTCGACTCGCCGTACCCGCGCGGGTCGAACCCGATGAGGTCGTAGGCGGACCTGAGGCGCGCCCCGAAGTGCTTGATCAGCCCCAGCCCGTCACCACCGTCGCCGCCGGGACCACCGTTGACCGCGAGCAGCACGCCACGCCGCCGCGCCGGGTCGGTGGCCTTCAGCCGGGCGAGCGCGATGGTCAGCCTGGGGCCGTCGGGGTCGGAGTAGTCGCGTGGCACGACGACCGTCGCGCGTTCAAGGCCGTCCTCGAACGGCGGTGACCAGTTCACCTGCTGGTCGTAGAACTCCCTGAGGGGCACGGTGGAACCTCCGCGTGTGGGTGTGCGCCGACACCCCAGCGTCGCAACAGGTCCTTGAACGCCAGCGGAGCAGGAGCGTTCAAGGTGACCTCCACCGGGCGCACAGCGCGACCGCCCAAGGTGGAGCACGTCCGGCGAGCCGCAGATCCGTGGGAGAACTGCCATGCCAAAGATCACTTACGTAGCGCACGACGGCGTCGAGACCGTCGTCGACGTTGCCCAGGAAGACACCGTGATGCGCGGCGCGGTTCTCAACGGTGTCAAGGGGATCGTCGCCCAGTGCGGCGGCGGCGCCTCCTGCGGCACGTGCCACGTGTACGTCGACCCGGAGAACACCAAGCCGTTGGCGCCGATGCACCAGGTCGAGGACGAGCTCCTCTACTTCACGGCCTGCGAGCGCAGGGAGAACAGCCGGTTGAGCTGCCAGCTCCCGGTGACCGAGGAGCAGGACGGGCTCGTCGTGCACATGCCCGAGAAACAACTCTGAGGCCGAGCAGCAACCCCGAGGGAGAGAAGAGCATGAGCAAGCGACGGGTCGCCCTGGTCACGGGCGCCACCAGTGGGATCGGCCTCGAGGTCGCGCGCAGCCTCGGTCAGCAGGGGCACGCGGTGTTCGTCGTGGCCCGCACCGCCGAGAACGTCACCACCACGGTGAAGCAGCTCAGGGAAGAGGGCTGCGAGGCCGACGGCGCCGCCGCCGACGTGACGTCCACAGAGGACATCCGCAGCGCGGTGCGGAAGGCCGTCGACACGTTCGGCCCGGTCGAGATCCTCGTCAACAACGCGGGCCGCGGCGGCGGTGGCATCACCGCCGAGCTCGACGAGGACCTGTGGCTGGACGTCATCGACACCAACCTCAACGGCGTCTTCCGCTTCACCAAGGAGGTGCTCAGCACCGGCAAGATGGTGGAGCAGAGCTGGGGCCGGATCATCAACATCGCCTCCACCGGCGGCAAGCAGGGCGTCGTGTTCGCCGCGCCCTACTCGGCCTCCAAGCACGGCGTCGTCGGCTTCACCAAGGCCGTCGGCATCGAGCTCGCCAAGTCCGGCATCACCGTCAACGCGGTGTGCCCCGGCTACGTCGAGACGCCGATGGCCGGCCGGGTCCGCCAGGGCTACGCCAACCACTGGGGTGTCAGCGAGGACGAGGTCCTCGAGAAGTTCAACGCCAAGATCCCGCTGGGTCGGTACAGCACGCCGGAAGAGGTCGCCGGTCTCGTGACGTACCTGACGACGGACACCGCGTCCTCGATCACCGCGCAGGCGCTCAACGTCTGCGGCGGGCTGGGCAACTACTGACATGCGCGGCGAGTCGGTAGTCGTCGTCGGGGCCGGGCAGGCGGGCTGCCAGGTCGCGGTGTCCCTGCGCGAGCAGGGGCACCGCGGCCCCATCACCCTCATCGGTGACGAAGCCCAGAAGCCCTACCAGCGGCCCCCTCTCACGAAGGCCTACCTGGCGGGGGAGACCGACCTCGCCGGGCTGGTGCTGCGGCAGGACTCCTACTACGAGGACCACGGCATCAAGCTCGTCACCGGCGAGCGGGTGCTGGGCGTCGACCGGTCCGCACGGGTCGCGGTGCTGGGCTGTGCGCGCACCATCGGCTACGACCACCTGGTGTTCGCCACGGGGGCGCGACCGCGGCCGTTGCCGATCCCCGGCGCCGAGCACGTGCTGAACCTGCGCTCGGTCGCCGACGCGGACGTGCTCCGGCAGCGGCTCGACGGGCAGGTCGGGCTCGACGTCGTCGTCATCGGCGGCGGGTTCATCGGCCTCGAGCTCGCCGCCGTGGTGCGCAAGCTGCGCCACGAGGTGACCGTCGTCGAGACCCAGCCGCAGGTGATGCAGCGCGCCGTCACACCGGAGACCGCGCGGCAGCTCGTCAACCGGCACCGGTCGGAGGGCGTGCAGGTCCTGACCGGCCGGGGCGTCGCCGCCGTCCGGGAGGGCCTCGTCGAGCTGACCGACGGCACGGTGCTGGTGGCCGACCTGGTCGTCGCCGGCATCGGCGTCCTGCCCAACACCGAGGTCGCGCAGCGCTCCGGGCTCGCCACCGACAACGGCATCGTGGTCGACGCGCACCTGCGCACCGTCGACCAGCGCGTGCACGCCGTCGGTGACTGCGCCCGGTTCGCCAGCACGCTCACCGGCGGGCTCACCCGCCTGGAGTCCGTGCAGAACGCCACCGACCAGGCCACCTGCGTGGCCGGGGCGATCCTGGGCAGCGCCGAGCCCTACACCGCGCTGCCGTGGTTCTGGAGCGACCAGTACGACGTGAAGCTGCAGATCGCGGGCCTCACCGAGGGCCACGACCGCGCGGTCACCGTCGGCGACCCCGCGGAGGGCCGGTTCTCGGTGTTCTGCTTCCGCGGCGACAAGCTGGTCGGTGTCGAGGCCTACAACAAGCCGATCGACTTCATCATGGCCCGCAGGGTCCTCGAGGGCGGCAACACCCTCACCCCCGAGATCGTCGCGCGGCCCGGGTTCGACCTGCGCGGCAGCCTGCAGCGGGCGGCGTGAGCCGTGCCGTCCGCGGACCCGTCACAGCCAGCCGGCGTCGTCGGCGATGCGGATGGCGTCCACCCGGTTGCGGGCGTTGAGCTTGGTCATGGTCGTCGTCAGGTAGTTGCGCACCGTGCCGACCGACAACGACAGCGCGGTCGCGATGTCCGGCGCGTCGGCACCGTTGGCCGCGAGCCGCAGCACCTCCAGCTCGCGGTCGGTGAGCGGGCACTCGCCGCGGTCCCACGCGGCCAGTGCCAGCTGGCTGTCCACGACCCGTTCCCCCGCGGCGACGCGGCGGATCGCGTCGGCGAGCTCACCGGGCGGCGCGTCCTTCAGCAGGAAACCGTCCACCCTGGCCGCCAACGCCCGCCGCAACGTCCCCGGCCGGCCGAGCGAGGTCAGCATCAACGTCCTGACCTGTGGCATCGACTCGCGGATCGTCGCCGCGGCACTCAGCCCGTCGAGGATCGGCAGGTCGATGTCGATCACGCAGACGTCCGGGCCGTGCTGCCGCACCGCCGGCACGATCTTGTCGCCGGAGCTCACCTCGGCCACGACCTCGATGTCCGGTTCGAGGTTGAGCAGCGCGATGAGAGCACCGCGCACCATGTGCATGTCCTCCGCGAGCAGAACCCTGATCATCGCGCCCCTCCGCGCGACACCATATCCCCCGGCGTTCATGTCGCGCTCCACGCCACATCAAGGCCACCCGGCAAGGGTGAGGACAGCTGCCTTGCGAAGGGATGCGCCATGGAACGCAGCGTCAACGTGACAGTCGTGTACTACTCCTCGACGGGAACGATCCACCGGCTGGCCACGGAGATGGTCGAGACGGCGGAGAAGCACGGCGCTGAGGTGCGGCTGGTGCGCGCGGCGGAGCTGGCGCCCGCCACGGTCGTCGAGTCGAGGCCCGCCTGGAAGGCGCACCTGCTCGACACCGCCGACGTGCCGATCGCGGCCGTCGACGACGTGCTGTGGGCCGACGCCGTCATCCTCGGCACGCCCACCCGCTTCGGCAACGTCTCGGCGCAGCTCAAGCAGTTCATCGACACCCTCGGGCCCGCGTGGTTCAGCGGCCTGCTCGCGAACAAGGTCTACAGCGCGTTCACCTCGGGCGGCAGCACCCACGGCGGCATGGAGACCACGCTGGTGTCGATCTACAACATGGTCTGCCACTTCGGCGGGATCATCGTGCCGCCCGGTGGCGACTTCAACCCCTACGGCACGTCCCACGTGCTGGGTGCGGACAACCGGCCGGTCTGCGACGTGACGTTGCGGGCGGCCGGGGTGCAGGCAGAACGCGTCGTGCGGGTCGCCCGCGCGCTGAAGGAGGTCTGACCGCGGTGCGAGTGAAGGACATCTTCGTCAGTGGCAGCGGGGTGCGCCTGCCCGCGACGCTGTCGGTCGCGGACGCGATCGCGTCGGGGGAGTGCGAGCCGAAGCTCGTCGCGCGCACGGACGTCGAGTCGGTGGCCGTGTCCCCGACCGAGTCGGCGGCCGAGATGGCGGTCGCCGCCGCCCAGGTCGCGCTGGAACGGGGCCGGTCGGGACCGGCCGACATCGACCTCATCCTGCACGCCACCACCTACCACCAGGGCCAGGACCTGTGGCCCGTCGGCTCCTACATCCAGCGCGAGACGGTCAGGAACTCCTGCCTGGCGCTGGAGATCCGGCAGATGTCCAACGGCGGCATGGCCGCGCTGGACCTCGCGGTGTCCTACCTGGCGGCACGACCGGGCCGCGACGCCCTGCTGACCACGTCGGACCGCTTCTGCCTGCCCGGCATCGACCGGTGGCGCACCGACCCGGGCACCCCGTACGGCGACGGCGCTTCCGCGATCGTGCTGACCAGCAGGGGCGGGTTCGCGCAGGTGCTCTCGCTGGCCATCAACGCCGACTCCGACCTCGAACCGCTGCACCGCGGCGACGTGCCGTTCGGGCTGGCGCCGTTCTCGCACCGCATCCCGGTGGACTTCGAGGAGGCCAAGCACACGTTCAGCCGCGAGTTCGGCCTGTCCTACGGCATCAACAAGGCCAACGCCGGTCAGGCCAGGGTCGTGGAGGAGGCGCTCGCCGACGCCGACATGAAGCTCGGCGACGCCGACTGGGTGATCCTGCCGCACTTCGGCCGCCGCCGGCTCGACGTGAACTACCTGCGCCCCTACGACCTCGAACCGGAGCGCACCACGTGGGAGTGGAGCCGCACGGTCGGGCACCTCGGCGCCGGTGATCAGTTCGCGAGCCTCGACCACCTGGTGCGGAGCGGCAAGGCGACGTCCGGTCAGCGGATCGTCATGTTCGGCGTGGGCGCCGGCTACAGCTGGGGCTGCGCGGTCCTGGAGATGCTGTGACCGGCAGCCGGACCCCGGTGAGCTCCCGGTAGACGCGCTGTCCTCGGCGGGTGACCTGCACGCAGGTCACCCGCCGATCGCATGTCCACTTGTTCCGGTGCGGCCGCGGTGGCCGAGGTGATCAGGTGCCGAACGACGGGAGACCGAGCGGCGGGCCGCCTCAGCTGACCGGCAGCGGGATCTCCGCGCGCAACCGGAACTTCTGGTCGGGCAGCAGGCCCGCGTGCAGGTCACCGCCGAGCGCGCGGACGCGGGTGGTGAGGTTGCCGATGCCGCTGCCGTCCCGCGACCTGCACGCCGTCTCCGGGATGCCGTCGTTGACGATGTCCATCCGCACCAGCTCCGGCGAGCTCGACAGCACGATCTCGCAGTGCTCGGCCTTGCTGTGCCGCAGCAGGTTCGTCACGCCCTCGCGCAGCACGGTCGCGAGCGTCACCTTCACGTCCTTGGGCAGCTTGTCGCACGCGTCGATCCGCACGGTGACCGCGATGTCGGCCGCGGTCAGCAGCGCCTGCGCCGACTGGGTCTCCTCGTCGAACGACAGCTCGCGGTAGCTCAGCGCCACCGACCGCACGTCCGCGAGCGCCTGCCGGGAGATCTCCAGCACCTCGGAGAGCTCCTGCCGGGCCCGGCCGGGGTCGAGGGTGACCAGCCGGTGCGTGAGCTCGCTCTTCAGCGTGATCGCGGAGAGGCTGTAGCCGAGCAGGTCGTGCAGGTCGCGTGCGAACCGCAGCCGTTCCTGGGCGACCGCCGCCGTGGCCAGCTCCTCGCGCGCCTCGTGCAGCTCGGTCACCATCGACCGCAGCCGGGTCAACGCGTAGAGCACCAGCCCGTGGTTCGTCGCGGCGATGATGCCGTACGCCACCCAGGCACCGGTGAACCCGGTCGCGGTGTAGACGAAGTACTGGCCGCCGACGACCGCGAGGAACGCCGCCCAGCCGTACGGGCGGGGGAGCAGCAGCGCGGCCGACCCCGCGAGGAAGCCCGGCACGCTCATCAGCGCGTTCCCGTACAGCAGCACCGGCACGTACACGCAGACGGCCAGGCCGGCGAGCACGGCGACGGTGCTCACGAGGTTCAGCCGCTTGTGCGGACGGCCCACGACCGCCACGACCAGCCCGACCACGCCCGCGGTGCCGAGCACCTCGGCCGCCATGCCCGGCAGCCCGATGCGCGGCAGGTCGAACGCCACCTGCGCGAGCGACATCAGGCCGTAGCCGACCACCACCGCCGTGAACAGCACCTGCGCGAACCGGGTCGCCATCGGCGTTCCGGCGAACCTGCGGGTCCGCGACGGTTCCTCCGGCCGCGGCTCGGCCGGCACCTCGGCGTGCAACCGGTGGGTGCCGGCGTCCACCTCGGCGCGCAGCGACCCGCCGATCGCCGTGGCGCGGGTGGCGAGGTTCGCCAGGCCGCTGCCGCGGTCGGTGCCCACCTCGGCGGGGGCGCCGTCGTTGACGATGTCGATCGACACCACCGGCCCCGTCCCGGAGACGGTGATGGTGCAGCGGGTGGCCTCGCTGTGCCGCAGCAGGTTCGTCACGCCCTCGCGCAGCACCGTGGCGAGCACGGTCCGGGAGCGCGGGGACAGCTCGGCGAGGTCGGTCTCGATGGTCGTCGCGACGCCCGCCGCGGTGAGCACGGACCGCGCCGACTCGATCTCGTCGGCCAGCGACAGCTCGCGGTAGCTCGACGCCACCGCACGAACGTCCGTCAACGCCTCGCGGGCGATGCCCAGCACCTCGGCCAGCTCGCGCAACGCCCGTTCGGTCTGCTCACCGATCAGCCTGCGCGCCAGCTCCACCTTCAGCGTGATCGCCGACAGGCTGAACCCGAGCAGGTCGTGCAGGTCGCGAGCGAACCGCAGCCGCTCCTGCGACACGGCGAGTTCCGCGAGCTCGGACCGGACCGTCTCCAGCTGCTTGACCAGCGACGGGAGCCGTGACAGGCCGTACACGACGAGGCCCGCGACCAGCGGTGACAGCACGTAGTAGGCCAGCGAGGACGGGCTGTCGACGTAGGCGGCCTGGATCGCGCCGTTGCTGAGCGCGACCACGCCGAAGACGACCCAGCGCACCCGGCCGGGCAGCACCAGCAGCGCACTGCCCGCGAAGAACCCCGGCATGCCGGCCCAGGCGGAGTGCAGCAACGGCATCGGCGCGTACACCAGCGCCGCCATCGCCCCGAGCGCCAGGTAGGCCTTGCCGGAACGCAGGTTCGCGCTCGGCCGGGAGAACACCCGCAGCTGCAGGAACCCGATGGCGAGCAGGCAGGCGAGCGCACCCGCGGTCCACGCCGGCTCCACACCGGTCTGCAGGACGGAGATGAACGCGTTGCCCAGGTAGTTGGCGAAGACCACGCTGATGACGACGTACGCCAGACGACGGGACACCGATGAGCGTTCCAGTCGTTGCGTCACAGCGGCTCCCACACGAGGTTCGGGACGCGGCCATGATACGGGCGAGACCTGTGCGGGTCCCGGGTTCCGGCTCGCCGATCGGAGCAACATGACCCGTTCAGCCCTCTGTCGCGACCACGAGCCCCGCACCGGCCAGG
Organism: Lentzea sp. NPDC042327; assembly: GCF_040647275.1. NCBI lineage: Bacteria > Bacillati > Actinomycetota > Actinomycetes > Pseudonocardiales > Pseudonocardiaceae > Lentzea > Lentzea sp. NPDC042327. The sequence continues at coordinate 191,325 of NZ_JBEZBX010000014.1, forward strand.
TAGGCGACGACGTCGGCGACCAGCTCCGCGTCGACCTGCAGCGCCTCCGCGACCTCCACGACGGTGCTGTCGGCGGCGAGCAGGGCCTTCGTGATCTCGGTGGCCGGCGCGCTGTGCAGGATCACCTGGTAGGGCTGACCGGGGCACGCCAGGGCCTGGTCGCCGTTCAGCCGTTCGATCTCGGTGCCCGGCCGCACGCCCACGACCGCGCGCTCACCGAGGTGCGGGAGCGTGAACACCGCGTCACCGGTCACCGCCACGACGGACAGGATCGGGCCGGCACCGTCGTTCAGCCCGAGCGACGGCACGACGCAGCCGCCCAGCTGGTCCAGCGTGCTCTTGAGCTTGCGCCAGATCAGGCACGGCCCCGAACCGGTCTTCCAGCGCACGAAGTTGTCGTGCAGCGCCGAGATGTTCTCCAGCGCGACCGGTCCGAGGCTCATCCGGTGCAGCGCCTCGCGCACCAGCGGACTGGTGTCCGCGAGCTCGATGGCGCCCCACCGGCCGTGCACGGTCAGCGTCTCGCTCCCCTCGTCCACGAAGGCGTCCTCCAGCAGCGACCACAGCGGGCGCCCGGACGGGACGTGCGACTGCGTGGTCACCACGGCGCCTCCGCTCTGCAAGGTGCTCACATGAACAAGGGAATCGGGTTGAGCTCGTCGTAACTCCTGGGCCGGGCCAGTCGTCCCAGTTGTACAGGTACGTCGTAGAGCCGCCCTTGAGCGAACCTCGACCAGAAGTGCCGCAGTCCCGGCACGACCACCCGCACCACCGGGAGTCCCACGTCGGGACGGGTCTGGTCGAGCACGAGCAGCTCCATGCCCTTCGCCTCCAGCACGTCCTGGATCGCCCGGATGTCGTCGAGCAGGTCCGGCCGGTGGACGTAGGTGTGGAACCGCGGTGCGCGGGCCGGTACGTCCGGGTCCGGTGCCAGGTAGGGCTGCTCGGCCAGGCGCGCGGTCTCGAACCAGCGCCGCATGTCGACGTCGAACCGGCACATGTCGACCGGGTCGCACACCATCGGCATGCACTGGTTGAGCTCGGTGAGCGCCCGGCGCGCGGCCAGCCGCGGGTCCAGGTGCGCGCCGCAGCCGAACATGATGTCCTCGCGCGGCCCGCTCGTGCGGCGGGACACCGCGACCATGGTGGGCACGCCGAGGTCGGAGGTGACGTCGAGCAGCCACACCTCACGGCCCAGGCCCGCGTGCACCGCGCGCAGCTCGTCGATCCACGGGTCGCCGAACGCGTCCAGGTCCATGCCCGGCACCGGCGTGCGGTTGTACCACCAGATCGACACGGCGTCGCGTTCCACGAGTTCCAGCAGGCCTTGCAGCACCGCGTCCTCCACGCTGCTGCCCGCGGCGCAGCCGTTGGAGTTGGACGTGACACTCGGCGGACAGGGGGCGCCGAAGTAGAGCAGGCCGGTGGGCAGGAACCTGTGGCGCTGACCGGTGAGCGACCACAGCGGCGTCCAGTCCATCACCTCGTCCTCGTCGAACGGGGTGGTGACGTGCTGGAACGACGAGTGGTCCGCGTTCCACTCCTGCCGGGTCGCGTACTGGCGGGGGTGGTAGAGCTGCACCGCGTCGGGGTGCAGCGCGGCGGTGCCGAGCGAGCGGTAGCTGCCGCGGACCGCGGCCTCCTCGCCGAAGTACGCGCCGCTGCGGCGTTCCACTGCCTCGCACAGCGCGCCGACCTCGGCGTCGAGCGGCGTCACGCCCTTGCCGCCGCTGTCCGCGCGCAACGCCGACCGCAGGCCCTCAAGGCCCTCGCCGGCCGCGGCGATGTTCGTGCCGGACTGGTAGGAGTTGAAGAACGCGGGCCCCGTCTCGTTGCGCCGGATCTCCTTGATGATCCCGGTGACCGGGCCGACCAGGTGCCGGTAGGTGTCGAGCACCTCCTGCGGCGACGACGACCGGTGGCCGCCACCGTCGCAGGAGCGCTTCACGCGGCTGAACAGCTCGACCGGCTCGAACGTCCTGCGGGCGACGATCCCGGGGTCACCGCAGCCCTGGCACTGCGGGCGGGCCCGCACCTCGTGCTGGGTGACCTTCATGGTCAGGCTGTCGTAGCTCCAGATGGACCGCTGCTCGGGTGGCCGCAGGCCGGCGAGCCACTTGGTGGCCTCGACCGCGGCGGTCTCCAGCGCCATGTGCACGAGCGACGGCAGCCCGATGGCCGGGCGCGGCGCGGGACCGGTCTGCCCGCAGCGGGCCCGGATGTGGGCCTCCGCCTTGCGGTTGGCCGACAGCCGCACGGCCAGGCAGCGCCAGCACGGCCCGTCGCCGGGGGTGAAGAACGGGCCCACGCACACCTGCGCGCCGACCGGTTTGACCAGCAGCCACGGGATGCCCGCGGCGCGGTGGGCCGCGTCGATCTCGCGCAGCTCCGGTGCCAGGTAGTCCGCGCAGACGACGACGGTCAGGTCACCACCGCCCGGGGTGATCGCGAGTCCGTTGCGCTGCAACGCCCGTTCGAGCGGCTCGTGGTCGATGTCGCCGACCGCGACCACGGAGACGAGCGACGTCGTCGTCGCCGCCACCGCGTCACACGGGTCGAGGCCCGCCGCGTCCCAGTAGGCGAGCGCGGCCTCGGTGCCGGCCGAACCGTCCTGGCCGCCCCGCCTGCTGATCAGGCCGGCGGCGGTGAGGCGCTCGAGCATGCGCGCCACCTTGTCGGCGGTCAGTTCGGCGGGGACGTCGCGCAACAGGCCCGCGAGGTCGCGGGTGCCGTCGAGGAGGTGGGCGAGCGTTTCGACGTGGGTCCCCGCAACAGCGGTCACCCCTGACTCGCCGATCAGGTACACCGCCTCACCGCGCACGATCTGCGGCTGGAGGTGTCGTTTGAAACCGATCTTCTCGTCGCCCGGTTCGGCCAGCTCGTGTCTCATGCCGCGAGGACCTCGTCGTAGGCCGTGTACTGGCTGCCGACGACGCAGGTGCCGCTGCTGCAGCAGCTCCAGATGATGATGTCCATCGAGGCCTCACGGTCGAACTGGTAGATCTTCATGTCGTCGGAGTCGTCGGTGGCGGGACTGACGGAAGCCAGGTGCTCCACGGTGGCGGTGGCGGACATCTGCATCTCCGATGTTTGCGAGTCGGCTGATGTGGGTAATCATGCGGACCTGCGGTAATGGGTCGGTAGTTACCGGCTAATGCGCAGCGGTATGAAGTTTTCATACCCGTCACGGGTCGAACTCATCTGAGATCGGGGACCTCCGCACTAACGCCCGCGCGTTGGGCCGAGCAGACTAACGGTGTGCTCGGAACCGAAGGAGGGGTCGCGATGCAGATCAAGGTCCTGGGGCCCGTCGAGGCCAAGGTGAACGGTCGCTCGGTGACGCCCACCGCGGCCAAGCCGCGGCAGGTCCTGGCGCTGCTCGCGCTGCACTCCGGGCAGGTCGTGTCCGTCCCGACCCTCATCGAGGAGCTCTGGGGCGACCGGCCGCCGCGCAGTGCGCGCACCACCCTGCAGACCTACGTCCTGCAGCTGCGCAAGCTCATCGGCGACGCACTCTCCGCCGACGGTGCGAACGCCGCGAAGGAGGTGCTGGTCACCCGGTACGGCGGCTACCTGCTCGACGTGCCGGAGGAGGCCGTCGACGTGCACGAGTTCGAACGCCTGGCCCGCGCCGGCCAGCAGGCGAGCGAGGTCGAGGACTTCGCCTCCGCGTCCCGGCTGCTGCGCCAGGCGCTGGAGATGTGGCGCGGCCCGGCCGTCGTCGACGTGCGCCCCGGCATGCCGCTGAGCATCGAGGTCGTGCGGCTGGAGGAGGCCCGCCTGGGCGTGCTCGAGGCGCGCATCGACGCCGAGCTGCGGCTGGGCAGGCACAAGTCGCTGCTGAGCGAGCTGTCCGTGCTGACCGTGCAGAACCCGATGAACGAGAACCTGTGCGCGCAGTACATGATCTCGCTGTTCCGGGCCGGCCGGCAGTGGCAGGCGCTGGACGCGTTCAAGGCGCTGCGCAACACCCTGATCGAGGAGCTCGGCGTCGAGCCCTCGTCCCGGCTGCAGGGGCTGCAGCACGCCATCCTCACGTCCGACCCGCGGTTGGACAGCGCGGAAACCCGTCAGTTGCAACGACTTCTGGCCTGAGTGTCGTTCCAGCGGCCCCCGTCACCCTGTGACGGGGGCCGTTTTTCGTTGTGCGGCAACAACTTCTTCGAGGGCATCTCCAGCGGTGCACAGCCGCGCGCTGGCAACCTCACTGGTGGGCGCGCGGAAACCGCCCGCTGGAGGAAAGGAAGCTAGCCGTGAGCGCACTGAGCATCGAGGGCCTCAAGGAGATCCTCAACGAGGCCGCGGGCGACGACGACTCGTTCAAGCAGGGCCAGGACATTCTCGACATCCCGTTCCTCGAGCTGGGCTTCGACTCGCTCGCCCTGCTGGAGACGGTCGCGCTGATCAAGCGCAAGCACGGGGTCGCCATCGCCGACGACGAGATGGCGTACCTGGAGACACCGCGTCAGCTGCTGGACAAGGTCAACGGGCAGATCGCGGCCTGACGCCGGCGACTCGGATACGGAGACGGACATGACGCACACCACCACGCACACGGTCATGATCGGGGCTCCCGCCAAGGTGGTGTACGACCTGGTCGCGGACGTGACGACCTGGCCGTACATCTTCGGACCCACGGTGCACGCCGAGGTGTTCGAACGGGACGGCTCGACCGAGCGGTTGCGGTTGCACGCTTTCGCCAACGGTGACGTGCGCACGTGGACGTCCCGCCGTGAGCTGGACCCGGCGAACCTGCGCATCGAGTTCCAGCAGGAGCGCTCTGCCGCACCGGTGAAGACGATGGGTGGGGAGTGGCGGATCGTCCCGATCGCCGACTCGGCGACCCGGGTCGATCTGCTCCACCACTTCACCGCGGCGCAGCCCGAGGCGGTCGACGTCATCCTGACCGCCGTCAACAACAACAGCGACGCCGAGCTCGCCGCCCTCAAGCGGGCGGCCGAGTACGGCGACGACTACGACAAGCTGGTGCTGTCGTTCTCCGACAGCATCACGATCCACGCGAGCCGCAAGGACGTCTACGAGTTCCTGTACCGGTCGGACCTGTGGCCGCAGCGCCTGCCGCACGTCGCCCGGCTGGACCTCACGGAGGCCGTCACCGGTGTGCAGTCCATGGAGATGGACACGCGCAGCCCGGACGGGTCGATCCACACCACGCACTCGGTGCGGGTCTGCACCCCGTACGACGGCATCGTCTACAAGCAGACGCACACGCCGCCGATCATGGCGGCGCACGTCGGCCGGTGGACGTTCCGCGACATCGGCGACGGTGTCGAGGCCGGGATCGAGGCGACCTCGCACCACACGGTCGTCATCCGGCCCGAGGTGGTTCCCGAGGTGCTGGGAGCGGACGGGACGATCGAGCGCGCCCGCGAGCTGATCCGCCACGCGCTGGGCACCAACAGCCTCACGACCCTCCGGCACGCGAAGGAATTCGCCGAGAACGGATGACAGGGGTGACGTGATGAGGTTGGCTGGCGCGGACTTGCTCACCGCCGCTGCACGCGCTGCGAGCCGCAACGGGCTCTACGTGGTCTCCACGTACCTGGAGAAGGCCGCGGTCGAGCACCAGCGCAGGGGTTGCCCTTCCGACGTGGGGCACTGCGCGTACGAGATCGAGGCCTCCCGAGTGCTGTTGTCGGGGTTCTAGATGGAGCTCTACGACATCTCGCTGCGCCGCGCCGGCCGGTCCACCTCGGACGGGCTGGTCGCGGTGCGGCGCCTCGACGCGCTCGGCGTCGCGTTCGTCGACGGAGGAAGACCCACCCGGTCGTTCTACCGCCGGGCGGCCGTCGAGCTCCGGTTGCGGATCGCCACCCTCATCGCGTCGGGCGGTGCGGAGGACCTCGACGCACTGCTGGCCGCGGAAACACCCGCGGTGGCGGTGGTTGTCCAAGGGCACGGCATTTCGGTGGTCCGAGACGCCGTGCGTCAGCTCGTGCGCGCCGAACGACGAGTGGTCGTGGAGGCGCGGGACTTCTTCGACGGCTGGCTGACCGACCCCGAACACGCGTTGGAGGTCGTGCTGTCGGCCGCGGAGGCTGGGGCGGAAACCGTGTTGCTGCACGACACAGCGGGCAAGCTGTGGCCGGACCAGATCGGCGAGATCATCTCCTCGGTCGCGGAAACCGGTGTGCCCCTTGGATTTGGTTGTCACGACGACGGCGCGGCGGCCGCGAAGCAGCTGTTCGCGGCCGATGCGGGGGCCGGCCTCGTACAGGGGTCCTACGCCGTCGTTCGAGGTGGCCTCGATCGGGCCGTTTCACCATCGGTTCATTCGGCAGAAACAGGTGTCGCTCCCGTGCCCTGTCCGAGATTGGAGCAGACCGTGTCCGCACAGAAGGCGATTGGAGGTGTCCGATGAGTCGTCGCGCCGTCATCACCGGGGTGGGCGTGGTCGCACCTGGTGGCATCGGAACGAAGGCGTATTGGAAACTGCTGTCCGAAGGGCGTACGGCGACTCGCAACATCACGCACTTCGACGCGTCTCCGTACCGCTCCCGCATGGCGGGGGAAGCAGATTTCGACCCAGTGCGCGAAGGCTTGACGCCGCAGGAGATCCGCCGGCTCGACCGGGCCGCGCAGTTCGCGGTCGTCGCGGGTCGTGAGGCGATGTCCGACTCCGGCATCGAGTTCGACCAGCTCGACCCCGGCCGCATCGGTGTCTCGCTCGGTACCGCAGTCGGCTGCACGACCTCGCTGGAGCGCGAGTTCATCGTCGGCTCCGACCGGGGCAAGTACTGGGAGGTCGACCAGTCCTACGCGGTCCCGCACCTCTACGACTACTTCACGCCGTCCTCGATGGCGACGGAGCTGGCGTGGACGGTCGGTGCCGAGGGGCCGGTGTCCGTGGTCTCCACGGGCTGCACCTCCGGTCTCGACTCGGTGGGCTACGCGGCCGAGCTGATCATGGAGGGCTCCGCGGACGTCGTCGTCACCGGCGGCACCGAGGCCCCGCTCTCCCCGATCACCGTGGTGTGCTTCGACGTGATCCGCGCGTCCAGCACCCGCAACGACGACCCGACAACGGCGTGCCGGCCGTTCGACAAGACCCGCGACGGCCTGGTGCTGGGCGAGGGTTGCGCGATCATCGTGCTGGAGGAGCTGGAGCACGCCCGTGCCCGCGGCGCCCACATCTACGGTGAGGTCGCCGGCTTCGCCTCGCGGTGCAACGCCTACCACATGACGGGCCTGCACCCCGAGGGCATCGAGATGTCCGACGCCATCAACATCGCGCTGAAGCAGGCGCGGTCGGACGCCACGGACGTCGGCTACATCAACGCGCACGGGTCGGGCACCAAGCAGAACGACCTGCACGAGACAGCGGCGTTCAAGCGCTCTCTCGGTGCGCACGCCTACAAGACCCCGGTCTCCGGCTTCAAGTCGATGATCGGGCACTCGCTGGGTGCGATCGGGTCCCTGGAGATCGTCGGCTCGCTGCTGGCGTTCGAGCAGGACCTCATCCCGCCGACGGCGAACCTCCACGAGCAGGACCCGGAGTGCGACCTCGACTACACGCCACTGGTGGCGCGCGAGAAGAAGGTCGACACGCTCCTGACCGTGGGCAGTGGTTTCGGTGGGTTCCAGAGCGCCATGGTGCTCAAGAAGGTGGAAGGGGCAGGCCGGTGACTCGGGCGGTGGTGACGGGAATCGGCATCGCGTCGCCGAACGGATTGGGGCCGACCGCGTACTGGCGGGCGACCCTGCACGGTGAGGCGGCGATCAAGCCGATCACCCGGTTCGACAGCGCGAACTACTGGGCGAAGATCGCCGGCGAGGTGCCAGGCTTCGAGGCAGGGCGGCACCTGCAGGGTCGCCTGCTGCCGCAGACGGACCACATGACGCGGCTGACACTGGTCGGCACGGACTGGGCGTTGCGTGGTGCGGGTGTGCAGCCGAACGACATCCCCGACACCGACATCGCGGTGATCACCGCGGCGACGGCGGGCGGGTACGAGTTCGGGCAGCGCGAACTGCAGAAGCTGTGGCACCAGGGCCCGGAGTACGTCTCGGCGTACCAGTCGTTCGCGTGGTTCTACGCGGTCAACACGGGGCAGATCTCCATCCGGCACGGCACGCGCGGTCCCGGCGCGGTCGTGGTGTCCGAGCAGGCCGGTGGCATCGACTCCATCGGTCACGCCCGCCGGCAGCTGCGCAAGGGCGTGCAGCTCGCGCTGACCGGCGGCATGGACTCCTCGCTGTGCCCGTGGGCGTGGGTCGCCCACCAGGCGTCGGGTTGCCTGTCGCGCAACAACAACCCGAAGCGCGCCTACCTGCCGTTCGACCGCGACGCCTCCGGGTACGTCGCCGGTGAGGGCGGTGCGATCATGGTCGTCGAGACGCCGGAGTCGGCGGCGGGACGGCCGGGGACGCGCATCTACGGCGAGATCGTCGGGTACGCCTCGACGTTCGACTCGAAGATGCCGTCGCGGGAGCCGGGGCTGAAGCGCGCCGCCGAGCTGGCGCTGCGTGACGCCGGCATGGACGCCTCGGAGATCGACGTGGTGTTCGCCGACGCGGCGGGCATCCCGGAGCTCGACAAGGCGGAGGCCGACGCGATCAAGGCCATCTTCGGGCCGTACGGCGTGCCGGTGACGGCGCCGAAGACCATGACCGGCCGCCTCTTCGCCGGTGGCGGGTCCCTGGACGTGGCCTCGGCGATCCTCTCCATCTACTGGAGCGCGATCCCGCCGACCGTCAACGTCGAGAACCCGGTGCCGGAGTACGAGATCGACCTCGTGATGAACGAGGCGCGGCACGGCAAGGTGAAGGCCGCTCTGGTGCTCGGGCGCGGCAAGGGCGGCTTCAACTCCGCCATGGTGGTCCGCGAGTACAGGTGATGTCACCCGCACAGGGGTCGTGAGGTCTTCCTCGCGGCCCCTGTCGCTTTTCTGGAGGCTTTCTGTGGACGTAGCACTGATGTTTCCCGGGCAGGGGTCGCAGTACCCGCGGATGGCGGCGTCGCTGTACGGCACCGAACCGGTGTTCACCGCGGCCGTCGACGAGGTGGTCGAGCTGTTCGGCGAGGTCGGGTCGGTGGCCTGCGCGGACTGGCTCGCCGGCGACGACATCGACCACGTGTCCCGCGCGCAGCCGCTGCTGTACGCGGTCGACTACGCGCTGGGGCGCCTGGTCCTGTCGTGGGGCGTGCGGCCGGTCGCGCTGATCGGGCACTCCGCCGGCGAGGTCGTCGCGGCGACCCTGGCCGGGGTGTTCACGCTGCCCGAGGCCGTGTCGCTGGTGCGCGACCGGGTCGTGTCGGCGGTGTCGATCCCGTCCGGCGGGATGCTCGCCGTCGCCGCCTCCGAGGCCGACCTGCTGCCGTACCTGGAGGGCGACGTCGCCATCGCCGCGGTGAACTCGGCGCGGCAGACGATGCTGGCCGGGCCCGACGAACCGCTCGCGCGGGTGCGGGCGAGGCTGGAGGCCGATGAGTACGTCGTCGTCACCGTGCCGGCCACGACCCCGTTCCACAGCCCGGCGATGCAGCCCGCCGTCGACGAGGCGCTGGCCGCGTGGACCGTGTCCCCGCGCGCGCCGCGGCTGCCGCTCTACTCCGGGTACACGGGCAAGCTGATGACCGAGGCCGACGCGTCGTCCGCGCGGTTCTGGACGCGGCAGCTGACCGACGCCGTGTACTTCGGGCCGGCGCTGAACGAGCTCGTGGCGATGCACGACGTGCTGCTGGTGGAGGCCGGTCCCGGGCAGACGCTGACGTCGTTCGCGCGGCGCACGAAGGCCGTCCGGTCGGGCGCCTCGGCCGTGCTGCCGCTGCTGGACGCCGCGGACTCCGTCGAGACCGCCCGCGCCCGCCTCGCGTGACAACGGTTCCCAAGACGTAAAAGGGCCGCCCTCTCCCGGAGTGACTCCTGGGGGAAGGGCGGCCCTTTGGCGGCGTTCAGTCGATCCCGCGGACGATGTGGTCTTCGTTCTCCGGTGGCCATATTTCGTTGTTTTCCATACCTTTCACGGTAGGTATGGTGATTCAGCTCTCACTTGAGAGCTAGTCGTCGAGAAGGGCGACGGCCCTCGTCCAGCCCGCGCCGGCACCCTTGATCTTCACCGGGAACGCGACGACGGTGAAACCGAAGTCCGGCAACGCGTCCAGGTTCGCGAGGCGTTCGATCTGGCAGTACTCGCGGTCGCGGCCGGCGAAGTGCGCGGGCCACAGCACGCCCTCGTCCCCGGTCGCCAGGTAGCGCTTCACGATGTCGGGGAACGGCGCGTCGAGGCTGAACGCGTCGGTGGCGATCACCTTGACCCCGAGGTCCAGCAACAGGTTCGTGGCAGGGCCGTCGAGCCCGGTGTAGTCGGTGAAGTAGGTCTGGGTGCCCGCGTGCTCGGCAGCACCGGTGTCGAGGATGACGACGTCCATCGGCTTGGGCGTGTAGCCGATGCGGGCGAACTCCTTCTCCAGCACCTCGGGGCCGATGACGCCGGTGCCGTGGCCGCGCACGTCGAGCTTCACGCCGGGGTTGTGGAACCACTCCAGCGGCATCTCGTCGATGTGGCGCGGGACGCCGGTGCCGTAGGTGGTCTTCGAGCCGTAGTGGCTGGGAGCGTCGACGTGGGTGCCGGTGTGGGAGGTGAGGCTGATCCGGTCCAGCGTCAGGAACTCCGAGTCCCGCAGCACGGAGACGTCGAACTCGATGCCGAGCCGCGCCTTCAGCTGCTCGGCCATGTGTTCGGCACCCTGGGCGGCCGTGAGCACCTCGTGCGTCACCGGGTCCGCTTCGTACGCGGATGCGTCAATGGGGGAAGACAGATCGATGATGCGCATGCCGACGAGCCTGGCGGGCGTTCCTTGAGCACGTCTCAAGACGCGGTGTGCATGGTCTTCGCAGGTGTCCGGTCCGATTGGGGAGTGCCTCGCGATGATCACCTTCGTCAACCGCTTCAAGCTCACCGGCGAGCCCGAGGAGTTCGAGAAGGCCTTCGACTCCACGGCCGAGTTCCTGCGCGCCCAGCCCGGTCTGGTCAAGTACACGCTGTCGCGCCAGCTCGACGAGCCGACCTCCTACATCAACATCGCCCTCTGGGAGAGCGCGGACGCCCTGCGCGCGGCGCTCGCGCACCCGGACTTCGGCAACCACGCCAAGGCGATGCGCGGCCTGGCCGAGTCGCAGGGCGCCATCTTCGGCCCGCGGCTGTCCTTCGACGCGCCCGTCGCCGAAGCGGCCTGATGAACCCGTTGCAGGGCCTGCGGGTCGTCGAGTTCGGCGGCATCGGGCCCGGTCCGCACGGCGCGATGCTGCTCGCGGACCTCGGCGCGGAGGTCGTGCGCGTCGAGCGCCCGTCCGGCGGCCTGTCCGTGGTGCCGGACGCCTCCCGCGACTTCCTGTTGCGCGGCAGGCGTTCGGTGACCGCGGACCTGAAGTCGGCCTCGGGCAGGTCCGAGGTGCTGTCGCTGATCGCCTCGGCCGACGTGGTGGTCGAGGGCTTCCGGCCCGGTGTGCTGGAACGGCTCGGGCTCGGCCCGTCCGACTGCCTCGCGGTCAACCCCGGGCTGGTCTACGCGCGGATGACCGGCTGGGGCCAGGACGGCCCGCTGGCCCAGCGCGCAGGGCACGACATCAACTACCTGTCGGTGACCGGGGTGCTGCACGCCATCGGCAAACCACCGCTGAACCTCGTCGGTGACTTCGGCGGCGGCTCGCTGTACCTGGTGCTGGGCGTGCTGGCGGCGCTGTGGGAACGCCAGCGCACCGGCCGCGGCCAGGTCGTCGACGCGGCGATCGTCGACGGGGTGGCCTCGCTCGCGCAGATGATCTGGTCGATGAAGGCGCAGTCGGTGTGGACCGACGCCCCCGACGCGAACCTGCTGGACGGCGGCTGCCCGTTCTACTCGCTCTACGAGTGCGCGGACGGCGGTTCGGTGGCGGTGGGGTCGCTGGAGCCGCAGTTCTACGCGCTGCTGCTGGCCGGGCTCGGGCTGTCGGGCGAGGACCTGCCCGCGCAGCTCGACCGGGACGGGTGGCCGTTGCTGCGCAAGGCGTTCGCGGAGGTGTTCCTGAGCCGGACCCGCGACGAGTGGGCCGACGTGTTCGCCGGCACCGACGCCTGCGTGACACCGGTGCTGTCGCTGGAGGAGGCGGCGTCGCACCCGCACCTGGTGGCGCGCGGGGTGTTCACCCCGGACGGTGCCGCCGTTCCTGCGCCGCGCTTCTCCGCCGACTAGGTTCGGGATGTGGAACTTCGCATCTTCACCGAGCCCCAGCAGGGGGCGAGCTACGACGACCTGCTCCGGGTGGCGCGGACCGCGGAGGACGCCGGCTACGGCGCCTTCTTCCGCTCCGACCACTACCTGAAGATGGGCTCGGCCGATGGCCTGCCCGGCCCCACGGACCCGTGGATCACGTTCGCGGGCCTGGCCAGGGACACGTCGACGATCCGCCTGGGCACGCTGATGACCGCCGCGACGTTCCGCTACCCCGGCCCGCTCGCCATCAGCGTCGCCCAGGTCGACCAGATGTCCGGCGGCCGCGTGGAGTTCGGCATCGGCGCCGGCTGGTACGAGGCAGAGCACACCGCCTACGGCATCCCGTTCCCGGCGCTGGGGGAGCGCTTCGAGCGGTACGAGGAGCAGCTCGCCATCATCACCGGCCTCTGGGAGACACCGCTCGGCGGCACGTTCTCGTTCGAGGGCAGGCACTACTCGCTGACCGACTCGCCCGCGCTGCCCAAGCCCGCTCAGGAGCAGATCCCGGTGCTGGTCGGCGGCACGGGCGCCCGCCGCACCCCGGCGCTGGCCGCGTCGTACGCCACCGAGTTCAACCTGCCGTTCACCGGCATGGACAAGGCGGTCGAGCAGTTCGCCCGCGTCGACGCCGCCTGCGCCGAGATCGACCGCGACCCGGCGGAGATCATCCGTTCGGTCGCGCTCGTCGCGTGCGTCGGCCGCACCGACGCCGACGTCGCCCGCCGGGCCGCCGCCATCGACCGCGAGCTCGACGAGCTCAAGGCCGACGGCCTCGCCGGCAGCCCGGCGGAGGTCGTCGACCGCATCGGCCGCTGGCGCGAGCAGACCGGGATCCAGCGCGTCTACCTGCAGGTGCTGGACCTGGCCGACCTCGACCACATCACCGAGATCGCCGCCGACGTAGCTCCACAGCTCACCTGATATCCCATATATCGCGTACGGGACATCAGCTCAGAGCTGCGCGCACTGCTGCCGGCATCGGCAGCACGTAGCTCGCGAACCGCCACCGGTATCCGATATATCGCAGCTGCAGGCCGGGGTCGTCGAGGTAGCGCTGCTCCAGGCCGCCCTGACCGAGCACGAGCGTGAGCCCGCGCCCGAGCATCGACGGCGAGTCGAGCTCGAACCGGTCGCGCAGCACGTCGGCGGCCGCGTGGTCACCGAGCTCCAGAGCAGCTCGGCGCACGGCTTCGACCGGCACCATCAGGTTCTGCTCGTCAGCTCGGACGCCGTCGCGATGTGCGATGTCCAATACATCGAGCGCTCTTTGATGAGCTCCGCCGTCGAGGCCCAGGTAGTACTGCTCCCAGTCACCGACGCGCACCTCGCCGCTCCAGGCCCGCACGGGCGCGGCCACCGCCGCCGCGCCCGTGCTCGCCCACAGTCCCGATGATGCGAATGCCGTGACACCGGCAGCCGTGAACAACTGGCGTCGGGAAAGCTTCACGACGCACCCTCCTCCGCAAACCCGCGGCCCGCGCGGGGCTACGGAATGCTAGCGAAGGTGATACCCGGAGCGACGGGTCCAGAGCGGGCCAAAGTGCGGTCCGTCAGGGGGAGCGTGCCGTCGAGCGCGGCCAGCACAGCGTCACGGGCGAGCGGCAGGACCTCGGCGACGGTGACGTCGCGGCCGAGCTCGTGCGACAGCGACGCGACCCCCGCGTCCTTGATGCCGCACGGGATGATGTCGCCGAACGCGTCGAGGCTCGCGTTGCAGTTGATCTCGAAGCCGTGCATGGTCACGCCGCGCTGCACGCGGATGCCGATCGCGGCGACCTTGCGCTCCGGGCCGCGGTCGTCGGCGGGCAGCCACACGCCGCTGCGGCCCTCGACCCGGCCGGTGTGCACGCCCAGCCGGTCGCACACCTCGATCAGGCCCTGCTCGACGCGCCGCACGTAGTCGACGACGTCCATCGGCTCGGCCAGCCGGACGATCGGGTAGCCCACGAGCTGGCCGGGGCCGTGCCAGGTGATCTTGCCGCCGCGGTCGACGTCGACGACCGGGGTGTCGCCGCCGACGGGCCGTTCCTCGTCGAGCGTGCGCCGACCGCACGTGTAGACCGGCGGGTGTTCGAGCAGCAGGAGCGTGTCAGGGCCGGTACCGCCGGCACGCGCCTCCGCGATCTCCTTCTGCAGGTCCCACGCCGCCATGTAGTCGATGAGGCCCAGCTCACGGACGACGACGGGGTCTGGCGAGGTGCGGCACGAGTTCACGTACCGACGTTACCAACCCCAGCGCGAGGCCGACCAGGATGCCGACCCCCGTCACACCCAGCACCGCGCCGATGACGTCGGTCACCCAGTGCATCTCCAGCACGATCCGCGCGAAGCCCGCCACCAGCACCGCGAGCACCGCCCACAGCACACCCCGGCGGAACAGCACCACCAGCGTGAACGCCACCGACGCCACCGCCACCGTGTGCCCGCTCGGGTAGCTGGGCAGGTGGTACTCCAGCGGCCGGACGCGGTCGAACAGCCACCGCGTCAGCACCGTCGCCGAGCAGAGCGCGTGCAGCGCGAGCGCCTTCCACAGCCGGGTGTCGCGCCGCCGCCACGCCAGCACGGCGAGCACCGCCGCGAACGCCCACCCGATCGTCGGCCCCAGCACCAGGCTCACCGCGAACGCCACCGCCCGCAGCCACTCCGGCCGCGGCAGGGCGTCGTGCACCCACACGTCGAGCCCGGTGACCTCGGGCAGTCCGAGCAACACCCAGGAGATCACCAGCACGGCGCCCAGTGCGCGCGTCATGCGACCGCCGCGTTCAACGCCGCCGGCAGCGCCGGGTGCAGGAACGTGAACCCGCGGCTCTCCAGCACCTTCGGCGTCAGCCCCGGTCCGGTGAGCAGCAGCTCCTCCGCCATCTCGCCACCGAGCAGCGCCTTCAGCGCGAACGCGGGCACCGACCACGGCGCAGGCCGGCCCAGCGCCGCCGCCACGGCCCTGGTGAACTCGGCGTTCGTCACCGGCGCCGGCCCGGCCACGTTGACCGGCCCGCGGACGTCGTCGTGCTCGACCACGAACCGGTAGGCGGAGACGACGTCGTCCAGCGACACCCACGGGAAGTACTGCTCACCCGACCCGAGCTTGCCGCCGAGGAAGAGCTGGAACACCGGCTTCAACCGCGCGAACACCCCACCGGTGGGGGAGATGACGACGGCCGTGCGCATCAGCACGACCCGCACGCCGGCCTCCTGCGCCACCGCCGTCGCCGCCTCCCACTGCTGGGTCAGCCGCGACATGAACGTGTGCCCGGCCGGGGCGTCCTCGTCGGCGAGCCGCGACCCGGTGTCGCCGTAGAAGTGCGCACCCGACGAGCTCACCAGCACCGGCACCCCGTGCTCGACGACCGCCGCCGACAGCACCTCCGCCGGCACGATCCGGCTGTCGTGCAGCACCTGCTTGCGCGCGTCGTCCCACCGCTTGTCGCCGATGCCCGCGCCGCAGAGGTTGACGACGGCGTCGACGCCGTCGAACGTGCCGTCGTCGACGCGGCCGGCGTACGGGTCCCAGCCGCGCTCGTCCGGCGCGGCGGCCCTGCGGCGCACCAGCCGCAGCACCTCGTGACCGGCGGCGCGCATCGACGCCACCAGGCTCGTTCCGATCAGGCCCGACGATCCCGCGATGACAACTCGCATGCCTGAATCGTTCCGCAGACGAGCAGCCGCTGCACAGTGGCGGCAAATGTGCTGAAGGCCACCCCGGACGAACCGGGATGGCCTTCAGCTACGAGCGATGTGCGATATGTCAGAGACCGAGGTCGGCCTCGAACGAGCCTTCCTCCAGGCGGTTCTTCACCGTCGTGAGGAAGCGGCCCGCGTCCGCACCGTCGACCAGGCGGTGGTCGTAGGTGAGCGCGAGGTACATCATCGAGCGGATCGCGATGGTGTCGTTGCCGTCCTCGTCGGTCAGGACGACCGGGCGCTTCTTCACGACGCCGACGCCCAGGATGCCGACCTGCGGCTGCTGGATGATCGGGGTGTCGAAGAGCGCGCCGTTGCTGCCCAGGTTGGTCAGCGAGAACGTGCCACCGGTCAGCTCGTCCGGCGTGAGCTTGTTCGACCGCGCCCGCGCGGCCAGGTCACCGATCTTGTGGGCGATGCCCGACAGGTTCAGGT
Organism: Lentzea sp. NPDC042327; assembly: GCF_040647275.1. Lineage (NCBI taxonomy): Bacteria > Bacillati > Actinomycetota > Actinomycetes > Pseudonocardiales > Pseudonocardiaceae > Lentzea > Lentzea sp. NPDC042327. The sequence continues at coordinate 207,658 of NZ_JBEZBX010000014.1, forward strand.
CACCGGCGTTGTGGATCACGGCGTTGAGCAGGCCGCGCTCCGTGTCGATCGCCAGACCGAGGTGCTCGGCACCGTGGTAGGTGACCTCCTTGCGCTCCTCGTCGATCGACGCGTTGAGCACCGGGTGGGCCTTGAGCGCCTCGATGGCGGCCTTGGCGAAGAACGGCAGGAACGTGAGCTTCGCGCCCTCCCGCGCCTCGAACGCCTTCTTCGCCTGGTTGCGCAGGCGGGCGATCTTGGTGACGTCGACCTCGAACACCTGGGTGAGCTGGGCCGACATCTGCAGCGACTCGCGGGTGCGCTGCGCGACGATCTGACGCAGGCGCGGGAGCTTCTGCACGGTGCCGCGCTTGCCCGAGTCGTCGGCCGCGGCCGGGGTGGCGGTGCGGCCGGCGGGAGCGGCGGCGGCCGGAGCAGCGGCGGCGGGCGCGGGAGCCGGGGCCTTCTTGGCCTCGACCGCGGCCAGCACGTCCTGCTTGCGGATGCGGCCACCGACACCGGTGCCCTTCAGCGAGCCCAGGTCGATGCCGTTCTCCGACGCGAGCTTGCGCACCAGCGGCGTGACGTACGGCGTGCCGTTGGCGTCGTCGCCGGAGGTGGCCGGAGCCGACTGCTGCGGGGCGGCCTGCGGGGCCGGTGCCTGCTGCTTCGGTGCCTCTTCCTGCTTCGGCGCCTCCTGCTGCTGGGCGGGAGCGGGTGCCTCCTCCTGCTTCGGCGCGGGGGCTTCCTGCTCCGGCTCCGGCTTCGACTCCGGTGCGGGCGCCGACTGGGCCGGGCTGCCGGAGCCGATGACGGCGAGCTTGCCGCCGACCTCGACGGTCTCGTCCTCACCGGCGGTGATCTCCAGCAGCGTGCCGGCGACCGGAGAGGGGATCTCGGTGTCGACCTTGTCGGTCGAGACCTCGAGCAGCGGCTCGTCGACGTCGACGCTGTCGCCGACCTGCTTCAGCCAGCGGGTGACGGTGCCCTCGGTCACGGACTCGCCGAGCGCGGGCATCGTGACGTCGGTGCCCTCGGCCGAACCACCGGACTGCGCCGGGGCCGCGGGCGCCTCCTGGGCTTCCTCGGAGGGCTGCTGCCCGGAAGGCTGCGTCTGCTGCGGCTCCTCCTGCTCGGGAGCGGACTCCTGCTCGGGAGCCGGGGCCGAGTCGGACGAACCGCCGTCACCGTCGCCGATGACCGCGAGCTCGCCGCCGACCTCGACGGTGTCGTCCTCCTGGGCGACGATCTTCTGCAGGACGCCCGCCGCGGGGGAGGGGATCTCGGTGTCGACCTTGTCGGTGGACACCTCGAGCAACGGCTCGTCCACCTCCACCCGGTCGCCTTCCTGCTTCAACCACCGGGTGACCGTGCCCTCGGTGACACTCTCACCGAGTGCGGGCATCTGGACGGAGAAGGCCATTGTTCGCTGACTCCTCGTGCTCTCGTGTGGCTGACTTGGATGGGAAGCGGTCAGCCGTGCACGTGCAGCGGCTTGCCGGCCAGGGCGAGGAACGCCTCGCCGAGGGCTTCAGTCTGGGTCGGGTGGGCGTGGACCAGCGGGGCCACGTCGTCCGGGTAAGCCTCCCAGCTGTAGATCAGCTGGGCCTCACCGATGAGTTCGCCGACGCGCTCGCCGACCATGGTGATGCCGACGACCGGGCCGTCGGGCGCCTTGACGAGCTTCACGCCGCCGGCGGTCTTGAGGATCTGGCTCTTGCCGTTGCCCGCGAGGTCGTACACGAACGTCTCGGCGGAGCCGTACTTCTCCTTCGCGGCGGCCTCGGTGAGACCGACGGAGGCGACCTCGGGCTTGCAGTAGGTGACGCGCGGGATCCCCGCCTCGTCGATCACCTTCGGGTTCTGGCCTGCGATCTCCTCGGCCACGAAGATGCCCTGCTGGAAACCGCGGTGCGCGAGCTGCAGGCCCGGCACGATGTCGCCGACGGCGTAGACGCCCGGCAGGTTCGTGCGCAGCCGCTCGTCGGTGACGACGAACCCGCGGTCGATCGTGATGCCGGCCTCCTCGTAGCCGTGACCCGCGCTGTTCGGGCCGCGGCCGACCGCGACGAGCAGCAGGTCGGCGTCGAGGACGTCGCCGTTCTCCAGCGTGACGGACACGCCCGAGTCGGACTGGGTGGCGCCGGTGAACTTCACGCCGGTCTTGAACTTGATCCCGCGCTTGCGGAACGCGCGCTCCAGCTGCTTGGCGGCGTACTCGTCCTCGGCGGGCACCAGCCGGGGCAGCGCCTCGACGATGGTGACCTCGGCGCCGAACGACCGCCACACGCTCGCGAACTCCACGCCGATGACGCCGCCGCCCAGGACGACGACCTTCTCCGGGATGAAGTCCAGGGTGAGCGCCTGGTCGCTGGTGATCACGCGGCCGCCGATCTCCAGACCGGGCAGGCTGCGCGCGTACGAACCGGTCGCGAGCACCACGTTCTTGCCGGTGTAGCGCTGACCGTCCACCACGACGGTGTTCGGGCCGACGAACGTGCCGGCGCCCTCGACGAAGGTGACCTTGTTGGCCTTCGCGAGTCCCTGCAGGCCCTTGTAGAGCCGCGAGACCACACCGTCCTTGTACGAGTTCACGCCGGCGATGTCGATGCCCTCGAGCGAGCTCTTCACACCGAACTGGTCGCCTTCGCGGGCGTTGTCCGCGACCTCGGCCGCGTGCAGCAGCGCCTTGGTCGGGATGCAGCCGCGGTGCAGGCACGTGCCACCCAGCTTGTCCTTCTCGACCAGGACGACGGACAGGCCGAGCTCGGCCGCGCGGAACGCGCAGGCGTAGCCACCCGAACCACCGCCGAGGATGACGAGATCGGCGTTGGTGGCCGACTCCAGTTCCGGCGAAGTCACTTCGGATCTCCTCGGGATTACTTACTACGCGCGGGTGCGCGCGAGGTACGCGGCCATCTTGTCACTAGTTGCCGGAGCGTGGTGATCCGGCATGGGCCACCCGGCTGGCTTTCTGATCATTCACCTACTCATGACACCCCTTCCTGGCACCATGGTGGAGGGAGTCGCAGGAGGTGCCCGATGGGGCTGTTCGACCGTTTCCGCAGGAAACCACGTCCTGGAGTGCTGCGCACCGCGTCCAACCAGGACACGAGCCACCTCGAGGAGTGGACGAGGAGCCGTCAGGGGGTGGAGGCCTACGTCGAGCCGAAGACCACGGTGACCGAAACCACTGTGGTCCTGGTCGCGCACGACGGCGAGTGGACCCGCCGCCGCGTCGCGAGCACCGACGCCGCCCGCTCGTTCGCCCGCAAGCACGGCATGCCGATCTACGACGCGGGCATCGTCGGCTACCCCAAGCGCATGCGCGACTACACCGCGCGCCAGAAGAAGCTGGGCAACGGCTAGCACGCCTCGCTCGCCGTCGCCCGCGCCGTGCAGCGGCCTGCCGCCTCGACCTCGACCAGCCGGTGCAGGTGCTCGGCGAACGCGGGGTGGCCGGTGAGCCCGTCGGTGACCTCGGCCCAGAACTCGCCGAGCAGCCGTTCCCGGTCCTCATCGGACATCGGGGCGAGCCCGTGCGGCACGGCCCTGCGCGCGACGTCCCCGATGGGGGTGGAAGCCCGGTTTCACCGCACCGTCGGCTCATGCCGCACCGGGAAGTTCACGCTCGCCGCGATGAAGCACATCGAGTGCGCCTTCTCGTGCAACGCCTGCGCGGTCTCCCGCATCTCCGGGTCGGCCACGGTCACGACCGGCTTCAGCAGGACCTCGGTGAAGCGGCCCGACCCGTCCGGGTGCTCGGCCATGGTGCCGCCGGCCTGGTCGCGGTAGCCCGTCACGACCACCCCGTTGAGCGACGCGAGGTGCAGGAACCACAGCATGTGGCACTGCGACAGCGACGCGAGGAGCAGCTCCTCGGGGTTGTAGCGCGCCGGGTCGCCGCGGAACGCCGGGTCCGACGACCCGGGGATCGTCTCCTTGCCCGGTGCCCGCACCTCGTGCGCGCGTTCGTAGGCCTTGTAGCCGGCGGTGCCGCTGCCGGTGTTGCCCGTCCAGACGACCTCGACCTCGTAGCGATGCGTCCCCATGCGGAAATACTCCTCTCCTCGGGCGGTGTGCCCAAACCCGGCGAGAGGCGTGTCCCCACACGCGGTCCCGCGACCGTCCACGCCGGACGATCGCGGGACCCGGTCACCTCAGCCGTTGGCCGCGATGTCGGCGAGCACCGCCGCGATCGTGCGGACCGGGACGCCCGTGCCGCCCTTGGAGGTGTAGCCGTAGGGGCCGCCGGTGTGGAACGCCGGGCCGGCGATGTCGATGTGCGCCCACTGCACGCCCTCGGCCACGAACTCGCGCAGGAACAGGCCCGCGGCGAGCATGCCGCCCCACCGGTGACCGGTGACGTTCGCGAGGTCCGCGAGGCGCGAGTCGAGGTCGGCGCGCAGCTCCTCCGGCAGCGGCATGGCCCACGCCGACTCGCCGACGGCGGTGCCGATGCGGGCGACGCGGTCGCGGAACTCCTCCGAGCCCATGACACCGGACGTGCGCTTGCCCAGCGCCACGACCTGCGCGCCGGTCAGCGTCGCGGTCTCGATCAGGTAGTCGGGGCCGTCCTCGCAGGCGCGCACGATCGCGTCGGACAGGATCAGCCGGCCCTCGGCGTCGGTGTTGAGCACCTCGACGGTCTTGCCGCCGTACATGGTGAGCACGTCACCGGGGCGGTAGGCGTCGCCGGAGGGCATGTTCTCCGCCATCGGGATCGAGGCGATGATCTCCAGCGGGTACTTGAGCTTCGCGGCGAGCACCATCGAGGCGACGATCGCGGCGGCACCGGACATGTCCGAGGTCATCTCGTCCATGCCCGCGGCCGGCTTGATCGAGATGCCGCCGGTGTCGAACGTGATGCCCTTGCCGACCAGGGCGACCTTCTTGGTGGCCTTGGCACCCTTGTAGGAGATGCGCACGAGGCGCGGCTGGCGGGTCGAGCCGCCGCCGACGCCCAGGATGCCGCCGAAGCCCTGCTTCTTCAGCGCCTTCTCGTCCAGCACCTCGACGTCGAGACCGGCGGCGGTCGCGAGCTTCGCGGCGCGGTCGGCGAACGAACCGGGGTAGAGGTCGTTCGGCGGGGTGTTGATGAAGTCGCGTGCGATGGCGACCGACTCGGCGATCGCGACGGCGGCCTTCAGCGCGGCCTTGTTCTCCTTGGAACCGGCGGCGTGCAGGTCGACCTTCACGACCGCGGCCTCGCCCTTGTCCGACTTGTACTCGGTGAACGAGTACGCGCCGAGCAGGGTGCCCTCGGCGGCGGCACCGACGTGCAGCGCGCCCAGGGTGTTCACGGCGCGCTTCTTGCCGGCGAGCGCGCGGGCGGCGACACCGGACGCGCGGCGCACCTGCTCCTCGCCCGCGGTCTTGCCCAGGCCGACGGCCAGGACGAGCGGGGCGGAGATCTTGCCGAACGTCGGCACCTTGACGAGCTCGTCGGCCTTGCCCGTCGCGCGCAGGGTGCCGAGCACCTCGAGCAGCGCGCCGTCGAACGCGGCGTCGACCGCTTCGGCACCGGGCGCGAGCTCCAGACCGTCCGCACCCTGCAGGGTGCCCACGACGACTGCGTCCGCGGCGGTGGTGCTCAGGTCACCTTCGGTGAGGGCCAGCTTCGGGGCTGTCACGTGCTGCTCCATGGGGTTGTGCGTGGTATGTGTGCTCGGAATCGTGACCTATGCTAAAGGTCGGAGTGCGCCGCCAATGCCGAGCCCCGCCTCGTTCGGCGGCAATCCGTGACGTTGACAGTTGCTAAGAGTGTCCGAACCGGGCGTGTTCGCCCGATCCGTGCGTCATTCGACCGGGTGGTTACGGCCTGATGCCCCATCTGCGAATGTGTACCCCGTGACCCACACGCCTCGCGAGATCGCAGCGGCGATCGCGCTCGGTCTGCCCGCGGTGCTCGGTGCGGGGGTCTTCGCCGGATTCGCTCCCGCCGCAGGTCTTGCGGGCTGGTGGCTGCTCCCGGCGCTGGCCATCTCCGCGGCAGCCGCCCTGTGCTCGGCCTTCTCGACAGCGGACCAGTCCCGTGCCTACCCCGACGTCGGCGGCGGTTACGGATACGTACGTGCTCAGCTCGGTGTGTGGCCCGCACGGATGACAGCGAGCGCGCACCTGCTCGGCCGGTGCGCGATGGCGGCGGCGTTGGCGGTGATGTTCGGCGCGTACGTGGTGCCGGACCAGCCGCTGGCCGGTGCGCTCGTCCTCGTGGCGGCCACGGCGCTGCTGGGCGCGGCCGGGTTCCGCTGGGACGTCGGCGTCAGCACGGCGGCCGCGGTGGTCGTGCTCGGCGTGCTGGTGCTCGTGGCCGTGGCGAGCTTCGCCATCCCGCCGGTGCCGTCGGCGGGGGAGACGGGCAGCGCCAACGAGCTCGTCGGTGCCGCCGGCCTGATGTTCGTGGCGTTCACCGGCTTCGAGCGCGTCACCGCCCCGCACCGCGGTGAGCGGCCGCACCCGCCGGGTGTGCTGCGGATCGCCATCCCCGTCCTGGTCGGACTGCCGTTCGCGGTGTACCTGGCCGTGGGCGCCGGTGTGCTGCGCCAGCTCGGCAGCGCGCGCCTCGCCCTGTCGCCCGCGCCGCTGCGGGACGCGCTCGTCGCGGCGGACGCGGCGGCGCTGGTGCCGCTCGTGCAGATCGCCGCCGCGGTGGCCGGGGTGACCGCGTTGCACTTCGTGCTCGCGTCGGCGCACCGGACGCTGACCGGGCTGGTGGAGGACGGCGACCTGCCGGGCCGCCTCAAGCCCGCGGTGCTGTCGGTCGTGGTCGTGGCCGCGTGCGCGCTCGCGGTGGTCGTCATGCCGTTGTCGATCGCGCTGGGCGTGGCGGCGTGCGCGACGCTCTTCTACTACGCGTTCACGAACGCGTCGGCGCGCGTGTTGCTGCAGAACGACCGCACGTGGCCCATGCGCACCGCCTGCCTCGGGCTCGGGCTCTCCGTGCTGCTCGCCATGAGCACGCCGGTGCCCGCGCTGCTCATCTCGTTCGCGGGAGTGGGCGCCGGCACGGGGCTGATCGGCGCTACAGCGTCGCTGAGAGGAAGACGAGCAGCGTCACGGCGACACACGCCACCAGCCCGTACACCCGGCCGTTCGTAGAGGGCTTGTCCTTGCTGATGCCGTAGTACCCGGCGAGGAAGAAGACGGCCAGGAACACGGCGCCCACGACACCGCCGGCCCCGCCGAGCACGTAGCCGTCGAGCAGCGTCAGCCCGGTGCCCAGCACGAGCAGCGCGGCCTGCAGCACGGTGCGGACGTCAGCACCCTTCGAAGATCGTTCCTGCTCGGTCATGGTCGGGGACTCTAACCGGTGTGACTTAGTAGGACGTCCGAGTTTTGGGAAGACGATTTTCCGTATCCCGACCTGCGTATTACCGTGCTCACATGACGAGCGCGTTGCCTTTCACCCGGACCTCCCACCCGCAGCCGGCGACCCCGGAACGCGTAGCGGAGGTACTTGCCAAGCCGGGCTTCGGGCAGCACTTCACCGACCACATGGTGACGATCCGCTGGAACCGCGAGCAGGGCTGGCACGACGCAGAGGTCGGCCCGTACTCCACCCTCGCACTGGACCCCGCGGCAATGGTGCTGCACTACGGCCAGGCGATCTTCGAAGGGCTCAAGGCCTACCGGCAGCCCGACGGTTCGATCGCGTCCTTCCGCCCTGAGGCGAACGCCGAGCGCTTCCGCGCGTCGGCCCGCCGCATGGCCATGCCCGAGCTCCCCGACGAGCTGTTCCTCGAGTCGGTGCGGCAGATCCTCGCCGTCGACGGCCACTGGGTGCCCTCGGCGCCCGAGGAGTCGCTCTACCTGCGGCCCTTCATGATCTCGACGGAGAAGGGACTCGGCGTGCGACCCTCGTCCGAGTACCTCTACGTGCTGATCGCCTCCCCCGCCGGCTCCTACTTCGCGAGCGGCGTCCGCCCGGTGAGCGTGTGGCTCTCGACCGAGTACGTCCGCGCGGCCCCCGGTGGCACCGGCGCGGCCAAGTTCGCCGGCAACTACGCCGCGTCCCTCGTGGCGCAGGCGCAGGCCGCGGAGAAGGGGTGCGACCAGGTCGTCTGGCTCGACGCGGTGGAACGCCGCTGGGTCGAGGAGATGGGCGGCATGAACCTGTTCTTCGTCTACGGCGACAAGGTCGTCACCCCCGAGCTGACCGGCACGCTGCTGCCCGGCATCACCCGGAGCTCGCTGCTGCGGCTGGCGTCCGACCTCGGCCTGACCGTCGAGGAACGGCGCATCTCGACCGACGAGTGGGAGAAGGCGAACGCCTCCGGTGAGCTCACCGAGGTCTTCGCGTGCGGCACGGCCGCCGTCATCACCCCCGTCGGCCACGTCAAGCACGCCGGTGGCGAGTTCTCCATCGCCGACGGCGGCACCGGCTCGGTGACCATGAAGCTGCGCGAGCGCCTGACCGGCCTGCAGCACGGCCACGTCGCCGACACCCACGGCTGGATGACGGTGCTCGGCTAGGTCCCCGTCCTGGTCAGGTCCCCTACCCGGAGACGACCAGCACGACGAGCAGTGCGAGTTCGGCGGCAGCACCGAGCACATCACCGGTGATGCCGCCGAACCGCCGCACGGTGTGCCGCACGAGCAACCACACCAGCAGGGCCGCGACGACGACGGCGACGACGGCGCGCACCCCGAGCGGAACCGCCGCGACGGCGAGCACCACCCACGTGCCGGCGATGACCGCCGGGTGCTGCGTGCCCGCGACGAGCGCGCCGAGCCCCTCCGGCCGAGCCGCGGGCACGCCGCGCAGGCAGCAGATCCCGAACGCGGCCCGGCTCACCGCGAACGCCAGCAGCACCGTTCCCCAGTGGGCCTGGGGCAGCGCCGCTGCCTGAGCTCCGAGCACCACGATCAACGTGACGACGCCGAACGGCCCGGCGCCGCCGTCCTTCATGACCTTCAGCGCCCGCTCGGGCGGCCCGTAGCAACCGAGGCCGTCGGCGACGTCGGCGAGCCCGTCGACGTGCATGCCGCGCGACACCAGAGCTACGACGCCGACGACCAGGAACCCAGCCACCAGCGCTGATATATCGGATATCGCGAGCAGCTCCAGCACACCAGCCGCGAACGCGCCGAGCAGCAGGCCGACGACCGGTGCCCAGCTGATGGCCCGCCGAGCCGCGACGCCGTCGACGGCGTCGACGCGGATCGGCAGGACCGTCAGCCAGGAGAGGGCGAGCTTCACTCAGCCGGTTCTTCGCGGCTCGGTTCCCGGCGGCTCAGCTCTGCGTCGTCGTCATCGTCGACACCGTCGAGCTGCTTCTCCAGCACGTGCTGGTCCTCGCGGGCCGTGACACCGGCGCTCTCGAACGTCGCCATCTCCGCGAGCACCTTCACCGCGGCGCTGAGCAACGGCAGCGCCGCCACCGCACCGGAGCCCTCGCCCAGTCGCATGCCGAACTCCAGCAGCGGCTTCAGGTTCAGGTGCCCCAGCGCGATCGCGTGCGCGGGCTCGGCCGACTCGTGCCCGGCCACCCACCACTCGCGCGCACCCGGCGCCAGCTCCTCGGCCACCACCGCGGCCGCACCGACGACGACGCCGTCGAGCACCACCGGGGTCTTGCGCACCGCCGCCTGGGCCAGGAACCCGGCCATCGCCGCGATGTCCGCGCCACCGGCCGTGGCCAGCAACGCCACCGGGTCGCTGATCACCAGCCGCGCCCGGCGCAGCGCGTCGCGGATCGCCGCCGTCTTGCGCATCCACGCCTGGTCGTCGATGCCGGTGCCGCGGCCGACGACCGCGACCGGCTCCGACCCGGTCAGCGACGCGATCAGCACCGCCGCCGGCGTCGTGTTGCCGATGCCCATGTCGCCCGCGACGAGCACGTCGGCGCCCGAGTCGACCTCCTCGTCGGCGACGGCGCGACCGGCCGTGATGGCCGCCTCGCACTGCTCGCGGGTGAGCGCGTCCTCGCGGTCGATCGACCCGGACGAGCGCCGCACCTTGTGCGCGCTGACCGCGGCGGGGGTGTCGGAGTCGACGGCCATGTCGACCACGCGCACGGTGGCTCCCGCGACCTGCGCGAGCACGTTCACCGCGGCGCCGCCGGTCAGGAAGTTGGCGACCATCTGCCCGGTCACCTCGCTCGGGTACGCCGACACGCCCTGCGCGGTGATGCCGTGGTCGCCCGCGAACACCACGACCCGCGGCCGCACGAACGGCTTGGGCGGCACGACGCCCTGGCACGCCGCGACCCACATGCCGAGGTCCTCCAGGCGGCCGAGCGAGCCGACCGGCTTGGTCAGCACCGCGTGCCTGGCCCGCGCCTCGCGCAGAGCGGTCTCGTCCGGCGCCTCCACCGGCGGGAACTCGGTGCTCACCTGGTCACTCCTCATCGCAGTCTCAGCGGGATGCCGGCGACGAGCAGCAGCACCTCGTCGCACACCCCGGCGACGCGCGCGTTGAGCGCACCGAGGTGGTCGCGGAAGAGCCTGCCAGAGCGCGTCGACGGAACGACGCCGAGGCCGACCTCCGCGCTCACCAACACGAGCCGCGCCCGGCAGGTGGCGATGGAGCCGACGAGCTCGTCGACGGCGCGTTCGACCGCGCCGATGCCGTGGCCCTCCCACGCGCCGGCGTCGTCGAGCGCGCCCACCAGCCACGTCGACAGGTCGTCGACCAGGATCGGCGGGTCGTCGTACGACGTCGCGGTGAGCAACGCCGACAGGTCACCGGACGCGGGCGCCTCCACGGTGTGCCAGGTGGACGGGCGGCGGGCGACGTGCTTGGCGATGCGCGCGTCCCAGTCCGGGTCGTCGGGGTAGCGGCGCGCCGTTGCGACATATGTCACGGTCGCGTCCGTGAGCAGGCCTTCCGCGTGCGCGGACTTGCCCGAACGGGCGCCGCCGAGCACGAGCGTTCTGGTGGTCAAGGGTTAGCCTTCGTCCATGGAGTTCCGCTGGCGCTACCAGGATGCACAGGGCCGGGACGTGGCCGGCCCGGACGTGGTGTTCGCCGACCAGGCGGAGGCGGAGGAGTGGTTCAGCGCCGGGTGGCGCGACCTGCTCGACGCCGGGGTCGAACAGGTCACGCTCCTGCGCGCGGAGTCCGAGGTGTACGGCCCGATGAGCCTGCACCCCGCGGGCTGAGGATCAGCCGGCGGCGGTGAGCCTCGGGTCGTCCGTGACGACGCCCTCGAGCACGCCGTCGATCTTCTTCAGCACCTCGTCGTCGAGCTCGACGTCGACCGCCTTGACGTTCTCGACGACCTGCTCCGGCCGCGAGGCACCGATGATCGCGGACGCGACGTTCGGGTTCTTGAGCACCCACGCCACCGCGAGCTGCGCCATCGTGACGCCCACCTCGTCGGCGATCGGCTTGAGCTGCTGCACCGCGGTCAGCACGTCGTCGCGCACCCAGCGGGCGATCATCTGCGACCCGCGCTCGTCGGCCAGCCGCGAGCCCGCCGGCGCCTCGGCACCCGGCAGGTACTTGCCGGTCAGGACGCCCTGCGCGATCGGGGAGAACACGATCTGGCTGATGCCCTCGCGCTCGCACACCGGCACGACCTGCGGTTCGATGACGCGCCACAACATCGAGTACTGCGGCTGGTGCGACACGAACGGCACCTTGAGCTCACGGGCCAGCGCGGCACCGCGGGTGATCTGCTCGGCGGTCCACTCGGAGACACCGACGTAGAGGACCTTGCCCTGGCGGACGAGGTCGGCGAACGCCAGCATCGTCTCCTCCAGCGGCACCGAGTGGTCGTACCGGTGGGCCTGGTAGAGGTCGACGTAGTCGGTCTGCAGGCGCTTCAGGGAGGCGTTGGCCGACTCCATGACGTGCTTGCGGCCCAGGCCGCGGTCGTTGGGACCGCCGGGGCCGGTCGGCCAGTAGACCTTCGTGAGCAGCTCCAGGGACTCGCGCCGTTCGCCCTTGAGCGCCCGGCCGAGCACCGACTCCGCCGCGGTGTTCGCGTAGACGTCGGCGGTGTCGAAGGTCGTGATGCCGGACTCCAGCGCGGCCTTCACGCAGGCGTGCGCTTGGTCCTCCTCGATCTGCGAACCGTGCGTGAGCCAGTTGCCGTAGGTGATCTCGCTGACGCTCAGGCCGCTGCGGCCAAGACGACGGAACTTCATACATCGGAGCTTAGTCCGAGTTCCTTCGGCTTGCTAATGAACTTCGGGAGCGTCCCAGACCAGCGTGTACCGCCAGAACAACCGCCTGCGCACGCGCGCACCGGGCGTGCTCTCCCGCGCCGCCGCGCGGATCTCGGCCAACGTCGGAGCGGTCCACACGACCGGCATCTCCGAGTCGTGCGCACCGGTGCGCTGACCGGTGGCCCACTTCGCGATCCCGACGAGCGCGTTCGCGGGCAGCGCGACGGCCTCCACCACCAGCTCGGCCTTCGTGGCGAGCGAGTACAGCCCCACGACGACCAGCCGCCCGCCCGGCGCGGTCAGCCCGGCCAGCCGCGCGAGCCCCTCGCGCAACGGCAGGTGGTGCAGGCTCGCCTCGGCCGTGACGACGTCGAACCGCCCCAGGTCGTGCGTGAGGACGTCGCCGTGGACCCACCGCACGCGCGTGCTCGTCGCACTGGCGCGCTCGACCATGCGCTCGTTCGCGTCGATCGCCGTGACGCTCCGCGCGTCGACCGACCGGGCGAGGTCACCGAGCCCGCAGCCCACGTCCAGCGCCGACCCGGCCCCGGACGGCAACTGCCGGAGCAGCCAGCGGCGGTACCACGCGTTGTGGTCCCACCGCAGCCGCTCCGGCAGTGACAGCCGGGCCACCTACTTGACGGCGTCGCCGGGGCCCACGCGCGGCTTGGGGATGCGCAGCTTGCGCAGCTGGCTCGCGCGGATGAACGCGTACCAGCCGATCGAGATGCCCTTGATCGGCTCGGTCGGGAACTTCGCCCGCACCCGCTTCGTGACGATCCGGCCGAGGACGAAGCCCTCGATGATCATCGCGATCAGCATGAACGTCGTCGCCAGCGTCGCGTACCGCTGCACCGCCAGCGACGGCGTCAGCAGCGCCACGAACACCAGGATCGCGAGCGGCATGAACAGGCCCATGAGGTTGCGGCGCGAGTCGACCAGGTCGCGGATGTAGGCCTTGACCGGCCCGCGGTCGCGCACCGGCAGGTACTTCTCGTCGCCCGCCATCATCCGCGCACGGCGGTCGGCGGCCGCGGCACGGCGCTCTTCCTTGCTCACCTTGTTGCCGCGCATGCGCTTGAACGCCTCGCGCTGCGTGCGGGGCGGCGGCGGGACGGGACCGCTGCGCCGGGCCTGCGCTTCCCGGCGCTTCGGCGTCGCACGGCCCTTGCCCGCGGTCCGGTTCCGGTCGAGCGGCTCGGCGAGCTCGGCCTCCGTCGCGGGTGCTTCGGTGGCGGTGGCGGTGTCGTCGGAGTTGCGGCGCAGGAACCTCACGGCACCAGGGTAGGGCAGCGGTTCTTCTGTACCTTTCGCGAGGTGCGCGTACTCATCGCCCCGGACTGCTTCGGCGGCACCCTGACCGCCCGCGAGGCCGCCGACGCCATCGCCACCGGCTGGCACGAGGCCAAGCCGGACGACGTCGTCGTGCGGCGCCCGCTCGCCGACGGCGGCCCCGGCTTCGTCGACGTTCTGCACGCCGCACTCGGCGGCGATGTCCAACACACCACCGTCACCAGCCCACTCGGCACGCCGGTCGAAGCACGCTGGCTGCGGCACACCCACGACGGCAAGCGCACCGCGTACGTCGAGTCCGCGGAGGCGTGCGGCCTGCACCTCGTCCCGGCCGAGCTGCGCGCCGCGTCCTGCGAGACCGCCACGACCCGCGGCGTCGGCGAGCTCATCGCGGCAGCTGCGGCTGACAACGATGTCATCGTCGTCGGCCTCGGCGGCTCCGGCACGACCGACGGCGGCGCGGGCATGCTCGCCGCGTTGGCCGACGCCGCCGTCGAGCTGACCGATATATCGCTGGTGGCCGCGTCGGACGTGGAGAACCCGCTGCTCGGCCCGCACGGCGCCGCCCGCACGTTCGGCCCGCAGAAGGGCGCATCCCCGGAAGCCGTGGAACGCCTCGAAGCCAAGCTCGCCGCCATGGACGTCCTGAGGCCCGTATCCGATATATCAGGCGCCGGAGCTGCCGGAGGTCTCGGCGCCGCCCTGCTCACCCTCGGCGCGACCGTGCGGTCCGGCGCCGGCCTCGTCCGCGAGCTCACCGCCCTCGACGCCGCATTCGACACCGCCGACCTCGTCGTCACCGGCGAGGGCAGCTTCGACTGGCAGTCCCTGCGCGGCAAGCTCATCACCGCCGTCGCCGCCGGAGCGGCCGACCGCGCCGTCCCCTGCATCGCCATCGCCGGCCAGGTCAGCGTCGGCCGCCGCGAGATGGCCGCCGCCGGCGTCCAGGACGCCTACTCCGTCTCCGAGCACGTCGGCTCCGTGCAAAAATCGATTGCGGACGCCCGCAAAAGTCTCGTTGCAACGGCACGGCACGTGGCCCGGCAGTGGTCGCACTGACCCGCCGACTGATATATCGGTCGGCGTCGTCGCTGGTGGCTGGAGGGTGGCCCACGTGACGTTCGACAAGGGGCCGTGTTGTGGGACCATGGAGAGCGGAACAAAGCGGGGAACGCCCGTGTTGTTGAAGGGCGAACCGCCCGCAAAGGACCTCTTAGGAGAGCCATGACGACCGCTCAGGATGCCGCTTCGACCTCCGAGGCGCCGACCCACGGCGTGACGCTGACCGATGCGGCCGCCGTCAAGGCCAAGGCGCTGCTCGACCAGGAGGGCCGCGACGACATGCACCTGCGCATCGCCGTCCAGCCCGGTGGTTGTGCCGGCCTGAAGTACCAGCTGTTCTTCGACGAGCGCACGCTCGACGGCGACGCGATGGTGGACTTCAACGGCATGAAGGTCGCCGTTGACCGCATGAGCGCCCCGTACGTCGAAGGCGCCGTCATCGACTTCGTGGACACGATCGAGAAGCAGGGCTTCACGATCGACAACCCGAACGCCGGCGGGTCCTGCGCCTGCGGCGACTCGTTCCACTAAGGCGACCAATGCGCGAGGCCGCGTTCCCGCACGACGGGAACGCGGCCTCGCGCTGTGTGGACCTGCTGTCCGGGCTCCGAGCGGTCAGACGCCGTACTCGGCCAGGCCCTCGACCTGGCTCGTGCTGCGGTCGTCGATCAGCCAGGCCGCGGCCGCCCGCGGTGCGGGCAGGGGGTGCTCGGGGTGGGTCAGAGCGAAGGGGAGCTGCGCGCAGTCGTCGATCAGCTCGGTCATCGTGGTCGCCTCGGGGATCGTCACCGCTCGACCGTATGTCGGTGCTGTGACCTGCGAAAGCCCTACCAAACAGTAGTCTTCGCGGCTGCACTCGTCCGGGTCAGCCGCGCGTCGAGCAACAAGAAAGTGAGGGCCGACTGGTGCCGGTAGCCGTGTGCGGCAGCATCGCGACCGACCATCTCATGCACTTCCCCGGCCGGTTCGCGGACCAGCTGGTCGCGGAGCGCCTCGACCGGGTGTCGCTGAGCTTCCTGGTCGACGACCTCGTCGTCCGCCGCGGCGGCATCGGCGCGAACATCGCGTTCGGTCTCGGTGTGCTGGGGATGCGGCCGGTGCTCGTGGGCGCCGTCGGCAAGGACTTCGACGACTACCGCTCGTGGCTGGAACGGCACGGCGTCGACACCTCCGGCGTGTACGTCTCCGAGGTCGCGCACACCGCGCGGTTCGTCTGCACCACGGACGACGACATGTGCCAGATCGCCTCCTTCTACGCCGGCGCGATGGCCGAGGCCCGCAACATCGAGCTGGCCCCGATCGCGAACAGGGTCGCCGACCTCGAGCTCGTCGTGATCAGCCCGGACGACCCCGCCGCCATGCTCCGCCACGCCGAGGAGTGCCGTCAGCGCGGCTACCGCTTCGCCGTCGACCCGTCGCAGCAGCTGGCCCGCATGGACGGCGAGCAGGCGCGCACGTTCGTCGAGGGCGCCGAGTACCTGTTCAGCAACGACTACGAGTGGGAGCTGCTGCTCCAGAAGACCGGCTGGACCGAGGCCGACGTGCTGTCCAGGGTCGGCCGCCGGGTCACCACCCTCGGCGCCAAGGGCGTGGAGATCGTCGACCGCGACGGCTCCTCGCTGCACGTGCCCGCCGTCCCCGAGGTCGCGAAGACCGACCCGACCGGTGTCGGCGACGGCTTCCGCGCCGGGTTCCTCGCCGGCACCTCTGCGGGCCTGGGCCTGGAACGCGCAGCTCAGCTCGGCTCCCTGATCGCCGTCGAGGTCCTCGAGACCGTCGGCACGCAGGAGTGGAAGCTCGAGCGCGAGCCCGCCCTCGCCCGCATCCGCGGCGCGTTCGGCGGCGAAGCGGCTGAGGAGATCGCCCCGGTCCTGCCATGATCGGACAATGGGGACGTACCTGTTAGGCGACTCCGGTGAGTCGCTCGACCCGCAGTTCGACGCGCTGAGCTCCCTGCTCGACGCGGGTACCTTCGCCCGCGTCGAGCGGCTCGGCATCACAGACGGCTGGCGCTGCCTCGAGATCGGTGGCGGTGGCGGATCGGTGGCGAACTGGCTCGCCGACGTCGTCGCCCCGTCCGGGCACGTGACGGTCACCGACCTCGACGTCTCGCGGCTGCGGGAGCGTGACAACGTCACCGTTCTCGAACACGACGTGGTGTCCAACATATTGCCGGGCAACGCGTTCGACCTGGTCCACGCCCGCGGCGTGCTCTTCCACCTCCCGGCCCGCGACCTCGTCCTGCGCAAGCTGCGCGACGCGCTGCGCCCCGGCGGCTGGCTCGTGCTCGACGAGTTCGACTGCCTCCCGCTGGAGGTCCTCGCCGCCGCCCCCGACGACGCCAAGCTCATCATGCGGGTGAAGAACGCCCTGCTCACGCTGCTCGACCAGGCCGGTGCCGAGCTCGCCTGGGGCGCCCGCGTCGAACGCGCGCTGCAGGACGTCGGAATGCACGACGTCAGCGGCTCCCGCGAGGTGCAGGAGTGGCAGGGCGGCTCGTCGGGCTGCCGGCTGCTCGCCGCCAGCGCACGCCAGGCCCGCGCGAAGCTCCCGCTGTCCGACGACGAGCTCGACCGCTACCTGGAGCTCATGGCGGCACCGGAGACCGTCGTCAGCTCCTACGCGATGTGCAGCGCACAGGGCCGCCGGTAACCACCGCCGAACGAAAGGGCCCCTCCGCGGAGGGGCCCTTTCGCGTCCTGGCTAGAGCTTGACCGGGTAGTGCGGCTCCGGCACCACCGGCGTGATGCGGTTCTCGACGAAGATGCCGTGCCAGATCATGAACACCAGCAGCGCCCAGATGCGGCGGCTGTGGTCGAGCACGCCCGACCGGTGCTCCTCGATCAGCCGCAGCACCGCCTGCTTGTCGATGTACTGGTCGGTCTGCGACGCGCGCACGTGCTCGACCGCCCAGTCGTGCATCTCGTCCTTGAGCCAGTGCCGGATCGGCACCGGGAAGCCGAGCTTGCGGCGGTTCAGCACGTGCGCGGGCACGATGTCGCGGATCGCCTTGCGCAACGCGAACTTCGTGGTGTCCTTCGTGATCTTCAGCTCGCTCGGGATCTGCGAGGCGATCTTGAAGACCTCCGGGTCCAGGAACGGGACGCGCAGCTCCAGCGAGTTCGCCATGGTCATCTTGTCGGCCTTGACCAGGATGTCGCCGCGCAGCCAGGTGAACAGGTCGACGTGCTGCATGCGCGTGACCGGGTCCCAGTGCCGCGACTCGCGGTACGGCTGGGCCGTCACGTCCCTGTGCGAGGTGTTCGGGTCGTACGTGCGCAGGACCTCCCGCAGCTGCGGGTCGAGGAAGATGCGCGCGTTGCCGTAGTAGCGCTCCTCCAGCGTCAGCGCGCCCCGGCGCAGCAGGTCCTTGCCGCGCACGCCCTGCGGGATCTTCGTCGACACCTTGCCCATCGCCTTGCGCAGCGCCCCCGGCACCTTCTCGAACGCCGACAGCGACAACGGCTCGCGGTAGATCGTGTACCCGCCGAACAGCTCGTCCGCGCCCTCACCGGACAGCACGACCTTGACGTGCCGGCGCGCCTCCCGCGCGATGAACCACAGCGGCACCAGCGCCGGGTCCGCCACCGGGTCGTCGAGGTACCAGGTGATCAGCGGCAGGGAGTCCATCATCTCCTGCGGGCTGACCGTGCGCACGACGTGCTTCACGCCGATCAGCGCCGCCGACTCCGCCGCCACGTCGACCTCGGAGAAGCCCTGGCGCTCGAACCCCGTGGTGAACGTGATCAGGTCCGGGTTGTGCTCCTTGGCCAGCGCCGCGACCACGGTGGAGTCGATGCCGCCGGACAGGAACGAGCCGACCGTCACGTCCGCGCGCATGTGCTTGGCGACCGAGTCGCGCAGCGCGGCGGTGATCTCGTCGTACAGCGCGTCGGCCTCCGCCTCGCTGCGGACGGTGCGCACCCGGAACTCGGCCGGGAAGTACCGCTCGAACCGCGGCGCCTCACCGGGGACCAGCGTGAACGAGTGACCGGACTCGACCCGGTGGATCGAGTCGTGCAGCGAGTCGGGCTCCGGCACGTACTGCAGCGTCAGGTACTGCTGCAGGCCCTTCACGTTGAGCTGCGGGTTGATGGCCAGCGTGCGGGAGATCTCCAGCAGGATCTTCTTCTCGCTGGAGAACGCGACGCCCAGCGCCCCCTGCGCCCAGTACAGCGGCTTGATGCCGAACGGGTCGCGGCCGCCGAACAGCACCCTGCGCTCGGCGTCCCAGATGATGAAGGCGAACATGCCGCGCAGCTTCGAGATCGCCGCGGGGCCGAAGTAGTGGTAGGCGGCGACGATCGTCTCGGTGTCGCCGTCGGTGTGGAAGACCGCGCCGTGCTTCTCGGTGAGCTCGGCGCGCAGCTCCAGGTAGTTGTAGACCTCGCCGTTGAAGTTGATCGTGTACCGGTTCGGCGACTCCGGCGGTCCCCAGGTCAGCGGCTGGTGGGAGTGCTCGATGTCGATGATCGCCAGGCGGTTGAACCCGAAGACGACCTCGTCCACCCGCCGCGTGCCGCTCTCGTCCGGGCCGCGGTGCCGCATGCAGCGCAGTGCGGACTCCACCGCCGGGCGGGCGCTCTCGGCCTCGTTCTCGCTAGGGCATACAAGTCCTGCCAGGCCGCACAAGGCTCTCGCACCTCTCAGAAATACGAAGGGGGAAGTCCCCAGTATGCCGAAGGGGCTCTGTGTGACCGAAACTGCACCGCAGCGGCGGTGCCCCCGAGGGGTGAGCCCTCCCGCGCTGGGCTACGCTCCCGCTTGATCCGTTGGCATGGAACGAGGAGGCGGGCGAGCAGTGGGCCTGAAGGAGGGCACCAGGGCATCCCGGCTGGCGAAAACCGCTGGCCTGGTGGGCCTGGTCGGTATCGGGGCCACCGGTTGCTCCACGGACGAGGTGCTGCGCTTCGGCTGGCCGGTGGCCGTCACGCCGCAGGCCGAGAAGATGCGCGAGCTCTGGACCTGGTCCGTGATCGCCGCGCTCGTCGTCGGCGTCATCGTGTGGGGTCTGATCCTGTGGTCGGTGGCGTTCCACCGCAAGAAGTCGGAGGAGCTGCCGCGTCAGACGGCGTACAACCTCCCGCTGGAGATCGTGCTCATCGTCGTGCCGACGGTGATCGTGGCGGTGCTGTTCTACTTCACGGCCGTCACGCAGAACTACGTGACGGACAAGTCGGGCAAGCCGGACGTGAACGTCGACGTCATCGCGTTCCAGTGGAACTGGGAGTTCCAGTACCCGGACCACAAGACCGAGGCGGGCAACGTCGTCAGCACGGTCGGCACCTCGGGTGAGGTCCCGATCCTGGTGCTCCCGGCCGGCAAGCGCGTCCAGTTCACCCTGGAGTCGACGGACGTCATCCACTCGTTCTTCGTGCCGGAGTTCCACTTCAAGCGGGACGTCTTCCCGGACCCGAAGAAGAACAACCAGGACAACGTCTTCCAGATCGACGAGATCAAGCGTCCCGGTGCGTTCGTCGGCCGGTGCGCCGAGCTGTGCGGCTCCTACCACGCGGTGATGAACTTCGAGGTCCGCGCCCTGGAGCAGGCGGACTTCGACAAGTACATCGGGTTCCGCAAGGAGACGAACGAGAAGACGGGCAAGCCGTACACTACGGCCGAGGCGCTCGCCAAGGTGGGCTGCAAGGACTGGTGCTCGCCGCTGGCCACCACGACCACCCCGTTCAACACCGACCGGACCGCCCGTGAGGCGTCCGGCGCGGGTCAGAAGTAGGGACGCCCCGCGATGAAGATCGAAGCTCGCGTATTCGACCTGGTGATGGCCTTCTCGTTCCTGATGGCCGTCGTCTACGGCTACTGGACGCACCAGGCGACCGGCGCGGTCGAGCCCGCCGGCACGGTGGCGCTCGCGCTCACCGGTGGTCTGGCGCTCATCGTCGGCACCTACTTCCGGTTCGTCGCTCGCCGCATCGAGGTCCGTCCCGAGGACAACCCCGAGGCCGAGGTCTCCGACGGTGCCGGTGAGCTGGGCTTCTTCAGCCCCGGTTCGTACTGGCCGATCGGCCTCGCCGCCGCGGCGGCGACCGCGGGTGTCGCGGTGGCGTTCTGGCACGTGTGGCTGCTCGTGATCGCGATCATCCTCGTGCTGATCACCGTCGGCGGCCTGGTGTTCGAGTACCACACCGGACCCAACCACGACTGATATCCGATATATCGGATATTTGCTCTACCGAGGCCCCCTCTGGTTCGCGGAGGGGGCCTCGGTCGTGCACGGCGTCCCGCATCTCGCACGAAGGCCCTCCCGTCGCTGTGCTCGCGCCAGCGGGGGAGGGCCTTCGACATGGTCCCTGCGACGGCCTCAGCGGGCCGTGAGCGGTCTAAGCGGCGACCGGGGTCTTCTGGTACGCGTCGACGTACTCCTGGCCGCTCAGGTCGAGGATGCGGTAGATGATCTCGTCGGTGACGCTGCGCAGCACCGGCAGCGACTCCTGCATGCCGTCGTAGCGGCTGAAGTCGAGCGGCTCGCCGAACCGCACGGTCACCGGGACGACCTTCGGGAACCGGCTGCCGACCGGCTGGACCTTGTCCGTGCCGATGATGCCGACCGGCACGACCGGCGCACCCGACTCCAGCGCCATGCGCGCGACACCGGTGCGACCGCGGTGCAGCATGCCGTCGAGCGAGCGGGTGCCCTCGGGGTAGATGGCGAACGCGTCCCCGCGCGCCAGGATCTCCGCCGCCGTGTCGAGCGCGGCACGGGCGTCACGGCCCTTGCCGCGGTGCACCGGCACGTGGCCCAGCGACGAGAAGAACCAGCGGGACATCGCGCCCTTGGCCCCGGTGCCGGTGAAGTACTCGGCCTTCGCCAGGAACGACACGCGCCGCGGCACCACCATGGGGATCACGACGCTGTCGATGAAGCTGAGGTGGTTCGCCGCCAGGATGACGGGGCCGTCGGTCGGGACGTTCTCCAGACCGTCGACCACCGGGCGGTAGACCATGCGGGCTGCGCGCGCGACGACGTGCTTCATCACCGGGTAGAGGACCATGGCTCCAGCATTCCAGGTGGCGGTTGCCGCCGGGTTACCACGTGGCGCGCATCTCCGGGCCGTCACTCGCACGGACTACGCCGCTGCGGCAGCCGCACCGGTCCGGTCACGCGCCGAACGCGCCGCGTGACCGAACCGGGTGGTCTCAGCCCTTCAGGGACGTCGAGAGCTCCACCCAACGGCCCAGCAGCGTGCTCGCCGCACCCGAGTCGACCGCCTCGGCGGCACGGCCCAGCGAGGCCGCCAGGTCGGCGTGCAGGTCGCCGGAGAACCCGCCGTGTGCCGCGATGGCGCCCGCCGCGTTCACGAGCACCGCGTCGCGCACGGAACCCGTCTTGCCGGCCACCAGGTCGCGGACCACCTGGGCGTTGACCGACGCGTCGCCGCCCTTCAGGTCCTCCTCGCGCGCGGGCTGCACACCCAGCACCGCCGGGTCGATCCGCTCCTCGCGCACCTCGCCGTCCTGCGCGAGCCACGCCGACGTCGTCGTGGTGGTCGTGATCTCGTCGAGGCCGTCGTCACCGCGCACGACCAGCGCCGTGTTGCGGCGGCGTGCGAACACCCCCGCGATCAGCGGAGCCGCGACCGCCCGCGCGCAGCCGATCAGGCCGACCTGCGGCTGCGCCGGGTTCGTGAGCGGCCCGAGCAGGTTGAACGACGTCGGGATGCCGATCTCCCGCCGCACCGGGCCCGCGTGCCGGAAGCCGGGGTGGAACACCGGCGCGAAGCAGAACCCGATGCCCAGCTCCGCCACGGTCGCCCGCACGCCCTCCGGCGGCAGGTCGATCGCGACGCCCAGCGCCTCCAGCACGTCCGCCGTGCCGCACTGCGACGACGCCGCCCGGTTGCCGTGCTTGACCACCGGGACGCCCGCCGCGGCCGTGACGATCGCGGCCATCGTCGAGATGTTCACCGAACCGGAATGATCGCCGCCGGTGCCCACGATGTCGGTCGCGCGCACGCCCACGTCGAAGCGGCGGGCGTGGCTGAGCATCATCGTCGCCAGGCCGTCGACCTCCTCCGGCGTCTCGCCCTTCGCGCGCAACGCGACGACGAACGCCGAGATCTGCGCCGGCGTCGCCTCGCCCGACATGACCCGGTCCATGCCCCAGGCCGTGTCGTCGGCGGTCAGGTCGACACCGTCGAGCAGGCGGTTGAGCAGCGACGGCCAGGTGCGCTCGCCCATCGCGGGCTCAGCCCCTGACGACGGGAACAGCCGAGCCCCGCAGCACCTCTGCCACGGTCTCGGCGGCGGCCAGCGGGTCCAGCGGGTGCACCAGCACCGCGTCGGCCTGCGACCAGGTCGCGAGCCACCGGTCGTCCTTGCGGCGCACGGCCACGACGATCGGCGGGCAGTTCGTGATCTCGTCCTTGAGCTGGCGGGACAGGCCCATGCCACCGGTCGGCTGCGCCTCGCCGTCGAGGATCAGCAGGTCGACGGTGCCGTTGTCCACCTCGTACAGCACGTCGGCGATCGCGCCGGCCTCGACGTAGTCCACGCGGGGCAGGTCCGGCGCCGGGCGGCGGCCGACGGCAGTGATGATCGTCTCACGCACCTCGGGTCGGTGGCTGAACACCAGGATCTTCGTGGTCTGCGTGCTCATCTCTCGATCCTCCACTGCTACTGCTGACTGGGTCGTGAAGAAAGTGACCAAGGTCGCGGCGATGCTATCGGGCCGGTTGCAGGGCGTCCCACCCCAGGGCGTCACCGCCGAGCCGCTGCGCCAGCGACGCCATCCGCGACCGCTCCTGCGCGCAGTGCAGCGCGTCCAGCTTCTGCACCCGGCTGATATGCGATATATCACCGGCGACGAGCACCCAGCCGTCCGGCTCCAGCAGCTCCCGCGCGCGTTCTACCTGGTCAGGCGGGATGCGGACGTGGTGCCGCAACACCGCGAGCTCGTCGGCCCGCCACCGCGGCGACCGCGCCAGAGCGGCCGAATCGGCCTCCACGACGTCGAACGCCTCGACGACCACGACGAGGTCCGGATCGTTCAAGGACAGCACCGGTTCGTCCCGCCGGTGCAGCAGTTCCCGCAATCGGCCCAGCAAGCCCATCCCTTTGACCTCCTCCTGGGTCACGCGCCATGTGACCCAGCCGACCCATGATCCGCCCAGGACCCGATGGGCGGGCGGAAATAGCGCAGGCAATAATGCTGCTCGTGACCACGGCAGCGCCTTCAATCGGCCAGCGCGTGCACTCGCTGAACCGCCCGAACATGGTCAGCGTCGGCACGATCGTCTGGCTGTCCAGCGAGCTCATGTTCTTCGCTGGCCTCTTCGCCATGTTCTTCACGGTGAAGGCCCAGAACGAGGGACCTTGGCCCCCGCCTCCGACCCACCTGAACGTCCCCTACGCGTCGGTCTTCACGATCATCCTGGTCGCGTCGTCCTTCACCTGTCAGTGGGGCGTGTTCGCAGCGGAGCGCGGTGACGTCTTCGGTCTGCGTCGCTGGTACATCGTGACGCTGATCATGGGCGCGATCTTCGTGGGCGGCCAGGCGGGTGAGTACGTCGAGCTGGTCGAGCACGGCACGACGATCCCGTCGTCGGCCTACGGCACCGTCTTCTACCTGACGACCGGCTTCCACGGCCTGCACGTCATCGGCGGTCTGATCGCGTTCGTCTACCTGTTGATCCGGACGAAGCTCAGCAAGTTCACGCCGGCTCAGGCCACCTCCGCCATCGTCGTGTCGTACTACTGGCACTTCGTCGACGTCGTGTGGATCGGCCTGTTCGCCATCATCTACATCGTGCCCTGACCCAGTCGGCACACAGCCAAGCCACGAGCTCCCGAACTGACAGCAAGGGTTGCCGCACACCATGACCACCACTACGAAACGCCCCCGCGGCGCCCGCACGAAGCTGCGCCGCCGGGTCGCCGGCCTGCTCGCACTGGGGTTCGGCCTGCTGAGCGCCGGCCTGCTGTTCACCGCGTTCGCGCCCACCGCGCAGACCGCGCAGGCACAGCAGCAGGACGCCCTGGTCCGCCAGGGCGAGCAGATCTACCTGAACACCTGCCAGAGCTGCCACGGCAGGTCCCTGGAGGGTGTCGAGAGCCGCGGGCCGAGCCTCGTCGGCGTCGGTGACGCCGCGGTCTACTTCCAGACTTCCTCCGGCCGCATGCCCATGGCGCGGCAGGAGGCGCAGGCCATCCGCAAGCCCGCGAAGCTCTCCCCCGAGGAGATCAACGCGCTGATGGCCTACATCGACGCCAACGGCGGCGCGGGCCCGAAGAAGCCCTCCGAGTCCGGCGAGGCCCTGCGCGGCGACAACCCGGCGCGCGGTGGCGAGCTCTTCCGCCTCAACTGCGCCAGCTGCCACAACTTCACGGGGCGTGGTGGCGCGCTGTCGTCCGGCAAGTTCGCGCCGGCGCTCGACGGCGTCACCGAGGACCAGATCTACACGGCGATGCTGAGCGGCCCGCAGAACATGCCGAAGTTCGGCGAGCGCCAGCTCACGCCGGAAGAGAAGAAAGACATCATCGCGTACGTCAAGTCGGTCACCGACGGGAACAACAACTCCGGCGGTAACGCCCTGGGTGGGTTCGGACCCGTCTCCGAGGGCTTGATCGCGTTCATCGTGGGCATCGCCGCGCTCATCGGCGTGACCCTCTGGATCGGAGCCAAGGCATGAGCGGCGACAAGCCGACCGAGCTGCCCAGCGAGGCAGAGCTCGCGGAGATGAGCCGGGACGACCTCGTCAAGCTCGGCACCAGGATGGACGGCGTCGAGCTCGTCCACTACGAGGAGAAGTGGCCGGTCAAGGGCACGCGCGCCGAGCGCCGCGCCCAGCGCCAGGTGGCCATCTGGTTCCTGATCTCGGCGCTGTCCGGCCTCGCCTTCCTCGGCGTGTTCCTCTTCTGGCCGTGGGAGTACGAGTCCCCGTCCAACGCCGAGGGCCACCTCCTGCACAACCTGTACAACCCGCTGATCGGCCTGTTCCTCGGCCTGTCCGTGCTGGGCCTGGGCGTCGGCGCGCTGCTCTACACCAAGAAGTTCCTCCCCGACGAGCTCGCGGTGCAGCAGCGCCACGACGGCCCGTCGACCGCGGTCGACCGCGCCACCCTGGTGGCCGAGCTGTCCGACGCGGGCCAGCGCAGCGGCATCGGCCGCCGCAGCCTGATCAAGCGCACCGCCGGTCTCGGCGCGGGCGTGCTGGGCCTGGGCGTGGCCGTCGTCCCGCTGGGCGCGCTGGTCAAGAACCCGCACTCCGACAGCGAGACCAAGAACTCGCTCTGGCACACCGGCTGGAAGGCGGAGAAGGGCGAGAAGGTCTACCTCCGCCGCCACACCGGCAACTTCCACGAGGTCTCCCTGGTACGTCCCGAGGACGTCGAGCCGGGCGGCTTCGAGACGGTCTTCCCGTTCCGCGAGTCCGAGCGGAACGACGAGCACGCACTGGTCGCCGCCCTCAAGCGGGCCGACGCTCCGGTCATGCTCATCCGCATGCGGCCGAACCAGGCGATCACGAAGCGCGCGGGCCAGGAGGACTTCAACTACGGCGACCTGTACGCGTACTCGAAGATCTGCACGCACCTGGGTTGCCCGACCTCGCTGTTCGAGCAGCAGACCGGTCTGCTGCTCTGCCCGTGCCACCAGTCGCAGTTCGACGTGTTCGAGTACGCCAAGCCGCGGTTCGGGCCGGCGACCCGTCCTCTCCCACAGCTTCCGATCACTGTGGACGAAGAGGGATACTTGGTTGCCCGCAGTGACTTCATCGAGGCTGTGGGTCCGGCGTTCTGGGAGCGTAAGTCATGAGTGCCATCACCACGCCGACGAAGCCGGCCAACGCGGCCGCGCGCGTCGCAGGGGCGGCGGCCAACGCTGCCGATGAGCGGTTCCACG
>NZ_JBEZBX010000015.1:0-216344 GCF_040647275.1 Lentzea sp. NPDC042327
GGGGGGGGGGGGGGGGGGGGGGGGGGGGGGGGGGGGGGGGGGGGGGGGGGGGGGGTGGGGGGGGGGGGGGGGGGGGGGGGGGGGGGGGGGGGGGGGGGGCCCCCCCCCGCGGGGGGGCCCCCCCCGCCCCCCCCCGCGGCGTGGGGTGCGATGCGAACGAACTCGCTGGCAGAAGGCGGCTACAGCGCCATGCCCGCGGTGGGCGTTGCGCTGGTCACTCGGCCTCGACGTCGTAGGTCAGGTCCGACGCCGCGGGGTCGGCGAGGCGGCGGTGGAAAGCCTCGGCCGGGAAGAGCTGCGCGTGCTCCTCGTGGATCGCGTCGTCGTAGAACAACTCGTCGCTGTCCACCACGTACGCCGGGGCGATCACTCCGGCGAGTGCCGCGTGGGCGCCGGCCGACATCCTCATCACCTGCGTGCCGTCGGCGTCGACGGCCAGCGACTTGGTGACGCGGGGGCTGTTGAGCTGCCGCCGGAACAGCGTGCGCAGAACACGGTCGCCGAGTTCGTGGTGTGGCGTCTGCCGCGCGAGGTCGTAGAGCTCCATCAGCTCGTCGTAGGCCGGGTCAGCGCAGTCGGGGTGGATGTCGAGCACTGCCGCGCCGAGCAGCCCCACGAGCTCGGACCCGGTCGGCACGCGGCACAGGTCGTAGACCCTCTGGACCGCGGCGACGTGGTCCGCGGCGTCGCACTCCTGGTCGTCGTCCTTCCGGTCGTTGCACTCGGTGTTGTCGCGCCGCTCGTGTTCGTCGTCGCCGAGGTCGAGGGGGTGACCGTCCACCATGACCGAGGCGACTTCCCAGCCGGTCTCACCCCAGACCAGGTAGAGCTTTCCGAACGTCTCGATGTAGTGGTCCGTGCAGTACTGCAATCCCTGGACCTCAGCCGCCTCGTCGATCCGGACGGTGTCCGGCAGCTCGACGCGGGCGAGCGTGGTGGGCGTGGTCGCCGGAGCGGATCCGGCGGGAAACTCGGTGCTGTTCATCGTTGAGCTCCTGTATTCGGGCACGAAAAAGCAGGACCTGATGTGGAAGCCGGACAAGATCGGCCGCCCGCGGACCGGGCCCGCCGGTAGAACCAAGGGGTTCGCCGGCGGGCCCGGTATGCGTTGGCGGGCAACAAAAAACCCCGCATCACGTCGTGACCGGGGTTGGATGGCTGGCTGGTTGATCAGAGCTGCAGTGGAACGCGTTGCGGGAACCGGTTGCGGGTGCGCTCGTGGTCGAGCACGCGCCTGCGGACGGCCTCCCACTCGTTCGTCTGGTCCTCGCGGCGCACCTCGGCGAACGCGAACGCCTGGTGCTGGCGCAGCGCGGGGCACTCGCCTCGTGCCAGGTCGAGGCAGCCCTCGTGCAGTGCACCGCCGTCGGCGACGCTGTCCAGGTCCGCGTTCAGCCACTGGGCGACCGCGACCCACGCGCCGCCCGCCGAGTTCAGCGGGGTGCCGCAGTACTGGCACAGCCAGCACGCCAGGGCTTTCTCGACCCGGGCCTTGTTCAGTGCGGTCCACGCCACCTCGCCGCCGATGACCGGGACGATCCACGGCACCGAGTGGCCCGCCACACGTGGCCGGGGAAGACCCGGTCCGGGCTGGGTCTCGTCGTCGACGAGCTCGCCCGCGGCCACGCCGTCGTAGGCGCAGCCGTCGTTGTGGCAGTACACGTATTCGGTGTCGTAGCGTCGATTCAGCCGCATCGGCGTGTCGCAGTCAGGACACGGGAACCGGGTTTCGCCGGTCACCAGTCGAACGCCGGCAGCAGTGCGGTGACCTCGGCGTCCCGGTCGAACAGGACGTAGGTACAGCCGTTGTCCCGACCGAGTTGAAAGATCCGCGGCAGTTCCTCGGGCATCTGCTGCGGATCGCTGTCGTCGGGATCGTCCAGGTTCGGAATCCAGACCAACCAGCCGTAGCGCGTCTGGTGGACTCCGACCTGATGGTGGTGGTGGAGGCGGGTGCCGATCTCCTCGCTCAGGTGCGCGGTGGAGAGCACGAGAAGCTTCAGGATCTCCAGGTCGCGGTGCCTGCGTCCAGGTCGGCAGGCGCGGATGATCCGCTTGAAAAAGGGCAGCACGAAGCCTCCGATCCGGATCGGTGTGCGGGGGAATGCGTTGCTGAGCCGGCCGGCCGGTAGCCGGACCTAGTACTGCATGGTCAACTGTGTCGCCCGCACGTAACGGCAGGGCGCCGGGACGCCGAGGTGGCGGCCGTCGCAGGCGATGTCGACCGGGGGCGTGCGATCGCTGGCAGCGAGGAACTCACGGGCGGCACGCTCGTCGGCGGCGACGCTGTCGCCGTTCAGCTCCTCGTAGTGGTAGCCGGCCGCGGCGAGTTCAGGGATGTAAGGCAGGCCGGCGAGCCGCCAGACCCGCATGTACAGGGCGGCACCCGAGGACTTCAGCGGCATCGCCGCGCTGACGTCGCGCATCGAGCAGGCCACCTCGACCGCCGTGCCCGGCCGGGTGTCCTCGCCGGCGAGAGCCCTGTCGATCAGTTCCCGGCAGTGCGAGCGGTACACCAGGTCG
Source organism: Lentzea sp. NPDC042327 (assembly GCF_040647275.1). Lineage (NCBI taxonomy): Bacteria > Bacillati > Actinomycetota > Actinomycetes > Pseudonocardiales > Pseudonocardiaceae > Lentzea > Lentzea sp. NPDC042327. Next base: position 2,524 of record NZ_JBEZBX010000015.1, read on the forward strand.
TAGTCCATGCACTCGTGGGTCGGTGTGAACAGCGGCAGGCCGAGGTGCCAGAGCCGGTCAGCTTCCTGCGGGTACCGCTCACCGGCCTGCTCGATCTCCTGTTCGACCCACTCGAAGCCGTCCACGAGCCGGCCGAGCCTGGCCAGCGTGCTCTTGGTGAGTGTGTCCACTGTGGTGACATCGACGGTGGCCATGGAGGGCCTGGCGGATTTGAGCATGATCATCTCTGTGTCCTTCATGACGGGGAGGACGGCTTCCCCACCACCTCGCCTGGTCGTGTGCCAGGCGGTGGGGCGCGCTCGTCGTGCCCTGGCAGCGACAGACGCGGGGCAAGCCCCGCTGTTGGGCTTGCCCCCTGTCGCTGCCAGGGCAGAGTGCGGCCGCCCCACCGCCCGGCACCGGCTGCTTCTCGGCTACGACGGCGGAGTCGGCGGCGTGGCCGACTGCCGGACCGGCATCACCAGGTAGCGGTAGGCGTGCGTGGTGTCGAAGTCAGCGGGGGCGTCGAAGAACAGCACCGGCCGCGTCGGCGCCGACGACGGGAAGATGCTGACGGTCTTGCCCGTGAACGCGTTGAGGCCTTCGAGCAGGTACTTCGGGTTGAACCACAGCTCGCTGACCTCGCAGTCCACGACGGTCGCGGGCAGCGCCGGAACCTTCACCTGCTCATCGCGCTCCCACGCCCGTGCTCGCGCGAACGCGGCGTCCGGTTTGATGAACAGCGCGACGCTGCCAGTCGCCCGGGGCAGGTGCTTCATCACCTTCGAGGCGCGCTTGACCTGCTCGATCAGGGCATCTCGATCGACCGTCACGTGCCCGTGCTGCTCGGTGGGCAGCAGTTCGCGCCACGTCGGGAAGCGGGAATCGATCAGGAACGTCGCGAGGGTGACGTTGCCGATGCTGAACGACATCACGTGGTTCTCGGAGTCCCGGCCGATCAGCACCCAGTTCTCGGTGGATTCCTTGACCTTCTTGAGCAGGTCTTTCAGCGTCTGGGCGGGAACAAGCGCGGGCTCGTCAGGCTGTGCGACCTTGTGAAGGAGCGCGCGCGTCTGCACGGTGGCCACGCGGAACCGGTCGGTGCACGTCATCGTCATCGCGCCCTCGCCCAGCTCGACGTACACCGCGGTCAAGACGGGCAAGACGATGTCCGTGCCCGCAGCGACGAGCACTCGTTCCACGTCGGCCACCCAGTCGGCCCGGGAGACCTGGGCGACTACCGGCGGCAGCGCCGGGTACGGCGTCGGATAGTCCTCGATGCGCAAGGACTTCAGCGGCATCTCCTGGCCGTTGAACACCAGCACCGGCCGGTCCGGGGCGCTCGCCCAGATCTCCACCGGCATGTTGGCGGCCTTCTTCTTCGTTACACCGGTGAGCAGGGCGTCCAGCGCACCGAGCAGGTTCGCGTGGTCGACGAGCAGCCTGCCATCGGTACACGTCGTCGTCGCCACCTTGACGCGCACGTGCACCTCGCCATCGAACGTGGTCAACGCCAGCTGGCCGTCGACACCCTCCAGCAGGACCCCGCCCAGCACCGCCACCGGTGGCTTGGACGCCACCCCCAGCCTGGCGGCCTCCAGACCCGCGAGCAGTTCGGCGTGGGTCGTCGCGAACACGATCGCGTCGGTGTCCACCTGGGTCGTCTCAAGACGGTTCAGCACCGCGGTCAACTCGATCACTCCTCATCCAGGGTTGCCAAAGCAGCGCCGTGACGTGCAATTTCGGGCACGTCACGGCGCTGAAAGCTCGGAAGGAACAGCGGGCCGGTGATCGGCTCCGCCTGCGCGATTGGTCCGGCTGCGCCTACGGCTCGGTGCCTTTCGGGCCGCTGAGGTCCGCGGACTTGACGGCGACAACGAGTTCGCCGTGGCTGCCGTACTTGTCGTCGACGACCTCGTAGCAGACCCGGCACACCGTCGCCCCGCAGCTGCCTTTGCTTGTCGCGTCGCAGCACGGTGTCAGCGGGATGAGGTACTCCGCGCCATCAGGCCGGAGCGTCGGCCGGTCAGGGTCGCAGCTCAGCGCGATCAGGGGGTCGCCGTCGCCGTCGCGTCCGCGGACCCGACCCGCGACCTCGGGCGAGAGGTGCAGGTGGCTCCCGTCTTCGAACTGCACCTCGACGAGTTCTGACATCAGGCACCGTCCCGGGGCTGACTGGGCTCGGTGTAGCCGAGAATCCGGTTGAGCTGCTCGACGTTGCGCACGCGGCCCGCCCAGTACCGGACACCGCTGGCCGGTTGTCCGGGCAAGCCCCACGCCGTCACGCTGATGTCGCGGTCGTGAGCCTTCAGCGTGACCGACCGTCCCGGCCGATCTCCCTTGGGCACCCGGTTGATCTCCGGCATGCCGACGATGCCGCTTTCGGTGCACGGGTAGTCGCGCACCAGCTCCCAGCGGCAGGCCACCGCGCGGTCGATGATCTCCTCCACCGTGAGAGCGAACGGCCGCTTGAGCTCGGCGATCCGCTCACGCTCGTACTGCGCGACCAGCCGGCCCAGGTCCACCGGCTCCGAACTGATCAGCTTCGAGAGCTCCTCGATGTCGGTGATCCAGCTCGTTCCCGTCCACGCATGGGCCACGACGTCGGGTGCGGTGAAGAACACCATGATCTGCTGATCGCATCGCTTGAAGACCCGGCGCCGGCCCCGTGGCCGGTCACCGATCTTGCTGCTCGGCGCGATGGTGACGTGTCCGTCCGTCTCGCGCGGGTCCTGTTCCCGCCAGCCGTTCACGTCGAGTTCGTGGAAGATCTCCGGCCACGGCTGATCCTGAGGCAGAGCCTGCCCGTAGCCGGTGATAGAGCGGCCGAGCACACTTGCGAGGTACTCGATGCGGGCCAGCAGGTCCGCGACCACCTTCGTGCCCAGTGGCCTGCTGCTCACCTGGTTGTCGAGCAGGTCGGCCACCCGGCATCGAACCTCGTGTGCCTGCCTTTCCAGATCCGGGAAGGCGTCGAGAAGCCGATCGAACACGATCAGCGCATCGTCGCCGCCGTCCGCGCTGCTGGTGAGTCGATCCGTTGAAAACCCTTTTTTCACGCAGTCTCCTTGCCACGCAAAGGAAACTGCCTCCGCGCGGGGAGCGCGGAGGCAGTTCGAGGTGCTGTTGTGCCGGCGTCAGGCCGCCGGAGAAGCGCCGCAGAGCGCCGTAGCCGGGCCCAGATCGAGGGGGCCGCCGTTCATCGCGACCGAGCGCACGCCGTGGACCGCGAGCAGCGCGGCTTCACCGTCATCCGAGACGTAGTCCCAACCCTCACGAACCCGGACCTCGTCGTAGATGTGGCTGTGGCCGTGTTCGCACCGGTAGCCCCGGCCCCCGGGCAGGTGCCAGCTCACCCCGTGGCACGGTCGCTCCCGGCGTTCGCCGTCCTCGGGGTCGACGAACTCGTTGAGCCACTCGCAGGGCCAGGCCTCCGGTTCGAGGTGGCAGCGGCGAACCGCCTCGACCGTCGAGTGACGTACCGGGATCCGCTCGGCGTGCCGAGCGCGGTTTCCACATACAGGCATTCAGCTCTCCCGTTCGGTGCGGCGTGGAGAGCGCTGAGCGGGCAGATGAGCTGGTGTGTGGAGGGGGCGAAGCCTCGCGTAGCGACGCCGCAGGCGCCCGGAACACGGCGGCTCATCTGCTTTGCTGGCGGCGTTCCACGCCGCACCGAACGGGAGCTGGCCCGGCACCACCGGCCTCGTCAGGCCCGCACCCGTGTGGATGCGGGCCTGACGAGCGGATCACTCCGCTGGCACAGCCGCCGTGACCTCGTCGTCCGGGACCTCGGCCTCTCCGGCCGCACCGACCTCGCCGTCGTGCTCGCCGTCGACCTCGACCTCGGGCATGTCCACGGGCTCGCCGTCGCCGACCTCGCCGACCACGCCGACCACGCCGTCGTGCTCGCCGTCGATCTCGATCTCGGCCTCATCCGCGTCGGCGTCGACGTCCTCAGCGGAGTTCTGCTTGGCTGCGGGAGCCAGGTGCGGCCACTTGGCGTGGTCGAGTTCGGGATTGAGGACGACCTGCTCGATGTGTTCTGCGGGGTAGCCGAGGAAGTGCAGCAGCCGGAAGTAGAACCGGACGTCCTCGGTCTGGACCCTCCAGGTGTGGTCGGCACTCCTGCGGGTGTACTTGATGTTGAAGTAGTCCTCGCACGCACCGATGACCTGGGCGAGCTGGATCAGCAGGACCTGGGCGTCGCCGATGTTCTTCTTGTCCAGCTGCACCATGATCGGGTGCTCGGACCGCTTCTTGCCGGCCGGCTGGGGCAGCCCGAGCAGCTGGCAGGCGTACACGTGCTGCGGTGCGCCGTCGGTCAGGACGTTCCGTGCCTCCATCGTCGCCCGCACCAGCCAGTGCTGCAGGCGGGCAGGGGGCGGCCCGTCGACGGCAGCCTTCTTGCCCTTCGCCTTGACCGCCAGGCCGTTGTTGACCGTGCCATTGCGCCACTTCGAGAAGTACTTCTTCAGCCAGGCACGCCGCTTTTCCTCCGCCAGCTCCCACAAGTCGTTGTTGTGCGGCGTCCGCTTGCGGTCCGCTGCCAGCCACTCCGGGCTGCGGGTCTCCTTCTTCGGCAACGCGGACGTGATGACGTGTCCGTTCGCCACGAAGTCGGTGCACACGTAGCGCACGTTCGCCGAGGTGCCGTAGCTGCCGTAGACGAAGGCGGCATGGCCGGGGCAGGACGCGTGTTCCTCGGGCTTGAAAGAGCGCTCGCCCTCCGCTGGGTACAGATGCCGCAACTCGACCAAGCCCTCGGTGGCGGGGTCGACCAGCACCACGCCCTCACCGCGCAGCTTCTCCTCGGCCGTCGCGACCACCACCGACTCCATGGTGCAGTGACCATGATCGGCGAAGTTCACGCAGTACTCGACTACCTCCGGTCCCTTCCACGTGAGCCTGACCTGCACTGCCCGGCCGGGACACGTCTCGTGCAGCTCCGCCGTGATCGGGGCTCCGCTCTCGGCGTCACACAGAGCGCTGAGATCCTCCACCCCGTCCACGTAGACGTCGTCGAGCACCGCGTAGCCCTGTGCGGCGAACTCGCGTTTCGCTTCCGCCACCTTGGCCTGGCGTTCACGGGTCTTGCGGGCGTCGTTGCACTCCAGGACGAAGTCACCGGGACGCTCCCGGAGCACCTCCACCAACTCCTGGTGGAGCTCCGGGTCGTCCTCGAACTCTGCCAGTTCGGCCAAGGTGAGCAGGTCGGCGTCAGGCAGTTCGTCGCCGGCTGCCCGAGTCCTGGTGTTCGTGGCGACCTTCTGAGCGGCCTGGATCCGGGCGATCGGCTCACTCAGCTCTTCGGCGATCGTCTCGGTGTCCAAGCCCTCCAGCGCGAGCATCTGCACCGCGTCCGCCAGCTCGGGCTCGGTGTAGCCCTCGCGATGGATGTTCTCGATCATCTGGCCGACCATGACGTCCGCGCGAGACGTTCCCGGGGCGTGCACCATGACGTCGATGAGCAGGCCGTCGTTCTCGGCGGTCTTGACCGTCACCGCCGCGGCGTGGCGGTGGAACCCGTTGAGGATGTGCAGCCCGTCCGCCTCGTCGGCCACGTTGATGATCGAGACGCGGGTCAGCAGGCCGTGCTTCACGACGCTGGCAACCAGCTTCGGCCGCGTCTGGCGGATATCACCGACCACGCGGGTGTTGTCCTTCGCGATCAGCGTCTGCGGGTCAACCCCTTTCAGCAGGTACGGATACTCGCGCTTCTCCTCGGCCGGCGTGGCGTCGAGCTCGGCGGCGGTGTCGGCGGGGGTGAGTGTGGCGGTGTCGGGGCGGGCGTGGTCGTCGTGGTTGGGCCGCTGGGCGTCGGCGGTCAAGGCGACGATGACGCAGTGGCCGCACTGTTCGTCGCCGCACAGGCCGTCGGTGACGCCGTTGGTGCACGTGGTGGATGGCGGGGCGTCAAGCTCGGCGACGGTGTCGTCAAGGTTCGTCTGGTGCGTCGTCATGGCGTTTCCCCAAGTCAGGTGGGCATGGGCACGGCTTTGCCCTGAGGTGAATGCGGTAACTCGTTGATGTGAAAAGGAAAGGTCATTTCCTTCGGCCTTCTGGCCGTCGAGCGGAGCCGGTGGAGCGCCCGCGCCCAGCGGCGCCGGGGGCCGGGATGTCCAGCGCTTTTCTGGACATCCCGGTGACCGGTGGCGCAGGCTTCGCGGCGCCCACCGGCTCCTCGACGGCCCGGCTCCCCCTCCTCCTAGACCAGGGCAGGAAGATCCATGGGGGAGTCGCGAATCGCCGCGATGACGCCTTCGCGCCAGGTCAGCGCCCAACGCGCGCAGTTGATGCACGGTCCCTCGTGCCGGCAACCGGCCAGCCGCAGTTCCCTGCGGCGCGCGTGCTCTGACCACGCGAGGCTGTCCGCCGAGGTGAAGTACGCGGCGTACGCGCGCAACGCCGTCGTTTTCAGGCCGAAGCCGTGCAAGCGGTAGCCGCGCTCCGCGAAGTGTTTCGCGATCTCGCCGATCGGCCGGATCGAACCCCGGCGGCACACCGAACCAAGACCGACAAGTGCTTGCGTCCCAAGAAAAACCCCGGCTTCGCGGTACATTGCGTCGTGCCGGATGTAGTCCTCAAAGGACCAACCTTGAAGGACCGGCAACCACGGCACGTACGGGAACTCCCGCACCAGGTACAGGTAGGACTCCAGAGTCAGGATCTGGTGCTCGAACACTGACGCACCAGCGCGGAGCAGGACCGTCCGCTCACAGGGACGGTCAAGCGGTGCCACCCACATCGGCGGGCCACACACCTCGATGAGGCGGGTGACCATGCTGCCGTAGGTGTCCTCGTCCCAGCGCCAGGTGCCGTAGTCGCGGATCTCCGTGTAGGCGCCGCTGTCGATCGCGTACGGGACGCCAGCCACCGGCATCGCAGCGCTGCCGGTTTTGTAGGCGGCAAGGGTGTGCGCCGAGACGCACAGCGGAACCGGACTGTGCCGAAGCCACCAGGGTCGATGGGTGCCGAGCAGAAACATCAGCCGGCGCGCGGGGTCGGCCGAGCGGTGGTCCTGCGCCCACGGCGTGATCGTGAGGTCGTGCATCGGCGGCCACTGCGCGCGGCGCGCGGGAACGTGGACCGGCATCGAGGTTCTCTCTTCCGGCTAGACGGGCATGGGTCGGTGGCCGCCCAGCACGTGGGGCAGCGGGTGCGGTCAGGCCGTGAGCAGCAGTTGCGAGGCAGCGGTCCAGGCCGACGGGAACGCCGGTCCTGTCTTGTCCTGTGCTGTGGCGGGCGCGAGGGTGAGGAACTGCTCCGCACCTGCACCCGGTGTCGCGCGCAGGTGGGTGGATGTGTGAGAAAACGACTGGTGAGGGAGTGCGAAGATCACGGCGTTGCGGGTGCTGCCGCCTCACGCCAGCGCATCCGCAGCACGGTCTGCCACGGGATGCCGAGGTGCCGGCTGCCTTCGCGCGTCATCTCGGTCAGGTGCTCGACGAGGACGCCTTCGTGTTCGGCGGCGGTCAGCGCCCACTGGCGCCCGGTCGATCCGGGGTGCGGGCACGGGCACCAGCCCAGGCCGGTGCGGTGATGCCACTCGCCGCCCACACGGGCGAACACCACGGCGGCGTCCGGTTCCGTAGCGCGCGGGTCCTCGACGTAGGCGACGCGCGGGTCGTCGACGACGACTGGTTCTCGGTCGCCATAGCTGACTTCGAACGCGCGCGAGAGCACATGGTGGCGTTCGAGCCGGGCCTCCCTGGACGTGCCCTCAGGGCTGAGGGCCGCCCACCTGCGCTTCGGGTTGAGCGCCTCGGTGATCTCCTGTTCGCTGGCACCGAGGACGATTGCGTAGGCGGTTCGGAGCTCGTCCGTCTCGAAGGTGGCGGCGTCCGCGAGACTCCAGGTTTCGCGCATCGAGATCACGGCGCCGTTGGTCAGGCTCCGCTCGTAACGGGGGTCGTCGGTGACGAGGGTGATGGCGGTGTGCAGATCCACCGGACCTCCTTGAACAGCCAGTTCGGGGTTTGGAACGGCGCGAAGGCCTGGCCTGAGTCCGTGTGAACCCAGGCCAGGCCTTCGCGGAGGGAGGAAGCGGAACGTCAGCTGGTGGTGGTCTTCAGGCAGCTCAGCGGGATGCCCTGCAGGTCGTAGGAGTCACGGCCGGCGAGGTGGTGGAACTTGCTGGACCTCACGCGCAGCTCGGCGGTGGACGCCTTGTCCAGCCTCACCGTGGCGTGTGCCCGGCCTCGGCCTCGGCCTCGGACGATCGTCGTCACCGCGCCCGTCAGCCCGTCGAGGTACTTCGGCCTGAGGTTGTGGGTGGTCACCGTTGCGCCTTCGGTCAACGACGCCGAGGCGATGTCAGCCAGGATCTGCCGGCGTGACCGGATCGCCTCCACGAGGTTGTCGAGGTTGTCGGCGTCCGCCTCCTCCAGCACGAAGCTCACGACGCCGGCCATGTTCACGGTTGAGTTGCTCATCCGGACTCCTTCTCCATCGGGAAACAGGGTTCGTGCCGCTCGCCCGGTGTTGGTGAGGGCACGAAAAAGCGGCCTGCTCGCACAGGCCGCTTGGCGAAGGCGCAGACGTGAGCTGCGCGGATCACTGCCGGACGAACGCCATCCGCAGGTAGGTGGCGGTGTCGCGGTCGTAGGCGCTGGTGACCTGGCTGTCCGAACCGGAGAACGGCACCGACGACAGCTGCAGGTCCGGCTCCTCGTCGGCCGCGTGGACGACCACGAGAAACTGCTCGTTCCCCGGCGCCGTCACGTAGTCGGTCGCCTGCGGCGACTCCGCGGTGCCACCGTGTTCGAGGGCGAGGTGAACCACCGGGTGCAGCAGCGGTATCGCCTTGATCTCCAGCGGGAGGCGGACGTCGTCGTCGATGTACCGGTACAAGGCGATCAGATCGACCTCGCCGGTCGACGGCACGGTGCCGCCGTTCTGGACGACTGATCGCACCTCGTCCCACAGTTCGGTGAGATCGAGCATGCGCGGCCGCACGTGGTCGTCGCGGTGGTGGATGATGAAGCTCCACCGGCGGCCGCGGTCGCACAGGAAGTCTTGCCGCGCCTCGCGCTCGGTATCCCAGAGGCTCTCGGAATCCACGTCGTGCGTCGAGCACGCGGCGGTGTAGCCGCCGGCACGGCGTTCGCTGATTGCGATCGAGCACGGCTGGTCTGCGCGGTCGTGCTCGAAGTCCGCCGTGCGGGCCAGGTCCCAGCACAGCCGACGCACGCGCTTCCGTTCGGCGCCGGGATCTCGGTACAGACTGATCTTCTTCTGGATCCGTTCGAGGTCGTCGCCGATTTCCTCGATCATGTCGCTCGCCTCTCTTCGGCCTGGATATGGCACGGAGAACTCCCTCACGTCCGATGAATTCGGAGCTGAGTAGCTGGTGCGCCCACCGCCAGATCTCGGCGGGGATCTCCCGCCGGTCGGCGGGGCGCACTCGGGCAGCGTCGCCACCGCGTGAGCGGCAAGCCCCTTCTTTTGGGGGCTTGTCCGGCGAGCGGGGTGGCGGTGCAGAGTGCGTCGCCCCGTCGACCGGAGGGGCCCCGCGGACCTTCACACCCGGTGCCGCCCCGCGCCGGACCTCGGACTGCTATCGCGTGCCACGATGCGGTCGGGGCTCGACCTCGCTTGGTGCTGGTGGCGGTGGGGCCGCCGCCGGGTGCGGCGGGTTAGACGTCCGTGCGCAGGGCGTAGTTGAGGTGGCCGTCGTGGGCGGGCAGCGTGGCCAGGATGTGTGGCGTGGGCGAGCCGGTCCAGGTGTCGGGGCTGCCGGGGTTGAGTGGAGTATCGGGGTCGCACGGGTCGTCGTTGAGCCAGCTCCAGAGCTCGCCGGCCAGCTCGTGCACGCGGCCGTCGTGGACGATGAAGAAGTTGGAGTGCCCGAAGTACAGGTCGCCGAGCGTGGCGGCCTGGTGCCGGTCCCACAGGCAGATGACGTGGGCGCCGGTGGCGCTGTTGATCTGGCCGAGGGTGGTGTTGACGTCGCTGTCGGTGTAGCCGTCGATCATGGTGCCGCGCAGGCCGGGGGCCAGGTCGGCAGGGACGTCGTAGGCCTCGTGGAGTGCGGTGAGGATGCTCTCCGCCGCGCGGGCGCCGGCCTGTGCGGTGATGATCTGGGTGAGCAGGTCGGTGTCGAACGGCGTGGGCGCGGCGTCGTCGAGGCTGCCGTGCGGGTTGAGCTGGGCCAGCCAGTTGTTGACGGCGAGCAGGCTGAGGTACGGGTGGCCGGTGCGATCCCGCTCGGCCTGTTCGCGGTAGTCGGCGTGTTCCTTGTCCAGGAACTCGCTCACGATCACGCGCAGATCATGCAGCGGCGCGTCGGGGTGGCGGGCGGACTGGTCGAGTGCGCTGTAGCCCAGCACGGCTCGGCCGATGGGGAGGTTGACGGTCCACTTCGGGGTACGGGCATTGATATCCCAGTCGCGCATCTGGGCGGCAGTGGCCTTGACGAACAGGTCGTCGGGCTTGGCAGCGGTGAGCGCACAGGACAGGTGGTGCTCGATGGCGTGGCGGACGTCGTCCCAGGTTTGGCCCTGGTTGCCGCGCCAACTGGTGAGCCAGGCCGGTGCGCGGTCGCTGACAGGAGTCCAGCGGCTCCCGACGGTGTTGAGCAGGCAGACGGTGACCGTGTTGGTGTCGGCGCTGATCCGGAGAGCGAGCTGGTAAGTGCGTGGGGCGATGTTCAGCAGAAGACGACTGATCTCCATCAGCCGCACGGCCCAGGTGGTCTCGGCTCGGTCGGCGGTGGCCTGCTCGAAGTAGCGGGAGGCGAGCGTGCCGGGCTGGGTGGCGGGATGAAGGGTGCTGGTCATGACGAGGCCTTCCTCGTGGTGCCGGTAGATCTGGGCGGGGGCTCTCCCGCCGGTCGGCGGGGCGCACTCGGTCAGCGCCGCCGACGCGCGAGCGGCAAGCCCCTTCTTTCAGGGGCTTGGCCGGCGAGCGCGGTGGTGGAGCAGAGTGCGTCGCCCTCGCCGAGCGGCAGGGGAACCCGCGGACCGTCACGTCCACGGTGTGAGAGTGAGGTCGTGCTGGCCGGCGGTGTGGCTTTCAGGCCGCCGCGGAGTGGGCCCGGCGGATGATCTCGGCGCTGAAGTGCGACATGGCTAGGTGCTGCTCTTTGTGCTCGGTTTCGGGCGCGGGCGGTCGATCCCGCGGCGCGACGTGCTGGCGCGGATGCGTGCTGGGGTGGCGAGCCGCCAGTCCCGCGCGGGGGTCTGCTTGGCCCTGGCCACCGGGTGGTGCCGCCCCGTTCGGTGGGGCGCGCTCCGGTGCCAGCGCACCGTGTGAGCGCCCCACCGGGCGGGTCGGCAGCGCCGAACTCCCTTGTTGTTGCTGGGGTTGGCGGCCTGGTGGGTCAGGCGTGGGGGAACCGGAGGACGTCCAGGCCCGGGATGAGGATGTCGGCCAGGGCGCGCAGCGTCTGCTCGTTCTCGTCGTGCAGGTCGAGGTCCATCTCGGGTGCGATCTCCAGCAGCGAGGCCCGGTTCTCTCGCGCGGTGTCAGCCAGGGCGCGCAGCCTCCCGGGCAGGTCGGGATCGCCGTCGTGCGGGCCCGAGCCCGACGGGTACAGCCAGCGGCTGCGGGTCTTCCAGTACCGCAGTCCTTCGCTGGGCGTGGGGCGCTGCATGCGCGCCCACGCCGCGCGTTCGGCCCGGCTGGCGTGGGCCCATTCGTAGTCGTGCAGGACGTCGGCGAGCTGGAGCAGCATCGTGTTGAGCTGCCGGGGCCGGCGCAAGTGTGTGCGGAAGTCCGGCGCGCTCCGATCGAGTTGGTCGCGGCGGCCGGTTTCGGCGTCCATCCGCAGGTAGAGGTAGTCGAGGTAGGCGTGGCCGAAGGCGAACACGGTGGCCTCGGTGAAGTGCGGGAGAGCGGCGGTGGGGAACGCCTCGGTCGAGCCGTCGACGGCCTTGTAGACCCAGGGCAGGACGCCGTAGCTCCAGGGCTGGATGCCGTCGGTGGTGGTCAGGATCAGCCACCTGCGTGCGACGTCGCCTTCGTCGGCCGGGTCGGCGGGGCTGGTGCTGGCCCACAGGTGGGCGGTCCCGGCCGGGGTGTGCAGGACCCAGGTCTCGGTCACGCCGTCCGGGGCGTGCCCGAGCTGGGACGGGCCGAGCCGGTCGCGCAGCTGGTGGACGCTGCTGGTCAGGTACCCGACACCGATCAGGCCGGTGGTGGGCGGTGTTTCCGGGTCGTCGCTCGTGTCGATGGACAGGTCGGGATTCAGGACGGCCATGGGTGATCCGTTCGTTGGCACCGCGCGGTGGCGAGGGGTGCTGGCCGCGAACCGGCGTGGGGCGTGCGCGGCGCGGATCCGCCGGACGCCGGCGCGGTGAGTTGGTTGCCGTGGGTGCGGGCCGCCGGAAGCGCGGCGGCCCGCGGACCGGTCAGGCGGGCACGGGGATGGCGTCTTCGAGCACGTCGATGCCCCAGGGCGCGCTCTCCCAGGCGGGAAGAGTGCAGTAGCGGTAGGTCTCGCCGAAGTGCCAGTTCACCCGCTCGCCGAGCTTCGGATGCCGGGCGAGGACCGCGGTGTGCAGCGCCTCCATGAGCTTGTTGGCCTCGCTGTCGGGCCAGCCGGGGTGCTCGCAGGACTGGTAGTCGAAGCAGGCCGCGGCCTTGAGCACCACGATCGGGTCGAGGGTGGCCTCGGTGGTGCGCAGCTGGTACCGCGGGGATTCGGTGAGTTCGCTGTAGCGGTAGTTGACCGACGTGTGGTTCTCCTGCCACAGCTTCTGGCCCAGCGCGCGGAATCCTTCGGCGCCGAGGTCGGGGGCGACGACCTCGTACTGCGCCAGGGCGTGCACGAGGACGTCGATGTGGCCGCTGGACACGATCCATGCAGACATGCGAAAGAAAGCCTTCCTGGACAAGGGAAAGAGAACGCGGCGCGGTGCCGGTGGCCGGGCTCTGGGCGGCCCTGGCTTTTCGTGATCACCGGGTGGCGCCGGCCCCGTTCAGCGGGGCGCGCTCGGCCCGCGCCGGCGCCGGGCAACGGGGTCAAGCCGGGTGCTGTTCCCGGCTTGACCCCGGGCCGGCGCGGGCGCACCGTGCGAGCGCCCTGCTGGGCGGGCGCGGCCGGGTCGCCCTGCTACTGCTGGCCGGGCGGAAGTTGGCCGAACGGGAAGGGCTCGTGATTCACGGCGATGACTTCGCCGTCGAGGACGTCGCCGTCCGGCTCTCCGTCGTCCTCGTCGCCGAGGTCGTCGGGGTCGTCGACGGCGCCGTGCTCGGCGGCCTGGTCGGCCAGCACGCCCACTTGGCGGCGGAAGTCGGCGCGCTCGCGCGCCGACAGGGTCGTTGGAGGCATTGGTGCTCCCGTTCACTCGGTTTCGGTGGGCCGCGCACCGGGGGTGGTCAGTCCCCGGTGCGCGTGGATCACCGCCCGAGGTACGGCGCCGTCTTCCCTCGCGTTCTCCCTGTTCAGCGTCGTTTTTGGTCAGTGCAAGCGCCGCTGCTGGTCGTCGGTGTCGGTGATCTCGTCGTCGTAGAGCCAGGCCGCGAGCAGCGGCCGCAGCGGCTCGGCGATCGCCCGGTCGATCTGGGCCAGCGGTACCCCGCTGTGGCGCTGGCTCTTGTGGTGGGCCCAGGCGGTGAGTACGCCGGTCAGCGCGTCGACCAGCGCGCGTGTGGGTGTGCCGGGCTGGTAGTCGGCTTCGAGCTCGGCCAGGAGCCGTTCGGTGTCCGTCAGCGGAGTCCGTACCTGGTAGCGGTGCAGGTAGGGCAGGGTGATCTCGACGGTCGTTCCTGGCTGTCGTCCGGCGAGCACGACCCGGTTGTTGCCGCCGTCTCCGCCGCACTGCACGACCCAAGCGGTGCTCCAGCGGGTCCAGACGCGGGTGATGCCCTTCATCAGCAGTTCGGGCCGGATCCGGACTTCTCGTTCGAACTCCTTGCGCAGGCCGTGCCCGATGAGGGCGTCGCCGAGGTCGCCGGTGTCGTGGACGTACAGCTCGCTGTAGGGCGGGATGAAGGCTGACTGCGGTCCGGGCATCACCGCACCTCCGCTTCCGTGGCGCCGATGTCGACCGCGTTGCGCAGCGCGATGGCCTGCTCGATGTGGATGCGGCCGGGTTCGTCGGCGCCGTCGAGGTCAGCGACGGTCCACGCCAGCCGCACGGCGATGTCCCCGCCGCGGGCGGAGAGCGCCCCGGTGTCCTGGGCGTGGCGGACGCGGTCGGCCACCGCGGCGGTGCCCGCGACGGCGTGCAGCACCGCGTGCGGCACGCTCGCGTTGGTGATCGCCGTCCCCTGCCCGGCCCGGCTCCAGCGGGCCGCGGCGCGGGCACGGGCCGCGGCGACGTCGGCGCGGGCCCGTGTCAGCAGCCGGGTGACGAGGGCGTGGTCGTGGGCGTCGGGTTTCGGGTACAGGGCGGTGTGGCGGGCGATGGCCTGGATGTCGATCGCGTCGCGCAACGCCGGTGACATCTGCCATCGCCGGGGGGCCGAGGTGCGGATGCTCGTGGCGAGCAGCTGAAGCCCGGCCGGGAAACGGTGGGTGCGCCCGTCGTGGGAGAGGCGGACTTCCCGCTCGATCAGCACGCCGCGCAGCGCTTCCTGTGCCGCGGCACCGAACTCGTCGAGCTCGGGGGCGAACAGCACGCCGTGGTGGGCCTGGCTCAGCAGGCCGGGCCGGGGTCCTCCGAGCAGCGACGCGATCGGGTCGCTGTGGTGGGTGACGACCAGCGGCGGTGTGGACACCAGGGCGGCGCCGTCCTCGCGCGGGCCGAGCAGGGACTGGATCGCGGCCAGCTTGAGCTGCTGCTGCGGGGTGAGGTCGGGCAGCAGGGCGTGCAGCCAGGAGGCGACGGGCGCAGTTCCCGCGTCGGTGCCGAAGCCGCACAGCAGGTGATGGCCGCCGGCGGCGGCGATCGTGACCACGCGCTGGGCGGTCGCGGTCAGCGCGCTCATCGGCGCGGGCTGACGCGAGGCAACCGGTCCGGCCGGCGTGCTCAGGCGGTGCAGGGCCGCGTCGTCGCCGCGCAGCCAGTCGGCGATCTCGGCGAGGGTGTGGGCGCCGAGCACGTCGAGCTCGGCGACCAGGGCCGCCTGGCCGAGCGAGGCCGCGGGCACGATGACCCGGCGGATGCCGTGGGCGTAGGCGGCCTGCGCGGCCGGCAGCACGCCCAAGGTCGGGCGGAGGCTGCCGTCCAGGCCGACCTCGCCGAGCACCGCGGTGCCGGCCAGCCGCCGCGGTGCGGTGTCGAGGGTGGCGGCCAGCACGGCGACGGCCACGGCGGCGGCCTCGGGCCGCGCGGACGTCGCCGGGATCCTCACCTCGACATGGGGGCGCGGGGCGCCGTGGTGCGGGCGGGAGTTGGCCAGGGCCGCGTGGACCCGGTCGTGCAGCTCCCGGTTGGCGCTGTGGTGCCCGGTGACCAGGGTGATCCCGGGCGGGCCATCGACGGCGGCGGCGGTGAGGGTGAGCGGGTGGCCGGTGAGGCCGTGCACGGCCACGGTCGAGAGGGTGGGCATGGCGAGGCTCCCTTCAGGGGCGAGGAGGCGCTGAACAGCGGAGACGGGGTCAGGCGCGGGCGATGGTGAGGAAGCCGGGCCCGCCGTACTTGCCGTCGACCGGGCGGTAGCAGCCGCGGCACACGACGCCGGTGGGCGATTCGGAGCCCTTGCCGCTGGCGTGGCAGCACGGGGTGAGCGGGATCAGGTACTCGGAGCCGTCGTCGTGCCGGATCGGGTTCTCGGTGTCGCCGGGCGGGACCAGCAGGTCGCCGTCGGCGTCGATGCCGCGGACGCGGTCGGCTATCACGGTGTGGACTGCCAGCTGTCGGCCGTCGGCGAGGGTGATCTCGACGGTGTCGGCGGGCGTGGGGCGGGGCATGGGGTCGTCACCTTTCGGGCGTGGGCGTGCGGGAACAGCGCGGCCGCCGGTCACCGTGGGGTGGGGTGACCGGCGGCCGCGGGGATCGTGGGGTGGTCAGCCGGTCTTCGGGGTGGACGTGCATGGCCAGCCAGTCGCAGGCCCAGACCTCCTCGGCCAGGAAACAGGCGCGGACCGCGGCGAGGCTGGCGTGCGGGCCTTCAGGTGCGATGCGGGTGGCCAGGCGGGCCGAAGCCGCGGCCGTGGCAGGGGTTAGTCGAGGCGGACGAGGCGGCGGCAGCGGGTGGCCGCGTGCACGGTGCCGGACTCCTCAAGGGAGCCGCGGTTCCACCGCTCGAAGGCCACGACCTTCTGCCGGCGGCGGCAGGTGCACCACTTGGTGCTCTCGACCGCACCGACGTGGTCGCCGACGAGGGTGAAGCCGGCGGTCGGCGTGCCGAACAGGTTGAGGCCCTCGACGAACGGCACGTCGATGTTGTGGATGTCGGGCGAGTCGAGCTCGGCGGCGAGCCGGTCGACCTGGCGGAGCCGGTCGGTGACCTGGTGCGGGGTGAGCGGGGAGGTCCCGGTCAGGGGCACCCACTCCTCGCCGTTGAACATCTGCCAGGAGGCGCCCTCGTCGAGGCCGCGGGCGTCGGCGGTGAGCCTGGCGGCCAGCGGCTCGCGGTCCGCGCGGTGGGCGATGATCCGGTCCCAGATCAGCGGTGCACCGCGGTACGGTCCCCCGCTGGCGGCCTTGCGCGAGAGGTACGCGCGGACGAGGAACTGGTTCTTGGCGCGCATCTCGGCGACCAGCTGTGCGGTCTCGGACTCGTTGATGATCTCGTCGAGCACGGTCTCCATGCCCGTGAAGCCGGTGTCCATCGGCTCGCCGTCCTGGAGGCTGCGCTGGAGGAACTGCTCAAGCTGGCGGTCGCCGAAGCGGGTGTGGTCGTAGGAGTGAAAGGTCGTGGGGCCGCTGCGGCCTTCGTTGGCGATGCGGCCGACGACACCGAGTTCGGGATGCACGAGTTCGGCGCTGTATGCGACGCCGCGGCCGGTCTCCAGCTCGTTGAACCCGTTGATGGTGAACGCGTACGGGGCGTCGATTCCGGTGTGCGGCCAGCGGACGCGGGATTCGATGATGGTGGGCACGGGTGGTCCTCCGGTGTTCAGGAGATGTCGGGCCGCTGGGTGAAGGGCCCTGGACAGCGCGAAGGGTGGAAGAGGTGGCGGTGAGTGATGCCAGGTCAGGAGTGGGTGACCTTGCAGGAGCTCAGCCGTGTCGAGGGCCTGACAGGGCTGCTCCGGCTGCGTCGCGTCAGCAGCTGGCCCAGCCGAAGAACAACCAGCCGGTCACCTCGGGGCGCGCGGTGACGGCGCTGTTCTCCCCGACGGCGGGGTCGCCGTGGGCGGATTCGATCTCGGCGAGCTTGTCGAGCCGCTGTGCGGTGGCACGGATCGGCGCGCTGGGTGTATCGCGGGATTCGCCGCACACCGGGATAGCCCCGGCGGGACCCCACTTGTCGCAGATCCGCTCGTCGTTGTCGCGGATCAGCTTGTCCGCCAGGGCCTCGGCGCCGCTTTCTGATAACGGGGGACCGTCGATGACGACGTACTCGTTCTTCTCCGCGATGCTGCCGGTGTAGCCGGCGTGGCCGTAGTCGTACTGGGCCTGCTCGACGGCGTCGCGGAATGCGGCGGCGACGTCGGCACCTTCGGCGTAGGTGGTGAAGGCTTCTGCACCCATGGGCGGGTTTCTCCTCGGCTGCCGGTTGTCCAGCGGCAGCCCCGAAGTGCCTGTTCACCGAAGGTGCAGGTGGGTTTGCGCTGCCGCGTCCCGCAGGTTCGGCGGGACGCGCTCGGCCGGCGCCGGCACCGGGAAGGGGGTCAAGCTCGCGGGTGCTGTTCCCGCGGGCTTGACGCCCGACCAGTGGCGGCGCAGCGTGCGCGATGTCCCGCCGGACCTGCGGGCGTGGCAGGAGGAGTTAGGAAAAGCGGGTCGAGGAACCCGCCTCCTCTGGTGCACGACGAGGAAAACTTCGCGCTGGCCGCACATCTGTGCTGTTCAGCGTCTTGACCTGTCGGTTTCTACAACGCGGGAGGGTCCGGGTTCAGTGGGACCGGGTGGCCGGGTTCGTCGCGGGCGAACGGCAGCGCGAGACGGGCAGCCGTCCGGGCGGCAGCGACCTCCTGCGGCGGGTTGTGCATCCCAAAAGAGGTGTCGCCGATCAGGTGACCTGCGTCCTCGATCGTTGAACTCCCCCCGTAACGATGAGGGATGATCGAACGCTAAAGCATCTGACAGGGTAATACGTCGCTCGGTGACCGCCATCATCACCAAGCGTGAGCGGGGGTGGCGTACGCTCAACCCGCTGGACTGTGGCGACGGTTCAGGTAGCCGGAAGCGGCGCAGGGGTGAGTCGTTCCTGGTGAATTGGGGCAAAGGGGCGTTGCCGTGACCGAAGCTGATGAGCGCAGAGAGCTGCCTTCTCTCTCGGAGAAGATCAAGCTGTTGCAGGCGGTGCGGCGGCAGCCGGACGGCAGTCCCTGGCATGGACCCACCGACATCAGGGCCGGACTGCTGGCCCTGCAGGGCGGCGAGGTGGTCGTGGACTACACCGTGTCCATGATCGCGAAGGTGATCAACGGCTCGGCGCCCAATCCCGGTGCTCTGCTGATCGCGGGGCTGGCGGCGTTGTTCGACGTTCCCGCCGACTACCTCCTGCAACCGGTGTCCGGGCGTGCGATCGAGGTCATGCTCGACGTGCACGAGACGCTGCTGCGGGAGCTCGCCGAGGCGGAACACGCCGCGCCGCCCGAGGCGCATGACGAACCTGCGGCGGCCGAGGTCACTCCCGACTGGACGGCCTGGACCCGCGGTCTCACGCTCGGCGTGAAGCGGATCGCCGAGGAGATCGCCGCCGAACTGCAGATCAAGCCGGGGCATGCCGAGATCCTGTTGCAGCTGACGGGCAGCACGAGAGCGTCGGTGTCGATCGCCGAGATGATCGCTGAATGTCAGATCTCGTCCAAGACGGCTTCGCTGGCCGCGGACGCGCTGGAGGAGAAGGACCTCCTGCGGCCGTGCGAACCCCAGCTCGGAGACCCGCGCAACGTCCGCCGGCTCGCGCCCACGCAGCGCGCCCGTGGGATCGTCGCGAAGCACACCCAGCCGCCGCCGGCCGGACGGGATGTGCTCACCGCCCTGAGTGCCCAGGATGTCGAGGCCGCGACGAAGCTGGTCCTGCTCATGGCCCAGCGTGCGCAGTCGGCGGCCGGCTCCGACAACCGCGGGCAGCCGCCGGTGACCGGCTCGGCACAGGGCGTAGCCTGACCGGCGTTCTGCTGGCCATGGCCTCACGCCGCGCGCGGGGTTGATCACGAGGAGCACGTCGCTGACGTCTCAGAAGCAGCGGCGACCGGCCGGGGCGTTTCGGCAGGTCTGGGCTGTACGCAGCTACCGCGGGCTGTTGCTCGCCGACATCGTCTCCACCCTGGGCGATCAACTTGCTCGCGTCGCACTGGCACTGCTGGTCTTCGACCGGACCGGCTCCGCCTGGTGGACCGCCGCCGTCTACGCGCTGACCTTCCTGCCCGACTTGATCGGGCTGCTCACGCTGGCGTGGGTCGCCGACTACTACCCGCGCCGATCGGTGATCGTGGTGTGCTCGTTGGTCCAGGGCGCATCGTTCACGCTGATGGCGATCCCCGGTGCTCCGTTGTGGACGGTGGCGGTGCTGGTCGCCGTGTCGACCGTGGCTCTGGCGCCCTCGAAGGCCGCCCAGATGGCTCTCGTCACCGATGTGCTGCCCCAGGACTTGCTTCCGGTGGGGCAGGGGCTCCTCGGCCAGGCGCGGTCGATCGGGCAGGTCGTCGGGTTGTCCGGTGGCGGTGCTCTGGTCGCCGCCATCGGACCGTCGCCCGTGCTCGTGCTCAACGCCGCCACGTTCGTGATCGCCTCCGTGCTGGTCGCGCGCGGAGTTCCTGATCTCCCGGCGCCGGGAGGTGCGCGCCGGCCAGGGGTGCAGTGGCGCACCACGTTCGCCGTGCTGCGCGGCGACCGCCAGCTGCTCACCCTGATCGCGCTCGCGTGGATGGCGACCATCGTCGTGATCCCCGACGGTGTCGTCGCACCGCTGGCCGAGGAGATCGGCGGGGGCCGGTCATCGGTGGGCCTGCTTCTGGCGGTCCATCCGCTGACCTACTTCCTGGCCCTGTTCCTGCTCGCCGGGCGCTTCGTGCGGCGCCGGCAGAACCAGGTCATGTGGATGCTCGCCCTGCTCGCGGTCGCGCCGCTGACGGGGTTCTTCCTCCGGCCGAGCCTCGCCGCCGCGCTGGTGCTGCTGGCGTTGTCGGGCGTCGGCACGGCCTATCAGGCGATCCTGCAGGCCGAGGTGATGAGCAGGGTGCCGACGCACGTGCGTGGATCAGCCGGCGGGTTCGTCCGCAGCGGCCTGCGCGTCGGACAGGGTGTCGGTGTCGCGCTCGCCGGCGCGGCCGCCGAGCTGACCGGGTCGACCACGCTCACCCTCGGGGCCGCGGGCCTCGTCGGCTGCTGCTGGGTGGCGGCCGCCGGGTTCACGTGGCGGCGAGCCGCGGCCACCGCACCTCGATGAACCTTGCTGCCGGCGGCGATCAGCCGGTCCCGTCCAGCAGGTCCTGCAGTTGCGCCCCGGGGTTGACCTCGCCCGAACCGATCGCCCGCGCCTTGTCGTCGGCGATGGACGTCGCGACGTCGAGCAGCCGGCTGACGAGGTCGAAGTCGGCCGGGCTGAAGCCGTCGAGCAACCCGCGGTGGTCCTCGTGCAGCCGGTAGTACTCGAAGATCATTTCCACGAGATCGCCGCGCAGCCGCACGCGGCGGTCCTGGACCGGCTCGCCGGCACGAGGGAACGCCCGCACCGCCATTCTGCGTTCGAGCAGCGCGTCGATCGCGGTCGCCGCCCGCTCGAAGGACAGGTCGCTGACCTTGGCGAGCTCCGAGATGGACACGGTGTTGTCGCCTGAGACCTTCGCCAGGTTCGTGACGGCGTGCACCTGGTCCTCGGTGAGGTGCAGGGACTCTCCGATCGTCATCCACATCCGGCGCACGGCCAGAGCGAGCCGGCACATGCCGTCGCGCCAGAGCCGGTCCTGGGCCTCCCGTCGTAGCGCCAGTTCGGGTTCCTGGTCCCGAGTGTGCTGATCCGGCACCATCTCTCCTTCGGCAGCGGCGCCCACCACAAGGGCGCGAGATCTCGTTCGACCTTGGCCTGCCGCCGAGCCGCCGGCATCGGGGTTATCCCGGAGAGAAACGCCGCGGTCGAGAAGATAAGGCCCGATCTGTGCAGGTAGCGAGGGCGCACGAGGTTCTCCGTGGTTACCCGGATGCGACAAGTGGCGCTACGTAGGCATGCTCCGAACGTCCGACACCGCCGCGCGCACTCCTGTCGGCCACGGAGGTTCGATGGAGGCCAGACCACATGACCGAGTTGCACCCGGTGGTGACGTCCTCGTCCGAGACGGCACCCACACGGTTCCTGGCGACCGAGCACCGGCTTCTCGTGCCGGTGTCGAAGACCGGCGGCGTGCTGTCGATGTTCGACGCCGGCGTCGTTCCCGCGGGCTTCGCTCCGCCGCCGCACCTGCACCTGCGTGAGCACGAGCTGTTCATCGTGTCGGCCGGCGCGGTCCGCTTCACGGCCGGATCCACCGTCACCGTCGTCGAGGGCTCCGGCGCGGCGTGGCTGCCCGCCCGCCTCGCGCACAACTTCGAGGTGCTCGCCGACGCCCGCATGTACGTGATCACGGTGCCCTGCCTGGCAGGTGGGGTCGGGGGAGACTTCGAGCGCTTCGTGCACGCGGTCAGCGCCGCAACCTCCGGCCCGGAGGTGGGGGCGGCTCAGACGGCGGAACTGGTCGCACAGATCGGCGCGGCACACGACATCCCGATCGTCGGGCCCTCGCCCGCGCTGCCGGGCAGCGCCTAGCGAGCACCACGTCGGGCCGACTACGAGGGGGGACTAGTGACCCGATCGCACGCAGACGACCCCGGCGCCCTGGACGCGTCGAGCACCCGGCCCAGCATCGGGGAGTTCGACCATCTCGATCCACGCCTGGCGGACACGCTGCACGGCACCTTCGCGGGCTTCCGCGGCCGTTGCCCGGTTGCACACAGCACCGCTCACGGCGGCTTCGTCCTCGTGACCGGCCAAGACGACATCGCCGCGGTCGCCAAGGACGGCGCAACCTACAGCGCCGCCGTGACCGGCCTGGGCGCGGCCGCGCTGTTTCCCGGCAGCGGCGACGTCATCGCCCCGCTGTTCGAAACCGATCCGCCGACGCACACCGGCTGGCGCAGGCTGCTCCAGCCGTTCTTCACGCCGGCCGCCGTCGAAGCCCACGCGCCGTTCATCCAGAGCACGACCGACGAGGTGCTCGCCGAGCTCGTCCCGCGCGGCCGGTGCGAGGCGGGCGCCGAGATCGCTGCACGCATTCCGACGGTGGTCGTCGCCGAGGTCATGGGCGTTGCGAAGGAGCGTCACCAGGAGCTGGCGGCGCTGGGACGTGGCCTGGTGGCGCCGGACTCCCCGCAGCAGGCCCGCGACGCCGTCGCCGGCGTCGTGGAGTTCCTGCGCCGCGAGATCCGCGAACGCCGTGACCGCGTCAACCATGATGCGGACCCGCTGACCGCCGTCGTCCACGCTGTGGTCGAGGGCCGGGCACCCAGCGACGACGAGCTGCTCAAGCACGCGTTCATCATGGTCAGCGCGGGTTTCATGACCACCGTCGACACCCTCTCCAACGCCGTGCTGCAGCTGGCCCGCGACCCTGGGCTGCGCACCCAGGTCAGGCGGGACCATTCGCTCGTCGCGGACTTCATCGAGGAGGTCGTGCGTCACGAACCGCCCATCGTGGCGACCGCCCGCACGGTGCTGCGCGCCGCCACCCTGGGCGGCGTCGACCTGCAGCCCGGAGACCGGCTGCTGCTGGCCTGGGCCTCGGGCTGCCGCGACGAGCGGCACGTCGACGACCCTGCACGGTTCCGGCTCGACCGGCCACGCCCCGGCCGAAGCCTTGGCTGGGGCGCGGGCGTGCACCGCTGCCTCGGCATGCGGCTGGCCCGCCTGCAACTGCGGATCGTGCTGAGCAGCCTGCTCGACGCGATCCCCGACTTCACCCTTGACCCCGGCATGCCCCCGACACGCACGAGCGGCGTGCTGCGCGGGGTACGTCACCTGCACCTCACCTGGCGGGTCTGACCGCAACGCGCGATCACTTCGGATATCCGTATCGACTCGGTGAACCGCTGCGGCGTTCCACGATCCGGTCGGGGAGCCGGACTGCGAGGTCGCGATATCCGACGTCACTCAATCGGGCTACCGTGAATTAGTCCGTTTGCGACCAAAGGGCATTTGACATGCGAGAACAGGATGCGAGACAAAGCGTTTTGTGTAGCGTCGCGGTGTGGAATCGCGACGAAAGCGTGGGGGCAAGCGTGTCGGCAACGTGCCGCACGCGGTGGATTGCTTCGTCGACCGCACCGACAAGCTCGACGAACTCACGCAACGGCTCCAGGAGCGGCGGCTGGTCTCCGTCGTCGGCATCGGCGGCAGCGGCAAGACCAGGCTCGTCTACGAGTTCGCCACCCGCGTGCAGGACAGCGGTGAGTTTCCCGACGGCGTGTGGATCGCCGAGCTCGACTCCGTCATCGTCAGCGATGACGAGGCCAAGAGCGGCAAGGGCGAAGAAGGCGTCTACCAAGCGATTCTGACCGCGCTGGATGCGCCCGGTCAGGCCACCCGCACACCGCTCAAGACGCTCTTGGAGTACGTGCAGGACAAATCGTTGCTCCTGGTGCTCGACAACTGCGAGCACCTCGGACGGACCGCGGGCAAGCTCGCGCTCACGCTGCTGCGCGCCGCGCGCGACCTCCGGATCATCGCCACCAGCCGCCTGCAGCTCGGTGCTGCCGGCGAGGCGGTCATCCGCATGGACCAGATGACGCTCCCGCCGCAGGACGCACCGCTGCCCGCCGATCCGGTCGGTCAGTACGAGGCGGTCGACCTCTTCTGCTCGCTGGTCGAGGCGCGGATCACCGGTTTCCGGCTCACCAAGGACAACTGGGACGACGTCGTCACGATCCTTCGCCGCGTCGACGGCATCCCGCTGGCGATCAAGCTCGTGACCGTCCGGCTGGGAACCATGGGGCTCAAGGAGCTCTTGGCCAGGATGGACAACCTGTTCGCGGTGCTCAACAAGAGCGACGAGCTCGACCCCGACCAGCACGAGACCCTCGAAGCCGTGTTCCGGTGGAACTTCGAGAACTCCGAGGACTCCGAGAAGCTGCTGTGGGCGCGAGCCTCGGTCTTCGCCGGCACCTTCACGCTCGCCGCGGCCGAGCAGGTCTGCGCGGACGACGAACTGCCCCGCGAACAGATCTACGACGCGCTCCACGGCCTGATCATGTCCTCGACGGTGGAGGTCACCAACGAGGAGCGCACGCGATTCCGGCTGCTCGTGCCGCTCAAGGAGTTCGGTGCCACGCTCCTGGATCAGCGAGGCGAACGGGACACGCTGCTGCAACAGCGGCGCGCCTACTTCATGTCGCTCGCCGCGCGCGCGGCGTCCACCTGGTACGGCCCCGCCGAGTACGACGTCCTCAACGCTCTCGCCGACGACTTGCCGAACTTCGACGCCGTGCAGCACGCCTACGTCGAGGACCCCGACCCGGACCAAAGCGGGCTGCAGATCGCCGTGAACCTGGCACAGACCAGGCTGTACTTCAAATTGGGCCGGATGCGCGAGTCGGTCAGCTGGCTCGGCCGCACCCTGGCCGCCACTGCCGACCCGCGACCGGAACTGGAGATCGGCGCCCGCGCCCTGGACCTCTTCGTCGACCTCTGCACCGGCGCCGACGCGGTCCGCGTGCGACAGCGCCTCGACGAGCTCAAGCAGATCGCCGGCGCGTACGGACAGCCGTCGCCGGTGGTGTGGTTCTCCGAGGGAGTTGCCCGGTTCCTGCTGCTCGACTACGACCTCAGCGCGATGCCCCTGCTCGACCAGGCCTACGACGCCCTGCGCGCGGCCGGTCCCGAGACGTACGGCGACGCGGCGATGGCACTGCTGCTCAAGACGATCGGCGAGACCCTGATGGCCGACAAGCACCGCGCCAGTGCCGCCGCCACGCGACTTACGGCGGAGACGGAGATCGCCGGCTCACCGTGGATGATCCGCTGGGCGCAGTGGTGCGCGGCCAACGTCGAATGCCGGTTCGGGCAGCCCGCCCGCGCGGCCGCGCAGCTCGAAGCCATGCTGCGGGACCAGAAGGACGGTGTCGACGCCGACAGCTGGCTGCCCATGTGGATCATCGAGGTGCTGGCCTGGACCGCGGTGAAGATGCGCGCCGGACACCGGGCCGCGGTCCTGCTCGGTATCGCCTCGGCGATCAACAAGATCACCAACACGAACATCGACACGATCCTGCCCTTCCGCGACAGCCACGTCGAAGCGGTCAAGACCGTCAAGCAACTCCTCGGCGAGGCCAACTACCAAACCGCCTTCGCCTACGGAGCCCAGATCCGCAACATCACCGAAGCACGACGTGCTGCACTCGGTCATCCGGTCGACCACCTCGACCTCGACGCCGCCACCGACGTCATCGCCGGCGCAGAAACCTGGGACCTGCTCACGGATGCCCAGAAGGACGTCGCCGTGCTCATCGCCAGAGGCCTGACGAACAAACGGATCGCCGAGATGCGCCTCAGCTCGATCAAGACCATCGACTCCCACGTCGCCGACATCCGCCAGCGAGCGGGCATCGAGGGCGGAGGCCGTTCCGCGCTGGTGGCGGGAGTGCTCAAGTTCGTACCACCGGCGTTGCTCGACGGCGACGACCACCACTGAGACACGATCTCGCCGGTGACCGACGCGGACTCTGCAGCGCGATGCCCGAGCTTGCGCAACCCGTCAGCACCTCCGGCGCCTCGCTCACCACGCTGCGGACGATCGCCGCGCGTAGGTGTTTTCCCTGAGACGACCGATCCCCCCGCTCGCGCACGACGAACGACCTGCGGCGCAGTCTCGGCGGAAGTTCTCGGGGTTTGCACGGATGTGACGCCTCTTCGCCACCCGGCATGCTCCAGCACGGCGGCAACTGGAACACGCACGCTCAACGCCGATCACCCTCAGTGACGGTCCGGCGGCAGTCCACACAGGCGCTGTCCGAGGTAAGGGTTACCTCGGAAACGGGTTAACCCAAGAACGAGCTGAGCGGCCGCGGCAGACAGCGGTTCACGAGGGATGCGGCCTGGGGGGATCAACAGCATGAGGACGCTGTTCACGAAGAGGGGAGGTTGCCCGCGGCCGGCGGCACCGGACCACGGACAACCATCCGCAACAGGAGGGCAAGCCTGGAAGACCACATCTCGCCCGCGCGGCCGCGACGTGCAGAGCCACTGCGAGGCTCACACGTCACACGTCCGCACCATCGCATTCACGTCTCGCGATCGCCCAGGTCAAGGGGTACGAGGACCGGGAGACGGACACGTCGGAGAGCTCACCACTCGACGTCGCCGCGGCTGCGCACAGAAATCACCTCCTGCCGGGAGGAAAAGCGCGCAGCACAACCACACACCGGTCGTGCAAGGACCGGTTCGGCAGAGTGTCCGCGCTCGGGGGAGTGAGGACTATCGCCGCTCAGTCTGGCCTAAGGCTCGGTACGCGGGGCCGCCCGGTTGCCGAATGTTTGGGCCCGACCTGTGAACCTGTGGGGCTGGGACCTGTGGACATGGCGTCCCAGGGTCATCGCGTGGGTGATCGTGGTCGAGCTGGTGACCGTGTCGTGGCTGGTCCACGCCACGGTCACCGGAGGCCAACCCAGCTCGCAGGACTGGATTCATCTCGGCACGATCGCGGCGGGAGCGCTGGCGCACGTGCACCTATCACGCCGGGCAGAGGAACGCCGCCGAACCGACGGCTCCAGACGCCACATCGACGTGTCGAGTATGTGGTCCTTCCCCGCAGCCCTGATCCTGCCGATTCCGCTGGTGGCGGTCCTGATCGCCGCCACCCGCGTGCAACGGCACCGGATCGCCCGCAAGCCACCGGCCAAGGCGCTGCTCTCGGCCTGCTCGATGATGCTGGCGGCGTTCGTCTCGCACGCGATCGCCGGAGCCGGCATCGGCCTGCGACCCGGTCCGCGGTGGAGCGACGGACTGGTCATCCTGCTCGCCGCGGGGATCTACTGCGTGCAGCAGGTCCTCGTGGTGGGGGCCGCGATCCTGCTGGAGGCCGACCAGCGGCCCCCGCTGACGGCGGTGCTCGGCAGCGCGCAGCAATGGCGGGTGACATACCTCGCGATCAGCCTCGGCATAGCGCTGGCGTTGACCTCGGCCCACCCGGTGCTGGTGGCGCTGATGGTCGGCGTGGGCGTCGCGATCAACCGGCTCATCGCCGGCCGCGCCGACGCCGAACACCAGGCCCGTGACGCGCGGAACGCGGCCGCGACCGACCCTCTCACCGGCGTGCTGAACAAAACCGGGTGGCGAGACGCCGCGGAGGCGAGCCTGCACAGCACACTGCAGCGCAGCGGCAGCTACGCCGTGGTGCTCGTTGACCTCGACTGGTTCAAGAGCGTCAACGACACCTTCGGGCACCTCGCCGGCGACGAGCTCCTCCAAGCCGTGGCCCGCGTCTTGACCAGCGGCGTACGTGAGGGTGACGACGTCGGCCGGTTCGGGGGCGAGGAGCTCGTCCTCGCTCTGCCCGACGCCGACGCCGCCGTGGCCCAGCAGATCGCCGAGCGCCTGCTCGACGGCATCCGCGCCATTCGCATCCCGACTACCCGGCTGCGTGGCGGAGATCCGGAGATCGTCACGACCACCGCGTCGATCGGCGTCGCGGTCAGCACCTCGATCAGCGACCTCACCGTCCTGCTCGATCGCGCCGACCGAGCCATGTACCAGGCAAAACGCGGTGGTCGCGACCAAGTCGTCATCGACGGCGACATGCACACTGCTCACTTCGGGGCCAAGCAACCGGTGTGACCCCGAAACGAGCGGTCGGTGGAACATAGTCCACGAAGTCTGACACTTGATACACAAGAAGCGCCATGCTGACTACAGAATGTTGCCTCTACTGCTCCATTCGAGTGAAGCGTGGACCATATTTCACCGATTGGTCTAGCGGTCACGGTGAGCGACCATGTAGACCTAATATGCCCTTAAAACAAGGGTTTTGATCACTGAGAGTGATTGATTGGTCTCAGGCTCGGGGGAGTTATGTCGGCCGTCGACCACTCTGTGACATCGCACCTGAGGTGTGTTCGACCGGCAGTTCGGACACGCTCCGTAAGGGAACGGCGCTGGGAGCCGCCGTCGGTGTCACCGCGTTCTCATGAACGTGTCGGTGATCAAGTCAAAGGGAGAGGGTCGCCGTCTGGATTTCACAGGTCCAGACGGCGCCGTCTCGCCGCACACCGCAGAGGGGGACAGCCGGGATGACAGCCAATGGGAAAGCCACGCCGCCGGTCAACGGACCGCGCCGGGCCGCGGACGTCCTCAAGGTGTTCAGCACGGATCCGGGCCCGAAACGCGTGACGGACCTGTCCCTGGCCACGGGTCTCTCGCCTGCCACGGCATCGCGCATCGCCAGCGGACTCGTGGATTCCAGCCTGCTGGCACGCAAGCCGGACAAGTCCTTCGTGCCAGGACCGGGCCTGATCGAGCTCGCACGAGCGGTGCTCACCGACATCGACATCGTGGGCTGACGGGGAGTCGGGATGCGCTCAGCAGTGCTCACAGAGGTCTCCAGAGACGACACCGCTCCGCGACACACGCTCGCGCGGGCGATCTTCGACACCGACGACCTCACGACATTTCTCACGGCCCGTGTCGGCGTAGGCCCGCTCACCAACGAACTCCAGTACCGCAGGCTGCGGCCGCCGGGCAAAGCCGAGTGCAAACGCCTTCTGCTTCCCCTCGATCTCAAAAACGTACTGGTGCGCAAGGGAATCACCCGCACGGCCATCCAGACTGCTCGACCGCCGCTCGTGTTGGTCTCCTACGTGGCCGTGGTCGTGCGGTTCCGCTTGCCCGAGGCTGTCCGTAAGGAGCTGGAGCACGGCTCGATCGGACTCGGCGAGGCGCTGCGGCCGCACGGCGTCCGCCGCCACGTCACCGACGTGCAGCTGACCAGCGCCGCCGACCGCATCGGCGGACAGCGGTTCGTGAGGGTGAAAGCGACGTTGAGCCTGCCCGGCGCTGGCCCCGTCGCGCTACTCGACGAGATCCTCTACGCCAGCGCGGTGTGCCGAGCCCGCTTCACAGGTAGGCCTCGTTCTTCCTGACCCGTCGTCGGCGATACGCCATAGCGTCGACGCGCCAGAAGGCGCGCGGCCGGGACTTTAGTCACCCGTCCGCGCGCCTCGACTCCGTCAGGGACTGATACGCACCACGCGGTTGCGATAGCGCAGCAGTTCGCCCTGGCAGTGCCTGGTCACTGCCGTAACCAGAACGCTCGCCTCCAGCGAACGCCCCTCGGTCGCCAGCTGAGCTGGCGTCGGGCACGGCGCCAGGTGCTCGATGGTCGTGCTTCTCTGGGCGATGATCGGTCCCTGGTCGAGCTCCGGGGTCACGTAGTGGGAGGTAGCGCCGATCTCCGTCACTCCTCGCTCGTGCGCCTGGTGGTACGGCCTGGCGCCCACGAATGCTGGCAGCAGCGAGTGGTGTGTATTGATCGTCGGCACGAGCTCGCACACTTCGGTGCGCACGATCTGCGTGAAGCGCGCCAGCACCAGCACGTCCACGCGGGTGGCCTTCACGAGCTGTAGCAACTGCTCGTGCGCGGCCTCATGTCCCATGCTGTCCACGGCCGCCGCCGGCCACGGGATGTGCGTGAACGGATGCCTGCCTGCTCGAAGTCGTGCTGCAGGTCGGTGTGGTTACCCGCGGCCGCCGCGATCAGTCCGGGCAGTGCGCCTTTTCCCTGCAGCGCGAGAAGTTCCCTCAGGCAGTGGTCTGCTTTGGACACCAAGACCAGCAGGCGAGGCTTCGCCACATCCGCGGTCCGCGGTGTGCTCGCCGTCTGGATGTGCCACGCGGTGAGGCCCCATTGCGCGGCGACTGTGCACCACGACGCTTCGAGCGTCTTGCGGTTCGCTGCGCAGGTGAACTCGGCTCTCACGAACACCGAGCCCTCGGAGTCCCCTAACATGCGGAAGTTCGTGCCGGCGATGGCACCGGTCCCGCGCATCCAGCTCTCGATGCTGCCACGCAGGCCGACAACATTTGGTCCTGCGGCCAGCAGCACGTACGAGTGGCTCACCGGATCGGCTCCGTCCTCGTGCTGGTGCGGGTGCGCGGTGTCCGCGCACGGTGCACCCAGTCGATGACCGCGACTGCGAAGTACAGCGCGGCCACACAGATCACGCCGATCCGGCCCCGCAGCGTCAGCGTGCGCGTGCTCATGACGCCGCCTGCCGTTGCGTGCGTACCGGGGCGCTCCGCGCTCGTAGGTGGCGGCCGTGCCCGTCCCGGCGGTGGTGCCGCAGCTCCAGGGCAGCCCACCCACCGGCGCGTGCGGCAATGCGAAGAATCGTCGGATTCCTGGGCTGGTTCGGCGGACCGTTCGAGAGGCGGGCAGCGGAGTTTGAAGTCACAGGCGTCTTCACAGCGATTTTCCCTTATGAAGGGCTGGCCCGCACCCAGGGGGAAGGGTGCGGGCCAACGTTTCGGATGTGGTCTTGAGGTTCCGGCGGAGTCATCCGCAGTTCTGGATGCACCAGGCGTAGTCGATGTTTCTTCCGAAACGCCACACCAGGTCGGTTTCCCCCTTCGTCACCCAGATATCGGTCGTGTCGAAGGACCACGAGAAATCGATGCGGACCAGAATGAACTGGTTCTGGCCGCAGTGCCTATAAATCGGTGACTGCCAGCCGCACGCGGAGAATGTGCCGAGCTGTGCCGTGCTGGCATCGCTGCCGTTCACGGCAGGTTTCTCGATGCCGCTCGACGGCTGCGTAGCCGGTGCTCTGGCAGCCGAGTCGACCAGCTGCGCGGACGAGGTGCCGACGAGCAGGCCGAACATCAGGCCGACCGTCACTATGAAAGCTCCGACGATCCGACCAAAGGCGGAAATCTTCATTGAACGCTTCCTCTCGGATCAACGCGAACTGGGAAGCTGTGTCACCAGCAGTCGGAGATGCACCAGGCATTCGTGACCATGCCCGCGCCCTGCAGGGCGTAGTGCCGCGAAAGGTTCGCGGTGCCCAGGACGGTGATGTCGCGGTGGCTCCACCCGTAGTTGAACTGGATGCGGATGCGGGGGAACGTGCTGGCACCGCAGTGGGTGTAGAAGGCATCGAGCCCCGAGTAGGGGCTGCGGTAGTACCCGCACCGGTAGTACGACGCGCTGACCGCGTGGGTGCCGGCCCAGCTCTGCTGCTCGCGGGCGCCGTAGCTGCTGGCAGACCCCTGTTCGTGAACCCCGTAGCTGCTCGCGGAGCCCTGTGCTCGGGCGTGTTCAGCCAAGGCTCTGGGGCCCGAGTCCGTCACCTGAGCGGACGAGGTGCCGGCCAGCAGCCCGAAGATCAGACCGGCCGCCACCACGAACGTGCCCACAACTCGGCCCAAGAAAAAACGATTCACTGCTTAGCCCCTTTATTTCAGCGAATGAAAACTTGTTACCTGAATGCGGCTGGCCGCGTCCGTTCGATGTATCCGGGGAAGCGGCCGTCCCGCGCCTTCGTCAATGAGCTTCAGGGAATCTATGCGAAATATTTCTGAAGCTGAAAAGAGCACGCTGAACTGGCTGAATCGGTGTCCTTCGGCCAGTTCAGCATGCTCTGCCGATTGGTTACACAGAAGAGCTGCTTGGCGTCGCCATGTGTAGCGTCAGGCGGGAACTAAATAGAGTCGAGGAAACTGTCGGCGGAGATCAGTAGCAGGTCGGTTGGTACCAGTCGGTCCACGCCAGGCTCACCCAGCCGCGCACGCCGGTGCGCAGGTTCGTGGCGAGCATGTAGCCGTCGCGGTAGTCGTTCGGGTAGGCCGCGTCGCTGTAGTGGTCGAAGCGCATCGAGTACCCGAGCACCGGCTCACCACCAGGGGTAGCGCGGATCCTGACCCAGTCGCCGGTGCTGTACGCGTAGTTCCTGCAGGAGGCGGCCTTCGTCGCCTGAGCCCCAGCCGTCTTGAGCTGGATCTGCGAGCCGGCCTGGATCTGCGAGCCGGGCTGGCTCATCGACACCTGAGCGTTGGCCGTGCCGGCTCCGAGCAGGGCGGTCGCCGCGATCGCGACGACGCCAGCGGCGCGCGAAATCAACGCACGATTCATCACGGGGTTCTCCTCGGTTTTTCAGTGAGTGAGACGCGGTCGGTTTCGGCATGCCGCCGCCGGTCTCTGAGGCGAGTCCCACGAAACTTCAGAGCCGGTGAAACCGTCAATGAAGAGAACCGAAAATGTGCAAAACTTGTCAGGGCTTGCTCGTGGCATGCCAGTATTGCCGCTGCGCATCTCCGCAGCGGCAATACTGGCCGTTCTCTCGCGACTACAGGATCAGATTTTTATCAGCGAACGAGTCGGCGAGATCCCGACACCAACGCGAACTGCGGAAGCGCGCGCAAGATCAAGGGGCCCAGCAGCATCGCGAGGACGATGCTCGCGATGCCGACGACGCCCCGGTCGATCGCACTTGCCGGGCCGAGGAGCAGGACTCCGGCGAGCAGTGCGGCGAGGTCGAACAGGACTCGGACCGATGCCAGTGACCGTCGTCGGCGCCGGGCCATCTCGATCATGACTCCATCGCGCGGAAGAGCGCCGAGGTCGGCGGCCAAGTAGGCCGCGACCCCGACGACGAACGCCACGGTGCCCAGGAGCAGGAACCCGGCACGCAGCAGGATGTGCTCCGCTGGCGGAACTGCCCTCGTCATACCGTCGCAGACGATGGCCGGTACGACAGCGGCGGCCAGAGTGCCGATGCCCCAACGGATGCGCAACGGCACGTACAGAAGCAGGAACACGGCCTGCGTCACGGTGAACGCGACGCCGACAGACCATCCCATCCGATCGGCCAACGCCGCGTGGAAGACGTCGAGCGGCAACAAACCGAGGCGCGCATGCAGCAGCAACGCGATCCCGATGCCCATGAGCACGGTGCCCCACAACGTCTGCAGCAGCGCCACCGGCGACCGCGGCCAACTTCGAACCGCACGGTGAGTCACGCCGCCCACCTCGCCGCGATGACGTGCGCAATCGCCTGCACGACGTCGTCGCACTCGTTGTCCCGCATTTCCTTCGCCACAGCCTCCCAGCGGGCCCGCGTGCTCGCGAACGCCGCCCGGATGTCACCGGGCTTGAGGTGAAACACGTCGGCGAGCCGGAACGCGATCACGTCGGGCACCCAGCCCGTGAGCGCGAACTGTTCGATGCTGCACCGGCGAATCCCCAAGTAGGCTGACAGCAGCAGCGGGCTCTCGGTCCCGTCGCCGAGCTGCCCCGCGAGCTCCCAGTACACCAGGCGGGACTCGTTGAACCCGGTGCGCGCCGCCACCTCGGCGGTCGTGAGCGCGCGGTTCATCCGCAGATCGGCAAGAGTCAGCGCGCCGTCGACCGGACGAAGCAGATCCACGGGCCGGACCCGCAGAACGTGCGCGGCCGCCCGCAGCGACCGCGCACGCGGCGACACCTCACCGGTGCCCCAGCGCAGCAAAGTCTGCCGGGTCTCGTTGATCCGCTCGCCGAACGCTCGGCGGCTCAGCCGCCGCTGCTTGCGCAGCCGCTCGAACTTCTCCGGGTCAAACCGCGGGCACTCGCTGATCGATGTTCCGTACATGGTCATTCCCCCTGGTTCAGGCTGTGCGACGCGGGCGGACGGCGGTCAACGTCAAGCTCGTCCCCGCCTCGGCCTCGGCGGCGGCTCCGCGGTCGAGCACCTGCAGAAGCGCGTCGAAGATCCGGGATGCCGAGGCCAATACCACGCCGTCGAGGCCCGGCTGACACACGGTTGCGCCGGCCTCCTCCGCGATCAGCAGGCCCGCAGCACGCTCGCGCAGGCTCACACCGCGGTCGACGTGCGCATCGGTCCAACCCGCCGCGACATGGACGAGGTCCAGCGCCGGCGAACCGGAACAGCGAATATCACCGATATGCGGCAGGAGCGCGCCGATCACCCTCGTCGCCGCAGTCGTGGAGAACCCCGTGCTCACCACCGCGACGTCGAGGCGCTCCGTCGACGAGACCCCAAGCTCAAGCCAACTGTCAGAGATCATGCGGTCATGCAGGCGAGCACCCTGACCCAAACCCGCTGACCACGTCCTGCGGCTGTGCGGTTCGACGACCGCTGCCGCCAGGACAACGTCGTCGAGCATCGCCGCGACCGACACGCTGTAAGAGGGCAGGCCCGAGAGGTAGTTCGCATTGCCGTTGAGCGCGTCGACGACCCAGGTCACCTGGCCCGGTGTCACCGCCGTGTGCCCAAGCACCGCATCCGACGGCCGATACTCAGCGAGCAACTCCCTGATCAAACGTTCCGCACCGAGACCGGCCGGACTGATCGTGGTCGCCGTTCCGCGCAGCCCCTCAACACGACGTCTTGCCGCCGCGGGAAGGCGGTCCGTCCAGATCAGGTGAGCGGCTCTCGCCGCCAGGTCCTCGGCGAGCTCCGTAAGCCTGTCAACAGGCACATGCATGTTCTTTACCCCCTTGCGCTGCACATCGAGCTGCCGATACCGGCACAACTCGCGTGTGTTTTTGTCGTGCGCTCGGGGGAGAGGCAACGAACGCAAGATACACCACCGGGCAGTCGAAGGCGAAATCCTTCCAGTGCTCGAAGCTTGCCGCTCTGGCATTTGATAGCCGTGTCTTTTTCAGTCACTGAAAAAGGCGTGAGATCGATAGGCGGCCAGTCGGCGACCAGTTACTCTCCGTCAAGATCGGCGAGGTGTGAATCTGTTTATGCACGTAGCTGGCTTAACTAGATGACTGCGGGTAGTTGCTGTGTGAGGGTAGGGCGGGTCGAGCAATGAGAGCGAGTGTCATCGGCGGTGAAGAGCGCGGCGTCGGCGCAAGGGGTCTAGGGCAATCATAAAGAAAGCAAGAGTCTTTGCTCGCGTCTGCGGTGCGGTTGAGATGACGAGCGATTATGAAGATGGTGAGAGCCCGGCGCCGACTAGTCCTCAATACATGCTGATGTGCAACCTCGCCCTCGGCCACATCGACGATTCGCTGCGACAGCTCGTCGGCGAGCTGAGCTAGGACTCAGGTGTTCGCGCGCTGGCGACCAGATCGGCCTCGCGCCGTCCCCACTTCCCTGGGGGACGGCGCGAGGTCCTCATCCGAGGGAGATTTCGGTGCGTGCACTGTTCGCCGTCGCACTCGCAGCGCTGCTTCTCGGCGCTTGCATCTCGATTGCGGGCCCCCCGCCTCCGCCTGGTCCTCCAGGTCCACCTCCAGCCACTTCGACCACGCCGCCAGCTGTTGATCAGCGGCAAGGCCGAATCGACGCCTACGCCGCGGCGATGATCGGCCGCATGGCTTCCGCAGATGGCCCCGGCTTAGGCATGACCAGCAGTGACGCATCTCTGCTCGAAAGTACGAACATCAACGGGACCGCCGGCATCCGGCAAATCGATTTAGTCACCGGCGTGACGCGAGCACGGGTACTGGACCAGCCCGGCCTGACCGCAACCGGCATTGCCGTCAGCAAGCCGCCGCGAACACCCGCCACGGTGTGGCAACTGACCCAGCACAACGGCGTCGCGATCGCGCGCGACCCCGTCACCCTCGCGACGAAACGCACGATCCCCTACGAAGGCAACGGCCAGGGCCTGTGCGACGACGGCACCCAACTCGTCCACAGCGACGGCACGATGCGCCTGACGCTTCGCGACCCCGTCACCTTCGACAAGACCGGCAACGTCGAGGTGGCGGGCGGCTGGTGGAACACTGCCCACCTCGGCGAGCTGGAATGCGTCTACGACAACGGCCAACGCGTCGTCTGGGCAAACCTCGTCGGCACGACCTGGATGCTCCGCATCAACATCGACTCCAGGTCTGTCACCGGCATCGCCGACCTGGCCCCCGCGCTCGCCGGCGCGACGGGCGGCATCGACCCGATCACCGGGATCGCAGCTGTTCCCAACGTCCGCAACGAGTTCTGGATCTCAGGCACCGGCTGGACCACGCCGGTGCGCATCCGGCTGGCCTCGCGGCCGTGAGCGCGCCCCCTAAATCCCGTCCGGCGCCGTCTAGTCGACCGCGTCGGGCGATAGCGACTCGTAAAGCCCGTCGAGCTCGGAATGGTTCAGCAACAACGCCACCTCCCACTCCGGCACGTCATGCTGCGGCATCCCACGTGCGAGGACTGGATCATGTTCATGGGACATCTCCGATCTTCGGAGTGAGAGCGCCAGACCTTGAGGTGACTTCCTCACGCCACGTGCAGACCGGTGCACGAGCCTATCGGTCTGCACGTGTAATAGCTTCAGTGTCAATCAAACCGAAGGCGTTCCCGGTATACAGCGAAGCGACGGTCCCTGATCTCAAACAACACCTGGAATCGCCCGTCCTATACTCGTCAAGCAGCGAACTTCGCGACTCGGACTCCAGCGCGCTCTCCGAGCTGATCAGCACCTCGGCCTCGGCGGCGAACACCGCGATGGTCAGAGCCTCCTCCACCGCGCGCCTGCGTGCGACTCCGGTCTAGAACACCAAAGATCCACAAGTTGACTTTTGCGCATTCCCAGCCCACTCGACCTGTGTCGCTCCCGCCGACTCACCTCCTGGCCGCCACCAGATGGCACCACTGCCGACAAGCACAAGACCTCAACGGGGCCCGGCGAGCCCGTAGAGCTGCAGGAGATCGACAGGTCCGTACCTCAGGACGTGCTGACCTCCAAACCTCAGAGGGCGAACGCCCAGGTCCAACTCTGCGGACCGTCGAGCGCATGGCGGCCGACCACCGCCACCGCCGCAGTAGTCGAGCTGCTCGACGCGGCCTCGGCCGGGCAGGCTCACGAGCACGGGGTCACATTGCGCGGTACCAGGGGGCTCCGCCCCCTGGACCCCCAGGGCCCGCGGCACGTCCCGCGCGACGAGCTGCATACCCACTCATCTTCCGTCCGCGCGGAACGCACCACGGGATCGGCCGCACCGTTACGAAGGCCAGGTGGTGAGCGAGCCAGCCGTGGCCGGGATGGCCGAGCACCACCAGCGCCCAGCGTGCGGATTTGGTCAACGTCAACGGGGAAGCAGGACAGGAGAGCGTCTTCGCCCTGATCCGAGGTGGTTTCGCGCGGAAGGAAGGATCCCGGACCGCAGGGCCCGCGAGTTCTACTTGCGTGACGTGCGAAACCGGCTGAACTGACTGGGTCGGCGCCGACGTGCACCAGCCGGAGTGAACCCGCCGAGGTTCGACCGCGAACCAGTGTCTCAGCAGCAGACCCCAACCGCTACCTCGGGCCGGGCGTGCTCGACACACCTATTCGCGCATGCTCGCCGCGATGTCGCTTCGTGCCCGCACAATCTTCTCGGACGCTCGGCGCGCCCTGTCTCCTGGGGCTTCGATATCACGCATACCGTGGGCTGCGGCTTCCTTGCCGGAGCCGAACAACGGCACCGGTGAGCGGTAGTCCCTTGTGGTCTCGGCCGTCTCCAGGCTGATCTGACCTTCTAACACGGCAAGACGCAACGCCAGCAGGTGGTCACCGTCGTGGCAGCCGGCCCAACCGGCGCAGATCCGCAGCCTGCCGGACTTCGGGTCCGACAGGTGGCACAAGAACAAGCCCTTCGGCTGCTCCGCCGTCGGGGCGTCGTAGCCGATCAACTTCTCGTATTCCGAAGGGGCCCAAATCCCAGACGGCGCATCTAACCGATACGGATCCGCGTCGCACGGTCTCGGCGCGGGCGCTGCGATTTGCTCATGGTTCACGGAGCGCCCCCAGGCGAAGTCGACTTGCGCGATCGATGCCAATCTTAGTCACGATCGCGGCGACAACAGATGGCACTGACGGAAACGAACACCGTACTGTGGCAGGAACATGCCGCGGCACGCTCGCGCCAGCGGTCCTGCGTGGCGGCGAGACCCCGCTGCCGGGCAGCGAAAGATCAGCTCGCGGTGCCGTGACGCCCGCGCCGGCCTATCGGAACCGGTCGCCGGGTCCGCCTCTGTTGAGAGGTTGGCGCTGGGGCACGGTCGAGCTCGTCGAGCAGCGCCACGAGCCGGGCACGATGCTCCTCGGTGCGCTGCTGACGACGCTTCTCCGCCCTGCACCCTCGACACCTGGTCCCCGGACGATCTTCCGTCCGGCAGCCTTTTCCTCGATCCTGAAGACGGCGAGTTCGTGCGACTCCACCGGGCTGAGATGTACGAGGCGACCGCCGACGAGAAGTGGGTTATCGCTATTCGTGTGGTCGGCACATACGAGCACTCCGGGAAGCCGTACCAGCGAATTCTCCCCGAGGACAGCGAAGTAGAGGTCTGGACCGAGCGGGTCAAGGCGTGGCTCGCTTCGGACGCGGGACTCGATCTGACGAACCTGCGCCGGCCGACGCTCGGGGAGACCGAGCCGGTGTTCGACGCCGCCCAACACCGGCTCATCACCGCCGCGGATCATCGCGCCGCTGCACTACCTGCCACCAGACCATAATCCGTGATCAACCGTCCACATGTGACATAGGGCCGGGTCAGGCTGGGCACCGGCCGGGATTGTGGGTCGCGGCCCTACGATGACGGACATGCCACTGCCTCACCTCGACGATGCCGATCTGCTTGAGGTAGGACAACTTCGTCTGGTCGAAACCGTAGCGCCGTCGGTGCCACCGCATCACCAGCAAGCCCGAGATGCGGTCTGGAACGCTGCGCTGAAAGCGAATCCGATCGGGTTGTTCGACGGTCCGGTGGTGGTGTGCTCGGGTCTTCGGCGTGACGGCGAGACCGTCCATCTGTCGTGGGCGCGCACGACCTACCGGCACTTCGCGCTCCGTCGCGTCGAGGGCGCGGCCGTGCTGCCGAGCATCTTCGTCACCGTCGCCGTCCCGACCGAGCGGGGAGGCCTACTGGTGGGACGCATGTCGCGGACCACGGCGGCGCCGGGTCGGTTGCAGCTTCCCGGTGGTTCGATGGAACCCCCGGTTGAGGCCGAACAGCTCGACACGGAGGCCTTGGCGCGGCACGCGGCGCGGGAGCTCGTCGAGGAGACCGGCGTCGACATCCCGGTGGCCGACCTGCGGTTGTGGACGTTGAGCAGGGGGGAACACGGCAACATCGGGGTGTGCTTCCGAGCACCGGCTCAACCGGAGGCGCGGGTGCGCGAGCGGTTCCGGGCGGCACTGGACGCCGAGGTCTCGGCGGGCCGGGAGCCGGAGCTGTACGACATCGTGTTTCCGCGCACCGCTGCCGATCTGGCAGTGCTGGACGGTCCGCGGGTGGACTACCTGGCGCCGATCCTCGACTTACACGCGCGCGAGTCGCTCGGCGCTGGCTGACCGGCGGAACTGCGGGTTGTTGTTCAGGCGGAGGCGAGCAGGTCACGAGCCCGGTCGTCGAGCTCGACGGCACAGCGCAGGCCACGTGCCCGGTAGCGGGCGATGTCGGCGCGCATCCCGAGGACCGCCTTGCGGGTGCGGACGGAATGGACGCCGTCGAGGTGGTCCAGTGCCTTCATCCAGGTCGCGCAGGCCTGTTCGACCCCGCCTCGTTTGAGCTGTTGTTCGGCGGCGTTGGCCAGGTCGAGCACGACGACGCGGGCGTAGTTGCCGCGGGGGCGGGCGCTGGCAGCGCGGGCGTACTGCTCGGCGGCGGCGTGGTGGTCACCAAGGGTTTCGTGCACGCGAGCGGTGCGGGAGAACACCGAGGCGCGGGCGGGTCCCCAGGTCAGCGCCCAGAACGGCGGCTCGTCGCCGGGGTCGGCGGCGAGCAGTGCGCGGGCTCGGCGGGTTTCATCGAGGGCCCGCTGGGGATGCCCGGCTTTCGCGAGGGTGTGAGCGTGCACGACCCGGAACAGGGCCTCGGTGGGGAAGTCGACCTTGCCCTTGGCCATGGTCAGCCCGGTCTCGGCGAGGTCGAGGCAGTGCTCGGGCCGGTGCAGCCGCAAGCCCTGCATGGCCATCGTGCGCAGGACGAACCCGGCGTGGCCGGTGAGTTCGGATTCGTGGGCTAGAGCGTAGGACTGCAGGTAGTAGCGCTGGGCGAGGCCGTGCTGGCCGGCGTCGTAGTGCTTCCACCCGAGCAGGTGCACGCCGCGGGAGGCGGCGGAGAGCATCTGCCGGCGTACCTCGTCGGTGCGGAACCGGCCGCGGCACAGCGGGGCGACGTCGTCGCGCAGGTAGGCGATCAGTGCGGTGCGGCCGAAGCGCCCGCCGTGGCGTTCGTCGAGGTCGGTCATCGCGCTGATCATGTCGCGCACGGCCTGGACCTCGGCCATGCCGATGGTGTGCCCGGTCCTCGCGGCGGCGGTGGCGCGGGTGGCGGCGTCGCGCAGGTGGTCGAGCGGCAGCACCGCGGCGGCCACCGAGTACGCGGACTTCAGCAGGAAGCGGCGCCGGTCCAACTCATACCTCCAGATCGACTGCAGCGTCGTGAGCGGGTCGCCCGAGAGCGCGAGCCCGACCGACGCATCGTCGTCTGGTTCGTCATCGGCCGCTAGACCGAGGTCGCTCGGGCGCAGCAATCGCCCGAGCCGCCGGGAGAGCACGGCGGTGAGGAAGCGGCCGGTGTCTGCGGCCGGCACTGACCCCGAGACCCAGTGCTCGACAGCGGACTTGTTGGTGCGCAAGGACACGCCGCCCTCAGCCGCGACGGCCCGCACCGCTGTGGCCACGGCCTGGTAGGTCATCTCGGCCTCGTCGATGAGGTTCTTCAGACGCCGGTTCGGCTGTCGCGCCGCGCTGGCCATGAGCACCGCCCCTATACCCGCTATACCGGTTGCCCCGGCCGACACCGTACCGCGCACGGGCGGTAACAGGTTGACTACCCATCGACCCTTTCAGGTGGAAGTTCGCAGGTCAGCGCGCCGCACATCTGTAGCCAGACAGACGAGTGCGCCGCCTTGCGACGACCCCGGCCAGGGCGAATCGGCATCAACCCGGAGGGGATGACCCATGACGTATGCGGGCTCGAACACTCGCACCGAGCCGCCCGCGGCCGTTGACGGCCAGGCCGGTGCGGGCACGTCCGGCGGCTGGATCGCGGACGAGGCGCTCATGCTGAGGGCGGCGCGGCGGAACGTGGCCGCGGTCGCGTCGCTGACCTCGCGGCGGCCCGGTGTGACCCTGGTCGACGCCTACCGGGTGCAGGCGGCTGGAATCGGGTTGCTGATCGCGGACGGCGCCCGCCGGGTCGGGCACAAGGTCGGGCTGACCTCGGCGGCGATGCAGGCCCAGATGGGTGTGGGCGAGCCCGACTCCGGTGTGCTGCTCGACCGGATGCTCGTCGCCGACGGCGGCGAGCTGCAGACGGCGCGGTTGCTCGCGCCGCGCGTCGAGGCCGAGATCGCGTTCCGGCTCGGCGAGGACCTGCCCGGTGGCGAGATCACCGCGGCGGACGCGCGCCAGGCCGTCGCGCGGGTGCTGCTGGCGCTGGAGGTGATCGACACCCGGTATGGCAGCTGGCAGATCGGGCTGGTCGACAGCGTCGC
This sequence comes from Lentzea sp. NPDC042327, assembly GCF_040647275.1. NCBI lineage: Bacteria > Bacillati > Actinomycetota > Actinomycetes > Pseudonocardiales > Pseudonocardiaceae > Lentzea > Lentzea sp. NPDC042327. The sequence goes on from NZ_JBEZBX010000015.1 coordinate 43,897, forward strand.
GGACAACGCCTCGTGCGGGCACATGGTCCTCGGCGGCGAGGTCGAACTCGGTGTGCTCGACCCGGCGACCGAGCAGGTCGTGCTGGAGGTCGACGGCGAGATCGCCGCGTCGGGGGAGGGCCGGGCGGTCCTCGGTGACCCGTTCGAGGCACTGGTGTGGCTGTCGCGGCGGCTCGACGAAGTCGGCGGCCGCCTGCGCGCGGGGGATGTGGTGTTGGCCGGCGCGGTCCACGCGAGCTTGCCGCTGGGCCCCGGCACACAGGTCCGCGCGACCTCGATGCACCTGCCCGTCGTGCACCTGAACGTGCGATGAGCGCCCACGACCTCCCCGCCGGGCGCAGGCAACGCGACCCGCGCCACGACAACGTCGACGAGAAAGCGGACAGCATGGACAACCACAGACCGGCACGGGTCGCGGTGCTGGGCGCAGGCCTGATCGGCCTGGACCTGGTCGACAAGATCAACCGATCCGATGCCCTCACGTGCGTACTGGTAGTGGGCCACCGGCGCGAGTCGCTCGGGCTGCGGCGCGCCGTGGCGATGGGCTGCGCGGTCACCGATGGTGGGATCGAGGCGCTGCTGCACACCGGCGCCGACATCGACGTGGTGTTCGACGCCTCCAACGCCGACGCCCACGAACACCACTGGACGCGGCTGGAGCCCACCGGCGCGACGATGATCGACCTCACGCCGGCGCGGCTCGGCGAGATGATCGTGCCGTCGGTCAACGGCGAACACGCCCTCACCACGCGGCATCTGAGCCTGGTCAGCTGCGGCGGGCAGGCCGCCATTCCGGTCGTGTACGCCCTCGCCGCGCACACCTCGCTGGCCTACGTGGAGATCGTCTGCACCGCCGCCTCGGCGACGGCCGGTCCGGCGACCCGGCTCAACCTCGACGACTACGTGGCCACGACCGCCGACGCGGTACGCCGGTTTTGCGCGGCGGGCGAGGTCAAGGTCATGGTCAACCTGTCCCCGGCCACGCCCGCGCCGCCGTTCCGGGTCACCGTGACGGCCCTGACCCGCGACGCGAACCCCGAGACGATCACCGCCGCCGTCGCGGGCGCCGCCCGCCGGGTGCAGGCCTTCGCGCCGGGCTACCAGATCTCCTCATGCACCGTGACCGACGACCGGATCACCGTCACGGTGCAGGTCGAGGCCAGGGGAACTCGGCTGCCCCGCCACGCGGGCAACCTCGACATCATCACCGCGGCTGCCGTCGTGCTCGGCGAACAGCAGGCCGCTGCACACGCAGGAGGGCACCGCTGATGCTCACCATCACCGCACCCACCGCCACCGCCTCGGCCGCGTCTCTTCCCGCTGCCGCACCGCATGCGGCACCGCGGGTGCTGCTGCACGACGCGACATTGCGCGACGGCCACCACGCCGCGCGCCACCAGCTCAACCACGACCAGCTGCGCGGGTACGCCGCCGCGGCCGAGCAGGCGGGCATCGCCGTGCTCGAAGTCGGGCACGGCAACGGACTGGGCGCGTCCTCGCTGCAGATCGGCCGAGCGCTGCTGTCGGACGCCGAGATGCTCGACACCGTCCGCGCCGAACTCACCCACACCCGGATGGGCGTGTTCCTCGCACCGGGCTGGGGCACCGGCGACGACCTGCGGGCAGCGGTCGCGCTCGGCGCACGGGTCGTGCGGATCGCGGCCCACTGCACCGAGGCCGACGCCACCCAGCGCCACCTCGGCATCGCCGCCGAGCTCGGTGCCGAACCGCACGGCGTGCTGCTGATGAGCCACATGGCCGACCCGCACAAGCTCGCCGAGCAGTGCGCGCTGCTGGCCAGGTACGGGGCCCGCGCGGTGGGGTTCTACGACTCCGCCGGCCACTTCCTGCCCGACGACGTCGCCACGAGGGTGTCGGCGATCCGCCAGGCCGTCGGCGACGACGTCGACGTCATCTTCCACGGCCACAACAACCTCGGGATGTCGGTGGCCAACTCGCTGGCCGCCGTCGCCGCCGGCGCGACGATCATCGACGCCACCGCGCGCGGCTTCGGCGCCGGCGCGGGCAACACCCCGATCGAGGTCCTGGCCGCCGTGCTGCACCGCATGGGCCACGACACCGGCCTCGACCAGCGTGCCGTGCTGCAGGCCGCGGACCTGGCCGGCCGGACGCTGATGGACGCCCCGCCCACCATCGACACCATCAGCCTGGCCAGCGGCCTGGCCGGGGTCTTCTCCGGGTTCAAGCTCCCCGTCCTGGCGGCCGCCGAGACGCACGGCGTCGACCCGGTCGACGTGCTGTTCGAACTCGGCGCCCGCGGGGCCGTCGCAGGTCAGGAAGACCTCATCGCCGACGTCGTCACCACCCTGCGCGGCGCCCGCCCCGGCACCCCGTAGGCCTCGTCCGGCGCCACCAACCCACCGAACGACACTCGCCAGGCGTACACGCACACTACAGGCACCCCGGCGACGTATGTCGCATGTGGACGCACGGCGGTGTGCGGATTACCGGCAGCACAACCGCTTTCGTCGTCATGCTGTGACCGATCGCGGCCGCGACACCATCATCGCCCGCACGGGCACAGCTCGTCCGTCCCTTCGTGCTCAAGGAGAGCAGCCGTGAACACCGACCTGACCAACATCCTGCGCGACGACATCCACGTGGCCCCGGACCACCTCGCCCCGGACACCTCCTTGCAGGACGCCGGCATCGACTCGCTGGCCGTCGTGGAGTTGTCGGTGCAACTCTCCGACACCCTCGGCATCACCGTCTCCGAGAACGACATCGCCCGTGCGGCCACGCTCGGCGACATCGACACCCTGGTCACCACCGAGCTCACGCGGAGCTCGCGATGAGCCTCACTACCGAACCGCGCACGCCCACCGCCACCGCCCGGCCCGGACGGGTCTGGATCATCACGCCCGCGCCCCGGCACGAACGCTTCGCCGCCGCGCTCAACAGCGACGCCCACGTTGCCCTGGCCGACATCGAGGACTCCGTCGCGGCCGCCGACAAGCAGCTCGCCCGCGACACCGCCTCGCGCTTCGTCGACCACGACACCAACCGCACCTCAGGAGGGGCCGAACCGCTGCGCGGCGTGCGGATCAACGCCGTCACCACCCGCGACGGGCTGGCCGACCTGCTCGCGCTGGCGGGCTGGCAGCGGCGCGCAGACGTGGTGCTGATCCCCAAGGTCGAGGCCGCGCGCGACATCGAGATCGCCGCCGCCGTGCTGGACACCGACACCCACACCCCGCACCTGTGGGCGCTGATCGAGACCCCACGGGCCTTGGCCGACCTGCCCGCCATCGTCGCCGCGCCCTGGCTGGGCGGCGTCGTGTTCGGCTCGGCCGACTACGCCGCGACCCTCGGGTGCGGCCTGGACTGGAACTCGCTGCTGCACGCCCGCACCACCGTGGTCACCGTCGCGGCCGCGGCTGGCAAGCCCGCGGTCGACGCGCCGTACTTTGATCTCGACGACCTCGACGGCTTGCGCCGCGAGGCCGAGAACGCCAAACGGCTGGGGTTCCTCGGCAAGGGCGCCGTGCACCCCCGCCAGGCCGAGGTCCTGCGCGAGGTGTTCGCACCCAGCCAAGCCGAGATCGACCACGCCCGTGCCGTTGTCGCCGCCGAGACCGCCAGCGGCGGCGGCATCACCCGCGTCGACGGGCAGATGATCGGCACGCCGTTCTTCTCCGCCGCCCACCGCCTGCTCGCGGAGGTCGACGGCCGATGACCACAGCCCCCACCCCAGCACCGCACACCGCGGCCGGCGACATCGCCCAGCCCACGGGCTACCGCAGGATCGGCCCCGGCCGGTTCCGGGAGAACGTGGGGCTCGGCTACGACGAGCTCACCGTCGGCCTGGTGATCGAGCACCGCCCCGGCCGGACCGTCACCGACACCGACAACCTGCTCGGCACCATGCTCACCGGCAACGTCGCGCCCATCCACACCGACGCCCACTACGCCGCGCAGACCCGGCACGGCCGCATCGTGGTCTGCGCCAGCGTCACCCTCGGCCTCGTCGCCGGCATGACCGTGCGCAGCACCAGCGGCCTGACCACCGCGAACCTCGGCCTCGACAACGCGCGGTTCCCGCACCCGGTCTACGTCGGCGACACCCTGCACGCCGAAAGCGAAGTCCTCACCCGCCGGCACTCGGCCAGCCGCCCCGGCGAGGGCCTCCTCACCTGCGCCGTCCGCGCGCTGAACCAGCACGACGAGCTCGTCCTGCAGTTCGAGCGCACGTTCCTGGTCCCGCTCGACCCCACCGCCGTCCGCAACGTCCACAACTACTAGCCGGAGAACCCGTGACCGACCTGACCTTCGTCTCCAGCGTCGACCGCCCGGACCTGCGCGAGCAGTTCGCCGACGTCGCCGCCCGCAGCTACGGCCACCCCATCTCCGACATCGAGCACCTGGGCGAGCACGCCGACCTGCGGGTCGCCCTGCGCGACGGCACCGTCATCGCGGGCGGTCTCGGCCTGCTGGTCGATCAGTACTTCGGCGGCAACCCGGTGCCCAGCGCGTGCCTGAGCGCCGGCTGTGTCGCCCCCGAGGAACGCGGCGAGCACCTGGCCACGCACATGGTCGCCGAACGCCTCGCCCCGCTGCGTGACCGCGGCGCGGTGATCTCTACGATGTCCACCGCCGTCAACGGCTACGCCCGCGCGCTGGGCTGGCAAGCCCCGGTGCCCGTCTTCGGCTGGTCGGTCACCACCGACGACCTCCGGCGATCCTTCCGCGACCAGAGGCGCACCGGCGTCGAGCACGGCCTCACCGCCCAGTGCCGGGAACTGCAGCGCGATCTCGCCCGCGAACACAACGGCCCCGTCGCGCGACCAGACTGGTGGTGGAACTGGAAGCAGACCAAGAGCGACCTGACGACCTACCGCTTCACCGGCCCCGGCGGCGTCACCTCGGGCGTGCTGACGTTGAGCACCTCGCGCCGGGAACGGCACGGCATGACCCTGACCGTGCACGACTTCTGGTCCGCCGACTGCGACACCGCCTGCGCCATGCTCGGCTTCCTCGGCCGGCACAACGCCCGCGCCACGACGATCGACTTCCGCCGTGGTGCTCTTCCCCCTTTCCCCGACCTGCTGCACCACCTGCACCGCTTCCGGCCGACAGTGCAGGCCTGGCACCCGTGGATGCTGCGAATCCTCGACGTCGAGGGCGCGCTGCGCCTGCGGGGATGGCCCGCCGACCTCGACCTCACCGCCACCATCGACGTCACCGACCACGACACCACCGGCTGCTACCGGCTGCACATCACCGGCGGCCGTGCCGAGGTCGAGGCGACGACCGCCCCCGGCGACGTGCGGTTCACCCCGCAGCAGCTGGCCGCCTGGTACGCGGGCGGCTACCGCACCGCCGCCGCGGCGCGCAGGTCCGGAGTGCACGCGGAGACGAGCGACGCACTTGGCGGGCTCGTGCGCGCCACGACCACGCACGAGCCGTGGCTCCCCGACCACTTCTGAGATCGCCTCCCGGACGAGGTGTTCAAGGATGTCGCGATCGGGCGAGGGCCCTGTCCGGGATAGGAAAGGTCCGGCGCCCCTGGGGGTGCGAGCCGGACCTTGTACCGAGTATCGCACTTCCGGGCCGGCTGTTACGGACGCTGGCCATGCGGGCGCCGATCAGGGTTGTGACTGCTCGGGTTCTGATTTGCCCGTGGTGCCTTCGAACCGCGTGCCGGAGATGTCCAACAGCCCGGCCAGCACCGCAGGACCCGCGCCGAACGCCATCGCGAGCGCGATGAACAAGGTCGGGGGGTCGCTGAAATTCCTGGCTGCGACGAGCAATCCCAGCAGTGCCATCACCGCGCCGATGATGATGGTGACGCGGAGACGGAGGAGCAGCGTCGGCTTGTTGTCGGTCCGCACGCCCTCCCACGCCGCGAACACCGCGCCGCCCTGCAGTGCGAGCGGCACCGCGAAGGCGATGATCACCGGTACGCCGAGGGAAGTGAACGTGCCGCCCAGCAGCACGGTCGACGCCAGGGCCGAACAGGGCACTATCACCGCGGCGGGGATCAGCAGGGACCACGGCAGCGGAGTTTTGTTGCGAGACAAGACACTCACGCGTGAGGGGTCGGCATCTGGGCTGGTCTGCATGGCGCCACATGCTAGAAGCGCTGGTCCACCTGACACGATCGGGCGACCCCGGCACCACGCAGGGTGGTGCGGGCGCGGGAACTTCCCCGGTGACCTGCCCGGCCGGTTGACCACGACGGCCGGGCAGGTCACCGGTAGTCGCGTGACCGAAGATCAACATCATTGATGTCGAGCTTCAGCAGCTTGTCCGCCACGAGGTTCAGCGCGCCGTGGGAGCGCTCGATGACACCGCGGATGATGAGCGCGTTGCTCGTCTTCGCCACGGTGGCGTATCGGTTCCAGGTCCCAGGGTGCACCACGACGTTGACCAGGCCGGTCTCGTCTTCGAGGCTGAGGAAGGTGATGCCGCCGGCGCCGGGCGGGCGTTGCCGGTGGGTGACGGCGCCGCCGATCGAGACCCGAGTGCCGGGAGCGACGGTGTGGATCGCGGCCGCGGTGACGACGTCGCGTTTGTCCAGGTAGGCGCGCATCAGCTCGACGGGGTGCCCGTCGGGAGTAATGTGGGTGGCCCAGAGGTCCGCGGCGATGAGCTCCCACGGGTGCATGCCGGGCAGCGCGGGCGCGGCACTGGTCATGCTGGTGCCGGGCAGCAGGTGCGCACGGTGTCGTGCGGCCGCACCGGCCGACCACAACGCTTCGCGCCGTGACGACCCGAATGCGGTCAGGGCGCCGGCGGTGGCGAGGGCTTCGAGTTGCTCGGTGTTCAGCCCAGCCCGGCGGGCCAGGTCGGCGAGATCGGTGAACGCGCCCTTCTCGGTGCGGGTGCCGACGATGCGCTGGGCGGTGTCGGTCGTGATCGTGCGCACGACACCGAGGCCCAGCCGCACGGCGACGCCGCCCGTGCTCTCGGGATCGGGTTCGAGCGTGGTGTGGGCGAGGCTGAGCGTGACGTCGGCGCGGTGGGTGCGCACGCCGTGGCGTCGGGCGTCGGCGACGAGGGTCTGCGGGGAGTAGAAGCCCATCGGCTGGGCGCGCAGCAGCGCCGCGCAGAACGCGGCCGGGTGGTAGCGCTTGAAGTACGCGGACACGAACACCAGGTGCGCGAACGACAAGGCATGGGAGAGCGGGAATCCGTACGTCGCGAACGCGGCGACTTTGTCGAAGATGGAGTCGGCGAGCGCGCCGGTGATGTCGTTGGCGGCCATGCCGGTGTAGAAGCGTTCCCGCAGCCGCTCCATTCGCGCGGTCGAGCGCTTCGAGCCCATCGCGCGGCGCAGCTCGTCGGCCTCGCCGGGCGTGAAGCCGGCGACGTCGACGGCGATCTGCATGATCTGTTCCTGGAACAGGGGCACGCCGAGGGTGCGGTCGAGCGCGCCGGCGAGCAGTGGATGGTCGTGGCGCCACGCCGCTCCGTTGCGGCGCGCGATGTAGGGGTGGACGCTGCCGCCCTGGATCGGGCCGGGCCTGATCAGCCCGACCTCGACCGCGAGGTCCCAGAAGTTGCGGGGCTTGAGCCGGGGGAGCGTGGACATCTGCGCGCGCGACTCGACTTGGAAGACGCCGACGGTGTCGGCTTCGCACAACATGTCGTAGACGGACTGGTCGGCCAGGTCGAGGTGCGCGATGTCCACGTGCTGGTGCTCGTGCTCGGCGACCAGGTCGACCGCATAGTGGATGGCGGAGAGCATGCCGAGGCCGAGCAGGTCGAACTTGACCAGGCCGGTGGTCGCGCAGTCGTCCTTGTCCCACTGCAGCACTGTGCGGTCATCCATGCGGGCGCGCTCGACCGGGACGACCTCACTGACCGGCCGGTCGCAGATCACCATGCCGCCGGAGTGGATGCCCAGATGCCGGGGGAACCCGTCGATCTCCACGGCGAGTTCGCGCACCAGCTCGGGAATCGGTTCCTGGTCGGTGCGCTGCTGGTCGAGTGGTGTCCAGGCGTCGATCTGCTTGCTCCACGCGTCCTGCTGACCGGCGGAGAACCCGAGTGCGCGGGCCATGTCGCGCACCGCGGACTTGGGCCGGTAGGTGATGACGTTGCAGACCTGGGCGGCGTGGCGGCGGCCGTGCTTGCCGTAGACGTACTGGATCACCTCTTCGCGGCGATCGGACTCGATGTCGACGTCGATGTCGGGCGGGCCGTCGCGGTCCGAGTGCAAAAATCGCTCGAACAGCAAGTCCCATCGGACCGGGTCGACCGCGGTGATGCCGAGCGCGTAGCAGACCGCCGAGTTCGCCGCGCTGCCCCGGCCCTGGCACAGGATGTCGTTGTCCCGGCAGAAGCGCACGATGTCGTGCACGACCAGGAAGTAGCCGGGAAAGCCGAGCTGGGCGATCACGTCCAGCTCGCGGTCGATCTGCGCCCACGCCGCCGGCGAGTCCTGCCGGGTGCCGTAGCGGTCGCGCGCGCCGCGTTCGGTCAGCACCCGCAGCCACGAGTCCTCGCTGTGCCCGTCGGGCACGTCGAACGGCGGCAGCTTCGGTGCGATCACCTGCAGGTCGAACAAGCATTCCTTGCCGAGCACCGCGGCGTTGCCGACCGCGCCGGGGTAGTGGCGGAACCGGTGGGCCATCTCGCGTCCGGACCGGATGAAGGCGGCCGGCGCCGGGGGCAGCCAGCCGGCCATCTCGTCGAGCGACCGGCGGGCGCGCACGGCGGCCATCGCCGCGGCGAGCCGCCCGCGCGACGGCGTGGCGTAGTGCACCGCGCCGGTCGCCACGATCGGCACCCGTGCCTCGCGCGCGAGGTGCACGAGCAGGTCGTTGCGGGCGCTGTCGCCAGGATGGCCGTGGTCGACGAGCTCGACGGCGACGTAGTCGCGGCCGTAGCGGTCGATCAGCCTCAGCAGCTCGTTCATCGCCGCCTGCGGGCTTTCGGTGTCGAGGGCCCGGCGCACCGCGTCCTTGCGGCACCCGCCAGTCAGCACCAGCACGCGGCCGCGCAGCTCGTCAACGAGCTCGTCGAGGTCGTAGACCGGCTTGCCCTTCTCGGCGTCGGCGCGCAGGTGGGCAGAGGAGATCACCCGGCACAACGCGGCATAGCCCGCCGGGTTCCGCGCGACCGTGAGCAGGTGCGTGCCTTCCGGGTCGGCGACGCCGTTCTGGGGCGCCGTCAGTCCGAGGCTGAGCTCGGAGCCGAACGCCGTGCCGAGACCCACTCCGCGGGCGGCCGTGGACAGGCGAACCACGCCGTACATGCCGTCGTGATCGGTGAGCGCGATTCCCGACAACCGTCGCCGCGCGGCCTCGTCGGCGAGTTCTTCCGGGTGGCTTGCGCCGTCCAAGAAGGAGAAGTTCGAGTGGGCGTGGAGTTCGACGAACGGCACCGCCGTGTCATCGACGGCGTCACGGGATCGGCGGGAGGCGACGTCGTCCGCGCCCCGGCCAGGCGGTGACGTGCGGCCGATGCCTGCGGTAGCCGATGCGTGCCGTGCGGCCGACTCATCCTGGCTGGTGTGTGGCGCGTTGAACGACACCTGACCTTCCCCTCTCCAGCATCGGACACCGGTGCTGAGGGGAAGTCAGCTCGAACAAGCGTGCGAAGTGTGCGGCCGAGCAGACCTCAAGTCAATTCGACAGCGATACAACTGTCGCTGCCACGCACCATGTCCCGCCGGGCCGGTGCGCGACCTCGCGTACATCGCCCGCAACACGCCGGCGCGGTCTTCCGGGTCGGAAAGCGCCTGCCGGAAGGGAAATATCCCGACTTCTCCGCTGAGGAGGAACCTCTCTTGGAAGATCTCCTACCAGGGGATCTTTGACCCCTTCGGGGGGAATTGACGAGATCGGCGTTGAGGTCCGAACGTGGCGCGGTCGCACTGCTGTGGGCTGTAGTCGCAGTTCAGAGCTGTGAGGATCAACGTTCCACAGTGCTGTTAGGTCATACCAGTTACAGGGTGCACCCTGACAGTTTCTCGATCACTTGGGTTGTACGGCTAAAGTCACAGGCGATCGGATCGGCCTTGCGCGAACTGATCCTCCTCACCGCCGGCACCCGTCACCCGGATCCGGTGACGGGTGGACCGAGCCCATCGGGCTCGACCGCACCGGGAGGAGGTGGTGCTCGATGCCTGGCCGAGCCGTACAGGGACCTTCCGATGGGGAGTCGCGCGAGAAGTTGGCGAAGGCCTGCGATCGCGCGGCCTGCGTGATGGACGGGCTGACAGTCGTGAGCCCGCTCCTGAACGAGAAGGGCCTGGCGATCGCAATGATCACCAGGCTCCTCGCGTGGGCATTCCGATTCGCTGCTAGCGAGGCACGAGGTCGGTAGGGCCCTGGTCCGGACGGCCGGGAAGTCGCACACGGGTGTTGCATCACCCGCGGCTTCCTGGCCGCTCGGTTGTGTAGATAGCCGAGACTCCACGTCACCGCGACGCTATCGCGATAGCATCGCGCGGCGTCGCCACCGTAGCCGCTGGCAGAGCCGTTATTCAACTTGTAGCGCATAAGTTCACCGGCTGGGTGCAGGTCACTGACCAAGGGAAACGAGTTCGGCGTTCCTGCTGGCACGTAGAACCCCAGGTCATCGCCATGTCGAAGAGCACCCTCACGGAACGCGCGAAAACGGATCGGCTGCGCCACCGGGTGGACGGCGAGGCAGGGCGCGGTGGCCCTTCCCGCACGTCTCGATCAGCACCTGCGGCTGCTGCAGTGCGGCTCGTCCGGAGCAGAGGCGTCGTGATCGTCATGCGATCAACGTTCGTGCCCGGAGTCGTTGTCCCGTAAGCCATTTTCCGTTGCCCACCTCAAAGGTCAACGGAAGGCGCTTGCGGGGCGGCGGTGGTCGGAGTGGGCCGCGCGTGTCGCTCGACCGTGTCAGGGCAGCCGGGGCTTTTAGTATCCGGCGCCATGCAGACCAGTCCAGGTCCCAACCCTGCTTGGGACCGATCGCGTCGCTCGCGCGCGGACCGGCGACGACGGCGCCCTGCCCGGCTGCGAAGACGACGCCAGCCGGTGACGCGGTAACGCGCCGGCCCTCGGGCCGGGCGTTGGCTCTAAGGTCCGCTGCCGAGGTGCTTTTGCGCCTCGCCTCGCGCCGTGCCGGCCGTCGGCTGTGATCATCCGCGGCTGCCAGCGCACCGCGCGCGTGGCATACCACCGTTTCACCGGTCAGGCGGCCGAGGTCTTCAGCACGTTGCTGATCCGGTGCCGGAGTTCGGCGACGTCGGCGCGGTCGGCGTGGCCTGCTGCTTGAGCGTGCAGTTGCCGTAGCCGCTTGTGGGCGCGGGGCATGGCCAGCGGGGCAATCGCGTCGACCGCGCGCAGACCGGCGTCGACGGCGCCCTCGAAGTCGCCGAGGCGGAGTCGGTTGGCGCTCAGGCCGGGCAGGTTCACGGCGGCGGAGCGGCTGTAGGTGGTGCCGAAGGTGGCGACGGCGGCCGCGAGGTGCTCAGCGGCCTCGGCGGCGACGGTGGGAGCGGTCGTCTCCGCGGCGGTGCCGGTGGCGAGCAGGTGCAGGGCGTGGCCGTGCTGAGCGCGGATCTCGGCGGGTCCCAGGTGCGAGGCCCACGGGGGCGCGGCGGCGGGGTCGAGGTCGGTGTAGGTCTGCAACCCCTCGTCCAGGGCGCGCAGCATCGCGTCGCGGTGGCCGAGGCTGGCGTGGCACCACGCGAGGTTCATGGCGACATAGGCGCGGGTGCCGGCGCTGACCGGGTACCGGTGCGTCGTGGCCTGGGCCGCGCCGAGCTGAACGAGGTACAGCGCGTCGCGCGGCCTGTCCAGGTGCAGTGCCTGGTGGGCGGCGTCGAGCAGCAGGGTGACCACGAGGTCGGCGCTGCGCGGATCCTCCACGCCCTCGACGCTGCGCAGCGCGTCCTGCCACAGGGCGCGCGCGGTGCCGTGCTGCTCGACGTCGTAGTGCATCCAGGCGGTGGCGCCGGCCAGGTCGGCGACGGCCAGGCGCAGCGCGTGTGCGTGCGGCCCGGTGGCCGCGCGGGCCTGGGCGAGGTACTGCCGGACGAGGGCGTCGGCGGAGCCGCGGAACCGGGCGCCCCCGAAGCGGAAGGCCATCGCGCGGAAGTTGCGGGTGGCCGACTGCACGGCCAGGACGTCGTCGGGGCCGACACGCCCCGCGGCGGCGACGGCGCGCGGCGCGCTCGGGGCGTCGCCGACGGACAGGCCTGCAACGATCGCGGGCACTGCGGCGAGAAAGCTCCTGCGGTCCATCGACCCCACCTCCGCATCCTGTGCGCCCGCGGGCGCGGGCTCTGCGCCGAACCCGACCAGGTAGGGCGCGATACCCAAGGTAGTCACGACCCGGCCGAGGTCAACGGCGCTGCTCAGCCGACGGCGACCGGTCTCGATCGCCGAGACCTTCGGCTGGGACATCTCCAGGATCTCCGCGAGGTCGTCCTGAGTCAGCCCCCCGTGCGGGTGCTCGAAGCGCCGCACGGCGCTGAACACGTAGCCGAAGTCGTGCTCGATCAGGGCGGCGCGCAGCTCGGGGCGGTGATAGAAGCGCGGGCCGGGCAGCCCGCGGATCGCCCGGACCGTCCGGACGCAGGGGTCGCACAAGGTGTCGTTGTGGTGGGCGCGCAGCCGGGCATCGCACCGTCTGCACTGTGACTGACCCTGCACGGACCCGACCCTCATCAGCCTTCGCGCCACGCGGTCGACGGCGCGTACGGAAGCGTAGCGAGCAATCCCCGCACGTGTGAGTTAGTTCACCTTTCCGGGTGTATTGCCGGTGATCGGCAATGGGTTCCCGCCCAGGGATACGTGTGAATCCGAATCCTTTTCGCGCTTTATTCGGAAGTGCATATCGGCGTGGATGGTGTCGATTGGCCGGCTGGACCACCGTGTCGGGTCATGATCGCCAACGCCGCCGGCACGCCGTGTCCCGGCCGATGTGGCAGTGCGCGCGGTGCCCAGGTCACCGGGCCGAACCGTGTGCACCTCACGCGCGTCGGCGAAGCAGGTCGTCCGGTCCGGAGGCCGCGCGGCGAGCCCGACGGCATCCCTTGCGTGTCACCGGCCCGCACGACGCCGCCCAGGTCGCTGGCGGCTCCCGCCCATCCCACCCGGCCGCGGTGGGCGTCGTCCACCGCGGCCGGCTGCACCCCGGAGGACCCTCTGGTGACCGATTTCCCGGCCGCCGTGCAGCGGCTGGCCAGCCAGCACGACCTGATCCCCGGTGAGCAGCTGAGCGTGGGGGTGACCGCGGCGCTGCTCGGCGGCCCGGACGCGCTCACCCAGGCCGAGGCCGCACTGGCCGCCCAGGTCGCGGCCGGGCTGCTCGTCCCGGCCGCGACCGGTGCGGACGATCCGGCGTTGCCCGGCGCGCCGGCACCCCGGTTCCACCGAGTCCGCCCGGTGCTGCTCGACGCCGGGCACCCGCGCGACGAACCCCAGCAGGAGGCAGTGGACCGGGTGCTGAAGCACCTGCTGCTGCACGCCACCGGCGCGGCGGAGGTCCTGGGGCCGGGCAAGCACAGGCCGTACGGCGACGAGGTCGGCCCGCTGCCGCGGTTCGACGGCGAGACCGCCGCGCTGAGGTGGTTCGCCCTCGAAGGCGACACCGTGCTCGCCGCGCAACGCCGCGCGTGGCAGCTGGGCATGATGGCCCAGGTGGCGCAGGTCGGACCCGCCTGCTGGCCCTGGCTGCGGATCGCGCGGCGCTACGAGGACCAGCTCGCCGCGCAGCGCCTGGCGGCCGAGGCCGCGGACTCGCTCGACCACGTCGCCGCCAGTGCCGCACACTCCCGGGTGGCGTGGTCGCTCAACGCGCTGGACCGGCCCGAGGACGCTCTCGGTGTCCTGGCGCGGGCGCTGGAGGTGGCCGACCGGCACGACGACGACTGGTCCCGCGCCACCGCGCTGGCCACCCGCGGCCGCAGCCACCGCGCCCTGGACCGCGTCGACGAGGCGCTGGCCGACCTCTACACCGCGCTGGACATCGACAAGCAGCGACTGGTCCTCACCCCCAGCGGCACCGAGTCCGTCCCGTACACCGCGATCGGGCTGCGGTGGACGGAGATCGCCGAGACCCACCTCCACCCCCGCGTCGGCGACGGGATCGAGGCGCTGCGCGCCGCCGACCACGCGCTCGCGGCGCTGACCCGCGACCCGCACCGGCGGCGGGAGACGCTGCGCGCGCACCTGGTGCGGGGCCGCGCGCTCACGGCCGCCGGCAGGCCCGGCGACGCGGTCGAGGCGCTGCGCGCCGCCGAGGAGCTGGTCGACCCGGCCACGGACATCTACTACCTGGCCGCGATCACGCACCACCGGGGCGACGCCCTCGCGCTGACGGGCGAGGCCGAACAGGCCGCGGCCGACCACCGGGCCGCGGTGGAGCTGTACCGCGACGCCGGCCGGCACGACCTCGCCGAGCAACTGCAACAAGGCCTGCACTGATCCGCCCCTGCGCACCAGGAGATCTCGATGAACACCGCAGTGCCCGACCGCCCCGGCCCAGTCCGGCTGGACCCCGCTCGCACCGGTCGTCGCCCGGACCGCGCGACCGCACGCCGCGCGATGGCACGCCACGCGTGGGCGGGCGTGGCGCTCGGGACGACGTCCCTGGTCGGCGTCGCCGCTCTGGCGATGCTGTGCTGGAGCGTCGAGGCGGCGGCGGCGCTGCCCGCCCGGCTGCTCGGCGGTGCACCGTGGCCGGTGCCCGGGTCGCTGGCGGCGCTGATGGGGGTGCTGGCCGTGGTGCACCTGCGCGGGCTGAGCGGCGGAAGGTGGGTGTGGTGGTCACGGCTGTCGTGGACGGTGATCGTGACGGCCGCGGCTGTCGAGCTCGTCCTGCGCGGATGGCACCTCCTGGGCGCCCTCGCCGCGGCGGGGATCGCGGTCGCGGCGATCCCCGCCGCCGCTCTGGCCGTCCACCCCAAGCTGCTGGGCCACCACCTCGCGCGGCTGCGCGCCAGGGCGATCGGCTCGTCGCCGCCGCGCGACGCGACCTCCCAGGCAGTGCCGTAGCGCCGTTCCTGCAAGGTCCACCTGCCCACACCGATTCCAGCGAGGAAAAACCGTTGCGCACCAACCCCCGCCGCGTGCTGGCAGCGCTGGCCGAGGACCCGGCCCGGGAGCTGTACGGGCTGGAGATCACCGAGGCCACCGGCGGCTTCGACACCGGCGGCCTGCTGCCCGGGACGACGTACCCCATCCTGATCCGCTTCCGCCGCAAGGGATGGATCACCGGCCGCGCTGTCGCCGGGCCCGATCCGGCCGCACCGCGCCGCTACTACTGGCGCATCACCGCGGACGGGCTGACCAAGGCGTCCCGGGTCCTGCAGGCCGACGCCGCACGCCGCCGGGTGCCGCGCCTGCTGCCGGTCCCCGCCCGCGCGGTCTCGGCCGTGCGGGCCGGCAGGGCGGGAGCGTCGCGGTGAGCGCCGGTGCCGCCCGGTTGTGTGAAAGGTGATCAGCACGCAGTGACGTCGTCCAACGTTCCCGCTCTGCGCCGCGGCCTGGCGATACTCATCGCCCTCGCCCGCAGACCTGAGCCGGTATCCGCGATGTGCCTCGCGACGGCGACCGGCCTTCCCCGCTCAACCACCTACCACTCGCTCAACGAACTGCTGGGAGCCGGGTTCGTCATGCCCTGCACGGAGAATCGCTACGGATTGGGACCGGCGGCACTGGAGGTCGGTGTGCAGCACCTGCGGCACACCGGGCACAGCGTTCAGGTCCTCGTGACCTCCGGCAGCGACGGCGCCTATGACGTCCTGTGCGCAACGGCGGAGAAGAACCACCTGGCACGGAAGGACGCTGCTGACCTGCTCACCGCCGAACTCGGGCGGCACTGGCGGGCGAAAACGAACCCCGCTGGTGCCACCGTCCTCGACCTGGTCCGAGCGTGGCGACATGAACCTCGAAACAAGTGGCTGTGCGACGTCCTCGGCCACATTCCGAACGACGCGGAAGCGGAGCTGGTCGACGGCCACGCCTACGCGCTCGGCCAGCTGCTCGGCTACCTGCGCACGGGGGAGCTGCGGCTGGTGCGTGCCGAGCTGGCGGGCTCCGCCACCGGGCGGCGACCGAGCCCGTACGCGCTGCGCGGTGTGCGCCCAAGAGACTGCAAGGTGCACGTCGCCGCCGACAAGACCGCGTTCGTGCGGTTCGAGCCGGGTTCCAACCGTTACACGACGCAGCGGTTGTGGTCGGTGGAGCCTGAGCAACCACGTGCGTTGACGACTCCGTCGATGATTCCGCTGGCATGTGGGCCGATCAGCCCGATGACGACGCTTGAGCACATCTGGACGCAGACGGCTGTGGCCCGCTGGGTCGAAGGCTCTGCGGAGCTGGTGGTCCCAGTGACGCATCCGCCGGGCGCGATCCTGCAGCAGCAGCACGCGACACAGCTGATCGAGCTGCTACAGCCCGCTTCTGGGGTGCTGTGAGCACGGGAGGCGAGGCGGTGCAGCCGCCGGCACTGCCGGGGGTGGACACGTCGATCCCCAGCGCTGCCAGGGTCTACGACTACCTGCTCGGCGGAGGCCACAACTTCGCCGTCGACCGCCTATTGGCGGAAACGATCAAGAAAGTGCAGCCGGACGTGGCCGAGATCGCCAAGGAGAACCGGGCGTTCATGCGACGGGCGGTGCTGTTCATGATCGAGGCCGGGGTCCGGCAGTTCCTCGACCTGGGCTCGGGCATCCCGACCGTGGGCAACGTCCACGAGATCGCCCAGACCGCGGCTCCGGACGCACGAGTGGTCTACGTCGACTACGAGCCCGTCGCCGTCGCGCACAGCCGGCTGCTGCTGGCCGGCAACCCCCACGCCGACATCGTGGCCGCCGACGTCACCCGCATCGAGGATGTGCTCGACGCCGAGCCGACCCGCCGGCTGCTCGACTTCGACCAGCCGGTCGGACTGCTGGCCATCACCATCGGCCACTACATCGCCCCCGAAGCCAATCCTCAGGGCGTGTTCGCCCGCTACCGCGAGGCGCTGCCCGCGGGCAGCTTCCTCGCCCTGAGCCACCTCACGTCCGACTTCGACGTCGTCCGCGATGAGGAGATCGTCAGCGTGATGAAGACCAGCCGCGACCACGTGTACCCGCGGACCCGTGACGAAGTGCTGGCCCTGTTCGACGGCTACGAGCTGGTCGAGCCAGGCCTGGTCACCACCTCACGCTGGCGACCCGAGGGTGAACCGCGCAGCGCGCAGGGCACCAGGCCGGACATCGAGCAGGACGCCCTGTACGCCGGTGTCGGGCGGCAACGTCCATGACCGACACTCCACGACCGCTGCGAGGCGCCGAGCGCCACAGGATCGCTGCCCGGCTGGCCACGCGGTTCGCGCAGGACAACCGCTCCATCCGCGAGCTCGCCGCCGAGATCGGCCGCCGGCCGTGCACAGTGCGGAACCTGCTGATCGATGCCGGTGTCGAGGCCTACACCACCACCGCGTGCATCGGACCCTCACAGACCGCGGTCGCCGCCGAACTCGCCCGGCGCTACCAGACCGGCTTCGGCGTCGAGGTGCTGAGCGACGACACCGGCATCGACCCCCGGCGGGTACGGGCCCTGCTGCGGCAGGCAGGTCTGACCCTGCCCCGGCGCCGCACCAGCCCGGTCGACCGCACGCCCGACATCGTCCAGGCCTACAGCGACGGCGCCAGCGTGCGCCAGATCGCCGCCGACCTCGGCGTCAGCTATAGCGCCATCCGCAAGATCCTGCAGCGCGCGAACCGGCTTCGCGCACGGGGTGCACCTCGACGCGAACCTCGCCCCGCCAGCGAGCCGACGTCCATCGGCGCCGTGGCTCAGACGGGAACGGCATGAGGTGGTGCACGGCGGCGGTGGCGCAGGCCAGCGTCAGCAGGCCGGGACGAAGTGCTTGCCCTGTTCACCGGCTACGAGCTTGTCGAGCCAGGCCTGGTCACCATCTCAACCTGGCGGCCGAACGAAGACCCGATCAGCGAACACGACACCAGGCGAGACGGCCTGTACGCCGGTGTCGGACGGAACGGATAGCAGCCGTCGACCATCCCGCGCACCGCCGCCACCACCACCACCACCACCACATCGTTCGAGACAGTCGGAGACATCCCGTGACCAGCACCAACAACATGAGGCTCGCGACACGCACCTCGGTTTCCTGCCCGGCCGCGTCCGGCGCTCCGGAGCGTCACCATGACCACCCCTGAGCGCTCGCAGCTGGCCCGCGAACGGCTTTCGCGTGAACTACGCCGGTTGCGCACCGAGGCGAAGATGACCTGCACGGCCACCGCCCGTGCCACCGGGATGAGCCAGTCCAAGCTGTCGAAGATAGAGAACGGCATGCTGCTCCCGTCCGTCACCGACGTGGAGCGCCTCGCCGCGGAGCTCGCCGCGACGAGGGAGACGCGGGTCGAACTGGTCGAACTCGCCCAGTCGCTGCACGCGGAGGCGGAGACCCGCCGCGTCGTGCTGCACCGGGGTGCGCACCGCCACCAGCAGACGATCAGCCGGGTCGAGGCCCGCGCGGCGACGTCGAGGTTCTTCCAGCTGAACCTCGTGCCGTCGCTGCTGCAGTCCGAGGCCTACCTGCGCACCGTGCTGGCGACGATGCCGCCGTCCGAACAGGAGGCGGCCGTCGCGGCGCTGCGGGTGCGGCGGTCCCGGATGGACGACCTGGCGAAGCAGTTCGTGTTCGTGCTCACCGAGAGCGCGCTGCGCTGGCGGATGGGGTCGTCGGAGCTGATGGCGGAGCAGGTCGAGCACCTGGCCGCGATCCAGCGCCGGCCCAACGTCCGGCTCGGCGTCGTGCCCTGGTCGGCGGACACGAACGTGGTGGCGCTGCACGGTTTCCACATCTACGACGAGCGCGTCGTCACGGTCAGCGTGCTGACCGGCAACGCCACCATCACCGACCCGCTGGACGTGCGCGAGTACCTCGCGCTGTTCGGCCGGCTGGACCGGCTGGCCGTGCGCGGACAGGAACTGGAGGACCTGCTGCAGCGGATCTCCGGCGAACACCGCCAGCTCGACCTGACTCAGTGCGGCTGATCACGCCGAGCGGGTCCTGTGCCCGCGGGCGCATCGCGTGGCGGCATTTCCCCCGGCTGACACCACCACCTCCGCGTATCCCAACCGAAAGGCAGGTTTCGATGGCTGACCTCAAGAGGGGCGCCCGCATCACCGGCGCCAACCGCGACAAGATCGCCGCCGAGCTGAAGACGCAGTACGAGAAGGGAGCCAGCATCCGCGCCCTGGCCGAGTCGACCGGCCGGTCCTACGGCTTCGTGCACCGCATCCTCGGCGAGTCCGGTGTGGTGTTTCGCGACCGCGGCGGGCACAACCGGTGGGCCACGACGACTCCCTGAACAGGACCTCGTCGGCGACCAGGCCGAGGATGCGCACATGAGCGTGGCCGAGTTCCTCGCATCGCTGCGGTACAACCTCACGCCGGCGGCCGACGAGCTCGACGAGCTCCCGGTCTAGGACGAAGACCTGTACGAGCGAGGAAAGCAGCCCACTAACGGGTGATCGGGGACGAGGCGTAGGCGTGCGGCAGGGGACCGGTTGCCTACGCTTCTCGCATGCGTCCCTGGGACCACTTCCGCGTCGGCTTCGGCGCCAACTACGAGACCACCTGCAGCCAGTTCGGCGACGGCCTGCCATCCGCGGTCACCCAGCTCCGGCAGCACAACTCCGGATCCTGACGGGACAGGGGCGATGGCGACATCACGAGGCCAGAAGGGCCGCATCGGTACCTCGATGGGTGGGTCGATCGTGCGGATCCCGCGCACCGGCCCGTTGCAGCGCAACAACAAGTTGTGCCCGGTGTGCTGCTCGGTCGCCGGTCAGCCGTGCTGGCAGGTGCTGTCCAAGCCCGGGGCGGCCGTGCTGAAGCTGGGCAAGCCGATCCCGACGATGCACCGCGCCCGCTCGGGCAAGCTCAAGCCGGACACGGCCCAGCAGCCCCGGCAACACCGGACCCCCGCACGCAGGCGCACCCCGGAACCGGTGCCGATCGAGCGCCTGCATCCCGACCGGGCAGGGTTCGTGCCGAAGAACCAGCGCGACGACCCGCTGGCGACGGGGCGGAGCCGCAACAACTCCGATGCCCTTCCGCGCGCCACGAAGCCCTGACGATCACCGCGCCGAGGCGCGGCAGCGACCAGTCGACATGCTCGCCTCGGGCGTGCGCGCAGGCGTTGGTCGAGTTCAGCGGTCGCCGCCGCGGACCCGGCCGATCATCAGGGCTTAGTCCTCTGCGGTGTAGTCCGGGACGGGAACGCGGGGGCCGGTGACGAAGACCTGGCCGCCGGAATTCAGCTGCGCGGCCGGCCAGCGTTGCCCGGCCAGGACGGCGCGCAGCAGGTCGTTCATCTTGCCTACGTGGTAGTCGGCCAGCGCGGTGCCGACCTGGATGGTGGTCGCGCGGGCCACCGTCCAGGTCAGCACGGCAGACCCATCGGGGTGGACGGTCATGTGCGGGCCGCCGCGTTGGTAGCGGCGCCCACTGCCTGAGCCGTGCGGATCGAGGCTGAACCCGGCGCCGACGATCGCGCCCACCAGCTCGGGCAACCACGCGGGCCGTTCGGTGCCGCAGGGGAGATGGACCCGGCCGAGCTGCTCTGAGGTGCACATCGCGGTCGACGACACGATGTTCCGGTGCGTCCGGACCAGGCTGACCGCGCCGGTGCGGCAGTTGTGGGCGCCGGTGCCCGCCACCAGGTCGCTCGCGACGCCGTCGACGATCACGCTGCTGCTCGGTTCCGTGCCCGCGGCCGCTGTGCTGGACGCCCTGCGCGCGAGCACCGCCGTGGCCCGTTGGCCCGCCGGCCAGCGCACGCTGTCGGTTCTGCTCACCCACCCCGGCGGCCAGAACCTACACGTCATCTACCCGTGAAAGCACCGCCAGGAGCACGAGCGGACAACGGTGTCGACACCGAGCTCAACCACGTCGACCAGGACGACGCCGTCGACAGCGGCTGGTGGCCCTTCACCGACGCGGCCACCCCCTCGCCCCGCGAAATCGAGCCGGGCCGGTGCTCTCTCGCCCCGCCACCGGCAGCGACGACGGTCTCGCCCATCACTTAGGAGGTGGCCGGGCGAGACCGTCGGCGCGTGCGTGGCTACGCGGCCACGTCCCGCTGGCGCCACTCGTCTTCCAGGGCGCTGGCGGTGTGTTCGTCATGTGCGAGGCGGTAGTACTCGACCGCCCGGCGCAGATCCTGGTCGGCGACAGCGCGGTCGTCGGCGCGGCTCGCGTACGCGAGGTGCCGGTAGATGTCGGCGAGGTACCTGGGGCAACCGGCCTCCTGCTGCTCCATGATCTCCAGCGCGCGGCCGAGTACCTCGATGGCCTTCTGCCGCTGACCGGATACGACGTGCAGCGCGCCGGTCGAGGTGAGCACTCGCGCTTGCGCGATCCGGTTCCCGCCCTCGACGGCGTAGATGGCCGCCTCGTGCAGCAGGAGGCCAGCTTGGTCGTAGTCGCCCATGTCGGCCAGGACCTCGCCGCGGCGGCGCAGGCTCAGCGCCATCAGCCTGAGGTCGCCGCGATAGGAGTCGATGACCTGCGCTGCACGCAGTTGCCGTTCCGCTTCGGACAGGTCTCCTGTGGCGTGATGTACCCGGCCTCGACTGCGGCACACGGCTGCCAGCACCCTACTGCTGTCCGCGTCACGGCCGCGACGCTCCGCTTCACCGAGCGCCCTCAGCGCCGCGCCGAAGTCGCGCAGGTTCGTCTGCACCGACGCCATCATCAGCTGGAACCTGGCCACCCGCACGTGGTGCGCGCGCACCGCGGTGTCCTCCTCGTCCCGCTCGTCGACCAGCCCGAACCAGTAGTCCTGCAACGAGTCCAGCGCGCGCAGCGCTTCCTCGACCGCGTACACCTGGTTCCGGTGGTGACCGAGGTGGCCCGCGAGGCCGAAAACCGCTTCGGCCAGCTTGACCACGAGTTCGTGGCAGTGCAGACGGCTCAGGTCGATCAGCAGGTCGGTGTACCACTTGTGGTGAGCCTCGTACCAGCTCAGCGCGTCCGCCGGAGTGCAGAACATCGGCGTGATCGCGTCGTAATCGGGGGAGATCCTCCTCGCGTGTCGATCGCGAGCCTGCTCCGCGGGCAGGAGCCGCTCGTTGATGAACCAGGTGGCCGCGGCTTCGATCGCGTCGGGATCTGGGCGGTCCCTGGGCGTGGGGGCCGTGACGGCGTCGGCGAGTGTGTACGTGCCGTCCGAGCCGGCGTCGACGATGCCGTGCCTGGTCAGCTCGTCGAGCACGTGCGTCGTGGTCTCGTCGTCGGTGTCGAGCACGGCCTGGACCAGCTTCGCGCTGAACGCGGGAGGCGCGATCGGGAGACTCGCCAACGTGTGGGTGACGGTGCGGGCGAGGGGGGACACGGTGTCGGGCATGGTCGTCTCCTAGCTCGGTGAAGGTGCCCTGACTGGAGGAGCAGCTGAGGCTCGGCTTCCGGGGCGAGCAGCATCCGGATGCAGGAAGTTCGCCACTAGGAGGTCCGGCCGGCGGTGATGGCGGCCAGGACCTCCCGCAGCGCGGTGCTCATCGAGTCCGGCACCAGGCCGGTGACGGCGCCGGCGAACCGCTGGAAGTACGGCGCGCGCAATGCCAGTGCCGGGTGGCCGACGAAGAACCGGGCTTCGTCGCCGCTCGCGCGTGCGCGGTCGAGCAGCGCGTGGAACGCGACGATCTTGTCGGCCGTGGAGACATACAGCACGAGCATGTCGCTGGTGTCGATCTCGGGGTCGCCGGCGGTGAGCGTCGCGCGCTCGGCGCGCAGCGCGCGCACGATCCGCGGAACAGGGTGGCCGTAGTTCATGGCCAGGTGCGTGTCGAGGGCGATGGCGTCCGCGAAGATGGAGGAGGCGTGCAGCAGCGCGGCGATGGCGACCCCGACCGACAGGTCGACGAGGTGTTCGTCAAGGCATCGGGCGACGCGAACGGCGTACTCGAACGCCGGTAGCCCGTCGATCACGTGACCCTCGCACCACACGCGAGCCTGCTGCAAGGCGCTGACCAAGCGTGGATCACGCGGATCCGCGAACACAGACATGTCGTGTTTCTCCAGTTCAAAGCCAGGCGAACAGGGGAGGGCAGGCCAGAAGTAGCCGCTCGGCCGGGCGGGGCCGACCACCGTGCGCACGGGCGCTCGTCGGTGGGTCAGCGGCTTGGTGCTCGGCGGACTGGCTTTCTGCCGCACGGCGCGTGATCGAGCAGCGCCACGTCCGTCTTTTCCAGCAGCAGCGTCTGCACGGTCGACGCCCACTCGATAGACAGGCAGAAGTGCAGCGCCAAGACCCGCACCGTCGGGAGCATGACGCGACCTTGCTCCTCACAGGCAGCGAGCAGGGCATCCTCGACCTCGGCGCAGTAGCGAGCCTTGGCGACGGCGTCCATCACCATCACCTCCGCGGGCGTGAGCTTCCGAGGCGGTGCGGGCAGGCGCAGCTCAGGGCGTGACACCAGATCAAGCCGATCCAGCACGTCCATGGCGATCCTGTACTTCTTGATGTGGGGGAGCAGCTCGACGAACCCGGCGGCACGGAGCGTGCTCAGAGCCCCGGAGATCTTCACCAGCTCAAGGTCGAGCCTGGCGGCGATCTGTTTCGGGCTGGCTGGCGCGCCCCCATCCAGCAGCAGCCTCAACACGGCCACGCCCTCCTCCAGGTCGCACTGCGCGCTATCGGCCACGAGACGTTCTCCAGTTCAGGGTTGAGCGAAGGGTGCATATCGCGATCTGGTCCGCTGGCCGGACCCACGGTCACCACTCGACGTCGCCGCGCACGGGAAGCACCTCCCGCCTGAACTGCCACGTCGCCGCCCGGACCACCGAGCTGAGGCTCGATGCGCCGTGACGCGCAACGGCGGATGCAGAAGAGGTCACGGCGCCTCGCCGCCCTCACCCGAGCGGCACTGATCAGTGCGTCGGTGAAGGTCGAGGTGGTCGGTCGACACCACGATGTCCGGGCGTGCCGCGCACATCAGGGCTGCCAGCGCGTCAACCATGACGACGCTGAGCCGCTGCCCGTCTTCGCAGAAGACCGCCACGCGGACCTCGTCCTCGGGTCGCCGCGCGGTGTTGTGCAGCTGCAGCACGATCGCTGCGACCAGCACATCGAGCATTGCTTGCGCGAGGCTCTGATCGAGCACGTACCGCACGACGCGGTCGTCCAGACCGGACAGCGAGCGCAGCTCGTCGACGTCGGCCGGATCGGCCAAGGCCTGCACGTCGAAAGTCACGTTCGCCCTGGGCTGGAGCCGATGCCGCCGACCGAAGCTGGTCAACGCCACCCAGGCCGTCACGAAGTGGTCCCGGCGGGGAGACTCACGCCGTAGCGCTCGTGCAACGCCGCGGACATGAGCGTGGCCTGCTCCATTGTGAACGCCTTGAAGTGCGCGGCGATCGCGGACGGTTCCGGCAGGACCGCGCCGACCTGGTGCTGGCAGGCGCGCGCGAGCGCGTCGTAGACGTCGAGCGCGTAGCGCTGTAGCTGCTGCGCCCGGAGCCAGCCAGACAGCCGCGGCGGCAACCCGGTCGGCGGCGCCGGAGGCAGCACGAGCGTCTTCGGCCTGGTCACGATTGCTCACCACCTGTGTGCTCGGTGTCGTTGCCGGGTTGGGGATGTGCGGTCACGTAGAGGTGATCGAGCTGGTGGAGATGCCCGGTGTCGGCGAGGGCGGTCCGCATCCGCAGTGCGGTGTCCCGGTTGATTCCGAACCGACCGCACAGCCGCTCCAGCGACGGGAAGTCCAGGCCTTCGGGCTGATCGAGGATCGCGGCCGCGATCGACTGCAATACCTGCCGCTGGTACTCCCAGGCAGAGACCGTTGCGAGCGGGCCGCTGGAGGGCAGGATCAACTGACTCATGAGGCCGGCACCTCCGAAGCACGGGGCGTGCCGGTCACATAGAGGTGGCCGATCTTGTGCAGCAGGCCAGCATTCGCCCAGGTCGCCGTCAGCACCAGAGCCCACCGCCGCTCGGCCTGGTAGTGCTCCGCGAGCTCACGTGCCGGCGGAAGCGCGCGGCCGCGGCCCTGTGCGTCGATCGCGAACACCAGTGCGCCCTCGACCTGGGCCAGGTAGGCCAGCCACGGCCCGTCCAGTGTGCGCGGTGGGACCGGTGCCGGCGGGTCAGGCAGTTCGAGCCTCTCCGGCGCGACCAGTCGCTGGAACTGCTCGCCGTCGAGATTCGTGATGTGCCACAGCCCCAGCCCAGGACCGCATCGGTAGAGATGCAGCTGCCCATCCCCGTCGTTGACCAGGCCACCCAGTTGCCGACCGAACTCCGGCACGCGGCCGCCGTTGAGGGTCGCCCTCGCTCCTCGTCCGTCATTCCAGCCGCGGCGCAGGCACACCGGGCAGTCGGGCAAACGGGCGCTCATGCGCACACCCTGAGTTCGACGCCGAGCGCGGGCAATGCCGTATACGCCTTCCTGTTGAAGGCGATGGGTTCGTCCAGAACGTGCTGCATCGCGGCGTTGTTCTCTCGTCAGGTCTGCGCAGGCACGGATGGGATGGTGGTGACGTAGTTGTCGCCGTCCAGGCGTAGAACGCCTTTCACCTGCAGCCAGAGGCGCAGGTTCGTCGCCAGGGACCTTCGGATGCCGTAGCGCGAGGCAACGACGGGATTCCGAGGCCACCGAAGGCCAGGGCCTTGTTGTTGAATGGCTTTGAGCACCACCGCCTGCATCGCCTCGAAGTAGGCGTTCATCGCTGGGGCGTCGGGGGCAGGGACCGGTACCCACGGGCGCGGCGGGAGCCGCAGCTCCGCCGCTACGAGCTCGGGGTCCTGCACGTGGAACAAGCCCTTGCTGTTGCACCGGCGGGCGGCAAGCTCCGAGATCATGCGGCCTAGTTCGGTCGCCCGTTGACGACGGGCCTGGTCGGCCTTGCTCCACTCGTCCCAGCCGAGCCGGCCGCACAGCGCACACGTCATCGCCGGCGCTGGTTGGGATCCGGTCCGGCGCCTGTTGGCCATCACCTCAATACCTCTGGAGCTGACGACGTGCACCGGCGACGGCGGCCGGTGTTCCGATCTCGGACCTCGGCGTCGGTCTTGTCGCAGCCGCGCCGGATGCACCTCGCGACGACCTGGCTGCCCGACCTGTCCCAGACGAACAGGTGGCCAGAGTCGTCGGCGAAGCACACCGGGCAGTCCGGAGTCGAAGCGGACGCCGCTGACTCGTCGGGGCACGCCGCCATGTCGCAGACGGCGAATGCGAACCAGCTGCCGGCGTTGCCGTGCAAGCCCTCAGGGTCATGCAGTTGCCACACCTTGGCCGTCGAGCTGAACCGGTGCCACATGGGCAAGATCCATCCCAAGCCGCGGCGCACGACCGTCTTCTGGTCTCGACCAGACGGGACTGGAAGGAGCCGCGTGGTCTGCTCGTTGGGACTCTCCGTCGGCACGAGCGGTTCGAACACGCCTCGTCCCTGGGCCGGATCGCTCGGATGGTGCCCGGTGTTGTAGGCCACGGCGGTCATGAGGACTTCCCCAGCGCGATCTGCTCGCCCCACGCCGTGCTGCATTTCCCGCACGTCGGGCAGAAGCCGACAGCGAGAACCTCCGACACCGATGCAACCGACTCTCCGCACAACGTCTCGCTGGCTTCGCCAGCCGCCAGGTCACGCTCAATCGCGTGACGCTCGCCCGCGTGCGCATACCAGCGATAGAGCCGAGGAGCGCGCGTGCCGCTCTCGATGGTGTTCACCGCGTACCTCCGACGGGCAGCCAGGCGACGCGATCAAGTTCGGGACGCGCGGCGCGGCCTGCTACCGGCAACGCGTCGTTTGACGGGTGCCGGTTCGGGAGGATCGCCGTGAGCGTCTGCTGTGTCTGCGCCATCCAGCTCGGATCAGGGGCAAGTTGGATGGCGGACGACTTCTGCGGCGAGTCCATGTGCGGCTCCGGCTAGCGGTGGTGACAGCGGCCCCGGCCGGTGTCGGGGATCAAGTCGGGGCCGCTGCGATCTGGTGAGCGCAGCGATCCGGCTGGAGGGCCAGGGGGTGAACCTCCAGCCGAACCGCTGCCCTCGGGAGGGGTGACCGGGACGCGGCAGCGCCGCCCGCCAAGGGGGAGGAGGCGGGCGGTGCCGCATCCCGGTCTTGGCAGCTCCGCCTATCCCAAGGGGGAGGGACCCAGCGGACCTGCTATCTATAAAATAGACCTGCTCTCTATAACATAGACAGCAGGCTGATGTGGTCTTTTCGGGTGAGATGCGAGGATGATCGTCGCTACTGTCAGTGTCAGCGGGTCCCAACAGGAGGACAGCAGCGTGGAAGTGCGCTTCAGTCGTGAGACCGCGCGCCAGATCATCCGCTACCAGCTAATCCACTGCCGCGAGGTCGCGGGCGTTACACAGCAGGAGGCTGCGGATCACCTGGGGATCAAGCAACCCCACTACGCACAGTTCCTCTACCAGCCGACGCACAAGAACTACCAGGCGCCAAAGGAGAACCAGCTCGAAGAGCTGCTCATCTTCTTCGGCGCCCACGACCGCTTCCCGATCCTCAGGCAGGTGCTGGAGATCGCCCGCACCGGCGCGGCCGGGACGATGCACTCGGTCGGAGTCATCAGCGATCTGGACATGTACCTGGCCCTGGAGTTCTTCGCGGAAAGCATCACCAACTACGAGCCGAGGCTCATCCACACGCTGTTGCAGACTCCGCAGTACTCGCGAGCGCTCGCGGAGTTCAACAAGCTCGGAAACCCGGAGCTCGACGTGGTGGCCGAGGTCAACAAGCGCACCGGGCGCCAGGTGCCTCTCACGCGCCGGCCGACGCCGATGCGCTTCACCGCCTTCATCGAAGAGCGTGCTCTTCGCGGCATCGTGCACCCGGACCCGGTGATCAACGCAGAGATCATGACCGAGCAGCGCGAACACATCCGGCACGTCGTCCGGAACTACGACAACGTTGTTGGCCGCGTGCTGCTCGATGACTTCCATCTCCGAGCTTGCGGCAACAGGCAGCTCTCGCTGGTCACCTTCGCCGACAAGTGGCGGTTGGCCTACTCCGAGTCGGCGCTCAGCGCCCACTACTTCGACGCCAAAAACTCTGTCGTCGAAGCTGCGATCATGTTCAAGCGCCTCGATGAGCAGGCGCTACCAGAGGAGGCGTCGAGGCAGTTCCTGGAAACTGTCGCCGCGTGACACAAGTTGGGAGCACGATCCACATGATCAATAACTGGCGCACGAGCAGCTACACCGAGCCGAACGGCTCGTGCGTCCGCATCGGGTTCACCAAGGACGGAGCCGGCATCGGCGACACCAAGGACCCAGACGGCCCGATCATCCGGCCCGGCCTCCACGCGTTCCTCGACTTCGTCGAGAAGGTGAAGGACGGCAGGATCAGCGAGCCCGCGTGAGCTCGGCTCGAACGAAACGGTGCCCCGGCCATGCGAACTGGCCGGGGCACCGCCTGTTCGGAGGGAATCGAGCCCACCCGATGTGGGACCGTACCGCGCGAAAGCGCCTCCATCAGCGCGTACGCAGCGTCCGCTCTTGACGATTCAACGCGGCGGAGCTGACGGCCGGCCAGCGGTCCTGGTCACCACGGCTCATCGAACTCCCCGTCCTTCGCGCCCGCGACGAACGCGTGCCACTCGTCCATGGTGAACACCAGCGCTGGGTCGTTGGGCTTCGTCGACATGCGCATCGCCGCGTACATCTCGCCGTCGGTGTGCCTGACAAACGCCACTTCGACATGCTCCTCGCTCGGATCGCCGCCACCGGACTGCCACTGAGCGCCGGAGAGGTCGAGCATTCCGCGGACGTGAGCCTTGTCGTCGTTAGTGGCCGCACCATCGGTCATGAGCGCGAACCTACGGCAGCTCGCCAGGCTACGCGGGCCTGGGCCGCACCCTCGTGCGGGCGGGCCTGGCGGCCGCCAACACCGACGGCCCCCTCCCCCGAGCTACTGCGGGCCGTGCTGCGTCCCCGCGAGAGTGTCCACGCCGAACTCGACGCCGAACAGCACTTCCTGACCTTCTCGATGGACCCCGCCCCGGTCCGGCAGCTGTGGAGCCCCGTGCCGAGCACGCGCTCCCTCAGCACGCCGTCCACGGTCCCGCTGCTGCTCGGCACCGTCACGCCCGCCGCCGTGCTCGGAGCGCTCCGCGCCGCGACCGCCGTCGCGCGCTGGCCCGCCGGACACCGCATCCTGTCGGTGCTTCTCACCCGTCCGGGAGGCATGGTTCTGACCACTAACTACCCACAGACAGGACGTGAGTGACCGCACTCACATCGACTCAAAGCTGATGCTGTAAAGCGCTCTTTCGGGCCGAGATGGAAACACGATCAAGGTTGCGTTGTGCACAACAACCTCCCCGCAGCCCGGCGAACGCCGTTCGCTGGAGCGGGTCCTGTCGTAGTTGCTACAAGAGCAGACCTGAGGTCCGGTCAACCGGCGACCTGTCGCCCACGTGCCGGGCGCCACAGCAGCACGGCTGGAGCCAAACCCGCAGGTCCTCCGTGTCATGCGGCAACCGGACTGCTCGCCTCTAAAGTCAATCCCGAAATACATTCTGCGCTGCGGCTCGTAAATGCAATTGGTGTAGACATCTCGGCTGGAATTAACTTCGGTTAAGTAAGCCGAGACAACTGACCCTGTCTTGATGTCTGTCCAACAGTATGTGGACCGACATTGACTTGGCGCGACTACGTTACGACAAGAGTTCCGCCTAATCTTGCCAGGTTAGGCCCTACTATGGTTGACCTGCGCAAACTAATTCCGCTGTGTTCCACGGCACTCGCGAGATGCTACTAGTCTCTACTGCTCGCTACTGGTCGCCGCTGCTCGTACCAGCCTGTCGGCCGGTGCCCAGGTTCCATTCCTCCGTTGGGCCCCTCAAACCCCACTATCCGTAGGGGTGGTTTGGTGGCGGAGGTACCCCGGTATAGGCTCCCCGCACAGCGTTCGCTCCGCGTACACGCAATCGGTCTTCTGCTCCACCACGGCGTCACCCCCAGCCCGGTACCGGTTGGGGGCGACGGGGTCCCGCCGGGGCCCACCCCACCGGGGAATGGCAGGACGATCGGCCGTTGGACCGCGAAGACAACACTGAGGGTGCACCTGAATCGTGGTGGTCCCGAGAACGAGCTGCTCAGGCATGTGAGCACCTGGCTGTGGGTCTGGAGACCGCGTCCCTCATGGGACCGGTCCTGACCGGCGGAAGCCCGGTGATCTACATGACCACCGGGCTTCTCGGCCTCGGTCTCCACTTCGCCGCCGGCAAGCTGCGTAAGCGGTAGGTGACCCGTCGCGGCCGGGACGGTCGCCGCACCAGGTGCTGCAACACCTGGACCACGCGGCGGTCTCCCGGCCGTTCTACGTTCCGGACGCACTATGTACATGATGCACCCGTTGCGGAACGACCCGAAGGCTAGCCGATTCAACTCGGAGCGCCATATCCAGGACGACGCTGCGCACCACTTCCCGAACGTGGTCGAGGCAGCCTCGCCGTTCCCGCCACCGCAGTCTAAGCGCCTCTGACCAGCATGAACAGGGCTGATGAGTCGCGTTTGGCTGCAGTGCGATCAACCGCCGATCAGTGTTCGGATCAACGATCGGCGGTTGATCCGAACGTTGATCTCGTCACTGATCGCGCCGGCGGCGTCAAGTCACGACAGCCTCCTCGGCGCGCAGCCTGAGGGCCGCCTGCTGTCCGGGGACTGGCGCCTCGCGAGCTCCCGCTCGATCCCGTCACCACCTGTTCGGCCCGCGATCGGCACGCCGAGTTCGGTCATGATCGAGATCATGAGCATCCCGAGCGCGAGCTACGTGGGCGAGATCGAACGCGCTCTGCCGGATCGGTGAGCCGCCCGCAGTCCGCGTGCACGCTGTACTCGACCGCCAGCATCGCCCGAAGGTTTCATCCACGCCAGTGGTCGCGTATCGGCCCGGCAGGTCCCAAGGCGGTGGCCCGACCGCCGGTGCGCACGGTGTCGAGGCGATCGTGGACGAGTACCTGGAGGAGCTGAACCGGGTTCTCGACCCGGTCGGGGCTGTACATCGAGGACGTCGACGCGGAGCTCGACGACGTGTTCTTCCGCGTCGACCTGACGGCCATCGCCGCGCTGAACTCGTACCCGCCTCACCGTTCCAGTTGGTGTTCCAGTTGACGTTCCGCCTGGCCGGGCATGGTGGTGCCGCGGGTCGCAGGGACACAGAGGCGTTAGTGCAGAAGGAGATGCGGATGGACGTGCTGATGGCGCTGCTGAACTACCGCGACGGAGGCCTGGGCGCGAGCGGTTACGACTTCGAGCCGCTGTGTGCGGCGATGGAGGCGTTGCCCGAGGCTCCCGCGGTGATCGTGATCTGCGAGGGCAACCGGTGGCACTACGACGGCAGCGCCGGTCTGCTGGGGGCGTGTGCGGCGCTGGACGAGCGGCTCGGCCGGCCCTACGTCGGGCGTACCGGCTGGCATCCCAGCGGCCCCTACGGTCCGGCGATCCTCTGGGACCCCCAGGTGCTGAGCCTGCGGTCATGGACAGGTGACCCACACGAGACCAACGCCGTGCACGAGCGCAACACCGCGCGGTTCGTCCGGCGCGGCCGGCCGGACGTCGAGCTGGAGGTGCTGACGAGGCACTATGCGTTCGCGCACGCGCCGGACCGGCAGCGCTGCGCCGACGAGGACGCCGAGTGGGCCGACGGGCCGGTCCCTAGGCTGCTGGCCGGCGACCTGAACGAACAGGCCTCCGGTGCGTGGCTGCCCGCCCGCGACTTCAGCGCGGGGGCGCCAGGGAAGCGACGACACAAGGGCGTCCTGACCGCCACAGGCTGGACCGGGGCGTCCGGGGCGCTGGACACGCTGATCGGCATCGCGACCGAGCAGCACCTGCGGCGCCGCGACGGCGCCGGGTGGCGCGCGCTGTGTGAGGTCGCGGCCGCCGCCGGAGTCCCGGCCGAGCAGGCGTTCCGGCCAACCACCAACCACGCGCGGGACCCGCTGATCATCGACTGGATCCTCGCCAACCCGGCCGCGCTGGAGCTGCTCGATCCCACCGGCTACGGCGTCGTTCTCCCGCCGCCGGACCGCGCCTTCCCCGCAACGTGGCCGCTGGACCACCGCGCCGTGCGCGCCCTGCTCACGCTGTGACCGGCGTCGAGGTTCTGAGCTACGGCCGCAAGTACCGGCCCTGCCCGGCCGGCGTGGCTGCACCACGAGTTCGCACAGCTCACCGTCAACACCATCCACCTCGACCTCCGCAGCGGAGGTTGAAGCCCAGGTCGGTTCGGAAGCCGACATGCTGACCGCGTCCACCAGCTGTCCCCGGCCGCGCAGCCGGGGGCGCCGACCAGCGTCACGCGCACATCTTGGGCTGTCAGCGAGCCGACAGCAATAGTGCTGTACTCTGCTACAGCAGAGCCGCTGTACTCGTCTGAAGCAGCCAGAGGAGGAGCGACCCGTGTCCAGCAACGGCTCGGCCTCGACGCCCACGACCGCCTACCAGCTGTGCACCACGCTACTGGAGAAGCCGGCCTGCGCCGCCGCGGACATCTCCCAGGGCGACCTGTGCGCCAACAACTCCTGCCGCCGCAACGGCGTCACCGGCGGCGCCTGCAACGGCGACTCCGGAGGCCCGATCTACCTGCGGAAGTCCGGTCGCGACCTGCTCGTCGGCGTGGTCAGCCGCGGCGGCAGCGCGGAATGCGGCGCAAGCCCCGACGCGGCCACCAGAACGGCCTCCATCGCGCCGTGGATCACCGCGGTGCGCACGGGCCGGATCGACACCACCGTGCCGCTCACCGCAGCGCAGGGTGGCCCGATCCCGCACCACAGCATCACCTTCACCACCACCCCGCCGCTCACGCGCGCAGGCGTGGCGCTGGCCGGCTGAGATTCCGCCACACGGGTAGGTGAGCTGGTCACCGGGCGCGGCGACCGGCTCGAAACGGCTCGTCGCATCACTCGTCGCTCGACGGGTGATGTGACGAGCTCGTCTTTGCCGGATAGGGCCTGGGCCTGCGCCGGGACAGCAAGTCCAGCGCCTCATTGTCTCAGCGGGAGGTCGAGGTGCGGTCCTGCTGCGCGAGCCCACCACCCTCCTACCCCGCACAGTTCGTTGGATGCGCCGGCGGGAAGCGCGGGACGGTCGCGATCCCCGCGGGCCGCGCCTACGATGCGACCCCACCCGCACACCCACCTCGGGAGGGTCGATGTACGTCGTGCGCGACAACGCCTGCGGCGGGGTCGCCGTGTCCTGGGGGACCGACCGGGAACGCCTCGACCGGATCGCCGCCATCGACCCGGACCTGGAGGTGTGGCCGGACCTCACCGGCCCGGCCTGCTACTGGTGGGTGCAGCGTGAGGGCATGGCGTGGACGCACCCGTACGACCTGGACGCGCAGCACGCGGAGATCGTCTGACCCGCATGTCACCCTCGCATAAACCCTAGGGTTGATAGAATCTCAACCCTAGGGTTTACTTGTTGTGCCGGGAGGCGGCACAGCAGATCACGGAGGACGAGATGACCACCACCACGCAGCTGCTCGGCTGGGGCGGCTACACCCTGCGCGCCTCGGTCGAGGACACCGTGATCGACTTCGTCAACGAGTTCGCCGACGACTACGACCTCGACGGCCTGGCCCACGGCTTCCGCGCCGCGATCAACGAGCGCCTCGGCGGCACCGGCATCAGCCTGCGCGGCAACGAGTTCTCCTCGACCTACCCGGCCCGCGAGGACGCCGGCGAGCTGATCCAGGCCGCGATCGAGGACGTCGACCTGGGCGCCCTGGCCGCCGAGCACGACACCACCGCCCAGTGACCGCGCACGACCCGCTCGGCGCCCTGGGCGAGCCCCTGCCGACGCCGTCGCCGTGGGAGTCCCTCGCCCGGCACGCGCGGTGGCTCGCTGAGTACGCCGAGAAGGCCGCCGCGACCGACCCCATCGTCCTGGCGCCCATCGACGACCGCGACTTCCTTGCCGAGCTGGACGAACGCGCGCTCGCGATCCGCGGCATCGCCGCGGCGTGCCGGCGGCACACCTACCAGACCCTGCGCGAGCAAGGCGTTCCCGTCGCCGGCATCGCGCAGGCGTGGGGCGTGTCGGCCCAAGCCGTCTACAAGGTCCTCAGCGGCCCGAAGAAGTAGCCGGCGATTCGCTGTTCTGATGACGTCCTGCGTCGTGATCTTCCGTGAGGAGTAGTTCCGTGGTGTCCGCCGGTGTTCGCAAGGTCCCACGCCCGTACCAGGCGACCGCGGTCGCGGACACCGCCGCGCACCTGCGCCACGGCGGGCACGCCCAGGCGCACATGGCGTGCGGGGCGGGCAAGACCCTGGTCGCGTTGTGGGTCGGTGAGCGCACCACCCCCGGCGACGCTGTGATCGTGGTGCTGGTGCCCACGATCGCACTGGTGGCCCAGCTGCTCGCCGAGTGGAGAACCAACGCCACGCTCGCGTTCTCGGCGCTCGCGGTCTGCAGCGACGACACCGTTGTCGACGCGCCCGTGCACGTGCAGGACCTGCACGTCGACAGCACCACCGACCCCGAGAGGGTGGCAGCGTGGCTGGGCGCCACGCCCGGCCGCCGGTGCGTGTTCGGCACCTACGCCTCCGCGCACGTCGTGCACGCCGCGCTGACCGAACACCGGATGCGGGCCGACCTGTTGGTCTGCGACGAGGCGCACCACCTCACCGGAGCAGTCGAGGCCTCGACCCGGCGCGTGCTCGACCCCGGATTCCTGCCCGCGGCCCGGCGGCTGTTCGCGACCGCCACACCCCGGTTCGACATGCGGATCACCTCCACCGTGGACAAGATCGGCATGGACGACGAGGCCGTGTTCGGCCCGCGCACCGCCTACTACCCGTTCCACCAGGCCATCGCCGACGGGCACCTCAAGGACTACCGGGTCGCGGTGATCGGGGTGAGCGAGGCGGAGATGCGGACCCTGCTCACCGACAGCTCCACCCGCTACCTGGAGGGCTACGGCGCGGCCGAGCTGCGCACGCTGGCCACCCAGGTCGCGCTGGCCAAGGCCAAGACCATGTTCGGGTTCCGCCGGGTGATCAGCTTCCACCACCGCGTCGCCGAGGCCGCGGAGTTCGCGCGCACGCTGGAGGGCACCCTGCGGCGGTTGCCGGCCGAGCAGCGCCCGGGTGGGGAGCTGTACGCCGGGCACGTGCACGGCGAGCAGACCGTGACGCAGCGCAACCTCGTGCTCAAGCACCTGCACCACCCACCGGATGACGGCTGGACCGTGGTGTCCAACGCCCGCTGCCTGGGCGAGGGCGTGGACGTGCCCGCCGTCGACGCCATCGCGTTCGGCCACCCCAAAAGCTCCCCGGTCGACATCGTGCAGGCCGCCGGCCGCGCGTTGCGCCGTCACGACGACGGCACGGCGGCCCCGCAGGGCACGGCCACCATCGTGGTGCCCATCATCGTTCCCCACGACCAGGGCGAGGTCACCGAGCTCGACCCGCGCGAGTACAGCGTGCTGTGGAACGTCGTGCGTGCCCTGCGCGCCCACGACGACGAGCTGGGCATCGCGCTCGACCGCCACCGTGCCGGGCTGCTCGCGCCCGAGGACGAGCGCCGGCTACGGGACAAGATCACCGTGGTGCTGCCACCGGGAACCGCCGACCACGTTCTCACCCGGCTGTCGGTGCTTCTGGTGCGGCAGACCACCTCCCCGTGGTGGGAGAGCTACGGGGCGGCGGTGCGGTTCCACGCCGCGCACGGACACCTGATGCCGCCTCGGTCCTGGCGTGATCGGCACAGCTCGACCCCGCTGAGCCAGTGGCTCGGACAGCAACGCGTGGCCGAACGCCGCGGGGACCTGCGGCCCGACCGGCGCGCGCTGCTCGACCGGCTCGACATGGTGTGGGACCCAGGCCAGGAACAGTGGGCCGATCCGCTCGCGGCGGCCACGGCGTTCCGCGACGAGCACAACCATCTGCGCGTCCCCAAGGACTACATCACCCCCGCCGATCACCCGGTGCCCGGCTTCCCGCTCGGCCAGCGCCTGCAAGGGTGGATTCACCGTCACCGCTACGGCCTGCTCGGCGAGCACGCCAGCGCCGCGCTGGAGGCGCTGGGGATCGAGTGGAACGACCACATCACCGACCCGTTCGAACACGCCCTGGCCCACGCACACCGCTACCACGCCAAGTACGGGGACCTTCGGGTTCCCCAGGACTACGTCACCAGCGACGGCTTTCGTCTCGGAAGCTGGCTGAGCAGGCAGCGGGGCAAGCGCACGCGAGGGCAGCTGTCCTGCGAGCAGATCGCCGCGCTCGACGAGCTGGGCATCGTGTGGGAGCCGGAGCTGGAGCGCTGGCACCGCGGCCTGACCGCGGCCGGCCTGTACCGGGCCGAACACGGCCACCTGCGCGTCCCCAAGGACTACCTCACCCCCGCCGACCACCCGGTGCCCGGCTTCCCGCTGGGAGCGTGGCTGGGCAGCCGCCGCGTCGAGCACGGCAAAGGCACCCTGGAACCCGACCATGCCGCCGCCCTCGACGCCCTGGGCATGGTCTGGAACATCCGGGACGCGGCGTGGGAGGACAACTTCGCGGTCGCGGAACGCTTCTACCACGACCACGGCCATCTCGATGTTCCCCACCGGTACCGCGATCCGGTCACCGGCGCTCTGCTGGGGTCGTGGCTCTTGCACCAGCGGCAGCTCCGCAACGGTGTCAAGCCCGGAGGCCTCAGCCCCGACAAGATCGACCGGCTCGACAAGATCGGCATGGTCTGGGCCAACAAGAAACGCCGTGCGAGAAGAACGCCGTGATCCATGCCGGTGCGTCGTCCTCGTAGGCGGGGGACGTGATGGGTGCTGGTGAGAGGTGTCAGGTGGTTAGGTCACCCCCGCACCCCGCCCGTCGTGGAGCAGTACCGCGACCGCCGGACGCTGCTCGACCAGGAGGCGCCGCGGGGGCGGGCGGCACCCAGGCGCACCTCGAAGAACTCCTCGCGGGCCTGGCCGCGTCAGGACCACGGGCGGGTCGACGGCGGGGGCCGCGACGAGTGCCGGTCCACCAGCCCGGGACACTTCATGGAAACTAAGTTACCGGGCCGGTTGTGTAGCTCGGTCGTTAGCGGTAACTTAGTTTCCATGACGACCGACGCGCTCACGGTGACCATCCGGAACCTCGACGAGACCAACCCCACCGTCCTCTACCGTCACTACCAGGGCGAGCTGTACGTCCAGTCCTGTCACCTTGAGCTCGACCTCCGCGACGGCGAGCTGTCCGCCGACTACGACGGCGAGATCGGCAACGCGATCCCGATGTCGGTGCACCACGGGATCGTCCGCCGCTGGGGCATCCCCTGCGTCACCGCCAAGTCCGCGAACGAGCTCATGCGCGACATCGCGCCGCTCGCGCAGCGCGTCCTCGACGGGGCGACCATCGAGTGGGACGGCAACAACAACGTCGGCGTGCTCACCGACGACGCGGCCGACGCCGAAGAGGAGATCATCGGCCGCCTCCAGGGCGACCTCGATGGCCTGACGCTGATCGGGGAGATGGACGCGGCCGACTGGTGGGCTGAGGGCGACCTGCCGGAGGACCTCACGGCGGACACGACCGACAAGGAACTCGAAGCCATCGTCGAACGGGAAGAAGAGGACGCCACCGTAGCGGGCAACGACGGCTACACCGTGCTGGTGGACGCCGACGACTACCTCACCGCCCGGCGCGAGGAGATGCGCGACAAGGTTCGCGAGGAGCTCGAAGAAGTCGCCGAGCAGCACGGCGAGCTGGAGAACCGGCGCAACGACTTGATCCGCCGGCTCACGACGTTCGGCGACAGCAGCCGCTACATCGGCGAACTCGCCGGGCTTACCCACCCGGCCGTACTGAAGATCGCGAAGAAGAAGTCGGTTGAGCAGGCCGATTAGGGCCTCAGCACGGCAACGGCCCGGACCACCGCACGTACCCAGCGGGCGGCGCACAGAGCGACCGACCTCGGCATTATCTGCTACAGCGGCACTGCTGTACTGTATTACAGCAGTGCCGCTGTACTTGTCTGTAGCGGCCAGAGGGAGGAGCAGCTCGTGTCCAGCGACTGGCAGCCGGTTGCGAATGGCGTCCGCACCGATCACCCCATTCCGAACCTGCCCTTCATCGACGACAGCCACATCCCCATCGAAGACCCGGCGAAGATCGAGGCTCTGGGCCGGCACAGCGGCACCAACATGTGGGGCCGCTACGACACCGACCAGACCGGACACCAGTGGGCCGCGTACACCACGGACCCGCAGGACCACTGTTTCGCCTGGGTGGTGCGCTTTCACCCCGACCACGGCCGCTCCGTCACCGTCTACCGGAACGAGGACGGAGCGTCCGCGTATCAGGAGTGGTTCCGCGAGCGGGCGTTGCTGACCCGGCTGGGCGGGCACTGGTGGGACGGCACCACCTGGTACCGGCCCCGGCAGGTGATCAGCTACGCCAGCGAGGGCTACATGCGCCGGAAGGTGCGGCAAGCCACGACGATCACCGCCGAGGACCTGCTCGACAACAGCTGCAAGCCCGACCTGGGCGAGGTCGGCAAGATCCTGCACTTCGACCCCGACACCGGCCCGATCCCCATGCAGCAGTGGCGCCACGACCTCGCGGCCTGGTCGGTACGCCGGCGCGAGCGCCCCGACGCCCTGCCGCTGAACCGCTGCGTGGTGACGCTCAACGCCCCGGAGCTCGTCGACGCGGTCCTGCTCGGCGTCGACGAGTTCGCGGCCGAGGTCGGCATCGCCGCCTCCACCCTGCGCGCCTACCTCTCGCGCGACGAGGGCGACCTGCCCGCGCCCCAGTTCGTCGACGGCAACCGCCGACGCTGGTCGCTGCCAGTGGTGCGGGACTGGAACGAACAGCGCCGCCGGGACCCCTCCGCCGTCGCCTCGGTGCTCACCGGCGACGCCGAGAGCAGCCTGTCCCCCGGACTGCTGGGCCTGTGGAAGCGGCTGACGAACAACCTGTTCTCCCAGCTGTGGGACCAGCCCGCCATGCGCCGGCGGTGGTCACGGCCGCATCGCAACGAGGCCGCCGTACGCGACGTCGCGGAGCGTGGAGCCTGGACCGCGGCACTGCACCTGGACCAGGTCGTGCCGTTCGACGACGTGGCGTGGGCGATCGAGAGGGCCGTGCTGCACGACCTCGCCACCGGCAAGGACTTCGCGCTCAAAGTCGGCTACACGAGCTTCAACGTGCCGACCGAGCGGGTGCTGAGCTGGTTCGTCGAGTACAAGCCGTCCCGCGTGCCCGCCCTGTTCGGCCACATCGTGCGCGAGGCCGAGACCAAGCTCGGCATTCCCCCCAAGGCCACCAAGGAATCTCTGCGACGGGGCGTGGAGATCGGGAGCAACTCCGACGCGGACGAGAAGCGGCTACGCGAGTTCCTCGCCGTCGTGATCCCGCCCGACAAGTAGCAGCTCGACCAGAACGTGAGGAGAAGGCGAAGGCCGGCGTCGAGCACCGGGTCGAGCATGGCGGGCACGGCGGCTGTCGCCGGAGGAGCGCTCCCCGTGCTGGTACGCGTTCGCGGCGGACGGCAGTCGCCCGCACCGGGAGCTCTACCGGGTCGTGCCGCTGCGCGTGCACGGTGACAACCACCCCGAGTCTTAGCGGGCCGGCTGGCACGGCATGGTGTCTCGATCGGGTGATGCCCCCGGTCGACACCATGTCGCCATGACCTCTACGACCACGGCCGAGCTCAGCCCGCTGAGCGACTACCTGCCTGACCAGGCTCGTTCGCTCGAATTCCTGGTGGTAGTCCACGGTGATCGTCTCGCGGACTTCACCGTCGAGACCCACCTCGATCTGCTGCCCGGCGACGTCGCCGACGATCTTCGCGAGAAGCGCGAGGCAGCCCACGAGGTCGACTACACGGCGGTCGAGCGTGACCTGGAGACCGTCGTCCACACCCGGCTGCGCAGCGTCGGCGTCGACCTGGTCGACGGGCAGCCGGTCGGCCGGGTCCCCCTCTCCCGTGACGAGCTGCGCCCGGTGATCCTGCGGATCATCCAGAAGACCGACATCGGCACCCTGTTCGACCTGAACACGAGGCTGGTGTGAGCGGCCGGTTGCTGGGCGCGCTGGCCGCCCGTCACGACCTCGGCGAGGCCACCACCCTGCAGGAGGCGGTGCTCGCGCACCTCGGCCCGACCGCCGGCGCCCACGACGTCGAGGCGATCGTGAACGAGTACCTGGAGGCGTTGAACGAGCTGCTCGACCCGAGCGGGCTGTACATCGAGGACGACGAGGTCTTCGCGGACGGGTGGGTCGACGTCGAGGACGTGAACGCGGAGATCGACGACGCGTTCTTCCGTCTCGACCTGGCGGGCATCGCCGCGAGGCACCGGCGCTGACCGGCATGTCCGTGCCCGACCACCGCGAGGATCTGGCGCTGCGGCTGCGCGCGGCACTGACGTCGAGCGATGAACCCGCGCGGGTGGTTCGTCCTGCCCGTTTCGGCGCCGCCGTCGGTCAGCGTGGCGCGGCGGGCGGTCCGGCGGCGGCTGGGACCGGGCTTGATGACCAAGGACGCGGAGGGCCGTTGACCTACGCGGGGACCGGGTCATCCGATCGTGTCAGGCCGCCGGTGAGCAGGATGCGCGTCATGACGACACAGACGGAGGCCGGCGGACGCGCGGACTGGTTGACCATCGCGGGGGCCTGCGTGGTCGAGCTGGGTTCGGCGGTGGTGTCGGTGTACGTGATCGGCGCGCTGGACGAACGGATCGGACTGCACCCGCTGGTGTCGTGGGTGCCCTACGGCATCGCGCTCAGCCTGCACCTGGCCGCCGTACTCGATACGCGATTCGGCGCCCGCGCGTCCGATGTTCGGGCGCTGATGATGGCGCGGCACCGGCTGAAGGTCGTGACGGCCGCGCTGATGCTGCTGGGCGGGCTGGCCGCCCTCGACCGCGCCGGCGCGGACCTGACTGCAGTCTTCTACGTCGGCGCGGTGTGCGGACTCGGGCCTCTGCTGATGCTGCTCGTGTTTCTCGGGCGCCGTCAGGCCGTGACGACTTCGTCGGCGGGCAGCGCGGGGACGTCGTCGACCAGGACCAGCTGAGCCGCGGGCACCGTGAGCGGGCCCAGCGGACTTTCCGGGCGGGACAGGTTGCGCAGCGTGTACCGCGCGCCCCAGTAGCCCGGCCCTTCCGATGAACCGCAGTCAAGCGGGTAACCGGGCTCGACCTGGTCGACCTCGTAGACGTCCGGCACCGACGCCATCCCGCCGGACGGGCGCAGCACCCAGCCGGCCGGGGTCTCGAACGGCTCCAGGTCGCCGGGGCGCAGGTCCCCGCTGCGAGACGGCGCCTGGCTGACCTGGGAAACGACATGAGGTGTCAGTAGGTAGGCGACAGCTGGTGTCAGTAGATCGGGGTTCGGCGAAGATCGAGGGCATGAAGCCGCACGATCAGGTCGACGTGGAGACTGAGCTGAAGACCCTGCGCGACATCGCCGTGCA
Organism: Lentzea sp. NPDC042327; assembly: GCF_040647275.1. Classification (NCBI taxonomy): domain Bacteria; kingdom Bacillati; phylum Actinomycetota; class Actinomycetes; order Pseudonocardiales; family Pseudonocardiaceae; genus Lentzea; species Lentzea sp. NPDC042327. Next base: position 85,248 of record NZ_JBEZBX010000015.1, read on the forward strand.
CCGTCCGGAGATCGAGCAGGCCAAGGGAATGGTTCGGCTGCTGCTGTCGTTCGATGACGAGACGGCGTTCACCGTGCTGCGAGAGATTTCCCAGCGCAGCAACATCAAGCTCTACGACGTCGCCGCGATCATGGTGGCCGTCGGCAGCGGAGGCAGCCCGGATCGCAACGAGGCCGTGGTGGCGGCGGTGCTCACGGAGGTTCGCGCGCACGGGCTCGGCGGCCCGTTCGCTGGCGCCGAGACCGCGTCGACGGACCGGTCCTAGCGCGTCGCTGCGGTTCCCAGGCGCTGCTGGAAGACCCGATAGGCCTTGCGGTCGGCTGAGGTCGCGCTCTCAGAGCCCAGCGCGGCCGCGGCGGCGAGCAGCGCCTGGTGCACCTGTGTGGCAGACACGATGTGAACCTCCCAGCCCACCCGCGCACGGGAACGACCTCGTCAGGAAGATCCAACATCGGGAACGACGCCTCAGCGGCTCTCGTCACCACATCGAGTGAGTACCAGCAAGCCGGAACTACCGGAGCTACCCAGCAAGCTCACCGGTCATGACCAGGGCGAATCCCTGCCAGCTCAAGCGGTGGTCACTGACACTGAGATGTCGCCGTTGCACTGACATCCTCGTGTCGTCTCACAACTATGATCAGCTGCTGGCCTCGTTCTTCTTGGCCTCGCGGCGGGCGATCTCCGCGTTCCACTCCTCGTCTGTGGGAGTCGGGCAACTCGGGCTGAGCACCTTCCAGATCTCCTCGTGGCCCCCGAGGTCGATAGCGGTGACCTCCCAGTCGTAGCCCTCAGCACAGACGGCGGGAATCACCCTGGTGTCGGGGCCGAGCTTCGCCTCGCGATCATGCGGTGATGTGGCCGCGACCTCGTCCCCGTTCTCGTCGAGGAAGTAGTACTGCTGTTCCTGCAGGAGCCACGCGGCGATAGGCATCACCTCGCGCGGGCTGCTGGGGAAGATGCTCAGCAGTCGCCAGCCCGGAGCAGCGGGTTGGACCGAGGTCGTTCGCCAGCAGCGGTGCAGTTTGGCCTGATGATCCGTCATCGGGCGAGTGTGACAGCGTCTATCAGGCCGCCGTCACCCCGTCATCCCTACCGCGCGAGCAACCTCCTGCGGCGTGCCGACATCGGCTCCGAGCGGGAGCGCGCGGAACTGTCGGTGCCGCCTGCCATGCTGCCCGGCATGACGACCACGTTCCTCACCGCCGCTGAGCTCGACGAGCTCCTCGGGCCCGGCGCGGCTGACTGGCCCGGCCTGGGCCTGACCGTCGTGCGCGGCACGCCAGCCGAGCCGGAGTCGCTGTCCGAGGTCACCGTCCGCAAGGGCGAGGAGATCGTCGGATTCACCGAGCAGTCGACCGCGTACAAGGGCCTGCGGATCTACCAGGCCCTGATCACCACGGGGCACCGCGGAGTGCCGTTCCCTGCCGGGTTCCTGCCGCCGGACCCGCTGCGCGCCCGGCACAACGAGCGTCTGCGCTGGCTGCCCGAGGACCATCCCGACCGGCCTGCCGAGGGCACCGTCCGCCAAAACGCCCACATTGAGGCTTGATTCGCAGACGCGGCGTCGAGGAGCACCGAGGCGATGCCAGCGTTCCAGGCGACGATAGCTTCCTGCGCGCGGGCGTGCGAACACTGCGGCGTTCAGCAAGCCCGGCGGGTTCGACGTCGCCTGCGCCACCGTCTGCCACACCTGCAACGGCCGCTCGTTCCTGCACATGCTCAGCCAGCGCAAGATGAACGCCGCGTTCGCCCGCCACGCCGAGCATGCGGCCGCCGGCGAGCAGGCGGCCCGGTCGTGATGGACCCGAGCTGGTGGCTGATCGGGTCGGTCGTGCTGGTGACGTTCGTCCTCGGCGCTGTTGTCTCGCGCTGGCAGGAACGACGCCACCGCACGCCCGAGCAGGCCGCCGAGCGCACGGTGATCCATGCCTTGTGGCGCTTAGCGAAACGAGCACCGGCCGGGCAGGTGCTGCGTGACCCCGTGACCGGGCAGTACCTCGGCGTCGACCGTCATCACGGACTGCTCGGACTGCTCGGACTGCTCGTCAGCGACGTCGACTTCGCCGCGGTGGGGTCGTCGGCGGACGCGGTGGTGACCGCACCGATTCTGCGCCAGCACCAGCCCGCGACCCCGAGCGGCTGACGGACCGGACCTGGGGGAAGCCCGCGAGCTGCTGAGCTTCAACTACCAGACCGGGGCGATGGGCACCTCGACCAATGAAGTGCGCCTCCTGCACGGCCAGCTCGAACGCGCCCTGCCCAACAGGTGAACGACCGGGCGCGACGTGATCGGCGCGCCGCGGTCCGCACGGCATGATCGAATGACGACGACCAGCACACGAAGGAGCCCAGACGTGACCGACCGCGCGTAACGTCGCCGTCGCCAGGTGCTAGCCGAGGACGCGGGCGCACGCACACGGGTGCTCGACGTGCCGGTGCACCAGGTGATGGACGGCGACCGGCGGCTGGGCTCGTTCCGCCTGCAGGTCTACACCGGTGACGGGCTGCGGCCGGTCGTGATCGCCACCCAGGACGCCACCAGCGAGGGATGTTCACTGGTCAACGGGGCGGAACGGTACGCCGCCAGCGTCTGGCGCACCCACTTCCCTGAGCGCGACGAGCCGCCGTTATGGGTGCAGAACATGCACGCCCACCACTCGACCATGCTCGCGCTGGTCGCCTTCGACGCCGGCCCCGACTACACGTTGACCGCGGCCAACTGGGACGTCGTCAACCCCGTCCACCTGCACCGGCTCGTCGGCTCCGAGGTCGACCTGGGGCGTGGCGAACGTCCCGCTCCGGCTCCGAAGCCGGTCCACCGCACGAAGTTCGTCATCACGCCCGTCACCTCACTGCCGCCGGACAAGCCGTTCCGCGCCGAGAAGTGCATGCCGCCCGTGCGGCTACGCCGGTGGCGGCACCTGCTGGCCCGGCTGCGCCCGGCACCAGCGCCGTCGACGTGCTGCTGGTACCACCGCGGCGACTGGCGAGCCGCCAACGCCACGGCGCTGCGGCTGCTCGCCACCACCCCAGCGATCAGCACGGACCCTGACGAGTGGCAGTTCGAGCTGGCCGAGGCCGCGCACGCCGAAGGTCTCACCGGCTGGCAGTTGGAGGCGGTGCAGAGCCTGTTCCTCGCCCCGATCGTCCTGCAGCACGACGAGAACGAGGGCGCGACCTGGTACGACAACGGCCAGCACCGCGGCCGCGCGATGCGCGACGCCGGCGTCGCCCGTACCGTCACCGCCGTCGACGAGCTCGTGGAGCCTGGACAGCTCGACAACTGCAAGTAGCAGATGATCAGGGCAACGCGCGCCCCGAGGCAACCGCGCCAGGGGGTCCGGCTAGTCCGGGACGCCCGGCGAGCCGCACTCCCTCAGCAGTACTTCCAGCGCGGCCAGGTCCACGGCGATGGCCCACATCGGCGCTACCTCGTGCACCGAGCCGGCCTGGCGTAGGGGCCGCGCCAGCCGGTGAACAGGGTGAAGGCCGCGTTGAGCACCGCGTGGTCGCGGCGCAACGCCTGCAGGGCCGTGCGGGCCTGGCGGCCGCGCCGCCGTGGTCCACGGTCATGACATCTCAGCCCCTGCTTCAGCTCCTCCAATTCATCGAATAATTGATAATGATACTCATTGTTATTTGATTGTTGTTGCAAAGCAGACAAGAAACTAGAAACCATGTACCAATGCATCCACGATGTCTGGGATCATGATCGGCATGCTTCGGATCACCCAGATTTCGGTCGGCGCGGCAGGTGTCAGGTACCTGCTGCGGGCCGCTGGGTGTGCGGAACACGACCACGCCAAGCACTCGCGCGACGCGCAGCAGTCGGGCGCGGAGTACCTGCTGGCGGGTGCCGGGCACGGCGAGCCGGCCGGGGTGTGGCAGGGCCGCGGTTTGGAGATGGTCGGCCTGTCCGCCGGCGCACAGGTGACCGAGGAGCAGATGCTCGCCGTCTACGGGCGGCTGGAGCACTGGGAGACCGGCGAGCCGCTGGGTTCGCGGCCGCGCGAGTACGCCAGCGAGGCCGCACGCGTCGTCGCGGAACTCGTCACGGCGTCCGGCCTGCCGGTCGAGCAGGTGGCCGAGCTCTCGCTCCTGGTCAGGGGCGCGGTGGACAACGCGGTCGCGCAGAAGATCGCCGCCGAAGGCGGCTCGGTGACCACTCGGCGCCGGGCGCAGATTGTCGCGAAGGTCCACAAGGCGCCGCCGTTGCGGCTCGCCACGGTCATCGCTGCCGCGTCGGGCGTGACCGAGGAGTCGATCGAGGCCGCGATCCGGCGGGCGAAGACTGCCAGGCGTGTGGCCCGCGCCTACTCGGACTTCACGTATTCCCCGGTCAAGAGCGTGAGCGTGTATCACGCTGCGCTGGTCGCCGCCGGTGATCCGCGTGCCGAACTGGTTCTGGAGGCGCACCGGCAGGCCGTGCGCGAGGCGATGGAGTTCCTGGAGGACAACGTCGACTCCGCCCGCGTCGGCAAGCACACCACCGTGACCCTCGATGACGGATCGCGCCGCACGATCGGTGAGTACGCGCTGATCAAGGGCTTCGTGAATACGTACTGGGAGCACTCCAGTTCGCGTGAGGGCGATCCGCACATCCACACGCACGTCGCGATGCTCAACCGCTGCGAGACGCTCGACGGGCGGATCGTCGCGGTGGACAGCCAGCAGTTCGAGGCGCTCAAGGGTGCGGCCGCGATGCTGTACGAGCGTCGGACGGAGGAGCTGGTCAGCGAGTGGACCGGTGCCCGATTCGCGTGGCGCCCGGACGGCAAGGCGCGGGAGATCCTGGGTGTGTCGCGGGCGTTGTGCGACGAGTCGTCGTCGCGGGCACGCCAGATGCAGGAACGCCTCGACGTACTGGTCGGCAAGTACCGCGACCAGCACGGATGCGAGCCTGACTTCGAGGCGATGAAGGGTATGCGCCGGGAGGCGTGGGCGAGCTCGCGGAAAGCGAAGTCGATGCTCTCGCCCGAGGCGATCGCGGAACGGTACCGCGTGCGCGCTGGCGAGAAGGTGCTCAAGGACCAGGTCCGCCTGGTCGACGAGGCCGCCGCCCGATACGAGACGGAGGGTGTTCCCGCTGGTGAGCGGCATTTCGCAGACGAGGACGCGCTGCTGAAGGAAGCGGTCCGGCGCACCCAGGAGAAGTACGCGAGCTGGAACCGCACCGCGCTGACTCTGGAGCTCAACACCCTGATCGGCGAGGTCCGCTGGGGCGCGAACACCGCGGCGGAGATCACCCGCCTGGCAGACCGCGCGACGAGCCCCGACGGCCCTGCTGATGTGCTCATGTTGGCTGGTCAGGAGCGTGTGAAAGTCCCTGCCGCGTTGCGTGAGGGACTCCAGGCTGACAGCCGGTCGATCTACCGCGCCTCGGGTGCGGCGCGGTTCGTGACGCGCGAGCACCTCTCGGCGGAGCAGCAGTTGGTCGCCGAGGCGCATCTGCAGGGCGCTCCGCAGCTGCACGAGTCCGAGAGGGAGCCGCTGGCGGCCGCGCTGCGTGAGGCGGGCCTGGGCGAGGACCAGCTCACCGCGGTCGTCGGGATCATGACCAGCGGGAAGGCCGCTGACACGCTGATCGGACCGGCTGGTGCCGGTAAGTCCAGGACCGTCGGTGAACTCAACTTGGCGTGGCAGTCGATCTTCGGCGCGCCAGTGCTCGGTTTGGCGACGTCACAACGCGCGACGGAGGTGCTGCGCGACGACGGCCTGGAAGCGCTGAACGTGGCGGCGTTCCTAGCCCGGTACATGCCCGAGGACGAGCGGGCGGGTCAGCAGCTGCCGCGCGGCACGATGATCGTGGTTGACGAGGCCGGCATGGCGGACACCGACAAGCTCGCGCGGATCGCGACGCTGGTCCGCAAGGCGGGCGGCAAGCTGCTGTACACCGGCGACCAGGAACAACTCTCCGCCGTGGGCTCTGGTGGGTTGCTGCGGCTGATGGCGTTGGACGCCGCGCCGTTCGTGCTCACCGAGATCCACCGGTTCAAGACCGGGCCGCAGGGTGAGAAATCCTGGGAGGCCGATGCGTCGATCCTGCTGCGCGCCGGCGACGTCGAGGGCTTGCGCGAGTACGAGCGCCGGGGCCGTCTGCGAGGCGGCACGAAGGCAGAGGTGAACGCCGCCGCTGTGCGCGGCTACCTCGCTGACCTGCTGCAAGAGCGTGAAACGGTGCTGGTCGCCGCGACGAACGCCGACGCCGCGGACCTGTCGCGGATGGTGCGCGATGAACTCGTCGCGCTGGGGGTCGTCGGGGAGGAGGTGCTCGCCGAGCTGCGCGACGGCACGGTATGCGGTGCCGGTGACGTTCTGCAGGCCCGCAAGATCGACCGGCGGCAGGAGGCCGAGAACGGCCAGATGGTCGTGAACCGGGAGCTGCTGACCGCGATCCGCACTAACGATGCTGGTCAGCTCGTGGCACGGCGGCATTCCGACGGCACGCTGGTGTACCTGTCTCCCGAGTACGTCGACGAGCATCTGACGCTCGGCTACGCCGGCACCGTGCACGCGGTGCAGGGCCGCACGGTGGACGCGTCGCACTCCATCGTGGAGCTGGGCATGTCCCGCAACGGCGTCTACGTCGAGGCCACCCGGGGCCGCTACGCCAACCACCTGTACGCGGTGACCGAGAAGGAGGGCGACGAGCACGACCAGGAGTCCTACAGCATCGCTACCAGCGACGTTATGCGGCAGGTTCTCGCCACCGACGGAGGCGCGATCTCTGCGGTCGAGTCCTACCGGGCGGAACTGGAGAGCGCGGACTCGCTGCGCGAGCTCGGCGCGCTGTGGCAGCTGGTGGCCCGGGACGTGATGACCGACCGGCACCACGACCTGCTGCTGGCACAGCTCGGCTCAGATCAGCTGCAGAACCTGGTCGACGACTCGGCGCACGACCGGCTCATGACGACCCTGCGGCACGCGGAAATGACTGGTCACGATATCGAGCGGCTCATCGCCGACGCGCTGGCGAGCCCGCGTTCGTTGCGGGACGCGAGTTCGGCGGCCGCGGTGCTGCGCGGCCGGGTTCAGAAGCAGATCCGGGCGGCGGAGGGCGTGGTCGCGCCGACGGCGTGGACGGATCGGGTGTCGTCCTACGCCGGCGTGGTGTCGGAGTTCGCCCGCGAGGTCGCGGAGCTGATGGATCAGCGGGTGGAGATGATCGCGCGAGCCGCGGTGATGGCCCCGCCGGACTGGGCGCTGTTCGACATCGGTCCGTTGCCGGACAACGACGACGCCGAGGCCCGGCAGGAGTGGGCGCGCAAGGTCGGCGTGGTGGGCGCCTACCGCGAGATGTACGCGGTCGACCTGGATGTCATGGGCATCGGTTTGGCACCGTCGCGTGATCAGGACGCGGTCAAGCACGTCGCGTGGACGGCGGCGTGGGAGGCGATGGGCTGCCCTGAGGAGGTCGCTGACCAGGCGGAACTGTCCGACGAGCAGCTGCGGGAGCAGGTGCGGCGGTGGGAGTGCGAACTCGCGTGGGCGCCGGTGATGGTCGAGACCGAGCTGGAGAAGACGCTGACGCTGCGGGAGGAGTTCCAGCGGGAGTCGATGCTGCGTCACGCCGAGGCGCAGGCGCAACTGGAGCAGGATGGCGGGGTGGTGACCAGCAGCGTTCTCGCGCTGCGGGAGAAGGCGCAGCGCGCGGACCGGATGGTGCAGCGGTTCGCCGAGCAGGCGGCGCGCTACGAGAGGCTCGACGCGGCGCGCACCACGTGGGTGCACCAGACGCGCGACGTCGCCGAGTCGGCCAAGGCCGCGGCCGTGGAGCTGGAGAACCGGCACCCGGTCAAGGCGCGGCAGCTGGAGCTGTTCGCCGACAAAGACCTGGTCGTCGACGAGCGCCAAGCGGTGCGCGACGACACCGCAGCCGCCCAGCCGCAGGCCGCTGAGCAGGCCGGACGGCGCGACACTGGCTCCGCAGCGACCACCGAGGCCGGCACCGTCGACACGGACGCGGAGGCGGTGCGCGGGGATCACGGCACGAGCTACCGGCTCGACGAGGTCGCCGAGGCGGACGTGCACTACCCGGCGCCGGAGGTCGACGAGGATCAGCTGATGCTGTTCACCGTCGACGATCCGTCGGTGGAGCTGCGGGTGGACCTGGGCAAGGTCCGCGACGACTCCGAGATGACGATGCGGGAGGCCGAGCGGCGCGCAGGCTTGTCGGCGAGCCGTCAGGCGATCGAGGTCGAGAAGCGGTTGCGCGAGGCTGAAGCGGCTCAGGAGGAGCGTCGTCGGCAGCGGGAACGCGCTGATGAGGAGGCCTCGATCGCGGAGGCCGTCCTGCTTCGGGAGGCCGAGGAGGCCCGTGAGCGGGCCGAGCGCGATAGCCAGCCGGAAGTGTTCCTGTAGTCAGGCTCGGGGCGTTTCAGGCGGTCTCAGGGCCTCGGCGCGCGGTCTCCGCGGCGTGCAGGGCGAGAATCGCCGCGGCCGTTTCGGGGGTGTCGACGACGCCATCGCTGGTACGGCGGGCTTGGGTGAGGCCGGCTTCGCGGCGTAGGCGGCGCTGCTGCACGAAATACGCGCTGACGGTGGCCTCGGCCTCGGCCAGGCTCTTCACCCGTTGGCCGCAGATACGGCGGGCGTTCTCCATCTCGTTGCCACCGAACCGGGTGCCGTCCGGGAGCAGCCCGGCGGGCATGATCATGGGCGGACCAGGCCAGTTGCGCCATGGGCCATCGCCGGAGAGCTCTTCGTCGCGGGCGATTGTGTCGTAGGCCGGCGGTGCGAGCCGCGGTCCGGCCAGGTCCCCGACTTCGGGGGACTGGTCGTCGAACCCGATGCTGATCGCCATGCAGACCAGGATAGGGCGGCCGTTCAACCCCCGTGTGGCCTGCGGTGATACGACGGCGGCCCCGCCGGTGAGGGCGGGGCCGCCGAGTGTCACAGGTCAGGCCGCCGGCGCTGGTGAACGGGCCGCGAGGTCCGCCTCGCGGGCTTTGACGAACTGCGGCCACCACAGGTCTCGCCGGGCGAGCATCAGCTCGGCGGAGATCACCGCGCCCTGTGGGCCGTTCGCACCGCTGGCCGCGCCCAGCGGTGGCAGGCCGACGCCCTGGTGAGCAGGGTTGGGGCCGATCGGGGGCAGCGATTCGCCGAAGTGCGTACCGGGTTCGTCGGGTGCGGAGGTGTTCACGCCACACCGCACGTACGCCTGCGCCTCGGCCTCGCGGACGATCGCCGCCTTCACCCCGGTCAGCGCATGTCCGCGCCAGCGCGTGTGCCACTCGGCCGCCGCCACCGCTCCGGCCGTGGGCAGGTAGGCGTGACGCCAGCTCGTCCATAGCCACGTCACTTCCTCGACCGCGCCGGGATGCAGCGGCCAGCAGTCCGGCAGGCCCTCGCGGTTGGCGAAGTACCGGCCGACCAGGATGTCGTTCACCCACTCGCCGAGACCGTTCCAGGCGGCTTCTGCCTGGTCAGCGTCGAGTTCGAACCAGCAGACCGGCGGGTGGCGCGGCTGCCGGGGCATCTCCTCCAGCAGCAGGTCGATGCTCCGGGTGTGCTCGTCCAGCGTGCCGACGTGGTCCTGGACTAGCGGTCCGATCTCGGAGATGAAGGTCCCCTGGTCGCCCAGCTCGGCCTTGACCCGCTCCAGCTCGGGCATTACCTCGCCGCGCAGCCCCTGGAGCTCCGCGGCGAGGTCGGTGATCGGGTCGCTCACGCGGCACCCCGGCGTTCGTCCAGGTCGACGACCTCGCCCCACGCCGTGCCGGCCAACACGCGCGGCCGCGTCTGCGTTGGCGTGGTTTCGGTGGTCGGCAGGGGGCGGCGCAATTGCTCCAGTTCCTTCTTGGCACGGACCTGGCCCTTGGTGAACTTGATCATCACGGGCTTGGCGTTGCCGATGACCGCGATCGCGTGCATGTCCGGGATCTGGGCGATCTCGTCGGCCTTGAGCAGCTGCTCCTCCTTCGGTGCCTTGCTGCGCGACCGCGAGGTGCCCGAGGCGGACTCAGACTCACCAGTGCTGACCAGGGTGAACTCGCGTCGGCCGAGGAGCTTGACGAGGTCGTCGAGGTCGTCGGGGTCTTGGACTCCGCCGAACACGACCTTGCTGAACAGGTTCATGATCGTCTTGACGGTGTTGGCTCCCCACCGCTCGACCAAAGCGGAAAACGCCTGGCAGCAGATCGTGATGTAGATACCGAAAGCGCGAGCGTCCGCTGCCCACTTGTGGACTGGCACGGGCGTGATCTTCGTGACCTCGTCCAAGAAGAACCCGAACGACGGGTCGAGGCGCCCATCGATGCCCGTGAGCAGTGCGGCCTTCTTCACCTCCTCGTAGATGTAGCTGGTCAGCGCGCTCAGCAGAGGAGCGATGGTCTCGTCGCGGTCATCGCCGAGCAAGTACAGGGTGCCGCCGTTGGCGATGAACTCCTGCGCGTCGAACGCGTCGTCGGCGCCGGCCGAGCAGGACTGCGCGATGACCGGGTTGGCCATGAACGCCACGGCGCCGCGGGCGAGGCTCCAGATGGAGGCCTTCATGCGGTCCGCGTCCGACTTCATCTCCGCGTGCAGCGACTCCGCCCAGCCCACAGGCACGCTGGCCTGCGGGTTGTTGCGGTTGCGCTGCAGGATGAGGACGGCTTCCTCGTCAGAGTTGTGCGAGAGCCAGTGCACGACCCTGTGCAGGTCGTAGCCGCCCAGGCGAGCGGCCATGAGGTACTTCGACAGAATCTCGACGCACTTCTCGCCCCAGGACGCTTCCTGCATCGCGGTGATCATCTTACAGCCGCTGACCAGGTCCGATGCCCGGTCCACGGCGGTCTGGTAGTGCTCGCAGCCGATCAACGGGTTGAACTTCAGCGTGGACTTGAGACCGGCCATCCCCTGCGGGTTGAACAGAGCGATCGGCCCCTTCCGCGCTCGCAGCTCGCTGGTGAGCCACCACAGGTCAGGCTTCGTCGACGCGACCAGCGCCGCGCCGGGGGCGTCGAGCAGCTGGTGGATCATCATGGCGGTCTTGCCTTTGCCCGGTGGGGCCACAAAGAGCAAGCACCGCTCGAACGAGGCGAAGACCTTACGGCGCCGCGCCCGCCACCGGCCGGTCACACTGCGGCCGAGGAACTGGCCGTAGTCAGAATCTTGACCAGGTGCGATGTGTCGATCGATGAAGTCCAACGGCCTGTTGAGGCGAAGGAAGTTCATGACCTCGTTCGCGAGGAGCTTCTCGATCACCGGGTCGATCCGGCGGCCGTACAGGCGCGGGCGCACCTGTCGGCGAAGCAGTCCGGGCCCGTACTTGCCCAGCGCGAGCCGGTAGTCCTGAGCGCCTGCCCACCTGCCGGTGTGGTAAGCCCGGTTCCACTCGCGACGCCGCTCACCAGGGCCGGTATTCCACCAGTAGTAGCCCGCTGCCAGCGCGAGGCCGGCGCCACCGAACGTTTCGCCCATCGAGAGCATCGCGTCCACCGCGCCGCCCTCGGAGATCGCCGCCGAGCTGTCCAAGGCGATGCTGCCGCCGAGCAATGCGCTGCCGTACAGCGCCGCGTCGAACGTGCGCCGGTGTTCGTCATAGCGTTGACCAGGGCCGTTGTTCCACCAGAAACGCCCAGCCGTCACCGCCACACCGACCGCGCCGATCGTCTGGCCGACACCGAGCACGTCATCGATCAGGCCGCTGTCGGCGATGGCGTCCCAGCTGTCCAGCCCGATGGACGCAGCGAGCAGACCAGCGCTGAAGAGACCTGTTTTCCGTTCCGCCCTAATCCTAAGATCCTTAAGGCTGGCCATTGGAGTTGCACCTCCGTGGTCGCCGCCCGAGACAGCGCGAACTGGGCGCTGCCTCGGGCACCTTGAGTTTGGTCCGGATGGACCCGGCACCGCCCGCACCCCGGTGGGGCGCGGGCAGCACCGCGAGCATCCGGAGCCTCAGTTGATCGACGAGCTGACCAGCACTTTCATTGCGTTGCGGATTCGCATTCCGCGGACTTTCGCCACCGAAGTACGGGGGCATTCCGGCCGTCAGAACGCCGCGGTCATCGCTGCGCCGGCCACTCAGGGATGATCACGTCAAGGGCACGCTGAGCTGCCCTTATGAGGCGGAGGCCGTGCGCTCTCGGCGGCGGCCCATCATGAGCCGCAGCTGCTCAGCGCCCCTGCGGCCGCCACGGGAGATGCCGTTCAGCTCCATCCACTTCTGCAGAGCATGAATCGACGGCAGGCCGTCACTGTTCTCGCTGCGAGAAGGCTCCAACCGCTGCAAGTCCCCCACGGGCAGAGCCATGCACGCCAGCGCCTCATCGGCGTCGGCCAGCAGTTTCAGTGTGTCCGTGTCGAGCACCGCGATCGCGTTGTCGCGCTGCCACTGCTCGGTGGCCCGCAACCGCTCCTGCAGCGCCTCCTGCTCCGCACGGCGGCGCTGATCCTCGGCCCTGACCTTCTCGGTCTCGGCGACCTCGGCGAATGTACGAGCCAGATGCACGAGCAGGGCAGCCGTGACACCGAAGGCGGGGATACCGAAGAACCACGCTGAGCTGCCGTAACTGTCCATCGACAACCGCGGCGCCACCAGCAGGGTCACCGAGACAGTCACGGTGAACACCTCGAACGGCAGCAGCAACCAGAAGTTGACCTTGTGTCCCCGGCGTGCCCGGCGAGTTGTGATGTGCATGAACGTCACGAGCATCGACGTGAACACCGCGTCCAGACCGTAGGAAGCCACGATCGCTTCCCAGTTCAGACCCGGAAACCTCTCCGTGACGCCCGTCTTCGTGAACGCGGCCACCATCAGCATCGACATTACGAGCGCACCCATGATCACCAAGTCCGCCGTGCTCATGGTCTTGGCCCATGCCGCCCGCTCGGCCATCGGGGAGTTGCGGCGCTCGTCGTCGAACTTGACATACTCGATCCACCGCTCCCGATCAGCACGCTGAGCAGCGAGTTTCTGCTCGTGCTTGACCGCGTCTCGACGGCGGCGGTGTGCACCGGCGTCCTCGATCCCCTCGGTCCTGGCCATTCGCCTCAGGCTGGCCTTCAACACGGGGATCCTGGCCCTCTTGTGGACAGAGAGCTCAGCTGCCCGCGTCAGGGCGTCGAGCTCCAGTTCATGCTCCCGCTTCCTGCCGCGTTTCGTCGCCGCGGTGCCACGGGCGGCCGTGTAGTCGTTGTGCGTCCAGCTGTCCACGACAGCGGGGTCTTCTTGGAGCTCAACCTGCTTGCGGGCCTTCTTGACGAGGGCGTCGGTGAGCTCGAACTCCTTCTCGGAAGAAGCGCACAGGGCTTGCCCAACTCGGTCGTCGGTGGAATCTCCGAGGAGCAGCGTTTCCGCCGAGCCGCTGTCGGTGCCAGAAGGGCCGGGCGGCTCGCTCATGTGGGTGATGGTCACTCGCCCTCCTCAGTAGTGTTCGTGCTGCGTGGCGTGTGTGCTGGAGTGCTGCTGGCGAGCTGGAAGCACCCGGCCGGCCTGCGGTGTTCGAGCGGCGCCGGCCACTGGCTGTGCACGGTCGTGGGCTTCCGGGTCTGCATGCGGCAGGCCACGACCCCGTGTTCGACGCTCATGCGGCACCGCCGACGATGTCTTGTGGCCGCGCGCCCGCAGGTACTGCGCAGACAGCTCGACGCCTCCAGCGGTGCACGCGACCGCAGTCGTTCCTGTCCAAGTAGCGAACGCCTTGGCAGTAGTCAGCGAGCTTGCGAACGAGGTCGTCAGAGAGCGCCTGACCAGGTTGCAGCGTTCGCAGCTGCCGCTCTATCCGGATGTCGAGCGAGATGATCTCGCCGCGCAGAACGGCGATGTTGACCGTGCTCCCGGTGGTGATGCAGCTGGAGTGATGCGTCATGATTTTCATGGATCCGCTCCTTCGGGTCCTGGCCCTGGTCGGTGTCGCTAGCACCGGCCAGGGCCGTCTTTGTCCTCCATGTGGTACGAGCTCAACAGCATGATCCATCTTTGTGTAGCAACTCCGGAGTTGTCAACAACTCCGGAGTTGCTGCACAGTAACGGTAGTGATCGACAAGGAGAGACCAGCCATGGCCAAGCTGCCCCCCAGGGTCATTGCCGCTGAGCTGCAAAAACGCGCACAGGCAGGCGAACTTCCTGCGGGGATGAAGCTCCCGAAGGCAGAAGACCTAGGGGCATGGCTGCGCGACCAACTCGGCGACCGGACGATCGAGGTCAGCGCCTCCGCCGCGACTCGAACCTACGAACATCTCAAGAGCCTCGGTGTCGTCGAGACTGCTCGCGGCCACGGAACCTACATCCGTGACCTATCCGATCGGGAAAGGTTCAGCCTGCAACTCGTAGTCGAGCGCGACGACGACCTCGGCTACCGCCTTCGCGCGAGCGATCCGCAGGGCGCCGAGGTGCATTTCGACCATCTCGAACACTCCGACGTGCGGCCCCTTCCAACTCCGCCAGATATCGCATACCTGCTCAGCGTGCCTGCCATGGCCACCTCGGCGGTTCGTGAGGGGATCTTGGGCTGGAAGCGCGGCCGATCCGAAAGCCCGCACCGAAGCCAGAAGCTGGCTTCGTACATCTCCTACCGGCCGGCCTGGCTAGGCAACGAGTTGCCGGTCATTGCTGAGCCCGGCCTAGGACTTGCCGGTGCCCGTCGGCTGATCGAGGAGCACCTGGGACGACCAGTTCGATGGACAGTCAAGATCACGACAGAGACCGCCAACGACGAAGCCGCCGAGAAGCTCGCACTATCACGGACGGCCGAACTGCTTCGCCTGCGGCTCATTGCCATCGACCACCACGGACGTGTCGTCGAGGTCCTCGACCAACGCTATGACGGCAGCAAGTTCGAAGCCGCATCCGACGTTCCCAGCAATTCAAATCCGCGGTGAACATCGGCTCGCACGCACGTCGAGCTGGACGAATGCGCATTCAACTGGGCAACCACTATCCAATGTATTCAGCCGCAGCTGAGGACGAAACGGCCAACAACATGTCGCGCCAGGCGACAGTATGCAGACGCGTCCGTTTCAGGCGGCGGAGCGCACTCGTCACGCTTCAGGTGGGTTCGGGTGGCAAGTCCCCGCACTTGGGGCTTGCCACCCGAACCCACCTGAAGCAGAGTGCAGCGCCCCGCCACCTGAAACGGATGATCTACACCAGCACACGTTCATCGACTCACGTTCCCAGCGCCGAAGACCTCGTACTGCTACGCGGCGTCATCGCGTCGAACAAGCGCACACGATGGTCACCGGACCGGTCCTTGCGCCACTGCTCCTAGGTAGCGAGCTTCATCTGACAGTCCCAGTACGGATGCCGCAGAAACCCGGCTGAACCTGCATCTGCGGCCAGGTAGGTGTCGGGCGTAACGAAGCTGGTTTTGCCGATGCCCGCGTCACGCTGTACGCGAAACACGTGACGTATCCCGTGTTATGGGGTGACGCCCTGTTACTGCTAGCCTCCCGATCATGACTTCCTGTGTTCAGATGAACACGGGATCTGTCCCGGGTTTGCGTGTTGGAATACCAGTACAAGGAGGTGCGCCGCGAGCTGGCCGCGCGCGCCGACACGGTCATCTGGCTCGACCACCCGTTCGCGACGGTGATGACCCGGCTCGTGCGCCGGACGGTCCGGCGGCGGGCGGGGCGGGTGGAGTTGTGGAACGGTAACCAGGAGTCGTCGCTGTGGTCGGTGTTCACGGACCCCGAGCACATCCTGCGGTGGGGCTGGAAGTCCTACGGGCGCAACCGGGCCAGGGTGCGGGCGCTGGTGGGCCAGGTCGTCGTGGTGCGGTTGAGCGGGCAGGGGCAGGTGGAGCGGTGGCTGACCGGGCCGCTGGCCGCCGTCGGTGAGGAGCGTGCGCGGTGAGGACGGCACTGGTGCTCGGCGGCAGCGGGATGCTGGCCGGCTGCGCGGGACGGCTGGTGGCACGCGGGTGGCAGGTGGTGCTGCCGTGCCGCACCCGGCCGCTGGCCGCCGACGACGGTCCCGGCCGCGCCGCGCGGGCGTCGGTGTCGCGCGGGCACCGGCCGACGTGGGTCAAGGCGGACTGGGCCAAACCGGCGGAGCTGGCCTCCGAGGTCGGGTACGAGCTGGCCGGCCGCCCGGTGAACCTGCTGGTGGCGTGGGTGCACGCGAGCTACCGGACCGCCGTGCTCACCGCCGTCGCACCGCTGTTGGCCGAGCACGCGCCGGTCGTGGAGGTGCACACGTCCGCACCGGTGCCCGACGCCGTGCTGAGCGCGCACCCCACCCAGCAGGTCCTGCTCGGCCGCTTCGCGCACGACGCCGCCCGGCACGTCGGCCAGGCCGTGCTGGACGCCGTCGTGCGGGCGCTGGAGGGCAAGCCGCCCTCGCTGCACCAGGCCGGTTCCTGAGCGCGGTCAGGAACGGCGGGCCTGTCCCAGCCCCCGCACCAGGAGCATGACCGACTCCCGCACCTCCGCCCGCGACCGCTCCGGCTGGAACACCTGCCAGTCCAGGGCGATCACGAGCAGCGTGCCGAACAACGCCGCCGACGCGGTGCCGACCTCCACGCCCTCCGGCAGACGGCCCGCGTCGGCCAGGCGCTTCATCTGACCGCGCACGATCGACACGATGTCGTCGCGCAGCAACGACAACGTCCCGTGCCACTGGCCCGGCGTCCGCCACAGCTCCGACACCAGCAGCTGGCCGAACGCCGGGTACTCGGCCCAGAAGCCGAGCATCTGGTCGACCAGCGCCTCCAGCGAGTCCTCGGACGACCCGGCCGCCTCCGCCGACCGCAGCCGGCCGGCGAGGATCTCCACCCCGTGGTGCAGCAGCGCCTCGACCAGCGCGTCCTTCGAGGCGAAGTTGTAGTAGATCGTGCCCTTGGCGACACCCGCCTCGGCGGCGATCTCGTCGACCGTCACCGAGGCCGCACCCCGTTCGCCGACCAGCTTCAACGCCGCGTCGAAGAGCTTCTGCTTCGTCGCCGTCGTCCGCGCGCTCACAGCACGAGCTCCGGCTTCAGCTTCGAGGGTGTCCACACCCGCTGCTTGTAGGCCGCCACGGACGACAAGGCTAGGGCCCCGACCAGCCAGGCGAGAAGGATCAGCGCGTCCTGTCCGACGCTGCCCAGGTCACCGCCGTACATCAGGTGCCGCAGGCCGTCGACCGCGTAGCCCATCGGCAAGCCGTAGTGCAGCGGGTAGAGCGGCACCGGGATCGTCTGCCACGGGAACGTGCCGCCCGCGCTGACCAGCTGCAGGATCAGCAGGATCAGGCCGAGGAACTTGCCCACGGCGCCGAACGCGGCGTTGAGGGCGTGCAGGATCGCGACGAACGTGAGTGACATCAGCACGAGGAACGCGAACGTGCCGAAGGGGTTCGACGGCTCGATGTCGACCACGAACCGCACGACCGAGAACATCACGAGCACCTGCACGACACCGAGCAACGCACCGGGCAACCATCCGCCCAACGCGACCCGCAACGCCGACTGGCCGGCGGCCAGCGCACGGCGTGACAGCGGGCGCAGCAGCAGGAAGAGCACGAACGCGCCGATCCACGTCGCAAGGCCGAGGAAGAACGGGGCCAGACCGGCGCCGTAGGTGGCCGCCTTCGTCTGGGACAGGCCCTTCACCGCCACCGGGTCGCCGATGGCCTTCGCGATCGCCTCGCGCGTGGGGTCGTCGGTGTCGGGGATCTTGCCCACGCCGCCGGTCAGGCCGTCGCGCAGCTGGGCGGAACCGTCCGCGAGCTGCGCGGCGCCGTCCCTGAGCTGCGGGGTGCCGGTGGCCGCCTTCTGCAGGCCGTCGCGGAGCTGGGCGTTGCCGTCGGCGAGCTTGGTGGCGCCGTCGTCGAGCCGGCCGACACCGCTGACGAGCCCCGGCATCTTCGACGAGAGCTGGGCGGCGCCGTCGGCGACCTGGTCCGCGCCGGTCGCGAGCTTGCGCAGGTTGCCCGCGGCGCCCTGGACCTTGCCGTTGGCGTTGTCGAGGGGCTGGCGGGCCTGGGTGAGGGCGGTCATGACCCGCTGCACCTGCTCCTCGGTGAACCCGAGTGCGCGCAACCGGGTCGCGACGTCGCCGTTGGCCTGGTCGAGCGCGCCGACGAGGGACTGGGCCAGCCGCGCGTACGCCTCGGCCTCGGTCGCGGCGGTCTCGTTGCCGTCCGCGACCTGGCGCGCGCCGTCGGCGATCTTCTGCGCGCCCGCGGGCAGGGCCTGGGTCTGCGACCGGAGCTCGTGCAGGCCGTCGCGCAGCTGGACGGCGCCGGCCGCGGCGGTCACCGAGCCGGTGGACAGCTGCTGCACACCGCCGTCGAGCTCGGTGAGCTTGTCGCGCAGGGTGGCGCTGCCGTCGGCGAGCTTCGCCGCGCCGTCCGCCGCCTTCGTGGTCTCCTGGCGGATCGTGGAGAAGCCCAGCAGCAGCCGGTCGGCGGCCTCGGTGGAGACCTTCTCGGTGACGGCGCGGCGCACCTCGGTGACGACCTGGGTCGCGATCGTGCTGCCGAGGTAGTTGTTGGCGTCGTTGGTCGTGAGCGTCAGCACGCCCTGGCGCGGCTTCATGTCCGCGGGCGAGGTGAGCGCCTCGGAGAAGTCCTCAGGCAGCGTGAGCGCGAAGATGTACTTGCCCTTGCGCACGCCCTCGTCGGCCTCCTCGCCGCTGCCGACGACCTGCCACTTGAACTTCCTGCCGTTGAGCAGCTCGTCGGCGACGTCCTTGCCGGCGTTGAGGTCCTTCGTCCCGCGGTCCTGCACGACGAGCGCGGCCGGGACGTTGTTCAGGTTCGAGTACGGGTCCTTGTTGGCGTACAGGTAGAGCGACGCGTACAGCAGCGGCACCAGTGCCAGTGCGAGGACGGCGAGCCGGGGGAGCGTGCCGGAGGTGATCCGGCGCAGCTCGTTGAAGGCCATGCGAAGGGCGCTCATGCGGAGGTCTCCATCTTGGTGTCGTTGTCCTCACCAAGGCGCGCGTGCGGGAGGTCGAGGATCTGGGCGGAGGAGTTCGAGCACAGGACGACGACGGACCGCTCGGGGGTCACGTGGTCGTGGGCCAGTGCGAACCACTCGCGCGGGTCGGGGTGGTAGCGGTCGGGGCAGTCGAGGACCAGCGCCGTCACGCCGGGGCGGGCGGCGGCCAGGTCGAGCAGCACCGCGCAGCGCGTCCGCGGCGGCACGTGCTCGAAGCGGCTGGCCGCGTGCTCGTCGGCCGCGTGCTCGACGAGCCAGTCGTGCACCGCCTTCTTCCCGGAGGCCATGCCGTTCATCGCGAGCTCCTCGCCGACGACGGCGGCCAGCGTCAGCGCCTCCTCCGGCTCGTTCACCTCGGGGGCGTCGACCAGGACGACGTGCTTGCGCAGCGTCTTCAGCTCGGGCGACACCGTGCCGGTGGAGGGCTTCATGCGACCGGACAGCAGCAGGCCCAGCGCCGTGTGGCCGGTGCCGGGGTCGCCGGCGACGAGGGTCAGCTCGCCCGGCCGCACGGTCAGCGAGGTCGGCCGGAGCAGGGGACCATGGGCCCCGGTGACGCCGGCGCGCTGGGCGTGGATCTCCACGGCTTTACCTTCCGTTTAAACTGACCGGTCAGTGCAAATTCTCGCGCAGACCGGTGCGCGTGGCAACTCGGACATAGGTCACCTGAGGGCGGACGCGGGGCGTACTTCCCAGACGGTCCACAGCGGCCGGTAGCCCTGACGCGGCCAGAAGACGCTGCTCAGCGGGTTCGGCGGGTTGTAGTAGAGGTAGGTGCCGACCGTGCCCAGGCGGTGCAGCTCCTGGTGGACGTGGGCGACGAGCTGCTGGCCGATGCCCGTTCCGCGGGCGCCGGGCAGCACCGAAACGCAGTTCACGTAGCCCCAGCGGCCGCGGGGCAGGCGCTGGGCCGCGGCCGTGCCCGGTTCGGACGCCACGACCGCGCACTCGGCGAGCGCCACCGCGACGCCGTCGCGTTCGGCGAGCCAGATCGGGCTCGCGTTGTTCAGGCGTTCGGCGAGTGCGCGGCGCTTGAGGGCCGGTGCCTCCGGTCGCACGATCGTGGAGCCCACCAGCGACGAGTACCGCAGCTCCGCGAGCGACAGCTCCACGACGCCGTCGAGGTCGCCCGGGGTGGCGCGGCGGATCGCGACCGTGCGCGGGAAGTGCGGGTGCGGGGTGCGCAGCCGGACGCCGAGGACGGACAGCGGCACCATGCCGTGGTCGAGGAACGCGCGCGCCGCGACCGTGTCCCGGCTCGGCCAGTGCACCACGCACGCCGTGTCCTCGCCGATGTCGACCTCGTCGAGGTACCGGCGGAACCGGGTGAGCAGCGCGTCCATCCCCTGCGCGGTGCCGACGAGCGGCACCAGCTCCCAGACCTCGGCCGCCGACCACAGCCGGGTCGTGGAGTGCGGCTCGAACGAGTCGTGGCAGACCACGCCGGCCACGCGGGTGCCGTCGGGCAGCGCGGCGGTGAGGACGTGGCCGTCGCGGGGGAGCTCGGCGGCAGGGGGCAGCAGCGGGTCCAGTGCGGCGAAGCGGGCTGACTGGGCCGCCACGAGTCCGCGTGCCGAGCTCATGGACCGGAGACTACGACGTGAGCCGGGTCCGGAAGATCGCGGTGCCGGGGAAGAGCCTGCCCCGCAGCGGGCTCCACTGCCCCCAGTTGCGGGTGTGCCCCTTCGGCCACTCCGGTTCGACCAGGTCCTCCAGCGCGAAGCCGGTCGCCGTGAGCGCGCGGACGTAGTCGCCGAGCGTGCGGTGGTGCTCGACGTAGGTGGCCCGGCCCTCGGCGTCCACCTCCACGTACGGGGTGCGGTCGAAGTACGACTGGGTGACGGTGAGTCCCATCGGGCCGGGGTCGTCGGGGAAGATCCACCTCATCGGGTGGTTCACCGCGAACACCCACCTCGCGCCGGGCTTGAGGACGCGGGCGACCTCGCTGAAGACCTGCTCGACGTCGGCCACGAACGGCACCGCGCCGAACGCCGAGCAGGCCGCGTCGAAGGTGCCGGACCGGAACGGCAGCTGGTCCGCGCTGGCCTGCACCAGAGGCACGTCGACACCGGTCTCGGCGTTGTGCTCACGCGCGTGGCGGAGCATGCCCTCCGAGATGTCGAGCGCGGTCACGTCGGCACCCCGCACCTTCAGCCAACGGGCGCACGGGGCACTGCCGCTGCCGACCTCCAGGATGCGTTGACCTGCGACTTCACCCAGGAAACCGGCGTCCTCCTCGCGCAGGCCCTCCGGGCACCAGACGAAGTCGGCCGCGCCCAGGAAGTCGCCGTGCGCGTCGTGGTAGGAGTCCGCGTCGGCGTCCCACCAGATGCGGTTCGCCACGCGCGACTCGGCGGCGTCCGCCCCGCGCTTGACGATGCCGGCCGTGCCGAGCGCGTGCTCCGCGCTCGTGTGCTGGTTGGACACACTGCTCCTTCACGTGGGGGCTGGTTTGCTTGCGCGTCTGGCAGCCGCGTACGATATCGCGTGCGTAGTGGGTTAGTGCTGCCCATGATCCAGACGGTCGGGGATTCCAGGTCGCTGCGATGCTGCGCGCGCACCACTACCACTCATTAATGCCAATCCGTACCGGAGCCACCTACCTAATGTCCACCGACACCACCACCGCCCCCGTTGCCGCTGCGCCCAAGCAGGTCGCGATCAACGACATCGGGACGGAGGAGGACTTCCTCGCAGCTATCGACGCGACGATCAAGTACTTCAACGATGGCGACATCGTTGAAGGCACGATCGTCAAGGTCGACCGGGACGAGGTCCTGCTCGACATCGGCTACAAGACCGAGGGTGTCATCCCCTCGCGCGAACTGTCGATCAAGCACGACGTCGACCCCAACGAGGTCGTCAAGGTCGGTGACGAGGTCGAGGCGCTTGTTCTCCAGAAGGAGGACAAGGAAGGCCGTCTGATCCTCTCCAAGAAGCGCGCCCAGTACGAGCGCGCGTGGGGCACCATCGAGGCCCTCAAGGAGAAGGACGAGCCCGTCAAGGGCACCGTCATCGAGGTCGTCAAGGGTGGTCTCATCCTCGACATCGGTCTCCGCGGCTTCCTCCCCGCCTCCCTCGTCGAGATGCGTCGCGTCCGCGACCTGCAGCCGTACGTCGGCCGCGAGCTCGAAGCGAAGATCATCGAGCTGGACAAGAACCGCAACAACGTGGTCCTGTCCCGCCGCGCGTGGCTGGAGCAGACCCAGTCCGAGGTCCGCAGCGAGTTCCTCAACCAGCTGCAGAAGGGCCAGGTCCGCAAGGGCGTCGTGTCCTCGATCGTCAACTTCGGTGCCTTCGTGGACCTGGGTGGCGTCGACGGTCTCGTCCACGTCTCGGAGCTGTCCTGGAAGCACATCGACCACCCGTCCGAGGTCGTCGAGGTCGGCCAGGAGGTCACGGTCGAGGTCCTCGACGTCGACATGGAGCGCGAGCGCGTCTCCCTGTCGCTGAAGGCGACCCAGGAAGACCCGTGGCGCCAGTTCGCCCGCACCCACGCGATCGGCCAGATCGTGCCGGGCAAGGTCACGAAGCTGGTTCCGTTCGGTGCGTTCGTCCGCGTGGACGAGGGCATCGAGGGCCTGGTCCACATCTCCGAGCTGGCCGAGCGCCACGTCGAGATCCCGGAGCAGGTCGTGCAGGTCGGCGACGACGTCATGGTCAAGGTCATCGACATCGACCTGGACCGCCGCCGCATCTCGCTGTCGCTCAAGCAGGCCAACGAGGGCTTCACGGTCGACACCGAGTTCGACCCGACCCAGTACGGCATGGCCGCCGAGTACGACGACCAGGGCAACTACATCTACCCCGAGGGCTTCGACCCGGAGACCCAGGAGTGGCAGGACGGCTTCGACAAGCAGCGTGAGGAGTGGGAGCGCCAGTACGCCGAGGCGCACACTCGTTACGAGGCCCACATGAAGCAGATCCGCAAGGCCGCCGAGGCCGAGGAAGAGGCTTCGGCCGAGGGTGCGGGCAACTACACCTCCGGTGGCGACGCCCCGTCCACCTCCGTCGGCGCGCCGGCCCAGTCCGGCGGCACGCTGGCCTCCGACGAGCAGCTCGCGGCGCTCCGCGAGAAGCTGTCGGGCGGCATGTGAGCCACCCCGGCACCTTCGGGTAGCTGACTGACGAAGGCCCCCGCACCTCACGGTGCGGGGGCCTTCGCCGTTGTTGCCGCCGGCATCTGCAAGTACTGCCAACTCAAGATCAACAGGCACCTGACTGCAACCAACTGCTCGACTTGTCCACAGATGGGCGCGGGCGCCTCCGCGACACGGCTCACCTGTACAGGCTGAACTCCGTGGACGAGTGGATCGACGAGGTCATCGAGCACGACGGTTTGGACGCTGTGTGGGCGGCGGACGACGCGATCCGCCGCGAGCTCGTGACCAGGGAGGAGATCGCGGAATCGTTGGCATCGCGCCCAGGCGGTCGTGGCGATGGCGTTGCGAAGCTGCGGCTGGCGGAAGCGGATGGTCGTGCCGAGTCGATGCTGGAGACCGCCGGGCGGCTCGCGTTGAACGACGGCGGCGTTCCGTTGCCGGTTCTGCTGTGCGGCGTGGCCTCAGGGGGACGGACCGGTTGGGTGCAGTTGGAGGCGGGGCGAGGGCGAGTTGGTAGTACTCGCAGATGCCACAAAGACGGGCGGGGCGCCACTCGTTCACTCTGTGGTGAAGGGCTGAGTCCGTTGTGTAGGTTGAGAAACCTATGCGTGGGATACGTTTCTTCATGGCACTCGGCGCGGCGGCGCTCACCGCCGCCTGCTCGTCCGCGGCCCCGCAGTCCTCGGCGCCGCCGCCGCAGATCCCGAAGATCACCCCGCCGACCACGCAGTCGAAGGCACTGGCGATGGTCGACCGGCCCGCGCTGCCCGACGACTGCGACCTCGTGGTCGACGTGGACACGATGAACGCGATCCTCGGCCAGGAGCTGCCGGGGGAGCCGCAGATCATCATCGGCGTCAAGGAGCCGGGCATCGGCCGCACCGGCAAGATCGACTGCTACTACGGCATCCCGCCCAAGCAGGGGCTGCCGGCCGCGAAGATCATCATCGGCCTGTCGACCTACACCGACGAGCTCACCGCCCGCACCCGCGTCGCGGAGAGCGTCGAGGCGGAGCGGCAGGACGGGGCGAAGATCACCGAGGTCGACGTCGGCAAGCAGAAGGGCACGCTCATCGAGGGCAAGGACGAGCAGCTGCTCATCGGGTCGCTGGGCAAGTCGACGTTCGTGGTGCGCTCGCGCAACGGCTTCGTGCCGCCGCAGAACCTCACGAAGATCCTGCCGCCGCTGGCGCAGCAGGCGATGACACCGCCGGTCTAGCGTCGCGGTCCTGCTCGCCCCCGCGACCCGGCTAACCTGACCGGCATGCTCAGGGTGGGATTGACCGGCGGGATCGGGTCGGGCAAGTCGACGGTCGCGCGGCTGCTCGAAGAACGCGGCGCGACGATCATCGACGCCGACAAGCTGGCGCGCGAGGTGCTGGAACCGGGCACCGACGGCCTCGCGGAGGTCGTGCAGGCGTTCGGTGACGACGTGCTCAACGCCGACGGCACGCTGAACCGGGCCGCGCTGGCGGCCAAGGCGTTCGCGACCGAGGAGGCGCGGCAGACGCTCAACGGCATCACGCACCCCCGCATCGGGCAGCTCACCGCGGAGCGGATGGCGGCGGCGGACGGCATCGTGGTGCACGACATCCCGTTGCTCGTGGAGCGCGATCTGGCTGCCGCCTACCACCTGGTCATCGTCGTGCACGCGGACGCGCAGACCCGGCTGCACCGCCTCGTCACCAGCCGCGGGATGGCCGAGGACGACGCGCGGAACCGGATCGCCGCGCAGGCCACCGAGGAGCAGCGCCGGGCGGCCGCGGACGTGTGGCTCGACAACTCCGGCGAGGTCCCGGACGTGACGGGGCTGTGGGACCGGCTCGTCCGGTTCGAGGAGAACGTGCGGACGCGGACGTACGCGTCGGGGCAGCCGGTCGTGGTGCCCTACGACGAGACGTGGCCGGCGCAGGCCGCGCGGGTCGCGCGGCGGATCGCCCTGGCCGCGGGCGGGCGGCACGTCGAGCACATCGGGTCGACGAGCGTTCCCGGGCTCGCGGCGAAGGACGTGCTGGACTTCCAGCTCGCCGTCGAGGACATGGAGACCGCCGACGGGCTGCGGGAAGTGCTGGCGCAGGCCGGTTTCCCGTACGTGGGACCGTACGAGGACACGCCACGCGGTGAGAACGGCGGCTGGGACAAGCGGCTGCACGCGGGTGCGGATCCGGGGCGGCGGGTGAACCTGCACCTGCGGGTCGAGGGCGCGGCCAACTGGCGGTGGGCGGTCGACTTCCGCGACTGGCTGCGGCACGACGCGCGGGCCCGCGAGGAGTACGAGAACGTGAAACTCGAACTGTCACAACGGTTTGCGGGCCACGACAGCGGGTTCGCCTACGGTGACGCGAAGGAGCCGTTCATGGTCGCCGCGGTGGAGCGGATCAAGGCCTACAGGGGCGGCCAGGCGTCGTAGATGCCGTGCCACGTCAGCCACGAGGTGAGGTTGTGGTTGACGTTGCTGAGCTCTTCGAGGGTGCGGTGGACCGTGCGCAGCGCCTGGTCGGCGTCGCCCGGCTGCAGCACGCGGCCCGCGACGGCGGCGGCGAACTCCTCGCTGCGCACGATGCGGGCCGTGGTGCCGCCGGGGACGGCCAGGCCCAGCAGCAGGTCCGTGGTCTGCCAGTGGCGGTGGTCGCGCTCGACGCGCACGGCCGTCAGCACGCTCGGGCCGCTGCGCGCGTGCCGCGACCGCGGGTGGAACGTGGTGAGCCGCACGCCGACGTCGGGCAGCAGCCACGTCACCTCGGAGTCGGAGAACGGGTCCTCCGGTGTGGGGTGCTCGATCCGCAGACCCCAGCGCTCCACGTGGCACGAGCTGAGGTGCCGCATGCCCTCGGATGAATAGCTCCGGACGCCCGAAATGGTGTCGACGGTGTCGACCAGCTGAGGTGTAGTGACCGCTCCCACGACGCCGAGGGTAGTCAAATATGTGCTCGCAGTTACACGGCGGATCGATTTGTTACGTCACGGTCAGATGACGACCACACTCTGTGTATCAACGCCAGGTCGTAGGACAACCCGAATAGGTGAGCCACCGAACCACGTCGTGACCGTGTGCTGAAATTCCGGACAGCGCCGCATAGGTGGTTTCCAATGCCCATTGCGCGCGTTCCGCGGTGATGAAGTTGTGCTGGAGCGCGCTCAGCAGCTCGTCGGTGTCGAGGACCGTGGTGCTGCGGCCCGTCCGGACGAGGAGGTCGAGGTAGAGGTCGGTCGTGCGCCACACGCTGCCGATCGCCGAGATCTCCACGACGTCGACGTAGAAGTCGAAGTCCTGCTCGTGGCCGCGGTGCCAGGACTGGCGGGTGACCCGCAGGTTCAGCTTGGGCAGGAACCAGCTCTCGAAGTGGCTGATCCTCGGATGCCCGGAGAGCGGGCGGAACATGTAGAGCCCGGCCGGGGTGAGGCGGTACTCGTCGACGCTCCTCAGCTGCCCCTTGGGATCGGTGTTGCTCTTGGCGTCCAGGTCGAAGTACTCGATCTTCGGCGGATGGATGTGTGCCACGTCAGCGATACTGCCATCAGATTCGTCAGCGGCCACTTAGGATCGCGCGCATGTTCGGGATCATCCGCCCCTGCCGCAACAGGTTGGGCGCTGAGCTGCGGTCCGCGTGGCTCGCGCACCTGTGCGGGATGTGCCTCTCGCTGCGCGACGAGCACGGTCATCTGTCACGTCTCGTCACCAACTACGACGGGCTGATGATCTCAGCCGCGGTCGAGGCGCAGACCGGTCTGTCGCGCCGGTCCGCCGGGCCGTGCGCGTTGCGCGGCATGAAGTCCGCCGACGTGGCCGTGGGGGCGGGCGCGCGGCTGGCGGCATCGGTGTCGCTGGTGCTGGCCTCGTTGAAGGTCCACGACCACGTCGACGACGGTGACGGGCTGGCCGGCCGGGTCGGCTGGGCCGGGCGCGCGGTCGCCCAGCGGTGGGCGGCCAAGGGCATCGGAACGGCCGCTGACCTCGGGTTCGACGCGTCGGTGATGATCGACTCGGTGCGCCGGCAGACGCTCGTCGAGGCAGCGGCGGGGCTGGGCAGCTCGGTGCTGGCCGTGACCGAGCCGACGGAGACCGCCACCGGGTTCGCGGTGGCGCAGACGGCGATCATCGCGGGGCGGCCGGCGAACGCGGAGCCGTTGCGCGAGGTCGGGCGGCTGTTCGGGCGGGTCGCGCACCTGATCGACGCGGCGGAGGACCTGGAGGAGGACCGCGCCTCGGGCTCGTGGAACCCGTTGCTGGCCACTGGGACGTCGGTGCAGGAGGCGCACCGGCTGTGCCTGGACGCGGTGGCGGGCATCCGGCTCGCGCTGGCCGAGGTCGAGTTCGTGGACGGGCGGCTGGTGCACAAGCTGCTGGTGCACGAGCTGGAGGAGTCGATCGTCCGGGTGTTCGGCAAGCGGAAGCGCCACCAGCACCCGCCGGACAAGCCGCGCTGGTCGGATCCGGGCAGCGGGCTGTGGGCGTACCCGAAGCTGAACTGGCAGCGGCAGCCGCGCGGGTGCTTCGAGGGCTGCGGGGCGTTCCTCTACATGTGCGGCACGTGCCAGTTCTGCTGCCGCGACCCGTTCCCGGGACCGTGGAGCGACAAGCGGCGCGACGGGTGCGACCCGGGGCCGGACTGCGGCCCGAACTGCGACTGCGACTGCAACTGCTGTCCGTGCGATTAGAGGGCTCTGACCAGGCACAATCTGAAATTGTCAGACCCCCGGCGTAACGTGCTTCCCGTGGCATTCGCAACCGAGCTCCCGCAAGAGGAGAGCACCGTCAAGGCGCACTCCGAGCACCGTCCCGTCGGCGAGATCACCCGCACCGGCGGGCAGTTCCGCGTGGTCAGCGAGTACCAGCCGGCGGGCGACCAGCCGGCGGCCATCGCCGACCTGGAGCGGCGCGTGCGCTCGGGCGAGCGGGACGTGGTGCTGCTCGGCGCCACCGGTACCGGCAAGTCGGCGACGACGGCGTGGCTGGTCGAGCGGTTGCAGCGGCCGACGCTGGTCATGGCGCCGAACAAGACGCTGGCGGCGCAGCTGGCGAACGAGCTGAAGGAGCTCTTCCCGCAGAACGCGGTGGAGTACTTCGTCAGCTACTACGACTACTACCAGCCAGAGGCGTACATCCCGCAGACGGACACGTACATCGAGAAGGACTCCTCGATCAACGAGGACGTCGAGCGGCTGCGGCACTCCGCCACCATGTCGCTGCTGACCCGGCGCGACGTCATCGTGGTCGCGTCCGTCTCGTGCATCTACGGCCTCGGCACGCCGCAGTCGTACCTCGACCGCTCGATCCCGCTGGCCACCGGGGCCGAGGTCGACCGCGACCAGTTCCTGCGCGCCCTGGTGGACGTGCAGTACACGCGCAACGACATGTCGTTCACCCGCGGCACCTTCCGCGTGCGCGGCGACACGGTCGAGATCATCCCGTCCTACGAGGAGCTCGCGGTGCGCGTCGAGTTCTTCGGCGACGAGATCGACAAGCTCTACTACCTGCACCCGCTGACCGGTGACGTGGTCCGCGAGGTGGAGGACCTGCGGATCTTCCCGGCCACCCACTACGTCGCGGGCCCCGAGCGCATGGAGCGCGCCATCCGGGACATCGAGGCGGAGCTGGAGACGACGCTCGCGCAGATGGAGCGCCAGGGCAAGCTGCTGGAGGCCCAGCGCCTGCGCATGCGCACCCAGTACGACATCGAGATGATGCGCCAGGTCGGCTTCTGCAACGGCATCGAGAACTACTCCCGCCACATCGACGGCCGCGCCGCCGGCACCGCCCCCGCCACGCTGCTCGACTACTTCCCCGACGACTTCCTGATGGTCATCGACGAGTCGCACGTGACCGTCCCGCAGATCGGCGGCATGTACGAGGGCGACGCCTCCCGCAAGCGCAACCTCGTGGAGCACGGCTTCCGCCTGCCGTCCGCCCTCGACAACCGCCCGCTCACGTGGGAGGAGTTCGCGGACCGCATCGGCCAGGTCGTGTACCTGTCGGCGACCCCGGGCCCGTACGAGATGGGCCAGGCGGGCGGCGAGTTCGTCGAGCAGGTCATCCGCCCGACCGGCCTGGTCGACCCCGAGGTCGTCGTGAAGCCGACCGAGGGCCAGATCGACGACCTGGTCCACTCGATCCGCGAGCGGGCCGAGCGCGACGAGCGCGTCCTGGTCACCACGCTGACCAAGAAGATGGCCGAGGACCTCACGGACTACCTGCTGGAGCTCGGCATCCGGGTCCGCTACCTGCACTCCGAGGTCGACACCCTGCGCCGCGTCGAGCTGCTGCGCCAGCTGCGCCTCGGCGAGTACGACGTGCTGATCGGCATCAACCTGCTGCGCGAGGGCCTCGACCTGCCCGAGGTGTCCCTGGTCGCGATCCTCGACGCGGACAAGGAGGGCTTCCTGCGCTCGGGCACCTCCCTGGTGCAGACGATCGGCCGTGCGGCCCGCAACGTGTCCGGCGAGGTCCACATGTACGCGGACAAGATCACCGACTCGATGCGGCACGCGATCGACGAGACGAACCGCCGCCGCGCCAAGCAGATCGCCTACAACGAGGAACGCGGCATCGACCCGCAGCCGCTGCGCAAGAAGATCACCGACATCCTCGAGACGGTGTACTCCGAAGCCGACGACGAGGTGCCGGTCGGCGGCTCGGGCCGCAACCAGTCCCGCGGCAAGCGCGCCACCGGCGAGGGCGGCCGCTCCGCCGGCGTCCTGCAGTCTCACGAACGCGCGGGCATGGCCCGCTCCGAGCTCGCTGACCTCGTGCAGCAGCTGACCGACCAGATGATGAACGCGGCCCGCGACCTGCAGTTCGAGCTGGCCGCGCGCCTGCGCGACGAGGTTCAGGACCTGAAGAAGGAGCTGCGGGGCATGGACGCAGCCGGCGTGAAGTAGTCCCACGGCGGGGGCGCCACAACGCAAGCGCCCCCGCTCCTCGCTTCGGCACGCGGCCAGCATGAAATAGCCCCGTGGCGGGTGTCGTCTGCTACGCAGGCGCCCGCTCCTCGCTTCGGTACGCGGCCCGTGTGACGTAGCCCCGCGGCGCGGGCCGCCCACAACGCAAGCGCCCCCGCTCCTCGCTTCGGCATGTGGCCGGTTGAACTTCACCGCCGACCGCGATGGCTTCTGACCGCGACTGATGCGAGCTGCCGCGTCTCCGGGCCGTCTCGGTGCGCAGGGCGGTCCAGGCGGTGGGCCGCCCTGCGCACCAAGCCGCGTTGGCATCGTGCGGGCTGCGTTGGCTCTGGATCACTTCGGCACTGGGGCGCAGCGCGCCTCGCCGTTTCGCGACGACAGCAGCCGCTATACCACCCGCCCGCAAGGCCAACCCCATCGTCTCGTTTCGCCACAACGGCGCCACCGCCGTCCCGCAACGCCCGCCCCGCCCTCACCTCCACCGCGCACAACGCAGGTCCCACCGCACCCGCCCAGTCCACAATGGACGACCGGTCGCTCACCGTGAAGCCGGCAACTGCGGCGCGTAAATCGCCCTCTGGGGTGAGATGTCGGCTGACAACACCCATTCGAGCGTGATGCGGCCATGATCTCCCGGTGGACGTCGACACCCACCTCGCCGCGGTGGAGCAGGCGCTGATCGCGATGCGGCGCAGCCAGTCACGCAGGGCGCTCGCCGAGCTGGCCGTACCGGCCTTCGACGTGCTCGACGTGATCGAAGCGGCCGAGCGGGGCGGGGTGCAGGCCACGGTTTCCGGGGTTGCGGCGGCGCTGCACGTCGATCAGCCGCGGGCCAGCAAACTCGTCACCAGCGCCGTGGACGCCGGTCTGGTCGCACGCGTTGCCGACAAGGCGGACGGGCGGCGAGTGCTGCTCGTGCGCACGCCGCGGGGGCGGGCCACCAGTGCCGAGCTGCACCGGGCGCGGCAGGCGGCCTGTGCGGCGGCGATGGCGGAGTGGAGCGAGGACGAGCGGGCGACGTTCGCGGAGCTGCTCACTCGTTTCGTCGCGGGCTTCGGCGGGCGATAATCGCGTTGTGACGATGGACGAGCTGATCGCCTACTGCGCCGCCAAACCCGGCGCGGAGGAGACGTACCCGTGGGGTGAGGCCGAGCTCGTCTGCAAGGTGGGAGGGAAGGCCTTCGCCTTCGTCGGGCTGGACGTGCACACCGTCGGGCTCAAGTGCGGAGCCGACGGGGAGGCCGCCGCGGTGTGGAGAGAGCGCTTTCCCGCGGACATCACGGTGAGCGGGTACATCGGGCGTTACGGGTGGAACACCATCGCGCTCAAGGGTTCGGTGCCCGACGACGACCTGCTGGAGCTGGTGGACGGGTCCTACGACGCCGTCGTCGCGCGGCTGCCGAAGCGGAAGCGGCCGGTCTAGCCCGGTTTCCGATCTTCCACCACTCCGGACAGTGGTTGTCCGCATTCGGTCTTACCGTTGCGCCATGGCAACCGAAATCCAGGTGACGATGGACGCGGCGGACCCGGCGAAGCTGGCCGCCTTCTGGGCGGAGGCGCTCGGGTACGTGGTGCAGCCGCCGCCCGGCGGGTTCGCGACCTGGGAGGAGTTCGCTCAGGCGAACAACATCCCGCAGGAGCGGTGGAACGACTACTCGGCGATCATCGACCCGGACGGCGCGGGGCCGCGGTTCTTCTTCCAGCGCGTGCCGGAGGGCAAGACGGCCAAGAACCGCGTCCACCTCGACGTGAACGCGGGTCTGGAGGCCGTCGACCGGCTCGTCGCCCTCGGTGCGACGAAGGTCGAGGAGTTCGACCAGGGCCGGATGGGGCACTGGGTCGTCATGCTCGACCCCGAAGGCAACGAGTTCTGCGTGCAGGGCAAGCACTAGCTAGCTGGTGATGTCCTTCGTGATGAACCGGCGTGCCGCGAGCAGCGTGAAGATGCCGCCGTAGACGAGCGCGGAGAACACCCCGCGCGTCATCTCCGACCAGTCCACGTCGGTCGAGAGCAGGTCGGCCCACGCCATCGAGTAGTGCGTCGGCAGGTAGTTGCGCAGGTCCCCGAGCGGTTCGATCTGGTCGAGGATCTGCGACAGGATCGACACGAGCACTGTGCCGCCGACCGCGCCGAGCGGCGCGTCGGTGGACACGGACAGGAACAGCGCCAGGCCCGCCACCCAGAACAGGTTGATCGCGATGTAGCAGACGGCGAGCCCCATGCCGAGCACGCCGTCCGCGAACGGTGCCGCCTCACCGGTCGGGCTCACGACCTCGCCCGCGCCGTACCACAGCACGCCGACGCCGAGTGCGACCGCGGGCAGCAGTGCGAGGGCGAAGAAGCTGAGGAGGCCGCTGCTGATCGCCTTCTGGCGCAGCAGGCGGTGGCGCGGGATCGGTGCGGCCAGCAGGTACTTGAGGCTCGACCACGACGCCTCGGACGCGATCGTGTCGCCGAAGAACAGCGCCACGATCATCGGCAACAGGAAGCTGCCGCTCACGAACAGCGTCAGCACCACGAAGTTGATGCCGCTGGCCGTGGCGAGGTCGACGAAACCGCCGGAGCGGCGGTTCTGGCTCTCGCCCAGCTCGAAGCTCAGGGCCAGGATGAACGGCAGCAGCACCAGGAAGCCCAGCACGAGCTGGGTGCGGCGGCGCTTGACCTGGCGCTGCAGCTCGACGCTGATCCGCAAGGTCCTGCGGGGCCGGTAACCCTTCGAGGAGCCGTCCTCGGCCACCTCGGTCTGCTGGTGGGCAGCGGCCTCGGTGAGGTCGCTGATCGCTCCGGGGTCGGTGTGGACGCCGTTCTCGCTCACCGGTCCACCTCCTCGTGCCGGCCGACCTCGTCGGTGGCGGTCGTGACGCGCGCGCCGGCAACGCCGGCGCTCGTC
The DNA here is from genome assembly GCF_040647275.1 of Lentzea sp. NPDC042327. NCBI lineage: Bacteria > Bacillati > Actinomycetota > Actinomycetes > Pseudonocardiales > Pseudonocardiaceae > Lentzea > Lentzea sp. NPDC042327. Next base: position 117,996 of record NZ_JBEZBX010000015.1, read on the forward strand.
GTGATCTGCCCGCCGACGCCGTCGGCCGGGTCGTGCTCGCCGTGACCGGCCGGGCTGTGCTCACCCGGCGCGTCGGCACCCACCGGGGTGTTCGCCATGTCGGCGCCCACCGATGTGCCCGGCACATCGGTGCCCGCCACGTCAGCGGTCGCTGGGGCGCTCGCCGTGCCGGCGCTCACCAAGGTGCTCACCTCAGCGGCAACGCCAGCGCCGTGCGCGCTGCGGTCAACGGCCTCCGCCGCGTCCGGTGCGCCGAAATTGTCGGTGCTGCCTGGGATAATTGAGTCAAGGGGACCCCCTTCGCGCGCGAGCGACGTGCGCTCGCAGGAGGAGGGGACGCCTGCGGGAGCGTGCCTGCCGGCGCTCAGGCGGATGCGGTTGGCGTTCGCCAGAGGGCGCGCGGGAGGCACCGAGCGGGTGGAGGTCATGCGGTGGCCTCCCGCTGCTCTTCGTCGTCAGAGGCGGCCACGTCGAGGCCCGCCTCCGCCAGCGCCTCCAGCGACACCGGGTCCGGGGCGTCCGCCGTGGCGGACGCCGCTGCCATCAGGAAGTCATTCACCGACCAGCTCCAAGAACGCGTCTTCCAGCCTGCGTCGCGGGCCCGCCTGGTCCACGGCCACACCGGCGGCCACGAGGGCCGATAGTGCGGCAGCGCGCGGGACGCCGTTCATCGACGCGTGCACTGCGTCCTCGTCTTCGTGCACGTCGTGCACGCCTTCGAGGTTGCGCAGCACCTCCGCTGCCTTCGACGGGGAGTCGACGCGGAACGTCGCCTCGCCGCCGCCTGCCGCGATGTCGGCCACCTCGCCCGCGGCGACGAGCTGGCCCTTGTGCATCACGACCACGTGCGAACAGGTCTGCTCGACCTCGGCCAGCAGGTGCGACGACACCAGGACGGTGCGGCCGGCTGCGGCGTACCGGCGCAGGACCTCGCGCATCTGGTGGATCTGGGGCGGGTCGAGACCGTTGGTCGGTTCGTCCAGGATCAGCAGGTCCGGCAGACCCAGCATCGCCTGGGCGATGGCGAGGCGCTGCCGCATGCCCTGGCTGTAGGTGCGGGTGCGGCGGTTCACGGCGTTGCCGAGGCCCGCGATCTCCAGCGCCTCCTCGACGTGCGCCTCCTCCAGCGGGCGACCGGTCGCCGCCCAGTACAGGCGCAGGTTCTCGGCACCGGAGAGGTGCGGCAGGAAACCGGAGCCCTCCACGAACGACCCGATCCGCGACAGCACGGGCGCACCCGGCGTCACCTTGTGCCCGAAGACCCGGATGTGTCCCTCGGACGGGTGGATCAGGCCCATCACCATGCGCAGCGTCGTGGTCTTGCCGGCACCGTTGGGACCCAGCAGGCCCAGCACCTGGCCGTGCTCCACGCGGAACGACAGGTCCTTCACCGCGGTCAGGCCGCCGGGGTAGGACTTGGTGAGGTTCGAGATCACCAGCGGCACCCCGGACAGCTCCGGGTCCGAGTCGTGCGCCAGGCGGCGGCGGAACATCGCGATGACACCGGCGCCGATCAGCACCAGCAGCGTGATCACGATGCCCCACAGCGCGGCCACCGGGAAACCGGTCGTCACGTTGCGGCCCGGCACGACCGGCACCGAGATGGTGTCGTCGGCCAGCGAGATGCGGTACGCGGCGGGCTGCTCGGCGTTCGCGAACGCCTGGTCCGTCGTCGAGACCACCAGCGCCAGCCGGTGCTCGCTCTCGACCGGGCGGACGGCGGGCGGCAGCGTCACGGTCACCTCGGCGGCGGAACCGTCCGGCGGCAGCGCCACGCGGAACGGGGCCACGGCCGAGCCGGGCAGCACCCGCGTGCCGTCCTTCGACACGTCGTAGAGCTTCGCGAACAGGACCGCCTCGCCGCTGTTCTGGTCACCGCGCGCCACCCGCAGCCGGACCGTCGAGGAACCCGTCAGCAGCAGCTGCGAGGTCAGGGCGTCGGACTGGAACACCGCCGCCTGACCGGGCAGGTCGAGCGAGAGCCGCGACGAGATCGACGACGACCGCGCCAGCGCCGAGCCGAGACCGGGCAGGTTCGAGATCGCCGCCGGGTTGCCGCCGGCGGGGTTCACGGCCACCTGCTCGCGGCCGCTGAGCTTCACCGAACGGCGCTCGCTCGTGGAACCGGGCGCCAGACCGGGGTAGGAGGGGGCGACGACCGTGCGCAGCGACGGCGTTCCGGACGAGCGGAACGCGCCCTGCACCTGGTACTCGAAGCCGGTACCGGGGTCGGTGCCCTTGCCCATCAGGTGGAAGACCATCCAGTCGGCGATCTGCCCGCGCAGCGTGGCGCCGGGGTTGCCGCCGTCGTGACCACCCGCGTACCAGACCGTCTTCACCTTGCCGCCCGCCGCGGCGATCTGCCGTGCGGTGGCGTCGGACTGGTCGAGGCCGAAGAGCGTGTCCTGCTCGCCCTGCACCAGCATCGTCGGCTGGGTGATCTTGTCGGTGACCTCGACCGGTGACGAGCGGCGCAGCAGGTCGAGCGTCTGCTGCGAGGCCTTGCCCGTCGTCGCGACCTCCGTGTAGGCGGTGCACACGGCGGGCGTGAACCGGCCGCAGGCGCCCAGCGACGGCGTGGGCGGCTGTGCGGCCGCGCCCGAACCGCCACCCGGCTGCTGCTGCGGCTGCTGTGCCGGCGCCTGGTTGTTCGACTCGGTGTCACCCACCTCGGGCGCCTCGCCCGTGGGCGAGGCGAGGTCGATCGACGTCATGCCGGCCGAGAAGAAGATGCCCGCCCACGACCGCTTGAAGACGCCGTCCTCACCGAACGCGGTCGCCCCCGGCGTGGCGTCGGAACGCGGCTCGGCCGAAGCGGAGTTCGGCAGCAGCGCCTGCGCGAGGTCGTTGTAGGTGATGACCGGGACGAGCGTGTCGACCCGCTTGTCGGTGCCGGCGAGCAGCAACGACAGCGCACCGCCGTAGGAGGCACCGGTCACGCCCACGCGCGGGTCGCCACCGGAGTCCTTCTGCACCTCGTCGCGGGTCGCGAGGAAGTCGACGAGCTTCTGCGCGTCGCGGACCTCGCGGTCGAGGGAGTTGAGCGCGATCTGGCCGGTGCTGCGGCCGAAACCGCGTGCGGACCACGTCAGGACGACGAAACCGCGCCGGGCGAACTCCTCCGCCTGCGTGTGCACGCTGCGCAGGCTGCCGCCGAAGCCGTGCGCGAGCATGATCGCGGGCGCGGGCGTCTGCTGGGGGAGGTAAAGACGCGTCTCGATCGTCACCGTCTGAGCGCTGTCGGGGCTCTCGGGCGCGTCGATGTTCGCTTCTTTGTACTGCACGGGCGCGGGGTCGTCGCCTGATCTGGTGAAGTAGAAGCCACCGGCCACGAGGGCCGCGACCACTATCAGAGCGGGGATCGACCACCTGCCGCGAATGCGGGAGAGGCGGGACACAGCGATGACGATATGCGAGTTTCGCTGAGAGCGACCTGTCGGGACCCGGTGCCGGTCTCAGCAAGAGTCGATCTTCAGCCGGGCTTCAGGTTCGGTCCGGTACTGCTCACGAGAACACGCAATGTATTCCCATCGCACCTGGTTGCGTGGGTCTGCTCACCCTGTGTGGCGCTAACCGGTCGTCGTGGAGCACAATATTCACGCAGGATGGAGGGGAGTACTCCCTAAGCGGCGGTGTCGTCAGTACGGAGTCCAGCGTCGGGCTTCCGGTGCCGTCGGTCGTGCGGGTGGTCTTCACAGGACCGGCCGGACGGCGGAGGAGACCTCCGGGTTGTTTGGCGTGCGCTGAGGAATCCCGGAGGTTGGGTTGTGAACGTCCCCGCATGGATGTGGATCGCGACGATCGTTGGTCTGCTCGTCCTGCTCGCCGTGGACCTCGTGATCGTCGATCGAAAACCCCATGAGGTGACGATCGGTGAGGCCGCCCGGTGGGTTGTGTTCTACGTGGCCATGGCCGCCCTGTTCGGGGCAGGCATCTGGTACTTCTCCGGTGGGCAGTACGCGACGGAGTTCTTCGCCGGGTACATCACCGAGTACTCGCTGAGCGTCGACAACCTGTTCATCTTCTTGATCATCATGACGACGTTCAAGGTGCCCGCGATCCACCAGCACAAGGTGCTGCTGATCGGCATCCTGCTCGCGCTCGTCATGCGCGGCATCTTCATCGCGCTCGGCGCGGCGCTCATCGCCGAGTTCAGCTGGGTCTTCTTCATCTTCGGCGCGTTCCTCATCTACACCGGCTGGCAGCTGGCGAGGGAGAACCACGACGAGGAGGAGGAGTACAAGGAGAACCTGATGCTCCGCGTGGTGCGGAAGGTCTTCCCGGTCACCAACGAGTTCCACGGCGCCAAGTCGTTCATCAAGATCGACGGCAAGCGCTTCGTGACCCCGATGTTCATCGTGATGGTCGCGATCGGCTCCACCGACCTGCTCTTCGCGCTCGACTCGATCCCCGCGATCTTCGGCCTCACCAAGGAGCCGTTCCTGGTGTTCACGGCCAACGCGTTCGCGCTGATGGGTCTGCGCCAGCTGTACTTCCTGCTCGGTGGCCTGCTCGCGAAGCTCGTCTACCTGTCGATCGGCCTCTCGGTGATCCTCGGCTTCATCGGCGTGAAGCTGATCCTGGAGGCGCTCCACACGAACAACCTGCCGTTCCTCAACGGCGGCGAGCCCTTCCACGTGCCGACCATCGGCATCGAGGTCTCGCTGTCGGTGATCGTCGGCGTGCTGGCGATCACGACGATCGCCAGCCTGCTCAAGGTGAAGCGCCACCCGGAAGCCGCCAAGCACATCGGCGCCGACCACTAGCTACCCGACGGGGACGCCGTTCTGGTAGACGGCGCGGACGGCCTGCCTCAGCGTTCCGGCCTTCACGTGCTGCTCGGCGTCCCCCTCGACCAGAACCAGATCGGCGAGCTTGCCCGGTGCGAGCTCGCCGAGCTCGTTCTCCAGGCGCAGCAACGCCGCCGCGGACCGCGTGGTGGCGTGCAGCGCCTCCGCGGGCGTCATGCCGTACTCGGTCATCAGGGTGAGCTCGGTGAGGTTGTCGCCGTGCGGTCCCACGCCCGAGTCGGTCCCCATGGCGATTTTCACGCCCGCCTGGTGCGCCTTCTGGAACGACTGGAAGTGCTGCGCCACCACCATCTTCGCCTTGTCCAGGACCACGTCGGAGATCGCGACACCCCGGGCGGCCTGGTCGAGCACCATGCGCGGCGCCATCAGCGTGGGCACGAGCCAGGTGCCGTTCCGCAGCATCTCCTCGACGCCCTCGTCGGTGAGGAACACGCCGTGCTCGATGGACCGCACGCCGTTGCGCACGGCGGTGAGGATGCCGTCACCGCTCATCGCGTGCGACATGACCGCGATGCCGGCCGCGGTGGCCTCCTGCACGATCATCGCGATCTCGTCGTCGCGGAAGTGCGCGTGCCGCGGGTTGCTGCGCGGTGACATCACGCCGCCGCTGGACGCGATCTTGATGATGTCCGCGCCGTGGCGGACCAGCGTGCGGATGACCTTGCGCAGCTCCTCGGGACCATCCGCGACGGTGTCGGGCAGGCCGGGGTGCAGCGGCGGGCTGACGTGCGCGCCGCACTGCATCCAGTCGTCGTTGTGGCCGCCGGTCTGCGACACCATGTTGATCGCGATCTGCATGCGCGGCCCCTGGACGAGCCCGCGCCGGACCGCCTCCGCGACCCCGAGGTCGGCGCCGAGCGCGTCGCGGACGGTCGTGATGCCGCAGTCGAGCGTCGCGCGCATGTTGCCGATGGCCTGGTAGAAGGGCAGCGAGAACGGCGTGTTCAGGTCGCGGACCAGGTCGGCACCGCTGAACATGAAGTGCACGTGGCAGTCGAACAGCCCCGGCAGCAGGGTGTGGCCGGTGGCGTCGACCCTGGTGTCGCCGTCGAGGTCGGTGCCCACGTCGACGATGCGGTCACCCTCGACCACCACGTCGCCTGGCTCGGTCGTTGTGCCGGTGAAGACCCGTCCACCGGAGAACACGATGCGCGTCATACGCGGAAATCTATGTGGCGAGTCAATTTTTGTGATCGGTCAACAAAACGTTGTGAGCGTTGCTAAAGAAACCTGTTACCGTCCGTGCCGTGCGCCCCGAAGACCTGGAGCTGCTCACCACGCCCGGCACCGTCGCGGTGTCCGGAGACCTGGTGCTGGTCAGCCTCGCCACGCCCGACTTCGCCACCAACACCTACCGGGGTGGCCTGCACCGGGTCCACCCCGACGGCAGCACGACACCGTGGACACACGGTGACCGTGATCATGCACAGCGTATTTCTCCCGATGGCACCCAGGTGGCATTCCTGCGCGTTTCGGGCAAAACGAAACCGCAGCTTTATGTCATGCCGACCGCGGGCGGTGAACCGCGCAAGCTGACCGATCTGCCGCTGGGCGCGGGCGCCCCGGTGTGGTCGCCGGACTCGACGCGGATCGCGTTCGTGGCGCGCATCCCGGAGGAGGGCCGCTACGGCACCGGTGACGACGGCCCCGAGGCCGAGGCGCCGCGCCGCATCACGCGGCTCGACTACCGCGTCGACGACGTCGGCTTCCTGCTCGACCGCCGGCCGCGACTGCACGTGACCGACCTGTCCGGCGAGGTCACCGAGGTCACCGACGGCTCCTTCGACGTGGCCGACCCGGCGTGGCTGTCCCCGGAGGAGCTGGTGTTCGCCGCACCACGTGACTTCGGCGCGGCCGAGACGCTGGTCAGCGACCTGTACACGGTGCCGGCCTCCGGTGGCCCGGCGTCCGTGCTGGTCCGCAGCCGGGGCGAGGTGTCGATGCCGTTCGTCGCCGAGGGGTTCGTCCACTGGCTGGGCACGGAGTTCACCGGGATCGACGCGGTGGCGCGCAACACCGGCCTGTGGCGGGCGCCGCTGGACGGCTCCGGTGGCCCGGAGCGGCTCACCGACGAGGAATCCGTCGACGTCGAACGGCTGTCCGGCCCGCCCGTGGTGGTCGGTCCGGACGTGCTGGTGGCGGTCCGCAACCGCGGTGCCGTGGAGCTGCGGCGAATCCCGCTGTCCGGCGGCGGCACCGGCGAGGTGCTCGCGGGCGAGTCCGCGGTGGTGAAGTCGTTCGCCTCCGACGGGTCCACCGTCGTCGCCGTCGTGTCCACTCCGGACAACGCCGGTGAGGTCGAGTTCGTCGGAACCGGCACGCGCACGTCGTTCTCGAAGGTGCCGGCCCGCCGCGTGGTGGAGCTGACCGGCTCCGCCTCCGACGGCTACCCCGTCCACGGCTGGCTCGTGCTGCCCGACGGCGACGGCCCGCACCCGGTCGTGCTGGCCGTGCACGGCGGCCCGTTCATGTACCACAGCTGGGGTTTCTTCGACGAGGCCCAGGTCTACGCCACCGCCGGCTACGCCGTCGTGCTGCCCAACCCGCGCGGCTCCGCGGGCTACGGTCAGGCCCACGGCCAGGCCGTGGTCGCCAAGTTCGGCACCGTCGACGTCGACGACGTGCTGTCCCTGCTCGACGTGGCGCTGGAACGCCCCGACTGCGACGCCGGCCGCGTCGGCGTCATGGGCGGCTCCTACGGCGGCTTCATGGCCTCCTGGCTGTCCGCGCACCACGGCGAACGCTTCCGCGCGGCCTGGAGCGAACGCGCCGTCAACGCCTGGGACTCCTTCTCCGGCTCCTCCGACATCGGCTACTACTTCCCCGACGCCTACTGCGGCCCCGACCCCGAGGCCCAGCGCGCGATGAGCCCGCTGACCTACGCGGAGAAGATCACCATCCCGTTCGCGGTCGTGCACTCCGAGCAGGACTGGCGCTGCCCGCTCGAACAGGCCCAGCGCATGTTCGTGGCCCTGCGCCGGCGCGGCGTCGAGGCGGAGATGCTGATCTTCCCCGGCGAGGGGCACGAGCTGACCCGGTCCGGCCAGCCGCGGCACCGCAGGCAGCGGTTCGCGGCGGTGCTGGAGTGGTGGGGGCGCTACCTGTGAGGAACTGACCCGTTCGGCCGGGGTCCTCGGCCGGACGGGCCGGGGACCTCAGCCCAGGAGCGTGTAGTTCAGCTCCTCGCACACCCGCGCCAACGGCAGGTCCAGTCCCGGGTGGTCCAACGGCAGCAACACGTCCGGAGCCGCCGGCAGCCCCGAAGCTCCCGGCGGGTCCCACAGGCACACGGCCGGGTCGCCCGAGTCCATCGACGACCGGTACCACAGCCCGTCGAGCTCCGGGTAGGCCGCGCGGATCGCGCGGGCCCACGCCTGCGTCACGGCCTTCGGGCCCGTCGAGATCTCCTGCGAGGCGCCCACCCGCGTCGGCCACAGGCCGCCCAGGTCCAGCAGGCGCAGGGTGCGGCGCGGGCGCAGGACCACCAGGAACGGGGAGCGGGTGCGGCGGTCGACCATCGAGGTGGCCTGGAAGACCTCGGCGACGGAGGTGCGGACGGACAGGCCGAAGTAGAGGACGCCGTTCTCGTGGTCCGGGGCCGGTTTGCCGTCGGGGGTCGGGGCCTGCGCGTCGAAGCGGGCGTGCGGGAGGGGGCCCGCGTAGCGGAACGAGTTCCAGCGCTGCGGGTGGGAGCCCTTGGCCGTGAAGACGCGCACCAGCCGGGTCGCGCGGTGGACGGCCACCACGTCCTCTGTGCGGCGCAGGTGTGCCTGGAGCACGGCAGGGGCAGGCGGCTGCGGAAGCCGTGACATTCGGGTCCTGTCGGGTGTTCGGGAACGGCTCAGGCGGGGGTGCCGAGCGCTGAGGCCAGGTCGGCGACGAGGCGCGGGTCTCCTCCTGCGAGGAGCCAGTCGCGGGGTGTCGCGGGCTTGCCGTCGACCAGCAGGTCCTCCTGGGCGGTGGTCATGAACGCGGCGACGACGAGCGCCGGCTGGTCGGTGGGCACGGCCGTGAGCACGGCTTCGAGGCCGGGCAGGACGCCGGTGCCGGCGAACTGCCAGGCTGGCAGGCGCCAGCTGCCGCGGTCCTTCCAGCCGACGAGCCTGCCCACGCCGAGGCGGTGGCGGACGCGGCTCGTGTCGATCTGCAGCTGACGTGCGGCGTCGGCGACGGTCAGCGCGGAGTCGCGCAGGACCGCGTGCGCCACGACGGTGCGGGTGCGCGGCTTGGCGTCGGACGGGCCGGCCGGGGACAGGTCGAGGCCCACGTCGGCGAGTGCCGTCTGCTGTTCGGGGGTGAAGTAGCTGACCGGCTCGGGATGTGGCGGCGCGAGCCTGCGCGCCGCGTCGGTCACGAGCGCGAGGAACTCGTCGGGCGTCACCTGCAGGCCGGCCTTGGCCAGCACCGTCTCCAGTGCGGGGCTCATGCGCACAGGATAGCCCGAGCGTGCGCATTTGTGCGCTCCACCAACAGAGTTCCACGTTCCGCGGTCACGCGACGACGCTACGTGAGAAATCCGGCCCGGTGTCCGTGACGTGGGCCTCAGCACCCTCATCGCTAGGATTTCCCGATGCAGCTGGACCGGGGAGCCAAGCGCGTCGTCGTGGCGTGGGCCGTCGTCATGATCGGCACGCTCGCGTACGTCATGCTCCGCCCGCCGGGGTGGTCGCTCGACCTGCGCGTCTACCGCAACGGTGGTGACGCGCTGCTGCAGGGCCTCCCGCTCTACGTCGAGGGGTTCGCGAAGCCGCTCGGCGGCCCCGACCTGCCCTTCACCTACCCGCCGGCCGCCGCCGCGCTGTTCAGCCTGCTCGCGCTCGTGCCGCTGGTGGTCGCCATCCTCGCGGTCGCGGTGGCGAACCTGGCGCTGCTCACGACGTTGTGCCTGGTCGCGGCCTCGCGCGTGCTCGGGTGGGGGCCGGAGGCGGTCAAGTGGGGGCTCGGCGCGGCCGCCGTGTCGTCGATCTTCGACCCGCTGCGCGAGACGCTCTGGTTCGGGCAGGTCAACCTGCTGCTCGGCGTGCTGGTCATGGCCGACTGCCTGCTCGAACGCACCCGCTGGTGGCCGCGCGGCGCCCTGATCGGGCTCGCGGCGGCGATCAAGCTGACGCCCGCGTTCTTCGCGTTGTTCTTCGTGGCCCGGCGCCAGTGGAAGCCGGTGCTCGTGTCGATCGCGTCGTTCTTCGCGTTCGGCCTGCTCGGGTTCCTGATCGCGTTCGGCGACGCGCGCGAGTACTGGACGCACGCGCTGCTCGACCCCGCTCGCGTCGGACGCCTGACCTACGCGTCGAACCAGTCGTTGCGCGGCCTGCTCGCCCGCCTCGGGCTGGAGAGCGGTCCGCAGGTGCTCACCTGGGTCGTGCTGTCGTTGCTGGTCGTGGCGCTGACGTGGTGGGTGGCGGCACGTGTCGGCGAGGTCGAGGCGTTCTTCGCCGTGGCCCTCGGCGGGCTGCTGATCTCGCCGGTCTCGTGGGGGCACCACTGGATCTGGATCGCGCCCGCGCTGGTGCTGCTGTCGCGGCCCGCGCTGCGGCGGCACTGGGCGTCGTGGCTGGTCGTGGCGGTGTTCGCGGTGGGGCCGCACTGGCTGTTCCCGCGTGACAACGACGTGGAGCAGCAGTGGGCGTGGTGGCAGCAGGTGATCGGCAACCTCTACGTGGTCGCCGGGGTCGCCGTGCTGGTCACGCTCGCCGTGCGGGCACGCCGCCCCGTCGTCGCGACCGCGGGCTGAGAACGTGGAGAAGGGGGCCCGGCCGCAGCCGAGCCCCCTTCAGCACTTCTCGCTCACTGACCGGTGATCAGCGAGACCGCGCGGTCCTGCGCCGCCTCGCTCACCTCACCGATGCGGAACCCGCGCGACACCGCGTGCGCCACCAGCTCGGGCTCCGGCGGCAGGCCGTACTTGCGCAGGTAGTGCGGCACCGCGCCGGCCCAGACCCAGGTGCCGTCGGTGCGGAAGTTCAGCGGCACGTCCTGCTCGCCGTTGGCGGAGAACTCGTCCACGTCGTAGCTGCGCGCGGCCAGCACGACCGGCGCCGTCTCGAGGTAGGTGAGCAGGTTGTCCACCAGCTGCGGGTCGACCGGCTGGCGGTTCACCACGATGCGGCCGTCGTCGTTCTTGCCGTCGTAGACCTTCGCGGTGCGCAGGTCGGCCGACGGCTGCTGCTCGGGCTGCTGCGGCGGGACGTGGAACTCCTGCTGCGGCTCCGGTTCCGGCTGGGGCAGCGGCGGCAGTCCGACGCGCTGCCGCCACCAGTCCGGGATCAGCTGGTCCGGCCGCGGGAACGTCTGCAGCTCGTCGCGGAACCCGATCGGCGGCGGCGTGTTGCGCCAGCGCGGCTCGTCCTCGGCGTTGAAGTCGACCGTGAACGCCGCGGGCGCCTCGATCTCGTAGGTCGCGCTCAGCCACGTGCCGCGGTCCGGCTGGTACATCCCGGCGCGCAGCTGGCCGAACATCTGCACCACGTCCATCGGCGGCCGCACCGGCCGCAGCTGCCCGTCGGGCCCGGCGAACGCGAGGTCGACCTCGATGTGCCTGCCCGCCGCGCGGTACTCGGCACGGATGCGCTGCCAGCCCTGCGGCATCGCCGGCAGCATGGCACGGCCGATCTGCCGCACGAGCTGCTGCTGTTCCTGCTCGCTCAGCGGTGTCGCTGGCTGGCCCATGTGCTCCTCGCCCCTCTCCCCGTCACAACGCGCTGATCTTATCGGGCTGCCCGTGCACGTGCGGGCGGGTCGGTGGCTTCGACCCGTTCACACTGGTTCCGAGGGTGTTGATCTCCCGGTGGTTCCCCGGCGGGGCCACTCGCGGTGGGTCTTCCGGTTCGCGGCCGGGAGACGCGGTCAGCGCCAGACGCCTGCGGACGTTCGGGTACCGGAGCGTCTGCGGGCCGTGGGCGATGCCCTGCCAGCAGGTGACCAGGGCGATGACGTTGCCGTCGGCGTCCCTGGTCACGTCCAGGTACGACTCACCGCTGTCGATGCGCACCGTCAGAGCCCCCGAGTGATGCCGGACCTCACGTCGACGAGGAGCGTGCCGTGCTCGTCCCACCGCCGCCGTTCGACCAGTTCGCCGAAGACGTTGAACAGGTCGTGCTCGGCGAGCTTCCCGTTGCGGTGCCACTCCCGCCATTCGCCGACCGGTGATCCCCGATGGCACCGGCCCTCGGCCTGCTTCTCACCGCTCGGGTACCACTCGGTCTGCGGGCCGTGCTCGATGCCGTCGACGTAGGAGGAGAGCGCGATGACGTTGCCCTCGGCGTCGGTGTCCTCGAGCTCGCCGGTGAACGGTTCACCGTCGTGCAGGAGGATCGCCGCCGGGGTGTCGACCGTCTTGCTCCTGTTGACGCGCAACGGGATCGCTCAGGCGCTGTGCTCGTAGGTGAGCGCGCCGGTCTCGTCCCACTCCCTGCGGTACAGCTGGCGGCCCCGGTCGTCGAACTCGGTCTCCAGCGCCAGTTGCCCGTTGGGGTGCCACTGCCGGTTCACGCCGCTGAGCATGCCGAACTTCATGGTGCCCTGCTTGAACGGGCGGTCGGGCCCGTACCACTCGGAGTACGGGCCGTCCTGCACGCCGGTGTAGTAGGTGTAGAGCGAGATCAGGTTGCCGTCCGCGCCGATCTCCACCACTTCGCCGGTGAACGGGACGCCTTCGTGGAGGACACCGTTGTAGTCGTCTTCGGTGTCCTCGATGTTCACACGCATGGTCATCACTCCGGCAGGACCTGGAGCCGCGGGTCACCAGGTGGATGGGTGAGCTTACCAGCGGAGCTGGGCACGCCGTCGATCATCCGCGTGCAGTTCGCGCAGCACTGTGCGGTGTCCGGGAAGCGGCCGTCCCTGACCGCGCCGACCTTCGCCGGCGTGAAGGCGTTGTCGACGCGCATCTCGCCCAGGATCTTGCGCAGCTCCTCGGGGGACACGTCCGGTGGGACCCCGCGGTCGAGCAGCATCTGGTTGACGTTCTTGACCTCGGCGTGCCTCGTCGGCGCGTCGTTGATCGGGAACGGCGTGCGGAACTCCTCACCGTTGCGGTCGAGCAGCGGCTGGCCGAGGCGGTCCGGGTTGCGGTCTGGCTGGGTGTAGCCCAGGCCGTCGCCGTCCGGCGGCGGGTTGCCCATCATCGCGTCGCGGCGCGCGGCCAGCGCCGGGTGGAGCTTGTCCTCCGGGATCAGGTCCGTGTTCGAGCCGTTGACCGACTCGTAGATCCGGCCGGTCTGCCGGTCGACCGAGACCGACGTGCACACGACGTTGTTGTTCGCGTACTTCTGGATGTTCTGCGCGGGGTGGTCCGGCGGCTTGATCGTGCCGTCGGCGATCTTGTTCTCGATCAGCTTGGCGCGGTCTTCGAGGACCCTGTTCAGGTACCGCTCGATCGGCTGGCCGTCGTAGTGCGTGATGAGGCCGTTCTCGTCGACCTGGCACCTGTCCGGGTCCAGCTGTTCGAGCACCTGCGGCTCGGCGCGGTTCGGCGGCAGGTCGTCCGGGTGGTGCGCGAACTCCGGGTCCCGCTCGTAGGGCGGCTCGCCGCGGTCGACGGCACCGTCGGTGTCCGTCGTCGCGTCCGGGTCGTGGCGCTCGGTGTCCGGGGCGTAGCCGTCGTCGCCGGTCTTGGTCTTCGTGCCGTCCGGGTGGTGGGTCTCCCACTCGCCGTTCGGCGGGATCTTCGGCTGGCGGGTGCCGTCGGGGCGGATGTCGGCGTCGCTCGTGAAGACGCGGCCGTTCACGTCGGTCCAGGCCGGCTTGGTGGGGGCGAGGACCGGGGCGTCGAGGTGGCGGGAGAGCTGCTGGGCGAAGTCGTTGCTGCCCGCGTCGCAGCCGATCAGGCGGACCGGGCGACTGCCGTCGTAACCACCGCGGCGCAGCATGTCCGCGTACTCGGCGGGGGTGTAGTCGTGGCCGCCGATGCGGGCGTGGCCGTCCGGGGTGACGTGGACGTCCGCGGTGAAGTAGCGCGGGTCGTCCGGCACGCGGTGGGGCAGGTCGCCCATGTCCAGGTCGCCGCCGTGGTGCGAGACGCCGGCCGGTGTCTGCTCGGCGTGGCGCTGGTGTGCGGCCTCCGGGGACGGGCGGTCCGCCGGTGTGGTGTCCACGTCGGTGTCGTGGGGGCGGTCCGGGGAGTCCGGGTCGTGCGGCTTGTCCGGGGTGTGCGACGGCGCGTCGGCGTCCGGGTGGTGTGGCGCGTCGGGGTGGTGTGGTGCGTCGGGGGAGTGCGGAGCCGCGGGGGAGTGCGGGGTGGCCGCCTCGGGGCGGGTCGCGTCCGGCGCGTGGTGCGGGGGTGCGTCGGTGCCGGTGCCGCGCGAGCGCGGGGAGTCCGGCGAGTGCGGACGGGAGCCGTCGGGGCGGGACGGGCTGTCGGGGCGGTGCGGGGTGTCCGGGCGCGTGGGGGCGTCGGGACGGGACGGGTGGCCCGCGGGGGCGTCCGTGCGGGGGCGGGAGGTGTCCGGGCGTGGGCCGGCGTCGGGACGGTTGAGGGCGTCGGGACGGTGCGGCGCGTCCGGGCGGGACGGGGTGTTCGGGCCGCCGTGCGGCGCGGTGGGGGAGTGCGGCGCGGTGGGGGTTTGGGGTGTGTTGGGGCTGTGCGGTGCGGCCGGTCCGCTGTGCGGGGCGTCCGGGCGCGACGACGGCGTGGTCGTGCCGGTGTGCGGGGCGTCGGGACGGGACGGCGCGGTCGGGCCGCCTGCCGGACGGGTCTGGGGTGCGTCGGGGCGGGAGGACGGCGCGGTGGGCGCGTCCGTGCGGGCCGACGGGGTGTGCGGAGCGCTCGGGGCCGACGGCGTGGACGGCTGCGGGCGCATCGGGGTGTCGGTGCGCGGGGAGCCGGCCGACGGGGAGCCGCTGGAAGAGGAGTGCGGGGTGCCGCCGCCCGCCGGGGGTGCCGACGGGGTCGACGGGGTGTGCGGAGTCGACGGGGCGTGCGGTGCCGCCGCCGAGGGAGCGGTGGCGCGGCTGGGCGGGGTCGCGTCGGTGCGCGGGGCGCCGGAAGGAGCACCGGACGACGGGGCGTGCGGGGCGCCACCGGGGGCGGAGGGCATGCCGCCGGACGGGGACGACGGCATCGACGGCGACGACGGAGCCGAAGGCGCCGAGTGCGTCGGAGGCGTGGACGGACGGGACGGGGCGTCGGCGCGGGAGGCCGTCGTCGAGTGGTCCGGGGAACGCGGGGCGGCCGGGGCGGACGGGGGCACGTCACCGCGCGAGCCGGGGGTGCCGGGGCGACCGGCGGGGGCGTTGCCGGCGGCGTTCGGTGCGCTGCCCATCGGGCCCGGCTGGGACGACGACGGGGTGGTGTCCGGGGTGCGCGAGGGCTGCGGGGCGTGCGGGACGTCCGCGCGAGCCGGCGCTTCGGGGGTGGCGACCGAGGACTGGGTGGTCTGGCCGGTGTTGCGCGGGGGCGCGGCAGAGGCGTCCGGGGTGGACGACGGGCCCGTGTGCGGCGAACCAGAGCCAGGAGCGGACGGGGAGCTGTCCGGAGTGGACGGAGCATCCGGGGTGCGCGGCGGGCTCGAAGGCGAAGAAGACGAGGAGGGAGAAGAAGGCGAAGAGTCCGGAGTGGACGAAGACGGTGAACCGGAGTGCGACCCCGACGGAGACCCGGACGGCGTCAGGTCCGGAGAGTTCGTGCTGTGGAACAGCCCACCGGGCTTGATGGACTTCGTCGAGATCACGTCCAGGCCGGTCACCTTGCCGACCAGCTTCCCGACCACCTTCATGATCTTCGTGAAGATCTCGACCAGCTTGCCCAGCAGCGGCGAGACCTTCTTGATCGTCTTGATCAGCTTCTGGATCAGCTCACCGATCCGCGTGGCCCACTTCGAGATCGCCGTCACGGCCTGAGCCACGATCACCGGCGTACCGAAACCGAGCGTGAACACGGCCTCCAGCACCCACGTGATCAGCTTCGCCACCAGGTCCGCGATCAGGTCGCGCACCATCTCCCGCACGAACCCGACGACCATGCCCATCACACCGACAACGGTCCCCACGGACCCAGCGGCCGAAGCAGCACCCGACAACGCGTCCAGCTGACCACCCGCCGCAGCACGGTAAGCGTCCGCGGCGGGACCCGTCCAGGCAGAAGTGCCGTCAACGGACGCCTTGTACTCGGCGGCGACCTTGCCCACCTCGGCCGAGACGTTCTTCCACGTCGTCGAGTACGACTCGATCACCGGCGGGTTGCCCGCCAGCCAGTCCAGGGCCTCCTTCAACGGCTGCATGTGCTCCATCAGGAACGAGGCCGCCGAGGACAGCAGGGTGCCGAACGGGTCGATCGCCATCGAGGCGGCGTCGGCGACCAGGCCGACCATGCCGAGGCCACCCTCGATCCAGTTGCCGTCCTTGATGCCGTTGAACGTGTCCATCGCGGACTCGGCGATGGAGATGCCGGTGGCCCAGCCGTTGTCACCGGTGCCCGCGTTGAAGAAACCCGACGGCTCAGCAGGTGCCTGGGCCACCAGCGGGTTGGGTGACGACATCAGGCTCCGCCCTGGAGGGTCCGCACGATGGAGTCTTCCACCGCCTGGTAGTGCTTCGCGGTCTCGTCGATGCGCTTGGCGGTCGCGTCCATCGCCTCGGCGACGCCCTTCAACGCGTCCATGCCCCACTGCTCGACGGGGTCCAGCAGCATCCGGAACGGCTGGCAGATGATGCCGTACGCGTCAGTCGGCATCGACACGGTGTTCGCCGCGTCGACGGCTCCCTGCAGCCTCCCCTGGAGGCCCTGCAGCGCCTTGACGTGCGCTTCCAGGACGTCGGACGTGACGTTGAAACCACCGGAAGTCATCGAACCCCCTCAAGTTCGAGCAGCGGACAGGATCAGGAGAGCACGGACTCCCCGCCGAAGTCGTCGTCGTCCGAAGGCGGACGGCGGCGCGGCGGCGGTGGTGGCGGGGTGGGACGGGACGGCGGTGCGTCGTCCTCCACGCGGAAGCTCAGCTCGTTGTGGTGCTGCGGCGCGGCCGGCGGGTCCTCCGCGGGCGGTGCCGGGAAGTTCTTCTTGGCCTCGTTGAACAGGACGTTGGCGGTCTCGTCCTGGGTGCCGATCGTCTCGGCCATCGCGGCCTGCAGCAGCTCCGGGATGCGGGACTGCGCGCGCTGCAGCAGCTTCATGATCTCGCCGCTGACCTCGGCCATGCGGCGGCCGGCGGCGGACTCGTTGATCACCAGGTGCTGCAGGATGCCGTTGGACCCGATGGTGAGCTCCACCGCGCCGTCGGAGGACCGCTCGGAGATCGTCATCCCCTGCACGCGCGTCGCCATCTCCTGGTAGCGGGCTGCGCGCTCCTGGACGTTCTTCTCCCAGCCCGCGAGCATCTGCTCCGACCCGGCGATGTCCTCTGGCACCGTGGTTCCCCTCCTACTGCGGTGGCGGACTGACAGGATGACGCAGCCGGGGGTGGTCCCGTTCCACGAGTGGAGCAAATCGGCTGCGCAGACCAATGGCGTTCCACTGAACGGACCAGTGGAACGCCATCAGGGGCCGACGTGCGTCAGCCGACCTTGATCAGGTCGACGACGAAGATCAGCGTCTCGTTGGGCTTGATCACGCCACCGGCGCCGCGGGCGCCGTAGCCCAGGTGCGGCGGGATGACGAGCTTGCGGCGGCCACCGACCTTCATGCCGGCGACGCCCTGGTCCCAGCCCTGGATGACGCGGCCGCCACCGAGCGGGAACATGAACGGCTCACCGCGGTCCCAGGACGCGTCGAACTGCTCGCCCGTCGAGTGCGAGACGCCGACGTAGTGGACGACGACGCGCTGACCGGGCGTGGCCTCCTCGCCGTCACCGACGGTGATGTCCTGGATGAGCAGGTCGGCCGGCGCCGGGCCGTCGTGCGGGTCGACCTCGGGCTTCGTGGGGGCCATCACAACTTCCTCTCGGAACGGGGTTGTTCGCGCCCGATCCAATCACGCGTGTGGTCGGACGGCCGAATGGCCTACGCGGACCGGCCCTTGCCCGTCTCGTAAAACCCTGTTGATCCTTGAAGAACTCCCGGCTCTGCACCGGGAGCACAACAGAAGAAGGAGATGATCATGGCGGCAACCCTGCACCGCCTCCGGTCATGGCTGGGCGCGGCACTGGTGGCGGCGACGCTGCCGATGGCGGCGATCAGCGCGGCCGAAGCAGCTCCGACCCCTCCGGTGACCGACGGCGAGCTCGGCGCGCAGATCGTCGGCGGCACGCGCGCCAGCACGTCCACCTACCCCTTCGTCGTGTACCTGGCCACCAGCAGCGGTTTCCAGTACTGCGGCGGCACCCTGGTCGCGCCCAACAAGGTCGTCACCGCGGCGCACTGCACCGAGGGCGACTCGGCCTCGGCGGTGCGGGTGGTGGCCGGCCGCGACGACAAGAACTCCACCGCGGGCACCGTCGCCCGCGTCACGCGCATCTGGATCCACCCCAGCTACACCGACGTGACCCGCGGCTACGACGTCTCGGTGCTCACGCTCGACCGCAACCTCAGCCAGACCCCGATCAAGTTCGCCACCTCCGCCGACAGCGCCCTGTACGCGGCCGGCACCAGCTCCACGATCCTCGGCTGGGGCACCACCTCCAGCGGCGGTTCGGCCTCGCGCTACCTGCTCAAGGCCACCGTGCCGCTGACCAGCAGCTCCAGCTGCAGCAGCTCGTACGGCAGCGACTTCAACGCCACGCACATGGTCTGCGCCGGGTACGCGCAGGGCGGCACGGACACCTGCCAGGGCGACTCCGGTGGCCCGCTGGTGGCGGGCGGCAAGCTGATCGGCATCACGTCGTGGGGTGAGGGCTGCGCGTCCGCGGGCTACCCCGGCGTGTACGCGCGCGTCTCCACCTACGCCACGCAGATCCAGCAGCAGATCAACTCCTAGCTCACCCCGAGAACGCCGGAAGGGGTTGCTGCGACGGCGGAGCAACCCCTTCCGGCCCTCGTTCCGTCCTGGTGGCATGAACGGCAGAAAGCTGTTGGCCGGCGCCGCCGTCGTGGCCGTGACCGGGGTCTGTGCGAGCTCCGCCGTGCGGGACGAGACCTTCCCCGCGCCGATCGTCGACCACGGCCCGGTGCGCCTGGTCGCGTACGACTCCTGCGAGGGCGCGGTGGAGGAGCTGCGCTCCGCCATGGCCCCCTACGTCACGGCGTTCGGGCTGGGCGGGAGGCGGAACTTCCCGCTGACCGCCGCCGAGGGCATGGCCGCGGACTCCTCGGCCGGTGTCGCGCAACGCGAGGCCGTGCCGAAGGCCGCCACACCGCCCGCCGAGCAGCAGGGCCACTCCACGACGAACGTCCACGAGAAGGGCGTCGACGAGCCGGACCTCGTGAAGACGGACGGAAGGCGCGTCATCTCCATCGCCGACGGCAAGCTGCGCGTCGTCGACGTCGCGAGCCGCTCCCTGTCCGGCACGCTCGACCTCGGCGACCGGCACGCCACGCAGCTGCTGGTGTCCGGCGACCGCGCTTTGCTGGTGGTGCAGAACCCGGTTCCCATCCACGACGCCGGCTTCGCACCCGACGCCCGCCCGTACCCGCCCGGGGCGCTGGAGGGCAGCGAGATCGTGCTCGTGGACCTCAAGGCGCTCAAGGAGATCGGCAGCCTCAAGACCGACGGCGGCTACCTCGACGCCCGCCAGGTCGGCGGCACCGCCCGCGTCGTCGTCCGCTCCTCGCCGCGCCTGCCGTGGGTCTACCCGGACCAGACGACGAACGACGCGGGTGCGTTGCGGCGCAACCGGGAGATCCTGCAGAACGAGCCGATCACGTCCTGGCTGCCGCGCTACGAGCTCGTCCAGGACGGCGCGAAGACCAGCGGCACCCTGGTCGACTGCGCGAACGTCAGCCACCCCGCGGTGCACGCGGCGTCGTCGATGCTGACCGTGCTGACGTTCGAGCTGTCCGGCCGGCTGGGCACCGGTCAGCCGGTGTCGATCGTGGCCGACGGCGACACCGTCTACGGCACCGACCGCACCCTCTACATCGCCGACGACCACCGGCTGCTGCCCGAGCTGCCGGACCGGCCGGGCGTCGCGCGCCCGGTCACCACGGCGATCCACCAGTTCGACATCGGCCAGGCGGGCCCGCCGAAGCACGTCGCGTCCGGTGAGGTCCCCGGCACGCTGCTGAACCAGTACTCGCTGTCCGAGCACGAGGGCGTGCTGCGCGTCGCGACGACCTCGGGCACCACGTCGCGGTGCTGCTGGCGGGCAGGCGACGCCGGGAGCCCGCAGCCCCCGCCCACCCAGAGCGCCGTCACGACGCTGCGCCGCGACGGCGACAAGCTGGCCCAGGTCGGCCGGGTCGACGGGCTCGGCAAGGGCGAACGCATCTACAGCGTCCGCTTCATCGGCCGCACCGGCTACGTCGTCACGTTCCGCCAGACCGACCCGCTCTACACGCTCGACCTCAGCGACCCGGTGCGGCCCAGGGTGACCGGCGAGCTGAAGATCACCGGTTTCTCCGCCTACCTGCACCCCGCGGGCGACGGCAGGCTGATCGGCGTCGGCCAGGAGGCGACCGAGCAGGGCCGCACGACCGGCACCCAGGTGTCGCTGTTCGACGTCCGCAACCCCGCGGCACCGCAGCGGCTCGCCCAGTTCCACCTGCCGGACTCCAGCTCCGAGGCGCAGTACGACCCGCACGCGTTCCTGTTCTGGCCGCAGGACGGCACGCTCGTGGTCCCGGTGACGACCTACAGGTCGGCCCAGAACGCCACCTCCGTCGTGCTCAGGGTCGACGGCGACCAGCTGCGCGACACCGGCCGCATCACCGAACCGCAGACGCAGCAGTACGGCGGAGCGCGGCGCACCATCGTGATCGGCGACCAGCTGTGGTCGGTGTCGGCCGCGGGCGTGCAGGTCGTCGCGCGCAACGGGCTCGCGCAGCAGGCCTGGCTGCCGTTCTGACCGTTCCGAGCGAGCGCCCTAGGCGACGTACCCCGGTCCCGCCGGTCCGACCGGTCCGGCGGGCCGCACCGCCTGCTCACCCGACAGCAGCCGGTGCGACAGCACGGTCCCACCGGCCATCGCCGCCGGGATCACGACGAGCGCGGCCAGCGGGATCAGGCACAGCAGGTAGGTGGGCACCGCGAAGCCGAGCACGAGCGAACGGCGGGTGGCGAGCAGCTTGCGGCGCTGCTTGAACGTCCGGCCGCGGCGCGTGAACGGGATGCCGGTGAGCTCGATGCCCAGCAGGTAGCCGTTGATGCACACGGCGAGCACCGGGAT
Source organism: Lentzea sp. NPDC042327 (assembly GCF_040647275.1). Taxonomy (NCBI): domain Bacteria; kingdom Bacillati; phylum Actinomycetota; class Actinomycetes; order Pseudonocardiales; family Pseudonocardiaceae; genus Lentzea; species Lentzea sp. NPDC042327. The sequence goes on from NZ_JBEZBX010000015.1 coordinate 139,001, forward strand.
CAGCGTCTGCCCGACGATCGGGATGAACCCGCCGAGGAACAGCGGGACCGCGAACAGGACCGAGGTGCCGACCAGCAGCAGCGTGCCGCGCAACCCGACCACGAACCCGCGCCAGAACCCGACCTGCTCCGCCTCGGGTACACCACCGAGCTCGTCCTCGACCTCCTCGGCGATGTACTCGTAGAACGGGCCGCCGATCATCAGCGTGATGGCGGTGAACAGCAGCACGCTCAACCCGAGCGCCGCCACGACGACGGAGATGCCGACGGCGACCTCGACGACGCCGCGCGAGGTCTCGCTCCACGAGTCCGCGAACCCGGTGAGCCACCCGGCGACCGAGTCGATGTTGGTGAACAGAAGGGTCCAGCCGGTGATCATCAGCACCGCGGTGAGCACCGCGGGCAGCGCCCCGACCAGCACCCGCTTGGGCGAGCTGAACACCAGCCGGAAGCCGCGCAGGAGCAGTCCGAAACCGGCACCGAAGTCCTTGATCACGCGCACGAGGGTAGTCGGCCCGCCCCGGCGGGAGGCGCCGGATGCGGGACGAAGGGTGCGTTCGGGACCTTTTCGAGACCGCGGGGCCGCTCAGGCCGACGCGATGCAGGCGGTCCCGATCCGGCGGAACCCGACCCGCTCGTACACGCGGGCGACCTCCTCGCTGGCCGCCGACAGGAACACCAGGCCGGCACCCCGGTCCAGGGCGTCGCGTGCGAGCGCCGCCGTGACCGCACCGCCGAGACCGCGGCGCCGTGCCGCGGGCAGCGTGCCGACCCCGACGACCTCCACCACGTCACCGGCCCGTTGCGCGGTGCCGACCGCGAGCACGCCCTCACCCGGCAGGTCGGCCACGGCGTGCCGGTGCCGGGTGTCCGCCGAGGTGGTTCCCGCCTCCGCCAGCGCCGCGTCCCGTTCGGCCGCACCGGTCTCGCCTGCGGCGGTGCCCGGTGAGGAGAACGCCAGCGCCGCCACCGCGGTGACCTCGGCCGGTCGTGTGCCCAGGACGCGGACGTGCGGGTGCGGCTCCGGCAGGCGGGCCGGGTCGAGCACCAGCAGCGGCGCCTGCAGCACGTCCATCCCCGCCTCCCGCGCCACGGCCAGCAGGTCCGGTGTCGTCTCGTGCACCCACTCCAGCGCTTCCGGCACGCCCAGCGACCGCTGGCGCTCCCGCACCGCGAGCACGTCGGCCACCGACGGGCGCCCGTCGGGGAACCGCGGCCGCGCGTAGTACGGGTAGCCGTCGCCCGCCTGGAGGAACAGCGTCAGCTCGCCGTGTTCCTCAACGCGAGATCCCGGTCGGGCCACAGAGTCGTAAAATCGTTCAAGAACGTCCCACACGGCTGATCACGCTAGCTACCTTTGGCGGTATGACGCACCGCTTTTCCCGTCTCGCCACCGCGGTCCTCGCTCTGCTGCTGGTGCTGACGGCGTGCGGTGACGACCGGCAGGACCGGTTCGCGAGCCCCGGCGCGCCGAAGACCTCGCCCAGCGGCAAGTTCGTCGCGCACGCCGAGAGCGCGAGCGAGGTGCGGGTGACCGACCGCAACGGCGGTGACGTGTTCCGCAAGTCCTACGAGTACGCCACCAGCCACCGGGCCGACGGCATCGGCGTGGTGTGGCTGTCATCGGCGGACCAGCTGTGGGTGGTGGTGCCCAACGACGGCACCGAGCGCATCGAGGCCGGCCCGGACGGCGAGTGGCGTGCGACGAAGGCCGAGCTACCCCGGGAGATCTCGCGGCTCGGGTGAGGCCTTCTCCGGGTCCTCGCCCTGCTCGATGCGGCGGCCGCGTTCCAGCTCCGCGTCGAACTCGGCGCCCAGCAGCACCGCGATGTTCGAGATCCACAGCCACACCAGGAAGACGATCACGCCACCGAGCGAGCCGTAGGTCTTGTTGTAGGACGCGAAGTTCGCCACGTAGATCGCGAAACCGACGGTCGCGAGCGCCCACAGCACGATCGCGAGCAGGCTGCCCGGCGTGACCCAGCGGAAGCCCGGCTGCCGCACGTTCGGCGCCGCCCAGTAGAGCACCGCGAACGCGAGGCTCACCAGCAGCAGGATCACCGGCCACTTCACGACGTCCCACACGGTGACGACCGCGTCGCCCAGACCCAGCCAGTCGCCGACGGTGTCCGCGACCCCGCCGGTCAGCACCAGCGCGCCGAGGGTGAGCGAGATCAGTACGACCGAGCCGAGGGTGAGCCCGAGCCGCAACGGCACGAGCTTCCAGAACGGCCGGCCCTCCTGCACGTCGTACATGGCGTTGCAGGCCCGCATGAACGCACCGAGGTACCCCGACGCCGTCCACAGCGCCGTCAGCAGGGCGACGATGCCGAGCACGCTGGCGGCGTTCTGGCTGTTCTGCAGCTCCTGGATCGACGACTTGATCAGGTCGCCGGCCTCGCCGGGCGCCACCTCGTCGACGTACTTCAGCAGCTCCTGCGTCGTCGTCTCACCGAGCAGCGCGAGCACCGACGTGAGGACGATCAGACCGGGGAACAGCGACAGCACCGCGTAGTAGGTGAGCGCTGCCGCCCAGTCGGTCAGGTTGTCGTCGTTGAACTCTTTGACCGTGCGCTTGAGAACGCCCCACCAAGCGCCCTTGGGCAGCTTGGCGGGGCTCTTCGGGGCTTTACCTGCGGGCACGGCGCCGCCAGCTCAACGATCGCGTACCCGTGCCGACACCGGCGAGGTGCAGCGCGACCAGCAACAGGCCGAGCGTCACCAGCGTGTTCAGCGTGACGACGCTGCCGAGCGAGATCTTCGCGAGATCGAACAGCAGGGCGAGGCCGAACGCCACTGCGGCGGCTATTGCCAGCATGTGATCCTCCACCTCATGGGTCGATGTGAGCTGCGGATACCCACTCGACCGGTGGTGAACCACACCGTTCGGAGCAATGGTCGTGCCATGATCCGCACATGGATGTCCAGCGCTGGCACGCGGCAGCGGTTCCGTGGTGGGTGACCAAGGCAGGGCTGGTCGGCGGCTGGGTGCTCGCGTTCGTCGTCTCCGGTGCGGCGGGGGAGGCTCCGTGCACGACGGCGCGGCCCTGCCTGCCCGACCCGCTGTTCGCGCTCGCCGTGGTGCCGTTGCTGGCGGCACCGCTGCTGTTGCTGTTCGGCCGCGTGCTCACCGGGTGCGCGATGGGCGTGCTGTTCGGTGTCATGGAGCTCGCGCTCGACAACGACCCGACGGCGAACATCGCGTTCGGGCTGCACGCGGCGGCCTGCGCGGTCGTCGCGGCGTTGACGGTCCGGTCACGTGCGGACCAGCGCCAGGCGGCGGGCCCGGTGGTGGTGACCCTGCCGGACATGCCGCCACCGCGCGGGGTGCTGCGCATCGTCGCCGTTCTGCTGGTGCTGTTCGGTTTCCTCACGTTCGTGCAGTACGACCTGAGCTCCGACGAGGTCGCCGGGCACGTGGCGCAGGCCAGCCGGGTCGACGCCGAGGTGGTCGAGGTCAAGGACGCCTACCAGGTGTGGGTGGAGCTGCCGGAGGGGCAGCGGACGGCGTTCGAACCGCTCGCCGCCGACAGCTACCAGGTGGGCGACAAGGTGCCGGTGCTCGCGGACGGCCCGTGGGTGCGGATGGTCGCCGAGCCGGAGGACGTCACCTGGTGGCTCACGCTCGGCGGTGCCGCGGTGTTCTTCGCAATCATGCTCGCAGCGCGGGAACGGCGCCGCCGCTCGCTGTGGACCGGCCCGGTCACGGCGGTGCGGGTGCAGGCGCACCCGCTGACCGTGCGCCGGATTCTGTTGCGGTACAACAGGGAAGACGTCGCCACCGTCGCGGTGATGACCGACCTCGGGCTGGACGAGCCGCTGTACCACGACACCGAGGAGTTCGGCGCGGTGTGGCGGGGCGAGGAGCCGCCGCCGGCGCAGCACGAGCCGGCGGAGGTCGTGATCGCGGGCGAGTGGCACCACGGCGGGCAGGTCGCGGTCGTGGTCGAGGGCGAGGTCCTGGCGACCACCACGCTGACCCGCGTGCGGCCGCGGCACATCGTCCACAGTGCACACCTGCCCGGCGAACCGGTCACCGGGACCGCGCAGGTCGAGCTGCCGCACGCCATCTGGCCGGGTGACCGCAGACTGGTCGAGGGCGTGGTGCTGGCGCTGGCCGCCGTGGGGGCACTGGTCGCGGTGCACCACTACCCGGACTGGGTCGTGCTCGGACTGCTGGGCATGCAGTGCGCGGTGTCGGCGGTGACCCGGTTCCAGCCGCTGCTGCGCCTGGACGCCGGCGCGGTCGTGCTCTACACCGGGATCTGGAGCTACCGCGTGCCGTGGCAGCAGCTGCACGGCGTGCGCCGGTCAGGCCCGCAGCTGATGCTCGCGTTCGGCCCGACCGGCGACGTGATCACGACACCGCAGCTGCCCGACCCCGAGGCGGGCGAGAAGGTGATGGGGGCGCGGTCGCGCGCGTTGATCGCCTTCCACCGGCACGAGAACGTGACGCGCAAGCTGAACGCGTCGCTGTTCGTCGGCCTCGGCTACATCGGGTTGTTCTTCTTCGTCTGACTCAACGCAGTCGTGCGACGGCCTTGAGTAGACGGTCCACATCGGACTCGTCGTTGTACGGGCCGATGCCCGCGCGCACAGCGCCCTTGTCGCCGAGGCCGAGCCACCGCGAGCACTCCAGCGCGTAGAAATGGCCGGCCGGCGCGTTGACGCCCTCGGCGCCGAGCCTGCGGTACACCTCGGCGGGCTCCAGGCCGTCGACCGAGAACAGCACCGTCGGCGTGCGGTTCGCCGCCTTGCTGTAGACGCGGGCACCGAGCTCCAGCAGCCCGTTCTCCAACTGGTCGCGCAGCTTCAGCTCGTGCTCCTCCAAACCGTCGAGGGTGCGCATGAACTCCACGGCGGCGGTCGTGCCGGCCAGCAGTTCGTAGGGGAGCGTGCCGAGCTCGAACCGTTCCGGCACGGTGTTCGTCGAGGGCAGCAGCTTGTCCGGCCGCAGCGTCTCCAGCAGCTCCGGTGCCGCCGCGAGCACCCCCAGGTGCGGGCCGAGGAACTTGTAGGGCGAGCACACGAAGAAGTCGGCGTCGAGCTCCTCGACGTCCACCGGCACGTGCGGGGTGTAGTGCACGCCGTCGACGAAGACGAACGCGGCCATCTCGTGCGCGGCGTTCGCGATGGCCTGGATGTCGGGCCGGGTGCCGAGCAGGTTCGACGCCGCCGTGACCGCCACGACCCGCGTGCGGTCCGACAGCAGGTTCGTCACCGCCTCCACCGGCAGCTCACCGGTGGCCCGGTCGAACGGCGCCCACCGCACCGTGGCCCGTGCCGCCTCGGCCGCCTGCACCCACGGCCGGATGTTCGCGTCGTGGTCCATCCTGGTCACGACGATCTCGTCGCCCGGCCGCCAGTTCTTCGCGAGCGTGCGGGCCAGGTCGTAGGTCAGCTGGGTCATGCTGCGGCCGAACACGATGCTGCCGGCGTTGAGGAACTCGGCCATCGTGCGGCGCGCCGTCCGCACGACCTCCTCGGCCCTGCGCTCGGCCGCCGTGACCGAACCCCGGTTCGACACGGCGCTGAGCAGCGTGTCGCGGACGGCGTCGGCGACGACGTCCGGCACCTGCGACCCGCCGGGGCCGTCGAAGTGCGCGGCGCCCTCCCGCAGGGCCGGGAAGTGGGAGCGGACTCGGGCGACGTCGTAAGCCATGCCCTCATGGTGCGGCAGCACCCAGGAAACGGGAAAGGATCAACCGGAGGGTCGTCACCTGTTCGGCCGGGTCGAAGTCCGGGTCGACGAGCCGCGTGTAGAGGACGTCGACCAGGCCCTGCGCCCAGCTCGCGGCGGTCCGCGCGCTCACCGGCAGCACCACCTGGCCCTCGTCGTGGGCCCGCTGCAGCAGCGCGGCGAGCTCGTCGCGCACCACCACCTCGTTGCGGCTGATCAGCGCGGACAGCTCCGGGTCGCGGCTCGCCTGCGCCACGACCTCCAGCACCAGACCGGCCACCACGCGGTCCATGGCCGGTGCGGCGAGGTGCTCGACGACCAGCTGCACGCCCTCCCACGGCGTGAGCGCGCGCGCCTGTGCGAACACCTCGGCGTTGTCCTGGCCGTCCTGCTCGAAGATCTCCTCGAAGATCGCGCGCTTGGTGGGGAAGTAGTGGAACAGGCTGCCCGTGCTGATGCCCGCCCGCCGGCAGATGTCCGCGACGGTCGTGCGTTCGAAGCCCTTCTCGGCGAACAGGCCGGCCGCGGTGTCGGTGATGTGCCGTTTCTTCCGCGCGTGCTTCGCCGGGTCTACGGTGCGCACCGGTAGTACTGCCTCTTCTTCTTGTCCTTGACGCAGACGCCGCGTTTGCGGACCTCCCGCGCCAGCTCGGCGGCCTCGCCGTGCTCGTACCGCGTGATCGCCTTCTTGCGTGCGGCCAGCAGCGCGTTCACGTCCGGCGGCAGGCCGGGCGTGTCCTCCACCCACAGCCGGAAGTCGTCGGCGAACGGGTCGGCGTCGCGCCACCGGTAGCCCTGGCCGGTGAACGCCTGTTCCAGCCTGCTCGCGGAGATGTCCGTGCTCTCCCGGGCCAGCTCGGCGCCGTTCGTTCCCAGCAGCACCAGCTGCCTGCCCTCGCTGAACGCGGACTCGACCTCGGCGCGGGTGAACTCGAAGCTCCTGTCGTCCCTGTGGAGCGCGACCCGGTCGTGCCCGACGTCCACGGACAGCATGTCCGCGGCCCAGATCAGCGCGAACACGAACCCGAGCCCCGCGCCGACCACGGGCGCACCGATCGTCACCCACGGCTCGGGAAGCTCCGTGACCAGCCTGAACACCCCTTGGAAGGGGAACCAGCTCAGGTCGGCCACCCAGTTCGCCGCCAGCTTCAGCCCCCAGACCGCGGCGGCACCGATGGCCGGGCACAGCACCCACATGCCGTACCGGACCGCCGCGGTCTCCTGCACCGTCGTCATGCGCCCAATACTATATCGAGCGCTCGGTTTATGAATGTCGTGGTGCTTTCAGGGCGGTGGTTGTCCGCAAGCGGTCTTAGCGTCCGGGCATGGACTGGAACAAGGAGCTGACCGACCAGCTCGACTGGCACTGGCGCCACCAGCTGCGCGCACGGCTCGACGGGCTGATCGACGACGAGTACTTCTGGGAGCCCGTGCCCGGCGCGTGGACGGTGCACCGTGACGGGTCGATCGACTGGGAGCACCCCGTGCCGGAACCCGCGCCGGTCACGACGATCGCGTGGCGGATGGCCCACGTCGTCGTCGGAGTGCTCAACGCCCGTTCGGCGGCGCACTTCGGCGGACCGCCGGCCGACTACCTGACCTGGTCGTACGCGACGACCGCCGACGAGGCGCTGCGGCAGCTCGACGAGGCCTTCGCGCGGTGGCAGGCGGGGGCGGCGAAGGCGGACCTGACGGTGCCGTGCGGTCCGGCGGAGCCGTTCCCGGACCTGCCGTTCGGTGCGCTCGTGCTGCACATCAACCGCGAGTTCATCCACCACGCCGCAGAGATCGCGCTGCTGCGCGACCTGTACCTCCGCCGGTAGTCACCACAAGGTGCCTACTTACTAATAGTTTGCGCTAACTGCATGATGATCCCCGTCGAGAGCATCGAAGGGGAGAACATGCGAGTCATCACGCAGAAGACCGTCGGCGACGCGTCCGTGCTGGAGGTCGCGGAGGTGCCGCGCCCGGTGCCCGGTCCGGGTCAGGTGCTGGTCCAGGTGGGTGCGGCGGGCGTCAACCCGGTCGACACCTACGTCCGCGCCGGCGGGTTCCCCGCGCTCGGGGAGCCGCCGTTCACGCTCGGGTGGGACGTCGCGGGGACGGTCGTGGAGCTGGGGGACGGCGCCGAGGGGTTCGCGGTCGGGGACGACGTGTTCGGGCTGCTGCCGTTCCCCGGCGCCGGCGGCGGGTACGCCGAGCACGTCGTGGCCGACGCCGCCGACCTGGCGCCGCGGCCGTCGTGGCTGACCGTCGAACAGGCGGGCGCGGTGCCGATGGTGGCGCTGACGGCGTGGCAGGCCCTGATCGGACGAGGCGGTCTGTCGGCTGGCCAGACCATTCTGGTCCACGCGGCCGCGGGCGGCGTCGGGCACGTGGCGGTCCAGCTCGCCAAGGCGCGCGGCGCGCACGTGATCGGCACGGCGTCGGCGGCCAAGCACGACTTCCTGCGTTCGCTCGGCGTGGACGAGGTCATCGACTACCGGCACGAGGACTTCACCGCGATCGACCCGGTCGACGTGGTGTTCGACACGATCGGTGGCGCGTACGCCGAGCGGTCCGCCTCCGTGCTGAAGCCCGGCGGGGTGCTGGTGTCGATCATCCCGGGCAACCCGGGGTTCTCCGCCGAGCGCGCGGCCGAGCTCGGAGTGCGGTTCGAGCTGTTCGAGAGCGTGTCGGCGTCGGGTGCCGACCTCGCGGCACTGCCCCCGCTGCGGGTCCGGCTCGAGCACGTCGTACCGCTCGCGGAGGCCGCGAAGGCGCACGAACTGGTCGAGTCGAAGCGCACCACCGGCAAGGTCGTCCTGGTGCCGTGACACTGCGTTTACCGTCCGTTGACCCACAGCCCTGATCGTGTGCACAACATCCACACGATCGGGGAGTGCGAATGGCACGGTGGAGTCCGCTTGCGTTAGTCATCGGCTTGTTGGCGGCGGTCGGCCTGTACGGGGCGACTGCCGCGACCGCGGCAGCACCGCTCACCGTCGCGCAGGCGATCAGCCAGCAGAACGGGTCGTCCGCGACGGTCAGGGGATACGTCGTCGGCCAGCCCACCGCGACCACCACCGTCGTCCGCTCCGGGTTCCCCAGCGACTACGCGCTCGCACTGGCCGACACGGCGGCCGAGACCGGCACGTCGCGCATGGTCTACGTGCAGGTCCCGTCGTCGTTCCGGTCCGCGTGGGGCCTGAAGACGACCCCGTCGCTCATGGGCCGGCTCGTCGACGTGACGGGCTCGTTGAGCGCGTACTTCTCGCACGCCGGCCTGACCTCGTCCACGGCGTTCGCGTTCGCCGGCACCACGACACCGCCGCCGACCTCGACGACAACGACGACTTCGCCGCCGCCAAGCGGTGACTACTACGCCGCGGCCGCGGGCAAGACGGGCCCGGCGCTGAAGTCGGCGTTGAACGGCATCATCCGCAACCAGACCAAGCTCAGCTATGACCAGGTCTGGGACGCGTTGAAGGTCACCGACGAGGACCCGGCCAACCCCGCGAACGTCGTCCTGCTCTACAGCGGCCGCTCGCAGTCCAAGAGCTCCAACGGCGGCAACGCCGACGACTGGAACCGCGAGCACGTCTGGGCCAAGTCGCACGGCGACTTCGGCACCGCCACCGGCCCCGGCACGGACGTCCACCACCTGCGGCCGGAGGACGTGTCCGTCAACGCCGACCGCGGCAACAAGGACTTCGACAACGGCGGCACCGCCCGTTCCGAAGCACCCGGCAACTACGGCGACGCCGACTCGTGGGAGCCCCGCAACGCCGTGAAGGGCGACGTCGCGCGCATGCTGTTCTACATGGCCGTGCGCTACGAGGGCACCGACGGCTTCCCCGACCTGGAGATGAGGGACGCGGTCAACAACGGCACGCAGCCCTACCACGGCAAGCTGTCGGTCCTGCTGCAGTGGCACCGGCAGGACCCGCCGGACGCGTTCGAGCAGCGCCGCAACCAGCTGATCTACGACCGCTTCCAGCACAACCGCAACCCGTTCATCGACCACCCGGAGTGGGTCGCCGCTATCTGGAGCTGAGCCGTTCGAGGAAGGGGCGCTGCGCGGAGACGATCTTCGCGCTCGCCTCGTCCAGGCCGAACCACTCGACCCGGTCCACCTCGGGGAACGTCCTGCGCTGCCCCGACCTGGGCGGCCACTCCAGCTCGAACGTTCCCGGCGTGACCTGCGCGGGGTCGAGGTCACCCTCCAGCGCCCACACCGTGATCACCTTGCCGGACCCCTTGACCTCCCCGAGCGGGACCAGCTCCCCCTCCGGCACCGGCAGCCCGAGCTCCTCGGTGAACTCGCGCCGCGCCGCCGCCTCCGGCGTCTCGTCCTCGGTGTACTCGCCCTTCGGCACGGACCACGCGCCCGCGTCCTTGCGCGCCCAGAACGGGCCGCCCATGTGCCCGAGCAGGACTTCCAGCTGCGACGTTCTCCTGAACAGGAGGATTCCGGCGGACCGTTTCACACTGTCCAGCATGGCGGACTGGGTTTTGCACGTGGACCTCGACCAGTTCATCGCGGCGGTGGAGGTCCTGCGCGACCCGTCGCTGCGCGGCACACCCGTGGTGGTCGGCGGCAACGGCGACCCGGCCGAACGCGCCGTCGTGGCCACCGCGTCCTACGAAGCGCGCGCGTTCGGCGTGCACTCCGGCATGCCGCTGCGGACAGCGTTCAAGAAGCTCCCCGACGCCGTGTTCCTCCCCGTCGACCACGCCCTGTACGAGTCGGCGTCCGCGGACGTCATGGCGGTGCTGCGCTCATTCCCCGTGGTCATCGAGGTGGTGGGCTGGGACGAGGCGTTCGTCGGCGCCTCGGTCACCGACCCCTTCGAGCTGGCCCGGTCCCTGCAGGCGGCGGTGCTGTCCGCGACCGGCCTGCACTGCTCGGTCGGCATCGGCGACAACAAGCTGCGCGCCAAGCTCGCGACCGACTTCGGCAAACCGGCCGGCGTCTTCCAGCTCGTCCAGGCGAACTGGGCCGAGGTCATGGGCCACCGCCCCACGTCCGCGCTGTGGGGCATCGGCGCGAAAACCGCCCGCAAACTCGCCGAACTGGGCCTGACGACCGTCACCGACCTCGCGACCGCCGACCCCGGCGTACTGGCCGCCCGCTTCGGCCCGCGCATGGGCCCGTACTTCCGCACGATCGCACTCGGCGCCGGCGACACCGTGGTCAGCGCAACGCCGTGGGTGGTGAAGTCCCGCTCGCACGAGAAGACGTTCCAACAGGACCTGACGTCGTTGGACGACATCCGTCGCGAGGTCGTGGCGCTGGCCCACGAGGTGGCCACGGACGTGGTCGCCGAAGGCCGCCCAGCCGTGCGCATCGGCGTGAAGGTGCGCTTCGCACCGTTCTTCACCAACGTCCGCTCGATGAAACTGCCCGCGCCGACGTCCTCCGCTCACGCCTTGGCCGACGCCGCCCTGACCGTCCTCGCCCGCTTCGACCACAACCGCCCGGTACGCCTCCTGGGCGTTCGCGCAGAATTCTCTGCCGATGAGGTCGAACCAACGCCTTCTTCTTCGACGTATGAGTAAGTAGAAGATTTACCCGCAAGGAGAAGAAGATGATCGCCACACTGACCCACCGCGACCGCGCCGTTCTGCGCGCCGTCGCCGCTGGCCGCTGCCAGCTCTCCGGCACCGCACTCCTCGTCGACGGCCTCGGCTGCACCGACCAGTTCATCGGCACCCGCTTGACCACCGCGGGCCTGATCAGCGCCACCCCCGGCCCCGCCGCACTGACCACGGCCGGCCAGGCCGCACTCGCTGCCTGACCCATCCGGCTTCTGCGTCAGGCAGTGGTTGTCGAACCGATAGTGCCTTTCTGGGGTGCGGAACTGTTCGGCCGCTTTCCGGATCTTCTCCGCTGTTGCTTTCTCGCCCTCGGTTTCGATGACGCGCCCGTCTGGTGTTCCGCTGGAATGTGGATCGTGATTTCCTCCTGCGCGGGCGACAAGCGAGCGTTTCGCCGCGTGCGCGGCCCACGCACCGCGACCGCCGTCTCGAACGGCGTGGTGACCCCGGCCGTTCAGCCGCCAGGTCAGTCGCGTCCCCGCTGCCGTGACGACCAGATCGCGATCCGCTCCAGCCGCGCGCCGCATCTCCAGGCTGTCCACGCCACGACCTCATGGACCACCTCAAATCCATATGGGCCATCTCAAATCCATTGGCCCCGATGGGGACCATTGATCCCATGACCCCGCTCACCCGCGTCCTGCGCACCCTCGGCGGCCCCGCGGTGCTCGACGCCCTGACCCGCCTCCCCGGCAGCGAACTCACCACCGCCCTCCTCGCTCTGATGCACCGCCGCGCGGACGCGCTCTCCCCAGCCGACGTCCTGCGCCGCTACCGCACAGACCGCTTCGTGGCGCCTTACGCCGTGCCTTTCGCTGCCCTTCGCGCCTGCGAGGACCGGCTGCTCGCGGCGCTTCCGCCGTCGTTCTCGGTGGTCGGCCTCGCGCCGGTCGTACCGCTCGGAACCTGCTCGGCGGTCGCGGCGGTGGACCAGAACAACGTGCTCTCGACGGTGCGCGGCACCGAAGTGGCCGCCGACCCGACCAACGCGCTCGCCCTGGAAGCGGCGGTGCGCCGCGCCGAGCTCTCCGCACCCCACGGGGACGTCGTTCGGCTGGCGGCCGTGCAACGCGTCGTGCGCGCCCAACAGTTCGAAGGCGCCGGACGCTTCGCGCACTTCACGCTGTTCGGCGCGGTGACGGCCGGCCGCGACCGCGGCTCCCTCGCCTTCGAACGCGACGCCTTCGCCGAGCACGTCGCGTTCCTGCGGCAGGCGTGCGGCGACGTCGAGGTGCGGGTGAGCGTGCTGGACCCGCGCTTCGAGGCACTGCGCGGCGACCTGCCCGCGGACCCGTCACGCACCCCCGGCTACTACCAGGGCCTGTGCTTCAAGGTCTACCTGCACGGCGAGGAGATCGGCGACGGCGGCTTCGTCGACTGGACCCAGCGCCTGCTCGGCAACCGCAAGGAACGGCTGCTGATCAGCGGCGTGGGCGTGGACCGGCTCGCGATGCTCCACGGCTCGGCGGACTGAGCCGTCGTCGGCCCGTCCGGATCCTGCGGGGGTTCCATCGGGCGGCCCGCCACCCGCGCGTCGCTCGGCATCGACCGGTTGGCCTGGTGGGCGTCCGGCGAGTTCGAGCATCGAGCAGGCCGGTGACCGTCGCAGGCCCGTGGGTATCGCAAGTGAGGCTGTCGCTGCCGCCCCTCCCGCGTTCCTTGTCTGCGGGGCGGTGGAGGGTGTGGGTTTCGGACATCTGACAGACGACGCTCTGAGGGAATCAGGACAAGCTTCACTCGACCGGGTGGTCGGCGGCGGGCTGGTGGGCGGCGTAGCGGTGGGTCAGCTCCTGTTCGCGGTCGGTGGGCCAAGGGCAGCGGATGTCGCCCTGGGTGGCGGCGAAGAAGAGTTCCATGTGCACGTGCCAGGCGGCGAGTGCTTCGGGACCGTGGGCGTTCTCTTGGGTGAGGGTGACCGTGGTGCCTTGCAGGTGTTCATGGGTGAACTCCCAGCGGACGACGCCCTGCGGCGTGCCGTCGTGGAGCCACTCGTACTCCAGGAGGTGCGGGGGCTCGGCGCGGGTCACGCGGCCGGGAGTGAGGCCGGGGTGCGCGGCGCGGGGCGGGACCGTGGCGGTGGTGCCCTCGGTGAGGACGGACCAGACGTCGTGCAGCGGGATCCAGACGAGGTCGCGGACGAAGACGATGCCGGCCGGGGTGTCGGTGCCCTCGTCGAGGCCGAACTCGGCGATGTGGTGCTCGATGCGGGCGAGGTGCTCGGTCGGGGGCTTGAACTCCGTGCCGTCTGCGTGGGCGACCAGGGCGTCGAGGCAGGCGGTCCAGCCGGGGGCGTCGCGGCCCGCGGACAGCTTCGAGGTGATGACCGCGGTGAAGACCAGCAGGCAGCCGTCGGGGGTGGGCAGGAGCTCGAAGCGCAGCACGTCGTTGTGCCAGCGGAACGCGAAGACCTTCGGCGGGTCGGACTCGAGCAGTTCGCCCTCGCCGCCGTCGGCGTCGACCGGGGCGGCGTCCGGGAACGTGAAGCGCATCGCGCGGCCGTCGAGGGTGACCTCGGCGGGGAACCAGTGCTTCATCTCGGCCGGTTCGGTGACGACCCGCCAGACCTTCTCCGGCGAGTGCCGCAGCCGGCGCTCGAAGCGCAGGACGGGCTTGCCCTCGATCATCCGCAGTTCGGCGTCCACGGGTCAGGCCCCTTCGATCTCGTCGAGCCGGCGTTCCAGCGCGTCCAGGCTCTCCTCCCACATCGCGCGGTAGGGCGCGAGCCAGGCCTCCACCTCCGCCAGCGGGCGCGGGTTGACCCGGTACCAGCGGCGTTGGGCGTCGGTGCGCACCTCGACCAGACCGGCCTCCCGCAGCACCTTCAGGTGCTTCGAGACGGTCGGCTGGGTCAGCGTCAACCGGTCGACGAGGTCGCCGACCGGCCGCTCGCGTTCACGCAGCAGGTCGAGGATCTCCCGGCGACTCGGATCCGCCAGCACGGCGAAGGTAGATGCCATGCCAGCAATATAGCCTATGAGGCATATTTGTGGTCAGTCAGCCAAGCGGATGGCCACCTCCGTCGTCCACTTCGTCGGGTCGGGTTGCACAGCGGGGTCGGTGAAGCACGTCTCCAGGCGCGCACCCCAGCGGTCGCCGTCGCGGTCGAACGGCAGGTCCCGCGCGAGCAGCCGCCCGGTCACCTCCGCGAGGCCGTCCGGGTGGCCCTCGTACGCCTCCACGGCGTACCGGCCGGCGGGCAGCGTCGAGCAGAACACGTCGCCGTTCGCGGGCACCTCGGCGATGGTGGGGATGGCGGCCTCCACCTCGAACTCGGTGCCCGTCACGCGTGAGTACCGGAAGAACGGGGCTCCGAGGATCGGTAACTCGCGGTCGGCCAGCCACTGCATGACGTCCGCGAAGCGGTCGGCGACCTTGCCGAACGTCTCCTGCGTCACCGTGTCCTTGATCGCCGCATATGGCTGCTCTTCCCGGGTTTCGATGTCCATGGGTCCAAACTAGCCAGGACCCCTGACAAAAAATCTGCGATCCGCTGGAGGCCGCGCGGTTACCGTGGCGGTCATGCACCGCGTCCTCGACGTCGCCAGCTCCCCGGTGCGCGACCTCCTCGCGCTGACGTCCCGCCCCGAGGTGATCTCCTTCGCCGGTGGGCTTCCTGCTCCGGAACTGTTCGACCTGGACGGTCTGCGCGCCGCCTACGACGAGGCGTTGCGGGACCGCTCGGTGCTGCAATACGCCCCGACAGAAGGAAATTCCACGCTGCGCGGCCTCGTCGCCGAACGGTTGACGGCGCGCGGACTGCCCACATCGGACGTCCTCGTCACCACCGGCTCGCAGCAGGCGCTCACGCTGGTCGCGACGGCACTGCTGGAGCCCGGCGCCGTCGTCGCGGTGGAGGAACCGACGTATTTGGCTGCGTTGCAATGCTTCCAGCTGGCGGGAGCCCGCATCGTCCCGGTCGCGAGCGACGCCGAGGGCCTGGACCCGGCTTCGTTGCGTGAAGTCGTGGCCGCGCACCGTCCCTCGCTGCTCTACCTGGTCCCGACGTTCGCGAACCCGACCGGCTGCACGCTGTCCGCCGCTCGCCGCGCCGAGGTCGCCGAGATCGCCGCCGCGCACGACCTCTGGGTCGTCGAGGACGACCCGTACGGCGAGCTGCGGTACCGCGGCGACGCCGTCGCCCCGCTCGCATCCATCAGCGATCGAACGATCTACCTGGGCAGCTTATCGAAGATCGGCGCGCCCGGCATGCGGCTCGGCTGGCTGCGCGCTCCAGGCGACCTGCTGCGGACGCTGGTGGTCGTGAAGCAGGCAGCCGACCTGCACACGTCCACTGTGGACCAGGCTGCCGCGGCGATCTACCTGGCGCGCAACGACCTCGACGCGCACGTCAAGACGTTGTGCGCGGAGTACCGGCGGCGGCGCGACACGATGATCGACGCGTTGCCCGCGACCGTTCCGGACGGCACCACGTGGAGCGACCCGGACGGCGGCATGTTCGTGTGGCTGCGGCTGCCGGGCGAGGTCGACAGCGCGGTGCTGTTGATGGAGGCGCTGGAGCACGACGTGGCGTTCGTTCCGGGAGCGCCGTTCTTCGCGACGACACCGGACCACGCGACGTTCCGGATGTCCTTCACCACCAACACTCCCGAGGAGATCGCGGAGGGAATGTCACGGCTCGCCGGGGTGCTGCGGTGAGCCTGCTCGACGACGAGGCGCTGTGGCGCTCGTCGGTCGTGGCGAACTGCGCCATGAACCGCGAGCGCGGCCTCGCCGGGTACCGCCGCGAGCTCGGCCTGGACCTGCGGCTGCCGTCCGGCACGAGGTGGGTCGACCTCTGTTGCGGCTCCGGAAAAGCGCTCGCGGAGGCCGCACGCGCCGACGTGGCGATCACCGGCGTGGACCTGGTCGACCACCACGTGCCGGAACGCCCGGGGCTGCGGTTCGTGGTGGCGCCGGTCGACGAGTGGGAACCCGCAGCGGCCGTCGACCTCGTCACGTGCGTGCACGGGTTGCACTACGTGGGCGACAAGCTCGCCGTGCTGACCCGCGCCGTGTCGTGGCTGGCGCCCGGTGGCCGGTTCGTGGCGAACTTCGACGTCGCCAGCGTGCGTCGCGCCGACGGCAGCCCGTACGGCCGTGTGCTCACCAAGGCGTTGCGCGCGGCCGGATTCGGTTACGACACGCGGAAACGCCTGATCAGCTTCGCCGGTGAGGGGCGGCCGGCGTTGCCGTTCCGCTACCTGGGCGCGGACGACCGGGCCGGCCCGAACTACACGGGCCAGCCCGCCGTGCACTCCTGCTACGACCTGCTCAGCTGAACAGTTCGAGCGCGTCCTGGTGGTGCTCGCAGCGGCCACCGCCGGTCGCGATCGCGCAGGGCACGCCGCGCTTGGTGAGGGCGCCGCACTGCAACGCCGGGTCGTGGACGTGGCACAACCCGCTCGCCCCCGCGGTGATCGGGCACGACGTGCCCTTCTTGGTGGGCGCGCCGCACGGGTTCTCGCTCGGCTTCTGCGGTTGCCGGGGTTTGGCCGCCTTCTTCGGCTTCGCCGCGGGCTGCGTGATCTCGCGGCCCGTCACCTCCTCGACGCCGCGCACGGCCAGGCGGTCGGCGCGCTCGTTCTCGGGGTGGCCGGCGTGGCCCTTGACCCAGTGCCACTCGACGTCGTGCTGGTTCGCCGCTGCTTCGAGGCGGCGCCACAGGTCGGAGTTCTTGACCGGCTCGCGGGACTTCGTGAGCCAGCCGTTCGCCTTCCAGCCGTGCACCCAGGACGTGATCCCGTTGCGCACGTAGGTGCTGTCCGTGTAGAGCCGCACGGTTGAGCGCCGGGTCAGGCCCTCCAACGCCATGATCGGGGCCATGAGCTCCATGCGGTTGTTCGTCGTCGGGCCGATGTCACCGCCGTAGATGTCCTTCTCGTGCGTGCCGTAGCGCAGCACCGCACCCCAGCCGCCCGGTCCCGGGTTGGGGCTGCACGCACCGTCGGTGTAGATCTCGACCTCCATGCCCGATGAGGCTACCGACGAGGTCTGACAGCGCTGCGGTGGTGGTTGGCGGCGGTGATCAGGTCGGCCTCGCGGCCGTGTCGGGCAACGGCCTGCAGACCCACCGGCAACCCCTCGCAGAACCCGGCCGGAATGCTCAGCGCCGGATGCCCGCTCAGGTTGAACGCCCAGGTCAGGCTGGTGTTCACGCGCTCACCCGGCCCGTCGTGGCCGTGCGGCGGACCGGGCGTGCACGGCGTGAGCAGCAGGTCCGTGTGCTCGAAGAACGCGTCCAGGGCGGGGTTCGCGCCACAGCGCCCGGCGAACCAGTCGGCGGCGGGGTCCGCCAGGACGAGGTCGGCCGGAGCAGGCCGCAGGGCGAGCGCGGCCGCGTGCGCCACCGCGATCTGCTCGGCGTCGACGGTGGCGAAGCCCAGGTCGGGGGACCAGGCCGCGGTCACCGAGTCGGAACCGGCGCAGCCGAGGTAGAGCGCCAGGTCGTCGGGGTGGCGGGCGAACACGCCGACGGCCGAGCGTTCGGAGGAGGTCGTCTTCAGGCCGAAGACACCGCACCACGCGGCGGGGATGCGGATCGAGCCCGCGCCGTCCACGCCGGTGGCCAGCGGCACGACACCGGACGCCACGGCGACGGCGGAACCCGCCGAGGAACCGCCGGGAGTGCGGTCGGGGTGCCACGGGTTGCGGGTCACGCCGTGCGCGTTGCGGCCCCAGGTCTGCCACGGCGTGGTGCCGTCGGGAGTGGTGGTCAGCCCGATCGGGACGCAGCCCAGGGCCGTCAACCGTTCCCGGTGCGCGCGCCGCTCACCGCGTTTGACGGCGATCGGGACACCGGCGAGGGGCAGGGACGCGGAGCGCACGCGGCGGTCCACCTCGGCGGCGTGGTCCAGGCAGTCGAAGACCTCGGTGAACGCGCGGAGGTGCGGTTCCACGCGGGCGAGGCGGCCCAGTGCGGCGGCGACCTGGTCCACGGCGGTGGTGGCGCCGGTGTTCACGGCGCGGGCGATCTCGGTGGCGGTCAGTTCGGGCACCGCGCACATCATGGGGGAGGATCGTGCGGGTGAAGTGGACTCGTGCTGTGCACCACCTCGGAGAGCTCGCGGAGAAGTGCGCCGAGCTGCCGACCTCGTTCTTCCGGTTCCAGGTGGTCGAGCTGTGGGTCTTCGGCGACCTGCTGGACGTGCCGCGGGACGTGGACATGATCGACGTCGCGCTCGTGGTGGACCTGCCGGTCGACGAGGTGCCGTGGCGCAGCGAACCGGTCGGGGCGGAGCACTGGGCGAACTCGACGCGGCTGTCGCGCAACCCGTTCGCGGCGCACTGGCGGTCGGCGGGCGCGCCGGTGTGGAACCACCGGATCGAGCGACCCGCGCTGGTGTGGAGCGCGGCCGGCGGGATCGCCGAGGAGACGCTCGTCGCCGTGAGCGACGGCACGGGTGAGCTGGTGCGCCAGGCCGCGCCGTCACCAGACGAGCTGCGCAAGCGGGTCGAGGAGGAGCTGGAGGTCAGCCTCGCGGCGTTGCGGCGGGCCCAGCAGACCTACACCGACCACCGGTGGGCACCGGGCAAGCTGACACCGCACGCGGACGCGTTGTGGCGGGTCAGCGGCGGGTACCTGGAGCTGCTCGACGTGGTCAACTGATCCGATTCCACCCCGGCGTCCTGCGTGCTGGGTTACGTTCCGCGCTGTGCAGAACACCCGTCGTGAGCTCGGCTGGCTCTGGGGGCCGGTCGCGCTGGCGCTCCTCGCCCTGTTCACCGTGAGCGACGCCGACCTCGTCTCCACCCGCGGCGAGACGTTCGAGCTGAGCAAGTACGCCGTCGCGACACTCGGGATGCCGCTCGTGGCGGCGGTCGCCGGGGTGTGGTTCTCGCGGCGGTGGCCGTGGCTGCTGGTGGCGGGCACCCTCGGCGTCCTCGTCGCGACGACCGAGTCGCACGTGCACCTCACGAGCTCCCGGCCGGGCATCGCGAGCATCGTCGGGTCGCTGGGGACTGCGGGGGCGGTGCTGGTCGTCCTCGGCGCGCTGTCGGCGGCACGGGACGCCGCGCTGGCGGCGCTGGTCGTCGTGGTGCAGCTGCTGGGAACGGTGTTCCTCGGGCTGTCGTGGCTGTCGAGCCCGCTGCGGCCGGCGGCCCTGGAGATCACGCTGGCCGGGCTCGCGGTGGCCGGAGCGGTGCTGGCGGTGTTCGCGGCACGAACGGGCAAGGTGCCGGTCGAGTCACTCGACCGGCGCACCAAGGTGGTGGGCACCTTCGCCGCGCTGCTGCCGGTGGTGGTGGCGGTGCTCGGCCACCTCGTCGGACAGCCCTCCGCACCGGTGGTGGCAGGGGTGCTCCTGCTGGCCGGTGCCACCGCGATCGCGATCGCGCTGGGACGGGGCGCGCTGCTCAGGATCGCGACGGCGGGGCTCGTGCTGTTCGCGGTCGCCGCGCCGATCACGCTCGCCATCTACATGTCCGCCGGCAGCGTGGCCAACTACGCGCCCGCCGCACTGGTCGGTGTCGGGGTCGGGTTGCTCGCGGCGCAGCTGCGACAGCCGACGGTGGTGGCGGCGCTGGCGTGCGCGGTGCTCGCCGTGCTCATGGTGACGGTGGTCGAGCTCACCGGCGAGTACGCCGACGTGACGCAGGGCGGGCTGGGGGCGCTGGTCATCGGGCTGGCCATGGCGGCGGTGACGTCGTCGGCGGCGACCGCCGCGCCTACGTTGCTGCACCTGCGGGTGTTGCCGGTCGCGTTCGGGCTGGTGCTGGTGGGGTTCGCCGACGGGTTGCGGCAGGTTGTGCAGCCGGTGCTCGACTACGGGCGGGTGTGGGGGCAGTTGCCGGAAGCCGAGTACTTGCCGGTGTGGGGGTTGGTGCTGAGCGTGGCGGCGGCCGCGCTGGTGGTTGTGGCGATCGTGGACCGGAGGGCGAAGACCGCCACACTCGTGCGTGCCAACCCGGGTGGGCAGTCTTGACGAGAGCGGCGACGCCGGCGCCGTGTCAGGTCCTCTTGAAGTTCATCACCACGTCTTGCGCCGAAATCTCGCACAAGGCCAGCGGTTTCCGTGCGCGGATCCGGATCTCGGGTTCGACGTCGTCCAGCAGCTGGGCGACCTCGGGTGATCCCTGTGCGATCTCCTGAAGAGCCCGGAGCCGGTGGAAACTCGTTCGTGCGACCGAGTTCTTCACATCCGCGTCGGTGACGTCCACGAACGCGGCCACATCGCCCAGGCGGGCGCCCGTCACGATCGCGCAGAAGCGGTCCTGGTCCGTCACCGGAGCGACACCGTGGACGAGGCTGCGAACCCGGTCGAGCTCGCGATCAAGCCACTTCGACGACGGCAGTGCGCTGAGCGCCCAGCCCATGAGGAAGGGGTGAGCCATGTTCGGGTTCAGCTCGGTGCGGGTGATCTCGGGAACGGGCGCGTTGCTGACCCGGAGCCGGTGAACGGCCCAGCCGATCTCATACCAGTGTTCGCGCTCGTTGTAGATGATGGACTTCTCGATTCCGGCGGAGACCTGCGCAGCCAGCTGGTCGGTCACCCACGCCGCGCCGGGTACCTGCAGCCGGGTCGCGCAGTCGTGCAGCCGGTAGAGGTCCCACAACGACAGCCGGTCGGCGACGGTGTCCCTGCCGAGCCCGACCACGAGGTCGACCAGCTTCTTCGCTTCGTCGCGCTTCCTGGTGAGCACGAGTGACTCCGCGAACAGCGGCAGGGCGGCGAGGTCGGCGGGGCGACACCGTTCCAGGCGTCGCTGAACGGCCTCGAAGTTGATCTTCATCGCGATCTTCCACGGCCAGTCGCGCTGGCCGGGCACGGCTTCGCTCCACGTCAGGAACATCCGCAGCAGACCCGTCAGGCGCTTCACACACGTGATCCCCTGAAGGCTCTGGCTCTCCAGCCACTTCCGGTACAGGCCGGTGGCGGACTCCTTGTTCGAGGCGGTGGGCAACCAGCCGAGCTGGGTCAGGTAACGGGTGGCGCGGTACTGCTCGATGGGGTCTTGCAGGTGCAGGGCCTCACGGAAGAACGTTCGCCACACGTGCCGCCCGCGGGTGTCGTTCAGCAACTGCGCGCCGGTGCCTTCGGCGGCGCGTTCGGCGGCGTTCAGGAAGTCCAGCCCGGCCAGCGGGCTGTCGTACATGGCCTGTCGTGCTCTCCGCGCGAGCAAGGTGAGCTGCGCTGGTTGCGCGCTGGCGGTGTCCTCGTCGTCGGTCTCCACCGCCTCTGGCTGCGCCAGAGCCGTCACGACGGTTCGTGCGACGGTGCGGTCCAGGTGGGCCAGGTTGTGCATCGCGGTAGCGAGCTCCGCGGCGTTGTAGATGTTCCTGAGGCGCTTCTCGATGTCCTCCGCGTCGCCGAGCACCACGTTGAGCACGTCCTTGCCCGCGTCTGTGACACCACCGGCGATCAGGGTCTCGGCTGCGGCCGCGCAGGCCACCGTTGCTTCCGACGTCGAGATGCCCTGCATGTACTGCGACGGCATCTCGTTGAACGCCTCGATGAACCTGCCGATCAGGTGCGGGAAAAGCGCGCGCCCCAGCCGGTGGTAGTGCATCTGGGCCTGTGCGTTCTGCATCCCGATCATGCCGTTGAACACGCCCTCGTCCCACAGCCGGCCCTGGAGGCTGCGCAAGAAGTCCCAACCGAGGTCCGCGTGCTCTCCCAGCCTGAGGGCGAGCTGCGGACCCCAGTGGCTGACTCCTCGGTTCACCGCGTGGACGATGACGTTCAGCGCGATCTCCACGAGCTGCTTGCGGTAGGACGCCTCGGTGCCCCAGATCTCCTTCAGGAGGTGGTACCTCGTCGACGACCGCGTGTCGAGGCGGATCCGTTCGACCACCCAGTCGAAGCCGAGGTCCTCCGCGACCAGCGTGCCGAAGCCGGCGTGCTCGCGGAGGACGTTCTCGTCGATGGCCGTCAGTGCCGCGAGCAACATGCCGGTTCCCTTGCCGTCCCGCTGCTTCCTGGCGATCTCCGCCAGGTCCTCCGCGAGCTCGACGTCCGGCTCGTAGCCGCCTCTCGGGTAGAGGACCTGGATCGCCCTGTTGAGGTGCAACCGGCGAGTCGTGTTCAGCAGCATCGCTGTGTCGGCAGGGGGCGTCGAGGAGCGGATGATCTTGCTGATCTCGTCGCTGAACGAGGTGAGCTCGTTGAGGACCCTGTTGGCGAAGACGACCCTGATCTCGCCGATCTGCGAGAGCACGAGGTGCACGTCGCGCGCGGACTCCCCGGCGAGCGCCCGCAGCAAGGCGGGCTTCGCAGCGTGCAACCTCTCGGTCCAGTCCTCGTCGGGCTTGTCGAAGTGCACCCACAACGCGAGCCTGAGCAACGTCAACGTGAAGCTCGCGTCCGAAGGGGGGATGCCCAGCAGTCTGCGGACCTCGGGGTGTTCCGCGATCGCCTCGTGGCGGTCCGGGTGTTCCGACCGGTTGATGGCCCGCGTGGCCAGTTGGTCGACGCGGTACACCAGCAGGCACTCCATGAGGGAGGTGTGGTCGAGACCGGTCAGCAGGTCGCGCGCACCCTCGATCACGATCTCGTCGATCTTCGGGTCGTTGAACCTGAGGAGGAGGTTCAACAGCCCGTAGGTGTCGTGTTTGCTGGCGTAGCCGATCCGCAGCGCGTGTTCCGCGGCGTTGCGCACCCAGCTCAGGCAGTGCCCGAAGAGGTCGCCGTCGATGGACGTGCGGTAGCGGGAGACGACCCCCGCGACCATCATGAGCGTCGACTGGCGGAGGTCGATCTGGAGTCCGCTGATCCGGCTCGCGAGCAGCTCGCACAGCTCGTCGACCCTCTTGCCGAACAGGCCACCGGAGGACCGCAGGAGCGCGGCGATCTCGTCCGACCCGGCCGTGGTCAGCCACAGCTTGAACTCGTCGCTCTCGGCGAACTCCTCGATGACACGCCGCGCCAGCACCGGGCCGTGCATGCGCAGGCTGAAGATCGCGGTCGGGATGGTGTTCCTCGTCGGCTTGTCGTCCGACTTGGCGGCACGGCAGAGCTCCGCCGCGGAGTACCTGGCGATCGCCGCCTCACCCGCTTCGGCTCGCGGGCGTGCGGGGTCTGCCGCGCCGGCGAGCTGATCGCAGGCGAGCAGGATCCGCTCGCCCGCTGACACGTTGTTCAGGGTGAGGTAGCCCGGCACAGCGGTGGGGGAGAAACCGAGCTGGGGCAACTCGTCGACATCGAGGAAGTCGGTCAGCTCGGCCTGAGGGGTGGGACGCTTCAGGATCACCCTCGTAGCCGCGATGGCCAGCGTTTCGCGTTGGTCACCGGTGAGTCGTGCGAAGACGCCGGAGTTGTCCTCGACGTCCTCGTCTTCCCCCCGTGCGACGCGCAGGAGCTCGTCGCACAGATCCCGCAGGTTCGCGTCGTTGCGCTGCGTGATGTCGCGGAGCTGATCGTCGGTGAGCTCGCCGAGCAGGTCGGGCAGGCTCTTGCGCAGTGACTCGGCGAAGTCCAGGCTCTGCTCCGGCCCGCTGATCGCGTGCACCACGGGACAACCGCCAGTGGTCCACTCGGCGCCGGGCCCCGACTCGAACTGGGGCAGGGCGAAGATGGACACCTCGAGCTTCTGCGCGACGTCGCGGAGGATGTCAGCGATGTCGCCGGAGTTGCTCACCGGGCGCATCCCCATCAGCACCAGCAACCGCCGCTGGTACTTGCGTTCCGGTTCGCAGGCGAACGCCGCCCTGCCCACCCGGATGAGCTCGTCGCGCGTGGTGAGCTCCTGGTCGGAGTCGGTGTTCAGCGTCACGCACTGCCAGTTCAGGGCGGTCATCTGCGTGGTCACCTGGGTCACCGTCACCCGCTTGCCGCACTTGGTCCCGCCGCCGAAGAGGACGACCGGGACCTCGTCCCTCCACAACATCTGCTTGACGATCTGGCTCTGCTGGGTCCGGATCTCCGGCAACGGATCGTTCTTCGGGGTGACGTCCGCCTTGCGCCACTTGCAGTCCGCCAGCACTGCGGCGAAGCGCTCGCGCCTCCAGTTCGCCCAGGCGTTCTCGAAGAGGAACGCAGCGAGCCCGGCCAGTCCGCGCTGATTGTCGTCGGTCGTGCGTTCATGGTCGGCTGTTCGCAACAGCCAACCTGTCGTCGTGGGCACGAGCAGGGCGTTGAAACGGCCGTCGGCCTTGACCGCATCGTGGTGCTTCGAGATCTCGTCCTTGGACAACGGCGCGAACTCGGAACCGGACCACCTGCCGACCGCGACGATGCCGGTCGGTAGCGGGATTCCCGTCGTCGCGGTCAGCAACGAGACGCATTCGGCCAGCACCGTGGAGGAGTCGTGCAGCCACCGCGGCGCACGCGTGACGAGTTCGGGGATGCGTGCCAGCTCACGAGGTCCGAACTCGCTCATGGCCACCCGGACGACCTCCAGCGCCTGTGTCCGCGAGTTCGGCACTGCTTCCGCGGGAACGACGATGACGACCGGGACCTCATCGTCGTGGTACGTCACGGACATCGGTGTGCCGGCGGGGAGCGGGGTACCGGGCGCCGGAGTTCTCGCCTGCGCCAGCTGAGCTTGCAGTGCGCTGACCTCGTCGAGCAGGCCTTCCTCGATCAGCTCCAGCGCGCCTGCCTGCTCGTCGCTGTTCAGCAGCCGCTCCACCAGCAGTTCGACCGCAGGAGCAAAGCGGCGTGCGGTTGCGGCGGGCAGACCGTCCACGTGCTCGGCGTTCGCTGCTAGGTCCCTGAGCACCCGTGAGAGCTCGTCGATCGTCGAGTCCTCGCGAGCCAGGAGGTCGGCTTCGACCAGGACGGCCGTCAGTGCGTCGGGCGATTGCAAGATCAAGACCTCCGTTTCACTCGAACTGGCGTTCCCGCTGCGGAACACCGCTGGGCGGACGGACAGGTGGTGCCAAGAACGTCGCTGGCTGGTCTCCAGACGTAACAGTCGTCGCCCGTTCAGCCCAGCCGCAGGCTGACCAGGGCGGACCTGGTGGTGACCAGGAGCAGGTCCGCCCTCGTGAACGCGGCCGCCACACCGGCTTCGTGGAGCGGCACGTCGAAGGACTGGCCGGTCGAAAGATGCCAGACGCGCACCGAGTTGTCCTGCGTGGCTCGCACCGCGGCGACCCAGCGATCTCCCACTGCCAGGCTTTCCACACCGTTGAGGCGGCCGAGCGCGTACGCGGGTCTTCCGGGCGCATCGACCCACAGGACTTCGTCGTGCATCCATGCCGCACTGATGCCGTCGTAGGACAACGCCAAGGCGCTGGAGTAGCCACCGCGGTACGCCGTGCGGACGGTGGGTCTCGCGGTGCTGTTCCTGTTCCACAGGTGCAGAAGGCCGGTCTCCGTCGCAACCGACAGCACGGTGCGGGCGATGCACACCGCTTTCGCGTCGGGCACGTCGACCGGTTCCTGGAGCGCTCGGCCGTCACGGCCGTCGATCATGTGCAGCACGCCGTCCCCGAGCGCGGCGACGCGGAGGTCGGTGTCGACGGAGACGGCCTCGATGCGCTCGGCTGCTTCGACGGTGATCAGTTCCTTTCGCGCGCAGTCCCAGATCGCTACCAGGCCGGTGTGGGTTCCGAGCACCACCATCGGCTCACCGTCGACGGTCGTCACCGCGCATGCTGATATGTCCCTGATATCGGCGTGTCCGAGCCGATGTGCCACCTCGAACGAGGAGGGGCTCCAGACGGTGACGACCTCGTCGTCGTGGACCGTCACGCAGTGCGCCGCGTCCGACCCGCTGTCGACGGCGACGAGGGTGATTTCGTCGGTGTCCTCCGGGCAGGGCCGGTAGCGCTGCACCTCGACCGGCACACCGGTCACCCGCGCCTGCTCGGCCAGGTGGGTCAACCCGGCCGCGTGCGCGTGCAACGCCAGCAGGATCGACCGGGACGGCCGGGGCAGTGACGAGTGGCGGATTCGATGCCACACCTCGAGGAGCGGCTCTTTGCCCACCGCGCGCAAAGCTTCGCCGATGGCGCTGCTCGGAGCCGCCAGGAGGAAACTGGCGTCGTCGAGCAGGTCCACGCCCTGAGGCCTGGCGGCCACTCCCGCCAGCAGTTCCAGGTACACGTGATCGGCGGAGTCCCAGTGCCGTTCGTGCCCCCCGTTCGTGGGGATGAGACCGAGCAGAGCGGGGAGCAACGTTGCGTCCGAAGTCCGGTATGCGCCGCCCTGCAGGCTGAACCGCAGCAGCCAGGTGTCCTTCTCCTCGTCGTGCGTGAGGTACCTGCCGAGCCGGCCCACGACGACCAGGACGTCGTCCTCGGTGCACGGCTGGTTCGAGAGCGCTGTGGCGAGCCGTGCCCATTGACGGACCGTCAACGGCTTGCGCAGAGCGAGTGGCGAGAGCAACTGGGAGACCCGGGAGTGCGAGTGGTCGGTGGCGAGCTCCTGTTCGCAGTAGCCCGTCAGAACCCTTCCCACTGCTGGGACCGCTTGGTCGACGTCCCCCGTATCCACCAATGCTCCCGCCGCGTGCGCGGCGGCCTGGAAGGACTCGCAGCACTGGTCGGTCACCTCGTCGAACCTGCGTGCCAGCTCGGCTTCCCTGCTCCGCGTATCAGGTGATCTGGTTGCGCGGAATCGCAGGTAGTCCGGTAGGTCGGCCGCGTAGTCGTCGAGGTCGACCCGTCGTGCCGCCGCCACGGACGCGAGGACGCTCGGAGGACCGGCCACCACCACGCGGAGCCCCGGCCGTTGCGCCAGAGCCACGACCTGATCCAGCACGTCCTGTGTGGGCGGTTCCGTCGCGGACACGTCGACCAGCAGAACTGATCGCTGCGTCTCCGTTGCGGTGTGACCGAGCACCGTGCTCATGGGTGTCAGGCGGCTGAGCGGGAGGTAGTCGACCGCCAAGTCGGACCGCACCCGGCCCGTGCGCCGTTGAGCGACGGGCGGCACCGCTGCCCAGAGCTCCCTGGACGTGGTGATCTGGGTCCAGCGCAGCAACGCGGTCTTCCCCGAGCCGCGCGATCCGGTGATCACGAGCGGGCCCGGCCGGTCGTCACCCAGGTGCTCGTCGATCGCTGCGAGGGCCTCTCTGCGTCCGGTGAAGTACCAGCCCGGCTGCTCAGCCGCCTCCACGCCGCGCGCGGACCCCACCCAGCTGACCAGACCGTCCGGCAGCTGCCTCGGCATGTGATGCGGGTCCAGCAGCAGACCGCACGTGTTGTTGGTCAAAGCGATCAGATTGGCCTGCTGGGACGCGGTGTCCAGGTGCTCGTTGATCACGCCGACGAACTTGGTGATGTCGATCTGTTCCTGGTTCCCCTCGGCTGAGGCCAGGCTCGCGGTGAAGGCCTCCGCGAACTTGCCCACCTCCGCGTTCTCCAACCTGCGGGCCGCGGAGATGACCCACAGGTTCGGTCCACGGCCGCTCGTGCCAGACGCCTCGGCTTCCAGCTTCACGATGTTCAGCCCGGCCGTGCCGGACATGCACGTGTCGACAATCAGGAGGAAGTCGTCGAGGACGTGCGTGTTGAGAGCCCAACTGGCCAGGTTGGCCGCGGGGACGAAACGGGCGCTCGGCGTCACTGGTTTGCCAGGGGGCGGTGGCGTGGCGTCCGCCGATGGCAGGAACAGGGTGTTCGGTGTGGAGACGACGCCGTGTCCCGTGTAGTAGACGACCAGGCTCGCCCGGTCGCCGTCGCGGGAGGTCGCCTCCCGCTCGGTCACCCAGTCTTCCAGCGCCTGCTCCAGCTCGACCGGGCCACGCCGGTCTTCTTCGGGCGGCTCGATCTCGGTGTAGCCGAGGTTCGTGAACGCCGCGCGCATCAACGCGACTTCCCGGGTCACGTCGTCGGCGTCGAGCTTCCTGTGGCCGGAGTAGTCCGACAGCGCACCGATCAGGAAGAAGCGCTCAGCGGAGTGCATCTATCAACGCCGTGGCAGTGCTCAGGTTCCGAAGGTATTGGGACGCGTCATGACCGCGGATGATGGTGTTGATCGCCGGCCGATCGTCGATGCGGCGGTCGTACGGCGTCCGCAGCTTCTTCACGAGAGCGACCGGATCCTCCTTCGCCGCCACGTTCACCCACGTCCGCACCGACCCCGGCCACTCAGTTCCGCGCGACAGGGCGGGCGAGATCCGCTTCATGATGCCGGGAAGACCCAACGGGGATCCCAGGGTGATCAGGGTGCGGGCCGGCCACTCCGGATGTGCGCGCAACGCCTCGTACGCGGCGACGCTGCCCAGCGAATGCGCGACCACGACCTTCGTGTCGTCCTCCATCGCGATCTCGATCTCCCGGTGCACGGCCGCGCGGAACGCGGTGTCGGCGAAGTACCTGCGCACCTGCTTGATCAGCCACAGCACCCCGGACGTGGTCGCCGAACCGAAGAACGGGGTGTTCACCAGACCGCGCAGGGCGGTCTGGAACGAAGAGGGAAGACCCAGCTTGTCCTGTCCGGAACCCGCAGGCGCGATCCCGGCTGCTTCGACCATGCCGAACAGGATTTCCTGCTCGAACTCGTCCAGGTCCTCGGGGTCGTCCGCCGTGATCCCGGTGGTGCCCTTGCCGTCCAGGTAGAGGTGCCCGTAGTAGGCGACGCGGACCTCTACGGAGTGCGGATCGGGGTGGTGGTTCTCCTGCAGGCCGATGCGCACCCGCTCGGTCCACTCCCGCTGAGTAGCGGGACCGGTCGCCTGATCACACCAGATGCCGTGCACACCGAGAATGGCAGCCATCGAGCCAGAATATCCGCGGAGCACCTCCCGCGACCGCGGTTCTTCCCAATGTCGTTCGGGACGTACCGGGAAGATCACGATCGCCCAGGTCACCGGCCGCAGGCGGCGCGCCACGCCGCGAGAGACAGGTGCTGCTCGCCGAGGGTCGAGTCGTCGCCGGCGTAGAACCACGTGTTGCCGGTGAAGCGGTCCTGCCTGCACCTCCCCAGGAGAGCGAATCAGACGAACGGTGAACGCATCTGGGACCGCGTAGCGAGGACCGCGTGGGCGACTTCGATCCATGGGAGAGCAACCGCGGCTGAACGTCCGCGTCCGGGGTGCTCGACACCTGCACCTACACCGACGGATGGATCTGATGATCGCTGGTGTCGCATCATCGCGTGGACTACCGCTGTACACACGCAACGCCGACGACTTCAAGGGCTCGAAGTCTGATGACGGCAGTGGGAGCCCACCTCAGCGGGCTCCCCACTCGGCCGAAAGTCACCAGCCGCGGGCGCGCCACTCCGCGAGGGACGGGCGCTGCTCGCCGAGGGTCGAGTCGTCGCCGTGACCGGGGTAGAACCACGTCTCGTCGGGCAGCACCGCGAACACGCGGTCCTCGACGTCGTTGATGAGCGAGGCGAAGTTGTCGGGCGAGGTGGTCTTGCCCACACCCCCCGGGAAGAGTGAATCTCCGGTGAAGAGGTGCGGGCGGCCGTCCGGGTCGTCGTACAAGATCGCGATCGAGCCCGGGGTGTGGCCGCGCAGGTGGATCACCGTCAGGGGGACTTCTCCCACGTCGATGGTGTCGTTGTGGTCCACGAGGACGTCCGGTGCGACGGGGAGGACCGCGGCGTCCAGCTCGTGGGCGGCGGTCGTGCAGCCGTGGGTGGTGGCCAGGGGTTCGAGTGCCTGCCAGTGATCGGCGTGCTGGTGCGTGGTCACGATCGTGCGCAGCGCCGGGCGCGTGGGGAGTTGGTCGAGCAGGGCGGACAGGCGCTCGTGGTCGTTGGCCGCGTCGATGAGCAACGCCTCGTTCGTGGACCGGCAAACGAGCAGGTAGGCGTTGTTGTCCATCGGTCCGACGGAGATCTTCGTGATGGTCAGCGCGGGGAGGGTGCGGCTGGCCGCGGGGCCGCCGGGCTCGACGTGACCGGTGTAGTTCTCGAGTACGTCCACGGTGGCTGACGGTAGTCGCTCCGGGCCGTGCGCCGCACACCTTCAGGTTGCATACAGGTTGCACTCATAGGGTAAGTAAAGGTCGACAATCCGTCGCCGCGTACTCCGAAGGCACCAACCCGCATCGACGAACAGGTCCCCACCTCTCGTGATCCCAGAGCAACGACACAAGTCCCGGACGACCCGGCGGGTCAGCTGGGACGTCCTCAGGGTCGTCGCCATCGGATGCGTGCTGCTCCACCACGCCACGCTCACGAGCGTCAGCAGCCACCCCGACCTGGGGCCGTTGCCGTTCACCTTCCCGATGTCGATGGGCGCCAGCACCCTGATGGTCGTCTCGGCCTTCTTCGCCTGCGCCACCCTCAGCCACGGCCGGCCGGGCCGCTTCGTGTGGAGAAGACTCGCGCGGCTGCTGCCCGCCTACATGGCCGCCGTGCTGCTCACCTACGCCGTGCAGAGATGGGTCGCGCCGGAGGGGTGGAGCCAGCTCGACGGCCGTGACGTCGTCTACAACCTGCTGCTCGTCAACCAGTGGTTCCCGGACGTCGACATCGTCGACTTCGCCTACTGGACGGTCCCGGTGCAGATCTGCGCGTTCGTCGCGGGTGCGCTGCTGGTCAAGCGGCTGCGCGGGACCGGGCTGCGGGTCTTCCTGTGGGGGCTCGTCGTCACCCCGCTGCTGCTGCGGCCGTTGCTGGACCACTCGTACGCGCTCTTCACGATCTACAACGGGTTCGCGCTGCACCGCGCGCAGCTCTTCGCCGCAGGGATTGCCATCTGGCTGTGGTCCAAACACCGGATGGGCACGGCGCACCTGGGCGCACTGCTGACCGCCACGTTGGTGGCACAGGCGGTTCACACGACCGAGTACGGATCGACGATCGGCTTCGGCGTGCTGCTACTGCTCGTGTGCGCGGCGGCCGCTGGACCCGATTGGGTGTTCTTCAACCCGGTCCAGCGGGCCGTCACGTGGCTCGCGGGCATCTCGTACGGCGTCTACCTGGTGCACCAGCAGATCGGCACCGTGGTGATGGACCGCATGCACAACGCCGGGCTGCGGTCCTGGTGGCTGCTCGCCGGCTTCCTCACCTCGGCGGTCGTGCTCGGCTGGGCGCTCACGAAGTTCGTCGAACGGCCCGCCTACCGGCTGCTCACTCAGGCCCAGTCGGGCAGCTCCGGCAGCTCGCCGCGCAGCTCGGAGCCGTCGGAACGGCCGGTCAGCCACGCCAGCACGGCGCTCGCCGGCCCGCTCACCGAGCTGCGGCTCTCCGGGCCGGTGAGCTCCCAGCTGCGCTGAGCGCCGCCGGGCAGGGTGACCTCGACCGAGAACGCGTCGACACGGCCCTCGAACTGGCGCAGGACGTCGTCGAGGAACTCCTCCACGAGGTCGGCCGGCAGGTCGTCGAACGTCACGCCGGCGTCGAGGTCGACCAGGTGGATCCACAGCTCGCGCAGTCGCAGGAACGGCACGGACGACGCCGGGATCGACGCGCCCTTGGGCGAGGCGACCTCGGAACGCCAGGCGTGCGCGGGCAGGTCGCGGCAGGCCGCGTCGAAGCGCTGGCAGGCGGAGTCGAGGTCGGCCCTGATCACCTGCAGCAGCCTGCGGGAGCCCTCTTCGATGTCGGCGTCGCGGTCCGCGCGCGACGCGTACGCCTGGTGCTCGACCCCGGTCTTGGCCCAGGTGAGCAGGTTCACCAGCGCGTCGGCGTTGCGCGCGAGGTGGGCGACGACGTGCCCGCGGGTCCAGCCGGGCAGCAGGCTGGGGCCGCGCACCGCGGTCTCGTCCAGCTCCTCGACGACCTCGTACAGCACGTCCGTCGCCTGCCGCACCGCGGTCAGGTGCCGGTCGGGCACTCCCCGCGGCGACGGCACCGACGTGTGCTGCGTGGACGGCGTGTAGGTCATGTGCTGCCTCTCCCCGACGTTGAGGCTGATCGAAGTGCCCAGCCTAGGAGGTAGAGCCTGTTCAGGGGAATGCGGAAGCCGCCCGATCCGTTTTTGTCGGTGGTGGCACCTAGCATGGTTCGCGGGTCGGTCACAGCCTCCGGAACGGTGCTAGTACGCTTCGAACGCTTGTTCGGAAGAGTGTGGCGTGAGTGACCCGCCAATCGCAGCCGAAGGGACCCCAGTGGCAGACCGTCTTGTCGTTCGCGGCGCCCGCGAGCACAACCTGCGCAGCGTGGATCTCGACCTGCCGCGGGACAGCCTCATCGTCTTCACGGGGCTGTCCGGCTCCGGCAAGTCGAGCCTCGCGTTCGACACGATCTTCGCCGAGGGGCAGCGCCGCTACGTCGAGTCGCTGTCGGCGTACGCGCGCCAGTTCCTCGGGCAGATGGACAAGCCCGACGTCGACTTCATCGAGGGCCTCTCGCCCGCGGTCTCCATCGACCAGAAGTCCACGAGCCGCAATCCGCGCTCGACCGTCGGCACCATCACCGAGGTCTACGACTACCTGCGCCTGCTCTACGCGCGCGCCGGCAAGCCGCACTGCCCGCAGTGCGGTGAGGCGATCGGCAAGCAGACGCCGCAGGAGATCGTCGACCAGGTGCTCGCCATGGAGCAGGGCACCAAGTTCCAGGTGCTCGCGCCGGTCATCCGCGGCCGCAAGGGCGAGTACCTCGACCTGTTCCAGAACCTGCAGTCGCAGGGCTACTCGCGAGCGAAGGTCGACGGGGTCGTCCACGCGCTGGGCGAGGTGCCGAAGCTCAAGAAGCAGGAGAAGCACCACATCGCGGTCGTCATCGACCGGCTGAGCGTCAAGGCGTCGTCCAAGCAGCGCCTGACCGACTCGGTCGAGACCGCGCTCAGGCTCGCCGACGGCCTGGTCGAGCTGGAGTTCGTCGACCTGCCGGAGACCGACCCGAACCGGGTCAGGGGCTTCTCGGAGAACCTGGCCTGCCCCAACGGCCACCCGCTCGCGATCGAGGACCTGGAGCCGCGGTCGTTCTCGTTCAACTCCCCGTACGGCGCCTGCGTGGTCTGCACCGGCATCGGCGTGCGCAAGGAGGTCGACCCGGAGCTCGTGGTCCCCGACGACGAGCTGACGCTCGAAGAGGGCGCCATCGCGCCGTGGGCAGGCGGGCAGACCGCCGAGTACTTCACGCGCCTGCTGCAGTCGCTCGGCGAGACCATCGGCTACCGGATGGACCAGCAGTGGCGCCACCTGCCCGCGAAGGCGCAGAAGGCGATCCTGCACGGCATCGACGAGCAGGTGCACGTCCGCTACCGCAACCGCTACGGCCGTGAGCGCTCCTACTACGCCAACTACGAGGGCGTGATCCCGTTCCTCGAACGGCGCCAGGAGCAGACCGAGTCCGACTACATGCGGGAGAAGTACGAGGGCTACATGCGGGAGGTCCCGTGCCCCGCGTGCGCCGGCACCCGCCTCAAGCCCGAGATCCTCGCGGTCACGCTGCACCACGGCAAAAAGGGCGACAAGTCCATCGCCGAGGTCTGCGCGATGAGCGTCGGCGAGTGCTCGGACTTCCTCGACGGCCTCAAGCTCGGCAAGCGCGAGTCGATGATCGCGGGCGCGGTGCTCAAGGAGATCCAGGCCCGCCTGCACTTCCTGCTCGACGTCGGCCTCGACTACCTCTCGCTCGACCGCGCCTCCGGCACGCTGTCCGGCGGTGAGGCGCAGCGCATCCGGCTCGCCACCCAGATCGGCTCCGGCCTGGTCGGCGTGCTGTACGTGCTGGACGAGCCGTCGATCGGCCTGCACCAGCGCGACAACCACCGGTTGATCGAGACGCTGACCCGGCTGCGCGACCTGGGCAACACGCTGATCGTCGTCGAGCACGACGAGGACACGATCCGCACTTCCGACTGGGTCGTCGACATCGGTCCCGGCGCCGGTGAGCACGGTGGCAAGGTCGTGCACAGCGGCCCGTACAAGAAGCTGCTGAGCAACAAGGAGTCGATCACCGGCGCCTACCTGTCCGGCCGCAAGTCGATCCCGATGCCCGCGAAGCGCCGCAAGATCGACAAGAAGCGCCAGCTCACGGTCGTCGGCGCGCGCGAGCACAACCTGCGCGGCATCGAGGTGTCGTTCCCGCTCGGCTCGCTCACCTCGGTCACCGGCGTGTCCGGCTCCGGCAAGTCGACGCTGGTCAACGACATCCTCGCGACCGTGCTCGCGAACAAGCTCAACGGCGCCCGCCAGGTGCCCGGCCGGCACACCCGGATCAAGGGCCTGGACCTGGTCGACAAGCTGGTGCAGGTCGACCAATCGCCGATCGGCCGCACCCCGCGGTCGAACCCGGCCACCTACACGGGCGTGTTCGACCACATCCGCAAGCTCTTCGCGGCGACGACCGAGGCGAAGGTCCGCGGCTACCAGCCGGGCCGGTTCTCGTTCAACGTCAAGGGCGGCCGCTGCGAGGCGTGCGCGGGCGACGGCACGATCAAGATCGAGATGAACTTCCTCCCGGACGTCTACGTCCCCTGTGAGGTGTGCAAGGGCGCGCGGTACAACCGCGAGACCCTGGAGGTGCACTACAAGGGCAAGACGATCTCCGAGGTCCTCGACATGCCGATCGAGGAGGCCGCGACGTTCTTCGAGCCGATCAACGCCATCCACCGCCACCTGAAGACGCTGGTCGAGGTCGGTCTCGGCTACGTGCGGCTCGGCCAGCCGGCACCCACGCTGTCCGGTGGTGAGGCGCAGCGCGTGAAGCTCGCCTCCGAGCTGCAGAAGCGGTCGACCGGCAAGACGGTCTACATCCTCGACGAGCCGACGACGGGTCTGCACTTCGAGGACATCCGCAAGCTGCTGGGCGTCATCAACGGGCTGGTGGACAAGGGCAACACCGTCATCGTCATCGAGCACAACCTCGACGTCATCAAGACGTCCGACTGGATCGTCGACATGGGTCCCGAAGGGGGCTCCGGCGGCGGTATGGTCGTAGCAGAGGGCACACCCGAGCAGATCTCGCAGGTGGAGGAGAGCTACACGGGGCAGTTCCTGCTGCAGGTGCTCGGGAATGAGGAGGTGTCGGCGGCAGGGTGATGATCCCACTCGATGCGCTGGCCCACCGCGAGCGCGCCCTTGCGGCGTCGCGCGGCGTGCCCGTGGCGTACCCCTTCAGCCTCGTTGAGGCGCTCGACATGTCGGAGCAGGCACTCCGCCGTGTCGCGGCTGTCGGCTGGTTGCGAACCCTGGAACGGTTTCCCCGCCTCGCCGACAAGTGAACTAGGCGCCGCTCGGGTCCTGCTTGAGCGGTACTGGAGCCGAATTCCCGGTCGTGGGGAATCGATCTCTCGATGTGACTTCTGTCGAGGGACTGTGACTCCCACGAGCTATCCGGGATGATTCTGACGTGTCACTCAACCGCTACCGGTTCCGCAGCGTGTGGCATGTCTGCGCGCCGCCGGCAGCCGTGTACGAGGTGCTGTCCGACATCGCGAACTACCCGCGGTGGTGGCCGGAGGTCAAGTCGGCGACGAAGATCGACGATGAGACCGGTGAGCTCCGCTGCCGGTCGTTCCTGCCCTTCGACCTCGTCATCCGGGCGCGGCACAGCATCCGCAACCAGCAGGCGGGTCTGCTGCGCGCGACGCTGACCGGTGACCTGGAGGGCTTCGCCGGCTGGGAGATCATCGGCCGCGACGGTGGCACCGACCTGGTGTTCGACCAGGAGGTCGTGGTCAACAAGGCGCTGCTGCGGCGGCTGGTGCTGATCGCGAAGCCGTTCTTCCGCGGCAACCACGACCTGATGATGCGCGGCGGCCTCAAGGGGCTGAAGCAGCAGCTGGAGGTCCGGGCCGCGAGCCGCCCCGAGTCCTGACCTCGGCGCGGGCGCCAGCTCCGCACGACCGGCCGCCCGTGTGCGCGGAACCGGCTCAGTCGCCGGCGGACAGGTGGCGCACCAACCGGCCCAGCTGCTCGGCGTGTGGTCGCCGACTGGAAGAAGTTCAAGATCGTTGTGAACCGGTGTGGCCCGCCCTGCGTGTGGAGGGCGGTGGTCGCCGCGGCGACCGGGCCCACAGGGGAGAGAGGAGCCCCGGCGGGATGTTCCCGCCGGGGCTCTTCCCGTCTCTCACCGCAGGCGCAGCAGCACCGCCTGCTCCGGTTCCAGGACCGGCAGCTGGACCCCGACGTCCGACAGCACGGAACCGGGCAGCTCCACGGTCTCCCAGCGCGCGGGACCCCGCTGCGTCAGCCGCGGTCGGCCGGCGGGCGCGTCGAACGAGAGCCGGTACGTCCGCTCTGGGTCGAGGCCCGGCAGCCGCACGCGGCGCGGCTTGGTCTGCGTCGAGGTCGTGAGCTGGACGTAGGCGAAGAACGCCTCGGACCGGTCGGCGGCCACGACGCCGTGCACCCACGCCGCGGGGTCCGGGTGGTCGGAGTGCACGACGACCCCGCTGTGCACCAGCGACCGCACGTCCTTGTAGTACTCGATCACCGCCTGCAGTCCGGCGCGTTCGGAGTCGGTGGCCGAGTTGATGTCCCACTCGATCCCGAAGTGCCCGAACAACGCCGTGGCCGCGCGGAACGACAGGTCGTGCACACGCCCGGTGGTGTGCGACTTCGTCGGGCCGACGTGCGCGCCCATCAGCTCCGGTGGCAGGAACACACCGGTCCACCGCTGGATCAGCTGCCGTTCCAGGGCGTCGTTGCAGTCCGACGTCCACACGCGGTCGGTGCGCGCGAGCACGCCGAGGTCGATCCGCCCGCCGCCGGACGAGCAGCTCTCGATCTCCACGTGCGGGTGCCGCAGCCGCAGCTCGTCGAGCAGCCGGTAGAACGCGGCGGTCTGCTCGTGCACGCGCGAGCCGATCAGGTCGCGGTTGTGGTCCCACTTCACGAACGCGATGTCGTTGTCCGCCAGCACCGACGACACGCGGTCGAGGATGTAGGCGTACGCCTCCGGGTGCGCGATGTTCAGCACCTGCTGGTGGCGCGACGGCGGCGGCAGCACGCCGGGACGCGGCCCGAGCACCCAGTCCGGGTGGGCGCGGTAGAGGTCGGAGTCCGGGTTGACCATCTCCGGCTCGAACCAGAGGCCGAACTCCATGCCGAGCGCGCGCACGTGCTTGATCAGCGGGGTCAGCCCGTCCGGCCACACGGTCTCGTCGACGAACCAGTCACCGAGCCCGGCGGTGTCGTCGCGGCGGTGCCGGAACCAGCCGTCGTCCAGCACGAACCGCTCCACGCCCATCGCCGCGGCGGTGTCGGCCAGCGCGGTCAGCCGCCCCAGGTCGTGGTCGAAGTAGACGGCCTCCCAGGTGTTCAGCACGACCGGCCGCGGCCGCCGCGGGCGTTCCCGCAGCTGCCGGTGGAAGGCCGCGCTGATGCCGTCGACGCCCGCCGGCGAGTAGGCCGCGTACAGCCACGGCGTCTCGTACTCCTGGCCCGCGGCCAGCGTGATCTCGCCCGGCAGCAGCAGCTCGCCGCCACCGAGGACGGGCGTGCCGTCGACCTGGTTCTCCGCGTACGTCACGTGGTTGCCGCTCCACGCCACGTGCAGCGCCCACACCTCGCCGTCGCGGAACGAGAACCCCGGCGTGCCCGCCAGCAACCCGATGGTCGCGTCGTGCCCGGTGCGCCCGCGCCGGCTCTCCCGCACCCACGAGCCGTGGTGGAACGCCTGCCGCTGCGGCTGGCGTTCGCGGCTCCAGCGGCCGGTGAAGTCGAGCAGCTCGGTGGCGTGCGACGGGACGGGCAGCGCGGTCTCCACGCCCTCCAGCGCGTACGGCGTCGTGCCGTCGTTGCGGACGACGTGTCGCAGCCGGAGCATGCCGGACTCCAGCAGCTCGACGGTGCCGGTGACGGTCAGCTCGGCCGCCGCGTCGGAGGCGGCGTAGCGGAAGATCCGGTCCTCGGCCGAGGACGAGGTGACCTGGAGCGCCGGGGCGAAGTGCTCACCGCCGCGGTGCCCGCGCAGACCCGGACGGCCGGAGTACCCGGCACCGGCGTCGGGCAGCAGCGCGAGCGGGACGGGGACGTCCGGGGTGTTGTTCGGGTTGCTCCACGAGACGACGCCGGCCAGGCCGCGCAGTGCGGCCTGGCCGAGGTCCCCGAGGGTGCGCCCCCAGTGCGCCACGACCGGCAGGCCTGCGCCCTCGACGGTGATGACGACGCTGGAGGTGTCGTCGTGCAGGTGCACGACCTCCGTGTTGCTCATGCGGGCCCCGTCCACATCAAACACAACTGAACAATGTGCCGATCCTCAGATCCGGGGCCCGCGTTGTCAAGCGTTGGAACTTGTTGGGTTTTGTCCGATCAGATGATCAGACTGATGAGCGCCGCGACCACGAAACCGACCACCGACAGGATGGTCTCCAGCACGGTCCACGACTGCAGCGTCTCCTTCACCGACAGCCCGAAGTAGCGCGACACGATCCAGAACCCGCCGTCGTTCACGTGCGAGGCGATGATCGAACCGGACGCGATCGCCATCACGACCAGTGCGAGCTGGGGCTGCGAGTAGTTCAGGTCCGACAGCACCGGTGCCACGATGCCCGCGGTCGTCACGATCGCGACCGTCGCCGAACCCTGCGCGATCCGGATGACGCAGCTGATCACGTACGCCAGCGCGATCACCGGCAGGCCGAGGTCGGACAGCTCGCCCGCCAGGGTCTTGCCGATGCCCGTCGCGGCCAGCACGGCGCCGAAGAAGCCACCGGCACCGACCACGAGCAGGATCATCGCGACCGGCTTCAACGACGCGGCGGACAGCTCCGCCACCTTCTCCCGCGTCATGCCGCGCCGGAAACCCAGCAGCCAGAACGCGAGCAGTACCGAGATCGTCAGCGCCACCGCGGGCGTGCCGAAGAACGTCGCCACCGAGTACAGCCGCGTGCCCTTGGTCAGCAGGATCGAGCCGAACGTGCCGGCGAGGATCAGCACCAGCGGCAGGCCGATGATCGAGAGCACCAGGCCGAGCGACGGCGGGTCGCGGTCGTCGCCACCGTTCTCCGCCCGCGCGACCTCGGCCGCCGCCAGCATCTCCTCCGGGACGGGCACGTTGATGCGCTTGCCGATCCAGTACGAGTACAGGACACCGCCGACGAACCACGACGGGAGCGCCACCGCGAGACCCATGATGATGATCCAGCCGAGCGACACCCCCAGCAGACCGGCTGCCGCCACCGGTCCCGGGTGAGGTGGCATGAACGCGTGCATGACCGAAAGGCCCGCGAGCAACGGCATGGCGAACAACACGATCGACTTGCCGCTGCGCTTGGCCGCCACGTAGACGAGCGGCGCGAGCACGAAGATGCCGATGTCGAAGAAGACCGGCACACCGAAGATCAGGCCGGCGAGGCCGATCGCGACCGGCGCCTTCTTCTCGCCGAACGCGTTCATCAGCTTGTCCATCAGCACCTGTGCGCCGCCGGACGCCTCGAGGATCGCGCCCAGCAGCGTGCCGAGGCCGATGATCGCGGCGATGTGCCCGAGGATGGAGCCGAAGCCCTTCTCCAGCAACGAGTCCGAGGCCTTCTGCGCCGACCCGACCAGCTGCTCCACCGGCACGCCCGCGAGGAGCGCAACCAGCAGGGCGACGACGATCAGCGCGATGAACGGCTCGACCTTGAACTTGATGATCAGCAGGAGCAGCACCGCGATGCTGACCACCGCGAGGGTCAGCAGACCCGGTGTTGAGTGTTGCAACCAGTCGATCACGGGCGGCTCCTGAGTGAATGGCCTGGCAATGCGCCGGTGGCGGTTCCGTCGTCGATCACCGGTACCCCGTTGCAGAACACGAACGGGATGCCGGTGGCCTGCTGCCTCGGCTGGTCGAAGGTCGCCGTGTCGGCGATCGTGGCCGCGTCGAACAGCACCAGGTCGGCCGCGAACCCCTCGCGGACCAGACCCCGGTCGGTGAGCCGCAAGCGTTTGGCGGCCCGGCCGGTGAGGTGCTCGACGCACTCCTCCAGGCTCAGCACGCCCAGCTCGCGGACGTAGCGCGCGAAGTAGCGGGGGAACGTGCCCCACGCGCGCGGGTGGGGGCGGTCGCCGACGAGCAGCCCGTCGCTGCCGCCGGTGTGCGCCGGGTGCCTCATGATCGCCTGCACGTTCTCCTCGTGCCCCACGTGCATGAGGCAGGAGGTACCCAGGCGTTCATCGACCAACACGTCGAAGTACAGGTCGGCCGGGGTGCGCCCGAGCCGTGCCGCGGACCGCAGGACGCTCGCGCCGACGAGGTGCGCGTTGCGGTCGTTGCGGACCCCGTTGATCTCGATGGAGTCCCAGTCGACCGGCACGCCGTGGCAGCCGTCCGAGCCGATCTCCTCGATCTCCGCACGGATGCGCTCACGGGTGTCCACATCGGACAACCGGGCCAGCGCGCTGTCCGGTCCGCCCTCCGTCGCCCAGGACGGGAGCAGCGCGGACAGGTACGTCGCGCCCGGCAGGTACGGGTAGGTGTCCAGCGAGATGTCGGCACCGCCCGCGATCGCGTCGTCCAGCAGCGCCAGCAGCTCCGGTGCCCTGCCCTTGTTCACCGGGAAGTTCATCGTGGCGTGCGCGAGGTGCAGCGGGCAGCCGGAGCGCTTCGACACGTCCACCATCTCGGCGTACGCCTCCAGCGCGCCCGCGCCGTAGCTGCGGTGGTGCGGGCTGTAGAAACCGCCGTGGCTCCCGACGACCTCACAGAGCTGCACCAGCTCGGACGTGTCCGCGTACATGCCGGGCGTGTAGGTGAGCCCGGAGGACATGCCGAAAGCGCCCTCCGCCAACGACTTCGCGAGCTCGTCCTTCATCGCGAGCAGCTCGGCCCCGGTCGCCGGCCGGTCCTCCCAGCCGACGGCGAGCATCCGCAGCGTCCCCTGCGGCACCAGGTACGCGGCGTTGACCGCGATGCCCTGGTCGAGCCGGTCGAGGTACTGCCCGACCGAGCGCCAGTTCCAGTCGAAGCCCGGCGGGTCGTCGTTCCACCCGGCGAGCTGGCCGCGCAGCGTGGCGAGCACCTCGTCGTTCACCGGCGCGTAGGACAGGCCGTCCTGGCCGAGCACCTCGGTCGTGACCCCTTGCGAGACCTTCGCCAGGTGGTCCGGCTCGGCGAGGATGCGCAGGTCCGAGTGCGAGTGCATGTCGATGAACCCCGGCGCGAGCACGAGCCCGTCCGCGTCGATCGACCGCGTGGCGGAGATCCCGCTGCCGATGGACGAGATGACGCCGTCCTTGATCCCCACGTCCGCCTGGTAGGCGGGCGCGCCCGTGCCGTCGGCGATCAGTGGTCCGCGCAGGACGACGTCGTCCATCAGGGCACTTCCCTTCTAGAAGTAGGTGCGGATCAGGTCGACCACGGTCGTGCCCTGCACGACCGGGATCAGCTGCCACTTGTCGAACACCGTGCAGGGGTGCGACAGGCCCAGCCCGACCCAGTCGCCGACCCGGACCGTGGCCTCGGGACCGAGCTTCAGGAACGCGTGCTGGTCGTTCAGCGCGGTCACCTCGGCCTGGGTCAACGGGGCGACCGCGCCGTCGCGGCGGCGCAGCAGCTGCGGCTCCGGCAGGCCCTCGTCGAACGACGCGTCGCGCTTGCCGATCGTGAGCAGCGCCAGGTCGCGCTGGGGCCGTGAGGTCACCTGGGCCCACGCCTTGAGCGCCGGCCGGAACGGCTCCACGCCGTCGATCCGCGCGAACGGCGAGATGCCGCGGTAGAAGCCGTCGTCGTGCGTGATGTACGCGCCGCTGCGCAGCACCGGGGTGACCGGCATCGGCCACGGCTGCGTCAGCGTCGCCGCGACCTGGTCGAAGTACGCGCTGCCGCCGGCGGTGACGACCACCTCGTCGAGCTCGTCGAACAGACCGGCGTCGGCGAGCTGGACCACGAGCCCGCGCAGGTCGGCGAGGTAGCGGTCCACGACGGACTGCGACGACTCGGACGCGTCGTGCGCCAGGGCGCCCTCGTAGCCGCCCGCTCCGACCAGGCGCAGCACCGGGCTCTGGGCGGCCGCGCGGGCCACGGCCAGCGCGGTCTCCACGTCCCGCGCGCCGGTGCGGCCGCCGGGTGCGCCCAGCTCGACCAGCACGTCCACCGGCCGTCCCGGCTGGAGCTCCTGCAGCGTCTCGCTCATCAGCGCGACACCGGCCTCGGAGTCGACCCAGCAGCTGAACTCGAACCGCGGGTCCGCGTCCTGCTCGGCGACCAGCCAGCGCAGGCCGGCCGGGTCGAGCAGCTGGTTGGCGAGCAGGACGCGCTGCACGCCGAACGCCCGGTAGACGCGTGCCTGCGACGCGTTGGCCGCGGTCAGGCCCCAGATGCCGTGCTCGATCTGCCGCTGGAACAGCTGTGGCGCCATCGTCGTCTTGCCGTGCGGCGCGAGCTTGACGCCGTGGTTGTCGCACCACGTCGCCATCGTCGTCAGGTTGTGCTCCAACGCGTCCGCGTCGAGCACGACCAGCGGGCCGACGAACTCGTCGGCGAACAGGTCGAGGCGGCGGTCCGCGACCTCGCCGATCGTCGAGCCGAAGACGCTCGACGGCAGGCCCTTGAACCGCCAGTCGACGCGTTCGGACCGGATGCCGGCGACCGCGGAGAGGTTCATCTCCGTCAGTTGTTGCATATTTTGCAACTCCCATTGCGCGATGTGATGCTGGAGTGTGTAGCATTCGGGTGCGCCGCCGTCAACGAACACCTCTGGAGCACGCATGCGGTTCGAACACGTTGGCGGTGTCGTGTGTCTCGGCGAGACCATGGTGATGATGGTTCCGGCTGAACCCGGTCCCGTGCACCTGGTAAGCACCTGGCACCGCGCCAT
Organism: Lentzea sp. NPDC042327; assembly: GCF_040647275.1. Lineage (NCBI taxonomy): Bacteria > Bacillati > Actinomycetota > Actinomycetes > Pseudonocardiales > Pseudonocardiaceae > Lentzea > Lentzea sp. NPDC042327. The sequence goes on from NZ_JBEZBX010000015.1 coordinate 181,742, forward strand.
CGGCGGTGCCGAGTCCAACGTCGCCTGCCACCTGTCGCGCCTGGGCGTGTCCTCGTCGTGGGTGAGCGCGGTCGGCGACGACTCGTTCGGCCGTGCCGTGCTCGACACCGTCGGCGGGTTCGGCGTGGACGTCTCCGGGGTGCGGGTCGACCCGGCGCGGCCGACCGGCCTGTACGTGAAGGAGGCCTCACCGCACGGCAGCCCGGTGCGCTACTACCGGCGCGGGTCGGCGGCCTCCGGCATGGGCCCGGAGATGATCGACCGGCTCGGCCTGGACGAGGTCGCGCTCGTGCACCTCAGCGGGATCACGGCCGCGTTGTCCGACTCCTGCCTCGCCCTGCTGCGGGAGCTGCTGCGCAGGCCGCGGCACGGGTTCCGGATCTCGTTCGACCTGAACTGGCGGCCGGCGCTGTGGACCGACCGCGACCCGCGGGTGCTGCGCGAGCTCGCCGACCTGGCCGACGTCGTGCTGGCCGGCGCCGACGAGGCCGAGCTGGTGTGGGGGACCGGCGACCCCGCGCGGCTGCGCGCGTTGCTGCCCGGCCCGAAGTCGCTGGTCGTCAAGCACGGCGCGGACGGCGCGACGCTGCTGGAGGACTCGGGTTCGTGGTTCGAACCGGCGCTGGAGGTGCGGGTCGTGGAACCCGTGGGCGCCGGTGACGCGTTCGCGGCGGGGTTCCTCGCGGCGACCCTGGCCGGCGAGCCGCCCTCGGTGCGGCTGCGGGCGGGGCACCTGCAGGCGGCCTCCGCTTTGCTGACCGCGGAGGACGTCGGCGATCCTTTGCCCGGCGACGTGACAGCACGCCTGCTGCACGCCGATCCGCAGACCTGGGCCGCCGCCCGGCTGGAGGGGTAGATGAGCCAGAGCCTCGACCGCGCGCTCACGCTGGTGGGCCAGCTCGCGACCGGCCCGAAGACGCTGGACGAGCTGTCCGGCGTGATCGGCGTGCACAAGTCCACGACGCTGCGCCTGCTGCGCACCCTGGAGACGCACCGGTTCGTCCAGCGCGACGGCGTGCACCACTACCGGCTCGGCACGGCGCTGTTCGACCTCGCCCACCGCGCCCTGGAGGAACGCGACGTGCGCCGCGCCGCCGAACCCGCGTTGCGCGAGCTGAACTCCAAGCTCGGCTACACCCTCCACCTCGCGTCCTATGAGGACGGTGAGGTCATCTACATCGACAAGTACGAGTCCTCGCACCCGATGCGCATGTACTCCCGCATCGGCCGCCGCGCCCCGCTGCACTGCACCGCCGTGGCCAAGATCCTGCTGTCCGGCCTCCCGCCCGCCGCGTTGCAGAAGGTGCTGGCGACCATGGAGTTCCCGCGCCTGACGGCGAACACCATCACCGGTCGCGCCGGCTACCTCGCCGAGCTGGACCGCGTGCGCGCCAACGGGTACGCCGTCGACAACGCCGAGCACGAGGACTTCATCCACTGCATCGCCGCACCCATCCGCGGTGCCCGCGGCGAGGTGATCGCGGCCGTCTCGATGTCCGTGCCCAAGGTGCTGCTCGACTTCGACGGGCTGCTCGCGCACCTGCCAGAACTGCTCGCCACCGCAGAGGCCGCTTCCGTCGAATGCGGTCACGTTCCGAGGTAAGGGGATTTACCGTTGTCCAAGGTTGAGATCAAGACTGCCGACGCGCCGCAGCCGGTGGCCCGCTTCTCGCAGGGTGTGCGCAAGGGCAACATCCTGCAGGTGGCCGGCCAGGTCGCGTTCGACCCGTCCTCCGGTGAGATCGTCGGCACCACCGTCGCCGAGCAGACCCGCCAGACGTTCGCGAACCTCAACGCCGTGCTCGCCGCCGGTGGCGCGTCCATCGACGACGTCGTGATGATCCGCGTGTACCTCACCGACACCGCGCACTTCGCGGAGCTGAACGAGGTCTACGGCGAGTTCGTCACCGACCCGGCCCCGGCGCGGACCACCGTGTACGTGGGACTGCCGGCCGGGTTGCTGGTGGAGATCGACGCACTGGCCGTCGTGGACTGACGACCCGCTCGGCGGGCTTTTTCGCCCGCACAGCGCGCCGGACACCGGCTACTGCGGTTTCCTGGGGTGCACCTCCCGGCTGGGAGGTGCGCCCTTCGCCCGCGAGTGCCTGCGCCAGGCCGAACGACCGGTGACGGCGTTGTTCTCGATCTCCGAGCCGTACGACGACGTCGTGCCGGTGACCACGCACGTGGCGTTCTGAACGCATCGGCGTGAGGCCGAGGACTTCGCGGACTCCGATCAGCAGCTGATGTTGTTGAGCACCGAGCCGACGACCTGCCGCACGACGAGGCGGTGGCGCTGGTCAACGCCTGCTGGAGCGACCTGAACAGGCGCTATTCACTGCTCTACGGCGGGTGGCTCGGCCGGCAGAGCGGTGCGGAGTGGGCCGCGCGGATCAGGGCGGGGACCGCGGCGGCGGAGTGATCATCGACGCCGGATTGGTCACGTGGCAGCATCCGCCCCATGAAGTGGTACGCGGACAGACCGGTCAGGCTCACGCGTCAGGTGGTGGCAGACCTCCTCGCCGTCGGGTGGGTGGCGCTCTGGATCTGGGTGGCCACCACGGTCCACGACTGGGTGCTCGAGCTGCGGGCGCCGGGCGACGGGCTGGTCAGCGCGGGCGTCAGCATCCGCGACGTCTTCACCAACGCCGCCGGCAAGGCCAGGGGCGTCCCCTTCGTCGGGGAGGACCTGTCCGGGGCTTTGGGCAACGGCACCAAGGCCGGCGAGACCCTGACCGACGCGGGCAACGCGCAGATCGGCGTGGTGCAGGACTCCGCGTTCTGGCTCGCCGCGGCGCTGGTCGTCGTCCCGGTGCTGTTCCTGCTGATCACGTGGTTGCCGGTCCGGCTGCGGTACGCGCGCAGGGCCGCCGGGGTCGCGCGGCTGCGCGACAAGCCGGACCTGCTGGCGCTGAGGGCGCTCACCAGCCTCTCGCCGCGGCAGCTCGCGAAGTTCGGCGGAGATCCCGCGGTGGCGTGGCGCACCGGCGACACCGACGTGATCGACGAGCTGGCCCGGCGCGAGCTCGCCTCGCTGGGGGTGCGGGCATGACCGCCATCGCGGTGATCGCCGCCGTGGTGTCGCTGTGCTCGGTGGCGGTGGCGCTGTGGCAGGCGCGGGAGGCGAAGAACGCGCAGGAGGCGGCGCGCAAGGCGCAGGAGGAGGCCGCGGCGGCCCGCAAGGCCGTCGAGCAGGCCACCTCGAGCGCGTTGCAGGCCAAGACGGCGGTCGAGGAGTCGCGCAAGGCGGCCGAGGACGCGCGCAGGGGCGTCGACGAGGCCCGTGGCGCGGCGGTGAACGCTCAGGACGCGGCCGGTGCTGCGCGGATGCTGGCCGACGAGGCGCAGCGGGCTGGGCAGTTCGCGATCGAGCGGGTCGAGGAGGTCGCCGAGAGCGTCTCGGCCGAACGGCGGCGGCGCGGCATGCCCTCGTTCGAGATCACACCGGGCGCACCGGACGAGTTCCACCTCAGCTACGTGGGCGGGCCGCCGGTGCTCGACCAGGTCACCGTCTCGGTCGTGCCGGGCTCGCGGGTGCTCGGGCTGTCGGTGGGCGACGAACCGCCGGGCGAGCAGGTCGAGATCGGCCCGCTGCCCAACGGCACCAGCGTCGCGTTCCGCGCCGCCACCGGCCAGCGGGCCTCACCGGTGTTCTCGGTGAGCGCCCAGCCGTGGGAGCCCGTGGTCGTGCGGGCGGATCAGTAGACGGGACCGGTGAACTTCTCGCCGGGGCCCTGACCCGGCTCGTCGGGCACGACGGAGGCCTCGCGGAACGCGCGCTGCACCGACTGGAGACCGTCCTTCAGCGGTGCGGCGTGCGGGCCGAGGTACTCCGACGAGGCGGTCACCAGGCCGGCCAGCGCCGTGATCAGGCGGCGGGCCTCGTCGAGGTCGCGGCGCGGCGAGCTGTCCGGGTCCGGGTCCGCGAGGCCGAGGCGCTCCGCGGCGGCGGACAGCAGCATCACGGCCGCACGGCTGATGACCTCGATGCTGGGGACGTCGCCCAGGTCGCGGACGTCGTCTTCAAGGGTGCCTTCAAGCGGATCGGTCACGCCGCCCATTCAAGCAAGCGGACCCCACCCGGCCTCGATTCGGGGGTTGACAACCGCGTCTGCTACTATTTCCGACGCGACCAGCTCCCGCTCGTGCGGGAGCGGCAAGTGGAGCCCCGCTCCCACCCGCGATCACCGCTTGTTGAGGTGGCCGGGTCCGGTCCTCCTGGCAGCAGGGCGCACGGGTGCCCTCCGCCAGGTCTGTGATCGGTCGGAAGCGGGCCCTGTCGTCATCGACGACGGGGCTCTTGTTTTTGGCGCAAACGAGTCTCAAAGGACGTGAATGACAAGTCCCTCGAACCGCGGTGCACCCGTCAGCACCGAGCCGCGCATCAACGACCGCATTCGGGTGCCGGAAGTTCGTCTGGTCGGGCCGAATGGTGAGCAGGTCGGGATCGTTCGCATCGAGGACGCGCTCCGACTCGCGCAGGAAGCGGATCTCGACCTCGTCGAGGTCGCCGCTCAGGCTCGCCCGCCGGTCTGCAAGCTGATGGACTACGGCAAGTTCAAGTACGAGACCGCGCAGAAGGCGCGCGAGTCCCGTCGGAACCAGCAGCTGACGGTCATCAAGGAGCAGAAGCTCCGGCCGAAGATCGACCCGCACGACTACCAGACGAAGAAGGGCCACGTGGCCCGCTTCCTCTCGCACGGGAACAAGGTCAAGGTGACCATCATGTTCCGCGGTCGCGAGCAGTCGCGCCCCGAGCTCGGCTACCGGTTGTTGCAGAAGCTGGCGGAGGACGTCGCGGAGCTGGGCTTCGTCGAGTCGAACCCCAAGCAGGACGGCCGCAACATGATCATGGTGTTGGCGCCGCACAAGAACATCAAGCCGCGTCCGGTCAAGCAGGAGCAGGACGGCGTCGTCGAAGCCGACGAAGCCGCCGAGGCCACCGAATAAGGACGCATGGCCGCCCCCGACCCGGTGGGTAGCACGAGACGAGGACGGAAATGCCGAAGAACAAGACGCACAAGGGCACCGCGAAGCGAGTCCGGGTGACCGGCAGCGGGAAGGTCGTCCGCGAGAAGACGGGCAAGCGCCACCGCCTGGAGGTCAAGTCCAGCCGTGAGACGCGTCGCATGGCCGGCACGACCGTGGTCTCCCCGGCCGACGCCCCCCGCATGAAGAAGCTGCTCGGTCTCTGACCTGCTTCGACCCCCTAGCTAATTTCGGGGCGGCAGCACCAGGCTCTGGTGAGCACCGCCCCCATGAGATCGACAGGATGGACCCGTGGCACGCGTCAAGCGGGCTGTGAACGCCCAGAAGAAGCGCCGTACCACCCTCGAGCTGGCCAGCGGCTACCGCGGTCAGCGTTCGAGGCTGTACCGCAAGGCCAAGGAGCAGGTGCTCCACTCGCTCAACTACGCGTACCGCGACCGCCGTGCGCGCAAGGGCGACTTCCGCAAGCTGTGGATCCAGCGCATCAACGCCGCTGCCCGCGCGAACGGGATGACCTACAACCGCCTCATCCAGGGCCTGCGCCTGGGCGGTGTCGAGGTCGACCGCAAGATCCTGGCCGACCTCGCCGTCACCGACGCGACCGCGTTCGCCGCCCTCGTCGAGATCGCCCGTGGCGCGCTCCCGGCCGACGTGAACGCCCCGGCCGAGGACAAGGCCTGAGCCACCACGCACCCGGTCAACGACCCGAGGCAGCTCCGTTCACCGAACGGACGCCTCGGGTCGTTGCTGCTCGCCACCTGACCCGCCGCCAGGGCCGTGACAAGGCAGGCCGGTTCCTCGTCGAGGGCGCCCAGGCCGTGCGGGAAGCACTCGCCTGGCGCCAGGGCGAGGTCCACGAGCTCTTCGTCACCGCGACCGCCGCCGACCGCAACCCCGAGCTGCTCCGCACCGCCGCCGACGCGGGCATCCGGATCAGCGAGGTGACGGACAAGGCCGCCGCGTCGCTGTCCGAGACCGTGACACCGCAGGGCCTCGTCGCCGTGTGCGACGCGGTCCCGCAGCCGCTCGACCGGGCGCTGTCCGGTTCTCCGCGGCTCGTCGCGGTGCTGTACGGCGTGTCCGACCCGGGCAACGCCGGCACCGTCACCCGCGTGGCCGACGCGGCGGGAGCCGACGCGGTGATCTTCGCGGGCGATGCGGTCGACCCGCACAACGGCAAGTGCGTGCGCGCCTCCACGGGCTCGCTGTTCCACCTGCCCATAGCCCGGTCCCGCGACGCCGGTGAGGTCTTCGCGGCCTGCCGCGCGGCCGGTCTCACCCTGGTCGCCGCCGACGGGTACGCGGAGCAGGACCTGGTCGAGGCCTCCGCCAAGGGCGAGCTGAACCGGCCCACCGCGTGGGTGTTCGGCAGCGAGGCGCACGGGCTGCCCGACGACGTGGTCGCCTCCCTCGACACCGCGCTGAAGGTGCCGCTGTACGGGGCCGCCGAGAGCCTCAACCTGGCGACGGCCGCCGCGGTCTGCCTCTACGCCTCCGCCCGCGACCAGCGCAGCTGACCGGGCCGCGGAAAACCGCTGGCGCGCAGACGCGTTTTTCGTATCGTGTGCCGGTGCGCGAACCCGAGATCGAACTCCTCTGCTCCCAGCTCACCGCCTACTACGTCTTCCCGGACACGGCGGTCGAGATCGCCGCGGTCCTGCGCGGCCGGCTCGCCGAGGGCGCGTACGCCGACGTGGACGACGAGCGGTTCGCCGCGCTCGTGACCGAGGACCTGCAGAAGGTCAACGGCGACAAGCACCTGCGGCTCCTGCACAGCCACGACGAGGTGTCCGAGTCCGACCAGGGGTCGGCGTGGGACCCGGTGGCGTACCGGCGGGAGGCCGAGCTGGACGCGTTCGGCATCACCCGCGTCGAACGGCTCGCCGGCAACGTCGGCCTGCTGGCCCTGCGCCTGCTGCACGACGCCGAGATCGCCACCCCGGCCGTCACCGCGGCCATGACGCTGCTCGCCCACACCGACGCGCTGATCATCGACCTGCGCGCCAACGGCGGCGGTGACCCGCACACGGTCGCGTTGATCTGCAGCTACCTGTTCGACGAGCCGGTGCACCTCAACGACATCTACAACCGGCCCGCCGACTCGACGCAGCAGTTCTGGACGTTGCCGCACGTGCCGGGCCCGAAGTTCGGCGGCACCAAGCCGGTGTACGTGCTGACGAGCGGCCGCACGTTCTCCGGTGCCGAGGAGCTCAGCTACAACCTGCGGCAGAACGAGCGCGCCACCCTCGTCGGCGAGACGACGAAGGGCGGGGCGCACCCCGGCGACCGCTACCGCGTCGGCCCGCACCTCAAGTCGTCCATCCCGAACGGCCGTGCCATCAACCCGGTGTCCGGCACCAACTGGGAGGGCGTCGGTGTCGTGCCGCACGTCGAGGTGTCCGCCGCCGATGCGTTCGACGTCGCGTACCGCGAGGCCCTGACCCACGTCCTGACCCTGGGCTCCGACGGCCCGCGCCGCGCCATCCACGAGGCCGCGACCGCCGCCCTCACCTCGGTGTGACCGCACGCGGGGCCCTTTCGTGCTCTCCTGGTGAACGAAAGCTCCCCGCGTGCACCCGCTTCTGATGTCACGCGGGAGTCCTTCGTTTCCCTCAGGGGAACGAAAGGGCCCCGCGTGACGGTCAGGAGAGGCGGGCGGTCAGGGCGCGGACCAGGGGGTCGGTGCCGGGGGTTTTCTGCTGGGCGCCCAGGGCGTCCGACAACGCCGAGAGCACCTCGCCGACCAGTGAGTCGTCGGGGAGCAGGGTTGCGGCGCGGCGGGCCTCGGACTCGGAGCCCTCGGGGTCGCCCGCCTCCAGCAGCACCCGTGCCGAGCGCACGACCAGGAACGTCCGCCAGCCGTCCTCCGACAACGAGGTCGCCAGCGCCTCCGCCTCGCGGTTGTACTTGATCGCCAGCGCGTACTCACCGGCCTGCGAGTGCAGGAACGCCCTGATCGCCGCGATCTCCGCCTGCCGCCGGGTGACCTCGGTGAGGTCGTCCAGCGACGGCAGCAGGGCCTCGGCGTCGTCGAGGGCCGAGCGGGTCTCCCGCACCGCCTCACCGGGCAGGGCGGAGGCCAGCTCGATCAGCGAACCGACGGCCTCGGAGACGTTGCCCTCCGACTGCCACAGCTCGGCGGCGGCGCGGTAGGTCGCCGTCGCCTCCTCGTGCTCGTCGGTGCGGTGCAGCACCGAGGCGAGCGCGTCGAGCAGGAACGCGCGGCGGCCGACCTCCTCGGCGGGCAGCAGGGCGGCGGCCTCCCGCAGGTGCTTCACGGCGTCGGGCAGCTCGTCGAGCGTGCGGCAGACCTGGCCGAGCCGGAACACGATCTGCAGGCGCAGGTCCTCCTGGCCCTCCTGCACCAGCCGCAGCGCCTCCTCCAGCACCTCGGCGGCCTCGACGAACCGGTTCGTCTGCACGTAGCCACCGCTCAGCGCGAAGCAGAAGTGCGCGGTGTGGCCGGGGGAGAGGTGCACGCGCGAGACCGCCACGGCCTCCCGCAGCTCCGCCAGGCAGGCACCCTCCTGGTCGAGCTCCTGGATCGCGGCCACCTGGTACCAGCGCGCCTCCGCCGACTCCGGCAGCGGGAACGACGACACGAACGCCGCCGCGGTCGCCAGCGCCTCCGGCACGCGCTGCTGCAGGGTCTCGAGCCGCAGCCGCATCCGCAGGCCCTCGAAGCGGGCGTTCGGCGGCAGGTCACCGGCCAGCGCGGCCACGACGTCGGCGTACGCGCCGTCGAGGTCCTGCTGCCGGGCCTTGTGCTCGGCGGCCTGCACGAGCACCCGGCCGCGCAGCTCCGGAACGTCCAAGGAGGACGCGAGTGCCATCATCTCGCCGGCCTGGTCGTGCTGGTGCTCCTCGTCGAGGAGCTCGGCCAGCGACAGCGCGGCGATCGTGCGCGTGTAGTCGGTAGTGGCCTCGGCCAGGCACCGCTGCGCGAGCTCCCGGCCGTTCTCCAGCTTGACGGCCATCCTGGCCCGGTAGCGCAGCGCCATGTCCGCGGGCAGTGCCGCCAGCAGCGCCTCGAAGTGCTCCTGCTCGAACGGCGCCAGGCCGCTCGTGATCCGGCGGATTCCGGCGTGCGCGGCCAGGTCCGGCGGCAGCAGCGCGTCCATGTCGGCGGGCAGCGAGTCGAGCATCCGCCGCGCCTGCACGAAGTCACCGCTCTCGTACAGCTCGACCATCCGCGTGGCGATGTCGACGGGGTCGCCGAAGACGACCGGCTCCTCCGCCGGCGCCGGCGCCGCGGCCACCGGGACCGCCAGCGGCACGTGCGGGTAGTCGGCCTGCTCCAGCGCCTTCGTCACGCGCTCGGTCCACGCCGGGGTGCCGTTGCGCTCGTCGAACGCCTTCGCGAGCTCGACGGCCCGCGCCGACAACCGGTCGAGCAGCTGGGCCGCGGTCAGCGTGCCCACCGACGGCACGTCGAACCCGACGTCGGCCGGGAGCCGCTTCAGCAGCACGGAGGCGCATTCGGCGAACGACATCTCGTCGGCCGGCAGCTGCGTCGCGGTCACCTTGTGCAGCGACCGGCGCAGGATCTCCTCGCCGCGGTCGAGGTTGCCGGTCAGCGCGCAGAACCGGATGTGCTCGTGCACGTACGAGGTGATCTCGTCGTCCTTGATCAACCGGTACGCGGTGGTGTGCGCGTGCGCGGCCTTCTCCAGGTCGCCGATCTCCAGCAACGGCCACAGCAGCGCGCTCAGGATGCCCTGCGGCTGCGTGGCGCACCCGGTGTTGCCGGACAGGCCCTCCCAGCCGTGGCCGGCGGCCTCGGAGTGCCGGCCGAGCCGCGCCAGCATCCACACCTGCTCCTCGACCACGCACGCGTCGCAGTCGGCCATCGGGCCGGACTCCGTGGCCAGGTACCTGCCGAGGTGCTCGCGCACGCCGTCCAGGTCACCGACGTGGTAGGCGTACTCCGCGCGGGCGCCGTGCACCGGCTGCACCGAGTACCCGAGCCGGCCGTAGCGGTCGGCGAGCTGCCCGATGACGGCCTGCAGCTGCTCCAGCGAGAACCGCGGGTCGCGGCGCAGGCCGGTGGAGATCCACTTGTGGGACCAGTCGAGCGAGTGGCGCTCGTAGTCGTTGAACGCCTCCGGGTCCTTCTCCTCCGCGCCCAGGCACCACGCGAACGGCGCCAGCATCAGGTCGTAGCGCGACAGGTAGTAGGCCGAGTCGATCATCGCGATCCGGCACGACACCCCGAGCGGCAGGTGGCCGAGCGCGTCGGACATCCGCGCCACCCGTTCCAGCGCCTCGTGCTTCGGCATGCCCGTGGGCATGTTGTAGGCCTCCAGGAACGCGTTCTCCGCGTCCTCCTCGGTGAAGTCGGCCATGTCTCACTTACCCCCAACGGCGCGGTCGAGCAGTTCCAGGAACGAGCGGTTCAGCGCCGCCGTGTCCTTCGGTCGCATGGCCCGCCGCGCCTGCAGGACGGCGTGCACGTACAGAGATTCGAGCGTCAGCTCCACGAGCGACGGGTCGGTCAGCCGCGCGAGCCGCTGCACCAGCGGGTTGCGGCAGTTCAGCACGAGCTGCTCCGGCCGGCCGGAACCGGTGTCCGCGGTCAGCTGCCCCAGCAGCTCCGCCCACAGCGGGTCGGCGTCGGCGGCGGTCTGCTCGGTGTCGAGCCTGCGCTGCTGCTCGGCGTTGCTGATCAGCAGCGCGGGCAGCGAGACCGGGTCGAAGTCGCGGACCACGGCGTCGCAGTCGTGCCGGTCCAGCGCCGCCGCGCCCTCCGCGAGCCGCAGCTTCAACGCGGCCTCGACGTCGGGTTCCGGATCGGCCAGTGCCGCCAGCAGCTCGCTCGGGGCGACCCGCCGCGCGACGGCGGGACCGTCGAGCGCGCTCAGCCGGTTCAGCAGCTCCATGTCGTAGGCGTAGCCGGCGTTGACCAGCCCGAGCCCCTGCGCCGCCGCGACCGGGGCGAGCTGGTGGAACTCGTCGACCTCGGGGATGTAGAGGATCGCGCCGTGCTTGCGCCTGAACTGCCGCAACGGGATCGCACCGTCCGTGGTCTCGAACGGCAGCCACCGCTCCACCAGCCGCAGCATCTCGTCGTCGGACCGGGCCAGCGACTTGATGCCCAGGTGGTGCGCGGCCAGCAGCTCACCCGCGCGGCGCGGCTCGATCGCGTCCAGCCGGATCAGCCAGTCGCGGATCTGCTCGCCCAGCTCCTCGCGCACCGCCAGCAGCATCTCGTCCTGGTACAGCGACTCGCGCGACGCCGTCGGGCGGATCGCGGACGCGTCGACCACGCACCGCACGAAGTACGCCCAGTCCGGCAACAGGCCCTCGACGTTGTCGCCGACCAGCATCCGCTTCAGGTACACCCGGTGCGTCTGGCGCGTCCCGGGGTGCACGCCTGAGGGCAGCACGAACGCGACACCGGTCAGCCCGGCCGCCTCGACCTCGATCGGGATCGCCTCGAACGGCGTGAACCCCAGCACCTGCTCGCAGTAGGCGGACAGTTCCGCGTCCTCGTCGTCCCACGGCCGCAGCCCGCGCGTCACGACCTCGCCGTCCACCGTGACGACCGCGGGCAGCAGATCGCCGTAGTCGCTCACCAGCGGCCGCACGACGTCGGCTTCCAGCCAGTGCTCGTTGCCGCGCGACGCCCGCAGCACCACCGTCGTCCCGACGGCCACCTCACCGTCCACGGCGGACACGGAGTAGTTGCCGGAGGAGTCCGCCTGCCACCGCACGGCCGCACCACCGCGGGCCGAGCGCGTGATCACCGTCACCGAGGAGGCGACCAGGAAGCACGACAGCATGCCGACGCCGAACTGCCCGAGGAACCCCTCGCGGGCGAAGCCCAGGTCGTCGCGCTTCGAGGTGCGGCCGAGCGTCGACAGCAGCCCGTGCACCTCGTCCTCGGTGAGGCCCACACCGCTGTCGGTGATCGTCAGCTCGGGGCCGCAGGTGATCGAGACCTCGGCCGGGCAGGACGGGTCGAGCTCGCGCCGTGCCGTGATCGCGTCGACGGCGTTCTGCAGCAGCTCGCGGACGTAGACGCGCGGGCTGCTGTACAGGTGGTGGCTGAGCAGGTCGATGATGCCGCGCAGGTCGACGCGGAAGGTGTGCGACATGATGCCGCCCATCCTAAGGACGCGATCCACGCCGGCGCCGCCATTTATGTGGAACGGCCCGGGGCGGTCAAGTGGGCACCCACTAGGATCGGGGAGTTGATTACCGAGTCCGTGACGGGAGCTGTCCTACAACCATGTCCGGAGCCAACGACCCGTACGACCCCAAGCAGGTCGCGGCGCTGTCGGCCGAGCACCTCGACGCCGCCGTGCAGAAGGCGCGCGAGGCGTTCGCCGGGGCAGCCGACCTGGAGGCGCTGGCCGCGGTCAAGCCCGGCCACCTCGGCGACCGGTCGCCCGTGCTGCTGGCCCGCCGTGAGATCGGGGCGCTGCCACCCAAGGCCAAGGCCGACGCCGGCAAGCGGGTGAACGAGGCGCAGTCCGCGATCAAGGTCGCCTTCGACGAGCGCCACGCGGTGCTCGCCGTCGAGCGCGACGAGCGGGTGCTGCGCGAGGAGACCGTCGACGTCACGCTGCCCTGGGACCGCTTCCCGCGCGGCGCGCGCCACCCGATCACCACGCTCGCCGAGCGCATCGGTGACGTCTTCGTGGCCATGGGCTACGAGGTCGCCGAGGGCCCCGAGCTCGAGACCGAGTGGTTCAACTTCGACGCGCTGAACTTCGGCAAGGACCACCCGGCGCGGTCGATGCAGGACACCTTCTACGTCGCGCCGGCCGACTCCGCGCTGGTGCTGCGCACGCACACCTCGCCGGTGCAGGCCCGCACGCTGCTCGACCGCGAGCCGCCGGTGTACGTGGTGTGCCCCGGCCGCACGTTCCGCACCGACGAGCTCGACGCGACCCACACCCCGGTGTTCCACCAGGTCGAGGGCCTCGCCGTGGACAAGGGCCTCACCATGGGCCACCTCAAGGGCACGCTCGACGCGTTCGCCCGCGCCATGTTCGGCGAGGACTCCCGCACCCGGCTGCGCCCGTCGTTCTTCCCCTTCACCGAGCCGTCGGCCGAGGTCGACGTGTGGTTCCCGGAGCGCAAGGGCGGCGCAGGCTGGGTCGAGTGGGGCGGCTGCGGCATGGTCAACCCCAACGTGCTGCGCGCCTGCGGCGTCGACCCGGACGTCTACTCCGGCTTCGCGTTCGGCATGGGCCTGGAGCGGACGCTGCAGTTCCGCAACGGCCTGCCCGACATGCGCGACATGGTCGAGGGCGACGTCCGCTTCACCCAGCCTTTCGGAACGGAGGCCTGAGCCGGATGCGCATCCCGGTCAGCTGGCTGGTCGAACACCTCGGTTTCGACGAGATCCCCACCCCTGACGAGCTCGCCGAGGCGTTCGTGCGCATCGGCATCGAGGTCGAGGAGGTGAGCCCGCTCGGTCCCGTCACCGGCCCGATCGTCGCCGGTCGCGTCGTCGAGATCGAGGAGCTCACCGAGTTCAAGAAGCCGATCCGCTACTGCAAGGTCGAGGTCGGCCCCGAGCAGGTCAACAACATCATCTGCGGTGCCTCGAACTTCGTCGAGGGCGACTCGGTCGTCGTCGCGCTGCCCGGTGCCGTGCTGCCCGGCGGCTTCACGATCTCGGCGCGCAAGACGTACGGCCGCACGTCCGAGGGCATGATCTGCGCCGCGGACGAGCTCGGCATCGGCGACGACCACTCCGGCATCCTCGTGCTGCCCTCGGGCACCGCGACGCCCGGTGACGACGCGATGGAGCTGCTCGGCCTGAACGACAGCGTCATCGAGGTCTCGCCGACACCCGACCGCGGCTACGCGTTCTCGGTGCGCGGCCTGGCCCGCGAGATCGCCTGCGCGCTCGACGTGCCGTTCGGCGACCCCGGTGTCGTCGAGGTCCCGGAACCGGAGGGTGAGGCCTGGCCGGTCCACCTCGAAGACCGCGCCGGCTGCTCGCGCTTCGTCGCACGCCGGGTGACCGGTGTCGACCCGACCGCGCCCACGCCGTGGTGGATGCGCCGCCGCCTGATGCTCGCCGGCATGCGCTCCATCTCGCTGCCGGTCGACGTCACGAACTACGTGATGCTCGAACTGGGCCAGCCGCTGCACGCGTTCGACGCGGCAGCGGTCCAGGGCGCGCTGACCGTGCGCCGGGCGGTCGCGGGCGAGAAGCTCACGACCCTGGACGACGCGGTGCGTGCGCTGGACGTCGACGACATCGTCATCGCCGACGACTCCGGGGTCGTGTCACTGGCCGGTGTCATGGGCGGCGCGTCGACCGAGGTCCGCGACAGCTCCTCGGACATCCTGCTGGAGGCCGCGAACTGGGACCCGGCGTCCATCGCCCGCACGGTCCGCCGCCACAAGCTGCCGTCCGAGGCCGCCAAGCGCTTCGAGCGCACGGTCGACCCCGCGCTCGCCCCGGTCGCGCTGGAGCGGGCCGCGAAGCTGCTCGTGCACTACGGCGACGGCGCGATCAAGCCCGGCCGCACCGACGTCGGCGCGGCCGTGCTGCCCGAACCCGTGTCGATGCCGATCGACCTGCCCGACCGCATCGCCGGCGTCCGCTACGCCCGCGGTGTGACGGCACGGCGCCTCGGCCAGATCGGCTGCCAGGTCGCGGTGACCACCTCCGACGACGGCCAGACGATCGTCACGGCGACGCCGCCGACGTGGCGTGCCGACCTCGTGCAGCCCGCCGACCTGGTGGAGGAGGTGCTGCGGCTGGAGGGCTACGACACGATCCCCTCGGTGCTGCCGCCCGCGCCCGCCGGTCGTGGCCTGACCGAGCAGCAGCGCCGCCGCCGCACCGTGTGGCGCACGCTCGCCGAGGACGGTTTCGTCGAGGTCAAGCCGTTCCCGTTCATCGACCCGTCGGTGTTCGACGCGTTCGGTCTCGCGGAGGACGACGTCCGCCGCAACACCGTCGGCGTGCTGAACCCGCTGGAGGCGGACAAGAACGTCCTCGCGACGACGCTGCTGCCCGGCCTGCTGGAGACGTTGCAGCGCAACCTCGCCCGTGGCGCCAAGGACGTCGCGCTCTACAACGTCGCCCAGGTGACGTTGCCGCGCGCGCAGCAGGTCCCGGTGCCGTCGCTGGGCGTGGACCGCAGGCCGACCGAGGCCGAGGTCGCCTCGATGCTGGCCGCGCTGCCGCAGCAGCCGCTGCACGTCGCCGGTGTGCTGACCGGCCACCGCGAGCTGGCCGGCTGGTGGGGCAAGGGCCGCATCGCCGACTGGTCGGACGCCGTCGAGGCGGCCCGCCGCGCGGGCCAGGCCTACGGGGTGACCCTGCGCGTCGTGGCGTCGGACCTGCTGCCGTGGCACCCCGGCCGCTGTGCCGAGCTGCGCGTCGGCGACTGGCCCGTCGGCCACGCCGGTGAGCTGCACCCGAAGGTCGTCGAGGCGCTGGGCCTGCCCAAGCGCACGGTGGCGTTCGAGCTCGACCTCGACGCACTGCCGCTCGACGACCACCGCCCGGCCCCGGTCGTGTCGCCGTACCCGCCGGTGCTGCTGGACGTGGCGCTCGTCGTGGCCGCGTCCGTGCCGGTGCAGTCGGTGTCGGAGGTGCTCGGCGCGTCCGCGGGCGAGCTGCTGGAGGACATCCGGCTGTTCGACGTGTACACGGGCGAGCAGGTGGGCGAGGGCAAGAAGTCGCTCGCGTACTCGTTGCGCTTCCGCGCGCCGGACCGCACGTTGACGGTGGAGGAGGCGACCGCGGCCCGCGACGCCGCCGTGGCCGCCGCCGGTGAGCGCGTGGGAGCATCGCTGCGCGGCTGACCGGTCACTCGCGGTGAAGCCCGGGGTTCCGCGGAGTCCCGGGCTTCACCGCGTCATGGGACGAGTGCCGTTGTCCAGAAGAACTGCCGTACCGAAGAATCGCTCGATCGGCTGAATCCCCAGAACCGGGATTTGGGGTCAAACCGGCAGGTGGTGGCCCTGGGTAGCTGTCAAGGTGCCGAAGGTCCTTCATTACAGGGGGAGATCGGCGCCCGACAGACGCTTGCGCAGTACGTGAAGGTTCTCCAAGATTGGCGGCGCGGCCCGCTGGGCCGAGGGGCGAAGCGATGAACCACCGGGCGAGTCTGGTCGCCGGTCCGGTGGGGAGCTAGAGGCGAACCCACCGCCTGGAGCAACAACTCTGGAGAGTTGCGCCATGCGTAGTTTGGGTCCCCGACTGGAGATCGCCGTGTCGTTGACGATCCTCATGGTCGGCGCGGCCGTGGTGGCGGCCATGCACCTCACGTGGCCGGAGCCGCAGGTCCCGGCGATGGCGTACTCCGTCAGCAGCGGCGAGTCGGGGATGCAGCAGCTCAAGCCGTTCGAGATCAACGACATCTCCGGTGCCCCGGTCGAGCTCACGCCGGGTGCGGTGGGCCAGCGCACGGTGCGGCTGTCGAACCCGAACGCCGTCGGCATCATCGTCGAGAGCCTGTCCGCGGTGCCCGGTCAGCCGCTGGACGCCACGCAGCAGCGCGTCGAGGGCTGCCCGGCCGGTGTGCTGAGCGTCGTGCCGCTGACCGACGTCGTGGAGATCCCGGCGGGCGGAGCGGTCGAGGTGACCATGAAGGTCCAGGTCGCCGCGGACGTCCCCGCGGTCTGCGCCGAGCTGGTCTTCCCGCTCACCTACTCGGGCCGCGCCAAACACGGTTAGTCAGCCGCTCCCGCACCGCCGGCCACTCGTCGGCCAGCACGGAGTGGACGACCGTGTCGCGGCAGGTGCCGTCCGGTCGCGTGATGTGCCCCCGCAGCACGCCTTCCCGTTCCGCGCCGAGCTCCTCCACCGCCCGCTGGGACCGCACGTCCCCGGCGTCGGTGTGCCAGGCCACCCGCACCGCGCGGCGCGTCTCGAAGGCCTCGGTCAGCACCAGCAGCTCGGCCTCCGGGGTGATCTCGGTGCCGTGCCGGTCGGTGCCGACGACGGTGTACCCGATCACCAGCCTGCGGTGCTCCGGCACGACCTCGTAGAACGACGTCGTGCCCACCACGCGGCCCGTGCCGTTCTCGACCTGCGCGTACGGCTCGCGCGTGAGCACCGCGTCGGTGACCCACTGCCGCATCTCGTCGACCGTCCGCGGCCGGCTCGGCAGCCACGTCCAGAGGTCCGGGTCGCGGGTCGCCTCGAACAGGCCCTCCGCGTGTGCCGGCGTCAGCGGTTCCAGCCGGACGTGCGTTCCCCTCATGTGGTCAACCTAGAGGTGTTTGAGGGCTTCGCGCCGTGACAACGGCGACAGGCCCGGCCGCGCGGCCACGAACGCCCGCACCCAGTCCGGCTCGGTCTTCGCGTACTCGCGCAACGCCCAGCCGATGCCCTTGCGCAGGAAGAAGTCCGGGTCGCCGGCGTTCGCGTCGACGCACGCCGTCAGCAGCTCGGTGTCGGTGGCCGCCTTGGCGCCCAGCTGGCAGATGACCGACGTCCTCCGCCGCCACCGGTCCGGGTCGGCCGACCACTGGAGCACCACCGGCCGGACGGCCGCGGGTTCCGAGCGCAGCAGCGGGCCGATCCGCTTGGCCGCGATCTCGTCGACGTGGTCCCACCACGCACCGGTCACGACCATCTCGTCGAACCACGGCAGGAGCTCGGCCGACTGAAATCGTTCGTCCCCGCTCAACGAGAGCGCGACATACCGTTCCTCGCGAAACTCCGCTTCACGCCACAACCGCTGCACGGCGCGGAACCAAACGTTCCGGTCGTCGATTCGCGGCAACGTCCTCAGCAACGCCGTGCGACCCGGCTTCGGCACGCCCAGGAACGGCATGTCCGACTTCATGTACGCCCGCATCTGCGGTGCCTTAACCGGGTCGGCCAGCGCGGCCAGCCCCGTCCGCACGGCGTCGACCAACACGTCCTCGGCAGTCACAGCGGCACTGTACGACCGGAGTCCCGCTCGCGCGGGCGTTGACCCGACTGCCCGAGGCTCGGCGGTCGATCGGCGCACACTTCTTGAATTTCGCTACGCACAATGCCCGGCCTAGCTAACGAAAACGCAAAACATCTCCGGCCACACCCTCACGGTGAACAAGAAACACTTGTGCGCGCACTACAGTTCGCTTTCATGCGCGTGCTGATGGTGGTGGTGGCGCTCGTGCTCGGCAGCATGAGCGCGACCAAGGCGGAATCCGCGGATTTCCTGGACCTGCCGCTGCTCAACGGGAACGGTGAGCAGCGCGGTGGCGTGCACCCCGACCTGCCGGCCGACCGGGTCGTCCTGGAGCGCGCGCTCGACTCCGCCCGGTCGAAGGGCCTGCACCCGACCCGCTACCAGGCGCTGCTGTGGCAGTACTGGGTCGTCCGCGCCGCCGACGACGCCGGGGTGCGGCTGGCCGACTGGGACCCGCAGCGCCCGGCCGAGCACAACCGGCCGATCATCTTCGCCGTCTACGACTTCTACGCGCGGCTCTACCTGGCGCACCCGGACACGTTGCGGTGGATGGGCTTCGCGAACATCGGCGCGCCCGCGTTCGCCGCCGGCATGCTCGACCTGGGCACCCTGCCGGAGCTCCGGTTCTTCTCCTCGATGCTGATGTCGATGCAGAAGCACATCTTCATGGACCTCGGCGCGATGCACGCCGCCTACCTCGCCGGGGGCATCGCCGCCGTGGAGGAGATGCGCGACGCCGGGATCATCGACGCGGCGACCACCGCGGCCTGGGCGGACCCGGCACGCGCGGTGCTCGCGTTCTCGAACCGCGAGCAGAACCTCGTGATCCCCGACCAGTTCGACCGGATGCGCGCCCGCCTGCTGCCGCCCGGCGAGATCGTCACCTACGCGATGACGGTGGCGGGACCGATGCCGGTGCCGGGCGCGCGGACCCCGGCGCAGTACCGGCCGCTGCTGTGCGGTCCGCTGCCCGCGTTCAACTACGCGGACCGGGTGGCCCGCTGGGACTTCCTCAGCCACGACACGGTGCCCGCCTACGAACGCCTGACACCCGAGGCGGTGCGCGGGATCGTGACCCGGCCGTTCGGCGAGCGCGTGGCCGAGTACCGGGCAGCCGCGCGGCTGCTGGACCTGATCCTCCGGCTGCCCGCGCGCACAGCGGCCTGCGGGTTGTCGCTGCTGACCGGCTGAACCGGATCAGTCGTTCCCGCGTGGAACCGGTGCGCGCTGGGTAGGCTGCCGACCATGACGTCGTACGACTACGACCTGATCGTCATCGGCTCCGGCCCCGGCGGCCAGAAGGCGGCGATCGCGGGTGCGAAGCTGGGCAAGCGCGTGGCGATCATCGACAAGCAGGAGATGGTCGGCGGCGTCTGCGCGAACACGGGCACCATCCCGTCCAAGACGCTGCGCGAGGCCGTGCTGTACCTGACCGGCATGAGCCAGCGCGAGCTCTACGGCGCGAGCTACCGGGTCAAGCAGGACATCACGATCTCCGACCTGATGGCCCGCACCCAGCACGTGATCGGCCGCGAGGTCCAGGTCGTGCGCGCGCAGCTGCACCGCAACGGCATCGACCTGCTCAACGGGTTCGGCCGGTTCGTGGACGAGCACACCGTCGCCGTCGACGGCAGCCACCGCGGTGACCACACGCGGATCACCGGCGAGTTCATCGTCATCGCCACCGGCACCACGCCCGCGCGTCCGTCCGTCGTGGACTTCGACGAGGAGCGGATCCTCGACTCCGACGAGGTCTTCGCCCTGCAGGAGATCCCGTCGTCGCTGGTCGTCGTCGGCGCCGGCGTGATCGGCATCGAGTACGCGTCGATGTTCGCCGCGCTCGGCACCCGCGTCACCGTCGTCGAGCAGCGCGAGCGGATGCTCGACTTCTGCGACCCGGAGATCGTCGAGTCGCTCAAGTTCCACCTGCGCGACCTGGCCGTCACGTTCCGGTTCGACGAGAAGGTCGTGGACGTCTCGGTGTCGGAGTCGGGCACGATCACGACGCTGGCGTCGGGCAAGCGCATCCCGGCCGCCGCGGTCATGTACTCCGCCGGCCGCCAGGGCTGCACCGAACACCTCGACCTCGCCGCCGCGGGCCTGGAGGCCGACCGCCGCGGCCGGCTGTCCGTCGACGAGCACTACCGCACGCCGGTCGAGCACATCTACGCCGTCGGTGACGTGATCGGGTTCCCCGCGCTCGCCGCGACGTCGATGGACCAGGGCCGCCTCGCCGCCTACCACGCGTTCGGCGAGCCGGTGCACGAGCTGACCGCCTTGCAGCCGATCGGCATCTACACGATCCCGGAGATCTCCTACTGCGGTGCCACGGAAGCCGAGCTGACGTCGTCCGCGGTGCCCTACGAGGTCGGCATCTCCCGCTACCGCGAGCTGGCGCGCGGCCAGATCGTCGGTGACGCCTACGGAATGCTGAAGCTGCTGGTGTCCACTGCGGACCGCAAGATCCTGGGCGTGCACGTGTTCGGCACGGGCGCGACCGACCTCGTGCACATCGGCCAGGCCGTGATGGGCTGCGGCGGCACGGTCGACTACCTCGTCGACACGGTGTTCAACTACCCGACGCTGTCCGAGGCGTACAAGGTCGCCGCGCTCGACGCGACGAACAAGATCCGCGCGCTGGACAGGTTCAGCGGTCTGTGAGGTTCAGCGATCTGTGAGACCGGCGTCGTGAGCGACGATGGCGGCCTGCACGCGGTTGGCGCAGCCGAGCTTCGGCAGGATCCGGCTGATGTGCGCCTTCACCGTGCCGGTCGCCATGAACAGCCGCTCGCCGATCTCGGTGTTCGACAGCCCTGACCCGACGAGCCGGAGCACCTCCCGCTCGGTCCCGGTGAGCGCGTCGACCTTGCGGCGCGCCTCCCCGCTGGTGTCCGGTGCGGTCAGGTGCCGTTCGATCAGGCGCTTCGTGATCTGCGGGGCGAGGATCGGCTCGCCCCTGGCCGCCGTGCGCACGGCCGTGATCAGCTCCTGCGGCGGGGTGTCCTTGAGCAGGAACCCGGTCGCGCCCACCTTCAGCGCCTGCGCCACGTAGGAGTCCTCGCCGAACGTCGTGAGCATGACGACGTTCGTGCTCCCGGCGATCTGCTCGGCGGCCTTGAGCCCGTCGCCGCCGGGCATCCGGATGTCCAGCAGCGCCACGTCGACCCGGTGCGCGCGGGCCTGCTCGACGGCCTGCCTGCCGTCGCTCGCCTCGGCCACCACGGTGATCTCCGGGTCGTTCTCCAGGATCAGCCGGATGCCGGCGCGCATCAGCGTCTCGTCGTCGGCGATCAGAACTCGGATCACGCGCCCACCCTACGGGCGCTCCTGCTCCTTGGAGATCAGCCTGCCCTCGCGGAAGCACAGCTTGTAGAGCAGGTCCGCGTCGTGCGAGCTGCGGAAGCGCGAGCAGCTGTCCACGCCGAGCTGCCCGAACCCGTACTGGTCGAACACCTCCTCCTCGGTGGTGACACCCACCCGCAGCGAGTCGAAGTACGGCGCGTTCATCTGCGTCGGGTTGAACAGCGCGAAGACCAGCAGCACGATCAGCGCGCCGCTGATCGGCAGCAGCGCGAGCAACCCCAGGCAGCCGCCGCCGAGCACCCGCGGCACGGTCAGCACCTCGGCCGCGAGCGGCGGCGGCACCTCCTGCACCTCGGCGGCGAACTGGTCGGCCTGCGATGCCGGGTGCAGCGGCACGTCCGCCGCCACCCGGAAACCGCCCTCGTGCGGCGGTCCCGCGCTGAACGCGCCGCCGAGCAGCCCGACCCGTTCCTCCAGGCCGGCCAGGCCGCGCCGGGTGCCCCTGCCGGGCACGGTGGTGGTCGGTCCGTTGAGGACCTGGATCCTGGCCCGACCGCCCTGGACGGCGACCTGCACCCTGGTGCGGGCCTTCGGCGCGTGCTTGCGGACGTTGCTCAGCGCCTCACCGACCACCCGGTGCACCGCGCGCCGGGTCCGCGGGTCGGCGCCGTGCAGGTCGTCGCCGGACCAGTCGAGGGTCACCGCGACGCCCGCCGCGGCCGCGTTCTCCACCAGGTTCGCGATGTCGGTCCTGGTGCCGGTGTCCTCGTCGAGCGACTCGGGTTCGGGGTTGGTCCGCAGCACGCCGAGGATCTCGCGCAGCTCGGCCATCGCGAGCGACGACGTGGTGCGGATCAGCTCGGCCTGCTCCTGCAGCTGCGGTGCCCTGCGGGCGGTCGTCAGCTCCAGCGCGCCGGCGTGGATGGAGATCAGGCTGAGCCGGTGGCCGAGCATGTCGTGCATCTCGCCCGCGATGTGCGCGCGTTCCTCGGAACGGGCCGACGCGGCGGTGAGCGCGCGCGCTCGTTCCAGGTACTCGTTGCGTTCCCGCAGGAGCCGGACCATCGGCCTGCGGCGGCCGAGCAGCATCCCCGACACCGCGGGGAAGAAGATGAAGAAGACCGACCCGACCGCCGCGGCCAGCAGCGACTCGGCCGGCGGCGTGGTCCGGTAGCTCTCCTGCAGCAGGCTGAACCCGCCTTGCAGCACCGTCATGAGCCCCAGCAACGCCCACAGCCGGCCGAACCGGGAGACGCGCCGGCACGCGGCGAAGACCACGAACATCGTCACGGCCTGCGCCCACAGGTTGTTGACCGCGAACAGCGGCGCGGTGAGCAGCAGCGCCCACTCCGGCCGCAGCGGCGCGAGCCACACCAGCACCGCGACCCACAGCGCGGTCGCGACGGTCAGCGCCGGGTGCGGGACCGGCGCCAGCGGTGCGAGCAGCGGCACCAGACCGACCAGGAACGCCAGCACCGGCCACGCGACCCTCACCGCGCCAGCTCCCTCTTCGTCGTCAGCAGGCCCTGCCGGGTGAAGCAGAGCTCGAAGTCGTGCCCGTCGTCGTCGCGCACGGGGTAGCGGTAGCAGCCGGGACCGTCGGCGGGCACGCCGAAGCCGTGCGTCTCGGTCACCTCGGCCTCGTGCGTGACCGCCACCCGGTAGCCGTCGAACTCCTGCCGGGTCATCTCGCCGCGGCCGAACACCGCGATCACCACCAGCACCAGCACCGTGCCCACGGCGGGGACGACGGCGAGGACGCCGAGGCAGCCGCTGCCGACCACCCGCGGCACGGTGAGGACGTCGGCGGTGACCGGCGGCGGCGCTTCCGCGACGGCACCGGTCGCGCCCGTCTCCTCCTGGACCACCGGGTGCGCCGGCAAGTCGGCCGCCACCCGGAACCCGCCCGCGAGCCGGCCCGCGTCGAACTGCCCGCCGATGAGCGTGACCCGCTCCTCCAGGCCGATGAGCCCGCGCCGGGTGCCGCCACCGCGGGGTTCGCCGCTCGGGCCGTTGACCACCTCCACGCGCACCCGTTCGGCCACGTGCACCGACACGCGGGTCTGGGCTGACGGCGCGTGCTTGTGCACGTTCGTGAGTGCTTCACGCACGACCCGATGAACGGCCCTGCGCAGCCGTGCGTCGGCATCGGCCAGATCGTCGCCCGTCCACCGCAGGTGCACGGAGACGCCCGCGTCCTGCGACGCCGCCACGAGCCGTTCGACGTCGGCGCGGGTTCCGGCGTCCTCACCGGTCTCGGTGGCCGTGCCGAGCACGCCGAGGATCTCGCGCAGCTCGTCCATCGCGACCGCGGAGGTCTTGCGGATCAGCTCCACCTGCTCGCGCAGCTCCGGTGCCTGCTCGGCTGCGGCGGCCTCCAGTGCGCCCGCGTGCGCGGTCAGCTGCCGGAGCCGGTGGCTGAGCACGTCGTGCATCTCGCTCGCGATGTGCGCCCTGGTGTCGGACCTGGCGGTGCTCGCGGTGAGCACACGCGCGTGCTCCAGGTAGTCGTTGCGCTCCATCAGCACCTGCGTCAACGGCTTGCGGCGCCCGACGAGCGCACCGGCCACGGCCGGGAAGACCAGCAGGAACACCACCGAGAACCCGGTGCCGAGCAGGTACTCGGTGACGTTGTCGCCGTTGAGCCACGAGTGCAGCCCGCCGAACCCGGCCTGCAGCGCCGCGGTCGCGGGCACCAGCAGCCACAGCTGCCGGGCGGGGACCGTCCTGGCCACGCGGAAGACCACGAGCGAGGTGGGCGCGATCGCGAGCAGGTTGTTGACCGCGTGCAGGGGAGTGGTGAGCAGCAGCGCCGCTCGCGGCCAGCGAGCACTGACCGGCACCACCGCCGCGGCCCACACGGCGGAGGCGACCACCAGCCACGGCGCGGCGGGCCGGCCGAGCGGTGTCATGAGCGACATCAGCGCCAGCAGCAGGGCACCGCCCGCCCACAACCCGTCGCGCAGCCTCACGTTCACGGCGATCATCCTCGCCGACCGCCCCGGTGGCGCCCAGCGCCACCCGACCCCAATCCCCCAGCCACCCGGCCACGCTTTGCCGACACGCGGGGACCCCGCGTGCCCCAGGAGAGTACGAAAGCTCCCCGCGTGCACTTTCAGTTGAGTGAGTTTGCATGGGCGTGCATAATCATTCGTATGACAGTGAGGATCGCGGTCGCGGGCGCCAGCGGGTACGCGGGTGGCGAGCTGCTCCGCCTATTGCTGGGCCACCCGGACGTCGAGATCGGTGCGCTCACGGCCAACAGCAGCGCCGGTGACCAGCTGCTCAAGCACCAGCCGCACCTCCTGCCGCTCGCCGACCGACAGCTACAAGACACCACAGTCGACACCCTCAGGGGGCACGACGTGGTGTTCCTCGCACTTCCGCACGGCCACTCCGCCGAGCTCGCGGCCCAGCTCGGCGACGACACCGTCGTGATCGACTGCGGCGCCGACCACCGGCTGACCGACGCTGGCGACTGGACCCGCTGGTACGGCGGCACGCACGCGGGCTCGTGGCCCTACGGCCTGCCCGAACTGCCCGGACACCGCGAGAAGCTGGTCAACGCGCGCAGGGTCGCCGTTCCCGGCTGCTACCCGACCGTGTCGTCGTTGGCGCTCGCACCGGCCGTGGACCTCATCGAGGACGAGGTCGTCATCGTCGCCGTGTCCGGCACGTCCGGTGCCGGCAAGTCGCTGAGGACGAACCTGCTCGGCTCCGAGGTCATGGGCTCCGCGAGCGCGTACGGCGTCGGCGGCGCGCACCGGCACACGCCCGAGATCACCCAGAACCTGAGCGGCGTGGCCGGACGGCCGGTCAAGGTCAGCTTCACGCCGGTGCTGGCGCCGATGTCGCGCGGCATCCTCGCCACGTGCACCGCCACGTTGCGCGACGGCGGTGACGTCCGCACCGCCTACGAGAAGGCGTACGCCGACGAGCCGTTCGTCCACCTCCTGCCGGAGGGCATGTGGCCGACGACGAACGCCGTCCTCGGGTCCAACGCCGTCCAGCTGCAGGTCACCGTCGACACGGACCTGAACCGCCTCGTGGTCGTGGCGGCCGTCGACAACCTGGCCAAGGGCACCGCCGGTGCCGCCGTCCAGTGCATGAACCTCGCTCTCGGCCTGCCGGAGACGACCGGCCTCTCGACCGTTGGAGTCGCACCGTGAACCGCAGCAAGGGCGTCACCGGGCCCCAGGGCTTCCGCGCGGCCGGAGTCGCCGCCGGGATCAAGGAGTCCGGTGCCCTCGACCTGACCCTCGTCGTGAACGACGGGCCGCAGGACGCCGCCGCGGGTGTCTTCACCACCAACAAGGTGAAGGCCGCACCCGTGCTGTGGTCGCAGCAGGTCGTCCAGTCCCGCCGGCTCACCGCGGTGGTGCTCAACTCCGGCGGCGCCAACGCGTGCACCGGCCCCGAGGGCTTCCAGGACACGCACGCCACCGCCGAGAAGGTCGCCGAGGTGCTCGGCACGGGCGCGGTCGACGTCGCCGTGTGCTCCACCGGCCTGATCGGTGAGCGGCTGCCGATGGACAAGGTCCTCACCGGGGTCGAGACGGCCGCGAAGGAGCTCGCGTCGTCGCAGGAGGCCGGTCTCAACGCCGCCACCGGCGTGATGACGACGGACAGCCGCCCGAAGCAGTCGTGGAAGGACTCCGGGCAGGGCTGGTCGATCGGCGGGTTCGTGAAGGGCGCGGGCATGCTCGCCCCGAACATGGCCACCATGCTGTCGGTCCTCACCACCGACGCCAGGATCTCCGGCGAGGAGCTGGACCGGGCGTTGCGCGCGGCCACCTCCAAGACTTACGACCGCCTCGACGTCGACGGCGGCACCTCGACCAACGACACCGTGCTGGTGCTCGCCTCCGGCGCCTCGGGCGTCGAGCCGTCCTACGAGGACTTCCTCGCGCTGCTCACCGAGGTCGCGGGCGACCTGGTCAAGCAGCTGCAGGGTGACGCCGAGGGCGTGACCAAGGAGGTCAGCATCACGGTGAAGCAGGCCGCCACCGAGGCCGAGGCCGTTCTCGTCGGGCGCACCGTCGCCGAGGACAACCTGGTGAAGACCGCGCTGTTCGGCTCGGACCCCAACTGGGGCCGGATCGCGATGGCACTGGGCCGGGCCGACGCGCAGATCGACCCGGACGTGCTGCAGATCCTGATCAACGGCGTGTCGCTGTACCGCAACGGGACCCGTGACCGCGACCGGTCCGAGGCCGACCTGTCCGGCCGCGACATCGAGATCGTCATCGACCTCAACGTCGGCGAGGCCGAGGCCACGATCCTCACCACCGACCTGTCCCACGACTACGTCGAAGAGAACAGCGCATACTCATCGTGAACGCACAGGAAAAAGCGGCAGTTCTGGTCGAAGCGCTGCCGTGGCTGGAACGCTTCCGCGGCGCGCTCGTGGTCGTGAAGTACGGCGGCAACGCCATGGTCGACGACGAGCTGAAGAAGGCGTTCGCCGAGGACATGGTGTTCCTGCGGCTGTGCGGCCTGCGCCCGGTCGTCGTGCACGGCGGCGGCCCGCAGATCAAGTCGATGCTCGACCGGCTCGGCATCCACAGCGAGTTCCGCGGCGGCCTGCGCGTGACCA
The DNA here is from genome assembly GCF_040647275.1 of Lentzea sp. NPDC042327. Classification (NCBI taxonomy): domain Bacteria; kingdom Bacillati; phylum Actinomycetota; class Actinomycetes; order Pseudonocardiales; family Pseudonocardiaceae; genus Lentzea; species Lentzea sp. NPDC042327. Next base: position 208,514 of record NZ_JBEZBX010000015.1, read on the forward strand.
CGCCGGAAGCCATGGACGTCGTGCGGATGGTGCTCGTCGGCCAGGTCGGGCGCGAGCTCGTCGGCCTGATCAACCAGCACGGCCCGTACGCGGTCGGCATCTCCGGCGAGGACGCGCACCTGTTCACCGCCACCCGCCGCGGCGCACTCGTGGACGGCGAGGAGGTCGACATCGGCCTCGTCGGCGACATCACCAAGGTCAACCCGGACGCGGTGCTCGACATCGTGCGCGCGGGCCGCATCCCGGTCGTGTCGTCGGTGGCGCCGGACGTCCACGGCGTGCCGCACAACGTCAACGCGGACACGGCGGCCGGCGCTCTCGCGGTCGCTCTCGGCGCCGAGAAGCTCGTCGTGCTCACGGACGTCGAAGGTCTGTACGCGAACTGGCCGGACCGCTCGTCGCTGCTGAACCAGGTCCGCGCCTCCGAGCTGGAGCGGATTCTGCCGGGCCTGGACAGCGGCATGATCCCGAAGATGGAGGCCTGCCTGCGCGCGGTGCGCGGCGGCGTCCCGCAGGCGCACGTGATCGACGGCCGGCTGGCCCACAGCGTTCTGCTCGAAGTCTTCACCTCCGAAGGTGTCGGAACCATGGTGTTGGGGGACAAGTGACCACGCGTTGGCAACAGTCCATGATGGACAACTACGGCACACCGTCGCTGCAGCTCGAACGCGGTGAGGGCGCGCACGTCTGGGACGCCGACGGCAACCGCTACGTCGACCTGCTGACGGGTCTCGCCGTCAACGCGCTCGGCCACGCGCACCCGGCGATCGTCGAGGCGGTCTCGACGCAGATCGCGAAGCTCGGCCACACCGGCAACCTGTACGTCAACGAGCCCGCCCTGAAGCTGGCCGAGCGCCTGCTCGACATCGCGGGCGAGCCCGGCAAGGTCTTCTTCTGCAACTCCGGCGCCGAGGCCAACGAGGCGGCGCTGAAGATGGCCCGCCTCACCGGCCGCACGAAGGTCGTCTCGACCGTCGGCGGGTTCCACGGCCGCACGATGGGCGCGCTGACGCTCACCGGCCAGGAACCCAAGCGCGCGCCGTTCGCACCGCTCGTCCCCGGCGTCGAGCACGTCCCGTTCGGTGACGTGGCCGCACTCGAAGCCGCGATCGACGACGACACGGCGGCGTTCATCGTCGAGCCGATCCAGGGCGAGCAGGGCGTCGTCGTCGCTCCGGCGGGCTACCTCCAGGAGGTCCGCCGGATCACCGCCGAGCACGGCGCGCTGTTCATCCTCGACGAGGTGCAGACCGGCATCGGCCGCCTCGGCACGTGGTTCGCGTTCCAGCAGGCCGGGATCGTGCCGGACGTCCTGACGCTCGCCAAGGGCATCGGCGGTGGCCTGCCGCTGGGCGCCACCATCGGCTTCGGCGCGGCGGCTGAGCTGTTCAAGCCCGGCCACCACGGCACGACCTACGGCGGCAACCCGGTGTGCTGCGCCGCCGGGCTCGCCGTGCTCGACACGATCGCCTCCGAAGGCCTGCTGGAGCACGTCTCCGCGGTGGGCAAGGAGATCGCCACCGGTGTCGAGGCGTTGCACCATCCCGCGATCACCGGGGTCCGGGGAGCCGGTCTGCTGCTCGGCATCACGCTGCGCGAGGCGGTCTCGGCGAAGGCCGCGGCGGCCGCGCAGAAGGCCGGTTACCTCATCAACCCCATCCAGCCCGACGTGCTGCGGCTCGCCCCGCCGCTGGTGCTGGACGAATCCGACGCGCAGTCGTTCGTGGCCGCGCTGCCGACCTTCTTCGAGGAGCAGGCGTGACTCTGCGGCACTTCCTCCGCGACGACGACCTGACGACCGCCGAGCAGGCCGCCGTCCTCGACCTCGCTGACACCTACAAGGCCGACCGGTTCACCGCGAAGCCGCTGGCGGGCCCGAAGTCAGTAGCCGTGATCTTCGAGAAGAACTCGACCCGCACCCGGCTGTCGTTCGAGGTCGGCATCGCCCAGCTCGGCGGCAACCCGGTGATCATCGACGGCCGCTCCATGCAGCTCGGCCGCGAGGAGACCATCGAGGACACCTCGCGGATCCTGTCCGGGTACGTCGACGCCGTGGTGTGGCGGACGTTCGCCCAGGCCCGCATGGAGGCGATGGCCTCCGTGTCGCGGGTTCCCGTGGTCAACGCGCTGACCGACGAGTTCCACCCGTGCCAGGTGCTCGCCGACCTCCAGACGATCCGCCGCCGTTACGGCACGCTGGCCGGCCTCACGCTGACGTACCTCGGTGACGGCGCCAACAACATGGCGCACTCGCTGCTGCTGGGCGGCGCCACAGCCGGGATGCACGTCCGCATCGGCGCACCGGCCGGGTTCGTGCCGAACCCGCAGTTCCTGGAGGACGCCAAGAAGCGGGCGGCCGAGACCGGCGGCTCGGTGGCGCTGATCAGCGACCCGCGCGAGTCGGTCGACGGCTCCGACGTGCTGGTCACCGACACGTGGACGTCCATGGGCCAGGAGAACGACGGCAAGGACCGCGTCGGCCCGTTCCGGCCGTACCAGGTGAACGCCGACCTGCTGGCCGCGACCGGCAAGCCGGACTCGACGGTGCTGCACTGCCTGCCCGCGCACCGCGGCTGGGAGATCACCGACGAGGTGCTCGACGGCCCGCAGTCGCTGGTGTGGCAGGAGGCGGAGAACCGGCTGCACGCCCAGAAGGCGCTGCTCGTGTGGTTGCTGGAGCAGTCGTCATGACCCGCACCGCCCGGCAGGGCCGCATCGTCGAGATCGTCAGCCAGCAGGCCGTCCGCAGCCAGTCCGAGCTCGCGAAGCTGCTGGCCGCGGAAGGCATCGAGGTCACGCAGGCCACGCTGTCGCGCGACCTCGACGAGCTCGGCGCGGTCAAGCTGCGCGGACCCGACGGCGGTGCGCCGGTCTACGTGATCCCGGAGGACGGCAGCCCGGTGCGCGGCGTGCAGGGCGGCACCACCCGGCTGGTGCGGCTGCTCAGCGAGTGGCTGGTGTCGGCCGACTCGTCGGGCAACCTCGCGGTGCTGCGCACCCCGCCCGGTGCCGCGCAGTTCCTGGCCAGCTCGCTCGACCGGGCCGCGCTGCACGAGGTCGTCGGCACGATCGCCGGCGACGACACGATCCTGGTCGTGGCCCGCGAGCCGATGACCGGCGCGGAGCTGGCCGAGCGGCTCACCGCGCTGGCCTCGGTCAACGGCGATGAATGACCACCCGGTGCACGCCGTCGTGACGTTCGACGAGGGCGTGCCGGTCGCGGTGGACGGCGAGACGCTGACCGTGCCCGAGGCCGTGCGGGAGCTGAACTTCCGCGCCGGCGTGGTGCGGTCCAGCCTCGGTTCGGTGGCGCTGCGGGTGGCGCGGACGGCGATCCGCGGTGGCTCCGGCGAGGTCGACATCACGCTGTCCGAGGGGCGCGTGGTGGGCATCGTCGCCCGTTCGGAAGAATCCCTCTACGACTTCGCTAGCTGAAAGTTGCGTGCAATGAGTTCCTTGTGGGGTGGCCGGTTCGAGTCGGGACCGGCCGAGGCGATGGCCCGCCTGTCGCTGTCGACGCACTTCGACTGGCGGCTGGCGCCGTACGACATCGCCGGCTCGCGTGCGCACGCCCGTGTGCTGCACGCGGCGGGCCTGCTCACCGACGACGAGCTCGCCGGCATGCACAAGGCGCTGGACGAGCTGCTGGCCGACGTCGAGTCGGGCGCGTTCACGCCGGTGCTGGAGGACGAGGACGTCCACACGGCCCTGGAGCGCGGCCTGATCGACCGCGCGGGCGCCGAGCTGGGCGGCAAGCTGCGCGCGGGCCGGTCCCGCAACGACCAGGTGGCGACGCTGTTCCGGATGTGGCTGCGCGACGCCGCCCGCCGGGTCGCCGCGGGCGTGCTGGACGTCGTGGACGCGCTGGCGGGACAGGCCGAGACGCACTTCGGTGCCGTCATGCCGGGCCGCACCCACCTGCAGTCCGCGCAGCCCGTGCTGCTCTCGCACCACCTGCTGGCGCACGCGCACTCGTTGCTGCGCGACGTCGACCGCCTGCACGACTGGGACAAGCGCGCGGCGTTCTCGCCGTACGGCTCCGGTGCGCTGGCCGGCTCCTCGCTGGGCCTGGACCCCGCGAAGGTGGCCGCCGACCTGGGCTTCTCCGCACCGGTCGAGAACTCCATCGACGGCACCGCCGCACGCGACTTCGCCGCCGAGATCGCGTTCGTGCTCGCCATGGTGAGCGTGAACCTGTCGCGGATCGCGGAAGAGGTCATCATCTGGACCACCGCCGAGTTCCGGTTCGCCGTGCTCGACGACGCGTGGTCGACCGGCTCGTCGATCATGCCGCAGAAGAAGAACCCGGACGTCGCCGAGCTGGCGCGCGGCAAGTCGGGCCGGCTGATCGGCAACCTCACCGGGCTGCTGGCGACGCTGAAGGCCCAGCCGCTCGCGTACAACCGCGACCTCCAGGAGGACAAGGAGCCGCTGTTCGACTCGGTCGAACAGCTCGAACTGCTGCTCCCGGCGTTCGCGGGCATGGTCGCGACGCTCAAGTTCGACGTCGACCGGATGGCCTCGCTCGCGCCGGCCGGGTTCACGCTCGCCACGGACATCGCGGAGTGGCTGGTGCGCGAAGGCGTCCCGTTCCGCGTGGCGCACGAGGCCGCGGGTGCGTGCGTGCGCGCGGCGGAGTCCCGTGGCGTGGGCCTGGAGGACCTCACCGACGAGGAGTTCGCGGCGATCTCGCCCGCGTTGACGCCTTCGGTCCGTTCGGTGCTCACGGTCGAGGGCTCGATCGCGTCCCGCAACGCCCACGGCGGCACGGCACCCCCGCGGGTCCGCGAACAGCTGGACGCGTTGATGGCCAAGGCATCGGCGGCCCGTGAGTTCTAGGCTGCTCACCCGGGAGGAGCTGGCGGTCGACCCGGTCGACGCGTCCCGGCTCCTCCTGGGGTCCTTCCTGGAGACCGGCGGCGTGCGCGTGCGCATCGTCGAGGTGGAGGCGTACCGGGGCGGCGACGACCCGGCGTCGCACTGCTACCGCGGCAAGACGCCCCGCAACGAGGTCATGTTCGGCCCGGCCGGCCATCTGTACGTGTACTTCGTCTACGGCATGCACTTCTGCGCCAACGTCGTGTCGCTGACCGACGGCGTGCCCGGTGCGGTGCTCTTGCGCGCGGGAGAGGTCGTCGAGGGCGAGGACATCGCGTTCTCCCGCCGCCCGGCCTCGCGTTCCGCGGCGGAACTGGCCAAGGGACCCGCACGGCTGTGCAAGGTCCTCGGGCTGGACCGCGGCTCCAACGGCCTCGACCTGACGTCTGCTGACTCGCCGGTGCGGTTGTACGCGGGCGACCCGGTGACGACCGTGCACTCCGGACCGCGCGTGGGTGTCGCCGTGGCGATGGACGTGCCGTGGCGGTTCTGGATCGACTCCCCGTCCGTGTCGACCTACAAGCGCGGCGGGAAACGGCGCGCGAACCCGGCACCGGAGTCGAGCTGACCCGTCCGGTGAGAACGGGACGGGCGGGGTGACGCGCTCGGCCACCCCGCCGCCGTCGGCTACGGCCGCACCGTGGTCCTGCGGTACCAGGCCCTGCGGTGGTCCACCGGCAGCGCCAACCGGGTGATCAGGCTCGTCAGCAGCGTGCCGATGAGCAGCCAGAGCACCGCGGCCAGGCCCTCGTTGAACAGCACCGCCACCTTGGGGCTGTCCGGCGTGAACAGGCCCTCCAGGCCCAGGGTGATCCCGTCCGCCCAGCCCGCGACGAACTGGAAGAACCCGTTGGTCGCGTTGGCATCGGCGATCACCAGGAAGATGTGCACCAGAAGCACGATGGCGAACACCCAGCACACGACGTCGATGACCGCGCAGACGCTGTGCACGGTGCGCACCTTGCGGTACGTGTCGTCGCGGCGCTCGACCACTTCCTCGACGACCGGCTCGTTCACCCGCTCGTTCACGCGCGGCAAGCGCTCGGTGGGCCGCCGTAACTCCGCATCACGTGGGTCCGTCATGGCGCTGGCGTACCCGTCCGCGTACCGGGTCGAAACACGTTGGACCAGGTAGGCGACAATGAGACGCGTGAGCGAGCACATCCTTGACGAACTGTCCTGGCGCGGCCTGATCGCGACGTCCACCGACCTCGACGCACTCCGGAAGGACCTGGCCGCCGGCCCGCTCACCCTCTATTGCGGTTTCGACCCGACGGCGCCGTCGCTGCACGCGGGCAACCTCGTGCCGCTGCTGATGCTGTCGCGGTTCCAGCGGGCGGGCAACCGGCCCATCGTGCTGGCCGGCGGTGCCACGGGCATGATCGGCGACCCGCGCGACACCGGCGAGCGCACGCTGAACTCGCTCGACACCGTCGCCGAGTGGGCCGACCGGATCCGCGGCCAGCTGGAGCGGTTCGTTGAGTTCGACTCCTCGGCCACGGGCGCCGTCGTCGAGAACAACCTCAACTGGACCGGCCAGGTCACCGCGCTGGAGTTCCTGCGCGACGTGGGCAAGCACTTCTCGGTCAACGTCATGCTGTCGCGGGAGACGGTGAAGCGCCGGCTCGAGTCGGACGGCATGTCGTACACCGAGTTCAGCTACCTGCTGCTGCAGTCGAACGACTACCTGGAGCTGCACCGCAAGTACGGCACCTCGCTGCAGATCGGCGGCTCCGACCAGTGGGGCAACATCGTCGGCGGCGTCGACCTGATCCGCCGGGTCGAGGGCAAGCACGTGCACGCGCTGACCGCACCGCTGGTCACCGACGCCGAGGGCCGCAAGTTCGGCAAGTCCACCGGCGGCGGCAACGTGTGGCTCGACCCGGAGATGACCTCGCCGTACGCCTGGTACCAGTACTTCGTCAACGTCGGTGACGCCGACGTGCTCCGCTACCTGCGGCTCTTCACGTTCCTCTCCCGCGAGGAGCTCGGCGAGCTGGAGCGGGAGACGGCGGAGAAGCCGCACCTGCGCTCGGCGCAGAAGCGGCTCGCGCAGGAGTTCACCGACCTGGTGCACGGCAAGCGCGCGACGGAGCAGGTGCAGCTGGCCTCTCAGGCGCTGTTCGGCCGGGGCGAGCTGCGGGACCTGGACGAGTCGGTGCTGAAGGCCGCCCTGGCGGAGGCGCCGACCGGTGACGTCCGGCTCGCGGACGAGCCCACGATCGTCGACCTGCTGATCGCCGGTGGGCTGGCGGACAGCAGGGGAGCCGCGCGGCGCACGGTGAACGAGGGCGGTGCCTACGTGAACAACGCGAAGGTGACCGACGAGGAGTGGAAGCCGTCGTCGTCGGACCTGCTCCACGGTGAGTGGCTGGTCCTCCGCCGGGGGAAGCGCAACAACGCCGGCGTGCGGGTAGCGCTCTGACCTGGGTCTACAGCTGTCCGAAGGCCGTCTGCCCCGCACGGGGCGGGCGGCCTTCGATCTTTCTGAACGTGATCGCGGTCACAGTGTGCAGGGGATCGGGGCTGCGATAGCGTGTTCGTGGGTCCTGTACGGGGCTGTTGACCTGCGGTTTCACCACCGCGGGTGAACGGTTTGCCCCCGATTTGACCCCGAGTTGGCGTGCGTGTAACTTTCTCCATGTCAGCGCGGAACGGGCCGGGAACACCGGAACGGAGCGCGACGAGGGTCACGAACCAAGCTTCCACGGACTGTGGTAGAGTGGGTGACCGAGAAACGACGAAGACCCAGCCGGTAGCTCGTCTGAGCTCAGAGGCCAAGGGCGTCGGAAGTTTCAACAACAAGCTTATGTACGACACAGCCTCGGATCGAGTCGCCGTGCGGCGGACCGTGATGATGAGCGCGTGTTCTTTGAGAACTCAACAGCGTGCCGATAACACAGCCAGTAATATGAATACTCCTCGTCAGGAGTATTCCTTTGAGTAGCTAGAC